>NZ_CP049703.1:2288333-2962500 GCF_003688615.2 Parageobacillus toebii NBRC 107807 | reverse complement strand
TGTGCCTGCGTCTACAAGCAGGTTCGAGGGAGTTAGGTTCCTCGGCACAAAGCTGCAGAGAAGCGAACTCAAAGTAGTAGCTTCGTTCCTTGAAAACTAGATAACCGAGAAGAAAAGCGGAGGCGCCGCGGTTAGCCCCGATAGGCGCTGGAGGGCCTGCGAGGAGGCTATTGCCGCCACAGCAGGACCGAAGCGACCGTGAGGGGCTAGGCGCCGAAGCTAGACATAGGAAGAAGCCGAGAAGCGAAGGCGGCAAGCATGAAGCTGTTTTCGCATGGTTAAGTTAGAAAGGGCGCACGGTGGATGCCTTGGCACTAGGAGCCGATGAAGGACGGGGCAAACGCCGAAACGCTTCGGGGAGCTGTAAGCAAGCGTTGATCCGGAGATGTCCGAATGGGGAAACCCACTGCCCGTAATGGGGCAGTATCCATACCTGAATCCATAGGGTATGGAGGGCACACCCGGGGAACTGAAACATCTAAGTACCCGGAGGAGAAGAAAGCAACCGCGATTCCCTGAGTAGCGGCGAGCGAAACGGGAACAGCCCAAACCAAGAGGCTTGCCTCTTGGGGTTGTAGGACCACTCATGATGGGAGTTACAAAGGAACGGGGTAGACGAAGCGGTCTGGAAAGGCCCGCCAGAGAAGGTGACAGCCCTGTAGTCGAAACTTCGTTCCCTCCCGAGTGGATCCTGAGTACGGCGGGACACGGGGAATCCCGTCGGAAGCAGGGAGGACCATCTCCCAAGGCTAAATACTCCCTAGTGACCGATAGTGAACCAGTACCGTGAGGGAAAGGTGAAAAGCACCCCGGAAGGGGAGTGAAAGAGAACCTGAAACCGTGTGCCTACAAGTAGTCAGAGCCCGTTTATGGGTGATGGCGTGCCTTTTGTAGAATGAACCGGCGAGTTACGATGACGTGCGAGGTTAAGTCGAAGAGACGGAGCCGCAGCGAAAGCGAGTCTGAATAGGGCGTTAAGTACGTCGTCGTAGACCCGAAACCAGGTGATCTACCCATGTCCAGGGTGAAGGTAGGGTAACACCTACTGGAGGCCCGAACCCACGTACGTTGAAAAGTGCGGGGATGAGGTGTGGGTAGGGGTGAAATGCCAATCGAACCTGGAGATAGCTGGTTCTCCCCGAAATAGCTTTAGGGCTAGCCTCAAGGGAAGAGTCTTGGAGGTAGAGCACTGATTGAGCTAGGGGCCCTCATCGGGTTACCGAACTCAGTCAAACTCCGAATGCCAACGACTTATCCTTGGGAGTCAGACTACGAGTGATAAGATCCGTGGTCGAGAGGGAAACAGCCCAGACCACCAGCTAAGGTCCCAAAGTGCACGTTAAGTGGAAAAGGATGTGGAGTTGCCCAGACAACCAGGATGTTGGCTTAGAAGCAGCCATCATTTAAAGAGTGCGTAATAGCTCACTGGTCGAGTGACTCTGCGCCGAAAATGTACCGGGGCTAAACGTGCCACCGAAGCTGTGGGATGACCATTGGTCATCGGTAGGGGAGCGTTCTAAGCGCGCCGAAGCGGGACCGGAAGGACTCGTGGAGCGCTTAGAAGTGAGAATGCCGGTGTGAGTAGCGAAAACAGAGGTGAGAATCCTCTGCACCGAAAGCCTAAGGTTTCCTGAGGAAGGTTCGTCCGCTCAGGGTTAGTCGGGACCTAAGCCGAGGCCGAAAGGCGTAGGTGATGGGCAACAGGTTGAGATTCCTGTACCACCTCCTCACCGTTTGAGCAATGGGGGGACGCAGGAAGGTAGGGCGAGCAGGCTGCTGGAATAGCCTGTCCAAGCGGTTAGGCTGCCAGATAGGCAAATCCGTCTGGCGCAAAGGCTGAGCCGTGATGGCGAAGGGACCATCGGTCCCGAAGTCCCCGATCCTACACTGCCAAGAAAAGCCTCTAGCGAGGTGAGAGGTGCCCGTACCGCAAACCGACACAGGTAGGCGAGGAGAGAATCCTAAGGTGCGCGGGAGAACTCTCGTTAAGGAACTCGGCAAAATGACCCCGTAACTTCGGGAGAAGGGGTGCTCTCTTGGGTGATGAGCCCGAGAGAGCCGCAGTGAAAAGGCCCAAGCGACTGTTTACCAAAAACACAGGTCTCTGCGAAGCCGAAAGGCGAAGTATAGGGGCTGACACCTGCCCGGTGCTGGAAGGTTAAGGGGAGCGCTTAAGCCGCAAGGCTGAAGGTGCGAACCGAAGCCCCAGTAAACGGCGGCCGTAACTATAACGGTCCTAAGGTAGCGAAATTCCTTGTCGGGTAAGTTCCGACCCGCACGAAAGGTGTAACGACTTGGGCACTGTCTCAACGAGAGACCCGGTGAAATCATACTACCTGTGAAGATGCAGGTTACCCGCGACAGGACGGAAAGACCCCGTGGAGCTTTACTGCAGCCTGATATGGAATTTTGGTATCGCTTGTACAGGATAGGTGGGAGCCTGAGAAGCCGGAGCGCCAGCTTCGGTGGAGGCGCCGGTGGGATACCACCCTGGCGGTATTGAAATTCTAACCCGCACCCCTTATCGGGGTGGGAGACAGTGTCAGGTGGGCAGTTTGACTGGGGCGGTCGCCTCCCAAAAGGTAACGGAGGCGCCCAAAGGTTCCCTCAGAATGGTTGGAAATCATTCGTAGAGTGCAAAGGCACAAGGGAGCTTGACTGCGAGACGGACAGGTCGAGCAGGGACGAAAGTCGGGCTTAGTGATCCGGTGGTTCCGTATGGAAGGGCCATCGCTCAACGGATAAAAGCTACCCCGGGGATAACAGGCTGATCTCCCCCAAGAGTCCACATCGACGGGGAGGTTTGGCACCTCGATGTCGGCTCATCGCATCCTGGGGCTGTAGTCGGTCCCAAGGGTTGGGCTGTTCGCCCATTAAAGCGGTACGCGAGCTGGGTTCAGAACGTCGTGAGACAGTTCGGTCCCTATCCGTCGCGGGCGCAGGAAATTTGAGAGGAGCTGTCCTTAGTACGAGAGGACCGGGATGGACGCACCGCTGGTGTACCAGTTGTCCCGCCAGGGGCACCGCTGGGTAGCTATGTGCGGAAGGGATAAGCGCTGAAAGCATCTAAGCGTGAAGCCCCCCTCAAGATGAGATTTCCCATCGCGTCAAGCGAGTAAGATCCCTCGAAGATGACGAGGTCGATAGGTCCGAGGTGGAAGCGTGGCGACACGTGGAGCTGACGGATACTAATCGATCGAGGACTTAACCAAGCGAAAAGCGGAGGTGCCGCGCTTAGCTCTCGAAGCCAAATGTTCTTCACCCGTAGAGGTGCTTGCACCTCAAGGGAGAAGGTTATTTGGCGCAAGAGAGCTAGGCACCGGAGCTAGACAAAGCGAAAAGTGGAGGACGCTAGGAGCTAGACAACGGAAAAGCGTAGGCCGCCTATGCAAAACGGCTTCTTCCAAACAGACGGTTATCTAGTTTTGAGGGAATGAACATATGTAAAATAGAAGTAATTTAGTGGTAAAACGCCGTCTTGCCAAGATAGGAATTATGAGTTTTAAGTTCCGTCTTTCGCTTCATAAAGTAATGTGCGCTCGTAGCTCAACTGGATAGAGCGTCTGACTACGGATCAGAAGGTTAGGGGTTCGAGTCCTCTCGAGCGCGCCATTTCGGGAAGTAGCTCAGCTTGGTAGAGCACATGGTTTGGGACCATGGGGTCGCAGGTTCGAATCCTGTCTTCCCGACCATGAGAAGAGTTTACATACATATACATAACTTTTATACATAATGTATATTAAAGAGTAAATACGAAAACTCTTGACTTTAGTCATGTAGAGTTTTAAATTCCATTAGAACGGTAAGTTAAATATTTCATGCTTAGTTGGGATAGGTAGGGAAGTGGATAGACTTCGAAGAGTGTAAATCCGCTCCCTTTGGATTGGCGGTTCGAATGATATGATATAGGGGCATAGTTTAATGGTAGAACAGAGGTCTCCAAAACCTCCGGTGTGGGTTCGATTCCTACTGCCCCTGTATAAACCTTAAAATGAAGTTTAGCAAGCGATGAAATGATGATACATTGGGCTATAGCCAAGTGGTAAGGCAACGGACTTTGACTCCGTGATGCGCTGGTTCGAATCCAGCTAGCCCAGCCAATTGCGGAAGTAGTTCAGTGGTAGAACACCACCTTGCCAAGGTGGGGGTCGCGGGTTCGAGTCCCGTCTTCCGCTTTTCTTGGCGGCATAGCCAAGTGGTAAGGCAGAGGTCTGCAAAACCTTCATCCCCGGTTCGAATCCGGGTGCCGCCTCCAATTGTGCGGGTGTAGTTTAGTGGTAAAACTTCAGCTTCCCAAGCTGACGTCGTGGGTTCGATTCCCATCACCCGCTTTTTTTTCTTGCTTCTAGTTGTCGCAATATCATTAAAAACTGTTAGAACATTGCCTCGATGCATCTGGCTTCCCTTGAGCCAGCTCGTAGAGGAAGAGGCAGCATCGAAAAAATAGGAGTGTAGCAAATAACACCATGTCCCAGTAGCTCAGCCGGATAGAGCAACGAGCATTACATCTATGAATCCACTGCGAGTTGTCTCGACGCATCCCGCTTCCTTGAGTTAGCTAGTAGAGGAAGAGACAGCCAGCTAAAAATATAAGTATAATAACACTATGTCCCAGTAGCTCAGCCGGATAGAGCAGCGGCCTTCTAAGCCGTCGGTCGGGAGTTCGAATCTCTCCTGGGACGCTATGCAAAAAACCAGCCTTAACGGCTGGCTTTTTGTTGTAATTGCAAGCGATAAAGTGATAAGAAGACAACCCGGATAGTGGGGGGCAATGAAAAAGCGGTCAATAGCCGCTTCTTTTTTTATCTTTTTTTTACCAAGAAGCCCCCACTTCTAAGCGAAGCATAGGCAATGAAATGATGATGTAATGCCGGATGAGCGCACCGCTTACTTTGGAGACGATGGTGAATATACAGCGCTGTTTATGTATGTGGCTGATAAACCGCGTGATTTGTCAGCCGACATCTTATATGCGGCGAAATTTATGCAAACAAGCGCAGAAAACGGCGGGACCGGCAAGTTAGAATGGATTAAACTTGGATATGCTGCGGATAAAGAAATTAAACGCATGATTGATAAAGGCATTAAATTTTTCATAGAAGCGAATATTAGGGGTAAACAAGATCATTAGTTCACGTAACAGCTCTAGGAAAGAAAGCTCCACTAATCCTTCCAGTGAAAGAAGTACTTTGATCATGTCGATGGCGCCTGCAGATAACCTAACTCCAAACGGGTTGTATCTCAAATAAGCGTCCATCGAATATTTATCCAATTCTTTTGTGAGCTGACAAAAAGATGGCTTACTGTCATCTTATTCAGCCAGAAAGTGCAGTTATGCAAAAATGGAGCAGCATACATCCTGCTCCTTTTAGTTCTAGTGCAAGAAATCTATAAAATCAGGACATACTGATACTACTAAAATAGTATTGATGATGGAAAACCAGCTGTCAGCATTCTCAGGAGGATTATGCAGCTTTTTACATTTCAATCCAATTAATAACATAATTTAGCTGAAATTTTACACCATGATAAAAATCTGTATTGTAAATGAAAACAATTTGAAACTTTATTGCAAAAGTAAGTTTGCTAGAATATCTAAGGATAGAAACAGGAAAGTTTTAATAACTATATAATACGGTATGTAAAATATATAGGTCGGGGGTAAACATGACGTTAGAGAATCAACTGATCAAAAAAACATTTTATGAAACATTGATGGAAGCAGATGAAAAAAATCCTGTCCGTGTGCTCGGAGAAGCTTTTCTTGCCGGGCATAAAGATCAGACAACTGACATCTCCACCATCCGTTTCGCCCAGGGAGAAGTATATTTTCATCACAAAGATTATGAAGCAGCTATTTTCAAATGGGAAAACGTTCATAATGATTTAGAACCGTGGGCGAAGAAAAATATAGCGGATTGTTACCATGAAATCGGGCAATTATCAACAGCTGAAGAGATTTATAAATCTATTAATACGGAAAGCAGTGTCTTGCAATCCGAAGTTGCACTGCAATTATTTTCGCTTTATATAGACCAAGGCAAGCTTGAAAAAGCTGACCAAGTGATTAAAAAAGCGGTATCCTTTAATCCGGACTACCCGAATGTGACTGACATTGCTCGCGCCTTTTTTGAAAAACATAAGGATTGGAAGAGCGCAATTGAACTGGCAGTAAATGAAGCGGTCCGAACAGAGTCAGATCATTGGTTTGATATTTTAAAAACATACGCAGAGCAAGGACTAACAAAAATCTTTGAACCGCATTATTTTTCCAAATGCTTAGCCGTGCTATACAGAGTCGATCAGACAAGATTTGAGCAGATCGTTCAGGCATTATGGAATAGCTATAAAAACGAGCGTTCCTATTTTTCATGGCTGAAGGAATTTAACCAACTTTTCTTAAATCTCGATGCAAGCCGGGAACAGTATTGGAAAGAGCTGTCAGCGCTTTATCAGGAAACTTATTTTGAATTGATCGATGGAAAGTATTTAATTAAAGAACTGGATGAGATTATTCCGAGCATCTTAACGAACTGGCTCAAAATAGCCGATGATTCTCATGCTTTATTTGCTTCTGCAGCGGTACTGGCATGGAGCGAGAAATTTCCATCCAGCATTAGTCCAGAGGTGGTCAATGCTGCCGAAAATCTTATTTTCCATTCCCGCAATGGGACAGACGGGTTGGAATACAGCCTTACATTATTCGATTCCATCGTAAAATGGGCGGAAGCGCAGCATGTTGATCCAGGTCACCGTTTTAGATGGATCATCCGAGAACTGGTTGATTTTGAAACACACCATTTAGTTGTAGCTGGAACTTCCGGAAATGGAAAGTCTGCTTTTATCAATTCGGTCCTCGGAGAAAATATCCAAACTGCTCCGACATCTTCCGTTATTGTATTTAAGGGGAATGAGGAGACGGAGATTAGAAAAATATCCGATGAAGAATTAACCACATTTTCAAGTTTCCATGAATTCCAGGAGGCAGTAGATAGACGGCTGAATAAGGATTTTGACAATACGATTGTGGAGTTTTCTCTTCCATCGCCAATTTTGCAGGAAAACAGGCTAGTTCTTATGGATACGCCGGGATTTAGCGACCGTAATGATATGGAAGAAGCGCTAAAATATCTGCATTTTGCCGACAGTTTATTATTTGTGCTTGATGCGAACGATCCTTTTACCGAACAAGAACAAGAGATCCTAATGCTGATTCGGGAATATGCCCCTAATCTTTCAATTCATTTTCTGCTCAATAAAATCGATGAAATTTATGATGAACAAGAAGCCGCCGAAATTATTGAAGACACTCGTTCGAGAGTTCGGGCATATGTTCCGCAGGCTCGGGTGCTTGCCTATTCATCACGTTTAAGAAGCAGAAAACAACAAAATGATCTAGCCGAGTTCTTGAAAAATTTGAGCCGACCAATTGCGGAAGACGATCGAATTGAAAAAATATTAATCTTTATTCGTCAATTAATCAATCATTTATTGGATAAACGGGCAGAAATGGAAAACAGCCTGGCTGATTCGATTAAATGGAATGAAGAGATGGTCGCAAAGCTAGGTGGTGCAATCCATCAATTAACGGATTTGAAAGAAGAAAAAGCGCGAATTATCAAGAGAACGTTCCATAAAGTCTTGGAGGAAATCAGATCGGATCTATCGGAAAATATTCCGAAAATTTTACGAGAAAGTTCTGATCTGATTCGAGAAGACAGTGATTTCCGTAAAATTCATCTTGAACTAAATGATGAGATGAACCGGAGAGTACATGCTTATGTAAATGATAAGGTCTTGCCTAAGCTTTATCATTCTCTACAGGAATGGATTTTAACGGCAAATGATGAACTTCATCACTGTCAATCTTTCCTGGATGAAATATGCGATGGGTTTAATGCGATGTATGGGGAAGAGCGGCTTAAGCTGAATTGCGACTTTAAAGTGCTTGATGACTGGCGACGGGATGCAGACCGGATGACGAGCGGCGTGCAAATGGAGAAGGTGAATATTTTTCTCCGCCGCACACCGTATCAAATTTTATTGAAAAGTGCTGGCAAGCTGTTTGGAGCATTCCAGCAAAACAATGCGATGTTATATAACAAATACAAGCAGTTTGTTGAAAATCAGGATTATTTAGACGTTACCGAATCTATTGTGAACAAGCTGCTTCTGCAATTCGAATTGTTTGAGAAAGCATTGGAACGAGATATTTCGATCTTCTTCCGAAACCCGTTTGACGTAT
Organism: Parageobacillus toebii NBRC 107807; assembly: GCF_003688615.2. Taxonomy (GTDB): domain Bacteria; phylum Bacillota; class Bacilli; order Bacillales; family Anoxybacillaceae; genus Parageobacillus_B; species Parageobacillus_B toebii. The sequence continues at coordinate 2,954,255 of NZ_CP049703.1, read as the reverse complement.
TGAATCAAACTGTAGAAGAAACGAAAAAAGAAATCAATGAAAAAGAAGAAGAGCTGGAGAAAATGAGATCGAATCCGGAAACGTACCGCGATCCGCTAACATTGTTCGAAGTGAAGCTCCGCCAATACGAGTGGATTGCCATTTCCACAAAAAGAGTTGTTCAAGTATAATGAGATTGAACGAAAAAATCGGTCTATGGGGCCGATTTTTTCGTTGAAATACAAACATCAAAATTATGGATGAAGATAGAAGTCCGATTTCTGAATAAAATCACCATCTTCCTCAACTCCCATGGAAGAACGAATAACCTTCCATTATCTGTGGTGAAGCTTGCTTCATGGTTGGATAACGGTGCTTTAATTCAAAAAGAAGTAAAGTTGTTCAACTAACAGGGCAAGTCAGGTGAAAAAGGGGCTATTTTCCTGTGGCACATTAGGATATTAACCGTAATCAAAACAACAATTTCGCAAGCGTCATAATGGGCAAGAATCTATACCTCTTTGAATATGGACGCATACACTATTTTAAAAACAGTTAAGGGGAGATATAAAATGGAAAGACAATCCATTGGAAGTTACGATAGTTATCCTGGTCACGGTTATCATCATGGTCATGGTGGGTATTATCCTGGTCATGGCTATCATCATGGTCATGGTGGGTATTATCTTGGTCATGGCTATCATCATGGCCACGGTGGGTATTATCCTGGTCATGGCTATCATCATGGCCACGGTGGGTATTATCCTGGTCATGGCTATCATCATGGTCATGGCGGATATTATCCTGGTCATGGCTATCACCATGGTCATGGTGGGTATTATCCTGGTCATGGCTATCATCATGGTCACGGCGGGTATTATCCTGGGCATGACAGCTTCCAACGTTAAACTATCGTAGTACTAAAGGAATTGAAATTAAAATTTTAAGTCAGAAAATAATGCTGGCTTTCTCTATGTATAGGAATAAATGTTAAAGCCGATGATAAAATGGCCTTGACAGTTATTTGGAATTGTAAATCTATTAGGTCTAAAATGTTTGGTTAGTACCTGCTTTCCATGTGGAAGCAGGGTTTTTGTTTTTGTAACAGGCGGCGATCATTTTACAATATTTGTATATTGTTATAATAGTTTAACTTGTGGGGAAATTTTTGAGTTAGTGAAATAAATGAAGGAGTAGTCATTGATGGATATTAAAAAAGGCATAAACTCTTCGAAAAGTGTTCGTTTGGTAGTAATCAGTCTCTTTTATACAATAATTGGATTCCTATTGGTTAAAGTCACTATAACATCCCATTTTAGTTCGTACTTTACTTTTCCCATAATGTCTGCTGGACAGAGGTTCAGTTAATTTTGTGGTTGCTATATTAGACTTAGATAACAAAGATTATACATCGTAAGAGAGAACTCGTAATGAAATGCCCTGCTATCCGCAGAATTTTTTGTTTTTTATCACTTCACTCTCACACCTCTACTTTGAAATAACTGTGGATAGCTTTTACTGTTATTTCATCCATCGACACGGGTGCCTGTTAAAGAATGTTGTTGATCCGTTGATCCATGGAAAAATAAAATTTCTTCCATCATCTGTGGTGAAGTCTGCTTCATGGTTGGCTAAGGGGTATCTCTTACGTTAAAGATGACCACTTTTTTAGTGGTCTTTTTTATTTCGGCGAATGTATATGATTTAAGCAGATAAAAACAGGAGGGGAAAAAGGAAAAATTTGAGCAGTACACAGGAAAAGAGGGTATTTGTTAAACTAACGAGGACAAATTAGTTTAATAAGGAATATACACATTGCAGTATTTTTCTTCAATAGATAGAGATGTATTTCCGTTTGAATGTTTATTAGAAAATGTCTAAACAATAATAAGAGGTTTTAACAAAGGGGTAATTATCAGATGGAAAATATACAGTTTACATTCTTTACCCTAATTTTTCTGTTAGTCGGGTTATTTATAATTTGGTTTTCGCTGTTTGGTAAAAAGAAGGATATTGATGAAATGGGATTTTTTCTTGCTGACAATCTTATAGAGTTAATTGTAGGACTTGCCTTTACATTTTCTCCAGCCATTATTAAAAGGGTTCTAATCTTTGTGTTCGGTTTTCTTTGGTCTTTACTTTTTGGGATTTTGTTTATTAAATCCTTGTCAGCATATTTCAACTAACGGGCGCTTGAGTTTAAGAAAGTAAGACTGTTGCGACAGCCTTTTTCTTATTCAAATAACGGGGCAGAATAATTATATAAGTATTGGTATAAGGGGAGTTGAAGTAATGATAAAAGTAAGTGATGCGGAAAGTTATCTCAAGGATAAAATAGGTGACAAGACTAATAATGTAGTGGAAGTTTGGGAAATATTTAAGTCTTTTTGCAGAGAGCCAGTAGAAGGTGAAGATGAATTTGCTCTGCTTTTTCAATGTGGAATATATGATTTTACAGGAGAGGAACTATTCTATTTCGATTTCGTTAGGCAATTTACTGTCTATGAAGATGAGGAGTATTCTCGTACAGAACAACTTCATTGTGAATTTGTATTTAAGCCAACCGATGAACTAAAAAAATTGGAAGCATCAGAATGGTATTTTGATACTGATGGCGACATGGAGAATTTTTTTGCACATGTAGAAAATTTAAAGGAATTCCAAATACCTTTAAAATCGATACCATTACAACTAAACATATATCAAGAAGTGATTTAGTTTTTTGTTTTACTCCCTGAATGAACGAATTAACTTCTATCATCTGTGGTGAAGCTCGCTTCATAGTTGGCTAAGGGTTAGCTTAATAAAACTTGGTAAGTTGGGAAAAATTCTTTATAAGAAATTTCTTTTGAAGAGGGTTATTATGAAGTTTATTTTTTGGTTAATAAAATTAGGAATATATGCTTTTATCTCATTTATAGCGACAACATACTGGAAAACTTTTGGTTGGTAGTTCTTAGTAATTTGTTCAATCTTCTTACTAATAGTGGAAACTATTATCAACAAAAGAATTGATCATGTCCAAAAACAGCAGCTTTTAAAAAAGTATCCAATTTTAAAGAATTTGAAGAAGGGACAGATTATTTCAGTTGAACTAAAGAGTGGGGAAGAACTAACGAACCTAATTTACATTGATTTTAATGATTACGAGATATTAGTAAGTAAGCAACTAGAATTTAATAAAGAGCCTGAAAAAAGGTACCGTCAAGAATTTTGTGTAATGTAAATGGGGTAGGGTTTCTCTGAAATGGATTTGAATTGATAGGGGACTGATTTTCTCCACACAAGAGACTGAATATTCAGTCTCTTGTGTGGAAAGGGAGAATCCCCTTATTTTGTTTATTTACAATATTTGGTTAACAATAACGTTCTTCAAACATTCGTTGAAGAGCTTCATGCGCTTCGGCAAATCCTCGCAACTTTCGCCCTGCCCATTTCTCATTAAAATCTTGAATGGTCAAATACACGATTTTTTCAGCGGCTTCTAAACTATTCAAACTGTTCATCGGTTTTAGGCGTTTCCGAATTTCCTTGATCGTTCGTTCGATGGCATTGGTCGTATAAATCACACTTCGAATACTGCTTGGATAATCCATAAATGTAAGGAGGACATCCAACTCATTGGCCCAAGATTGAACTTCTCTTGGATATTTGCTGGACCATTTCGACTCAAACTGTTGAAACATTTGTAACGCCATCTCCTTATTCGGCGCGCGATAAATCAGCTTGAGATCCTCGGCCACTTCGAATTGGTCTTTTTTCCGAACACGGCTGAGGGTGTTGCGGACTTTGTGCACGACACAGCGCTGCACATCGGCTTTCGGATACACCGCCTTAAAGGCTTCCTCCAGCCCCGGAAGGCCATCGAAGACGCCAAGAAGCACTTCCTTGACGCCTCTTTGGTAGAGGTGTTGAAGAATTTCCTGCCATACATAGGCGCTTTCTTGTCCTCCCACGAAGAAATCCAGAATTTCGCGATACCCTTCTTCATTCACTCCTAACACCACATAAATGACTTCTTTCTCCACGGTTTCGCGACGAAGTTTTACGTATAAACCATCCAAATATAAGACGGAATAACGCTTGTGCAGTGGACGAGTGTGCCATTTCTCGATGTCTTCCTTCACTACATCGGTAATACGGCTGATCGTTGCAGGAGAATAGGCATTGCCTAAAATTCGTTCAATAAACTTGCCAATTTCACGCGTACTCATGCCACTTTGATACATCCTGATGATGGCTTCCTCCAGCCAGCCGGTGTGCCGTTGGTAAGGAGCGAACAATTGGGTTTGAAATTCTCCGTTTCGGTCTCTAGGGACCAAAAGACCTTCAATCCGACCATATTGCGTATCTAGATTTCGTTGATAGTAGCCGTTTCTCATATTTGATGTTCCGGCCTGTTCTATTTCGAGGAAATTCTTGATTTCTTCCCGCATGATCAGTTCTAATTTTTCCTTTACAAACTGACGAATGACACTTTCCAGTTGATTTGCCCAGTCGACATTCGGTATACTTTTAGACATAGGTAGGGTTCTCCTTTCTCTGGAATGTTTGGGTTCAATCAGAGAATACCCTACCTTTTTTCTTTTGATCTAGTAAAATGCTTTACACAAAATTTTATACATCATCTGAAAAAATAATGGAGGACATTATTGATATCCATTGGATAAAACTTAAAAAGGTTAAAACATTGAAAATACTTGATGTGAATAGATAATGTTACTTCAACTCCCATGGAAGAATAAAATTTCTTTCATCATCTGAGGTGCTGCGTTAGTAGCATGATGGGTTAAACGGTGTTTGAGTTTAAGAATAGTGGTTGTTGCGGCAATCTTTTTCTTATTCGACTAACGGGCAGCATTAGTTGAACAAGGAAGTTCGAAAGATTATAAAAAAATATTAGTTTTAAAAGGAGAAGTTAGATAAATTAAAGAAATTAATAAACAAGATAAAACAATACATTTTTGGGAGGATATTATGACTTTTGAAGAGCTAACAAAAAATAAACCAACAGCAGAATGGAAACAAAGAATGGATGAAGATGATGACCTTTTTACCGACGAAAATATCAATGCAACTAATGAGGTTCTTGATTCTTACATCAACAACTTAAAAAAACTTGGAGATAATCCGACAGAGGAAGACATACTGGAATGTGTTAAAGAAGTGGTAATTAGATTAAATGAATTAAATGACAAATATGATTATTTTATTGAAACAATGGAGAGAGAAGAACTATGTGAGTTTATTATTGAAGCTGCGCGTATAGCTGGTTTAGAATCCGAAGAAGACATAACTGAAGAATGGAGAGAATGGTAAAAGAAACAATATTCCTTGTTTCATTAACGGGTGTTTAGTTGAATGAAAACATGCACACCTTAATTCAAGTTCTTCCTAAAAAAGATGAAACAAGGAGGTTAAAATTACTAAATCTTTCGGCACATTTTCTATTTATGTATGCTGACCGATTAGATTATCCATTTCATATAGCGACGCTAAATGAGTTATTAAGGGTTTCTAAAGAGGAAATTCGGATTTTTCCTTTAGTGGATTTAGAAGGAAAGCGATATGAGCATTTAGATAAATTAATAAGCTACCTCAATAATAACGGGTGTACAGTCGAAGAGGTTAAAGTTCCATATGAATGAGTTTCAGGTAAATGCTAATTCGATGTTAAAAATCAAAAAAGGATAACAGAGAAAGGGGCAACTACCATGTTGCCCCTTTTCTATTGAATAAAACTTATTCAACTCCCATGGGAAAAGGTGATTTCTTCCATCATCTGTGGTGCCACGAAGCGATGCATAGGTAGCTTAACGGGGTAGATTATGAAAGACAGAAAAAATTATATAAATAACCTGTTTAACGCAAGGAAGACAGTAAGTAAAGTATTTACAAATGGTCCTTATCATGATAAAATTTTCCGAAATTTTAATTAAGAGGGAGTAATATGAAATCGTCAATTATTTCCAAATTAAATTTTACAAAAACACAGTTTATAGGAACATCTCTTTTGGAGTATCGCTTTTCTTGTTGAACTAACGAGCGGTATAGCTGAAGTTACCCAAGTAAACCATTATTGTATTTTTTATTTAAATATTCGTATAATTATGAAAAACGTATTTGATAAGGGGGAACTAAAATGGAACTAATTCCTGAGTCCACTGATTTGATGGATTATCTGAAAGAATTGGATGTTGTCAATTTTTCTCATCCTTTAATTCAGAAAAAAATTAATGAATTGTTTCATGAAGGGCAGTCAGAAATGGAAAAGGCTAAAATAGCATTTGAATTTGTAAGAGATGAGATTTCTCACTCGTGGGATATACAAAGCACAAGAGTTACATGTAAAGCTTCTGAGGTTCTTTACTATAAAGAAGGAATTTGTTATGCCAAAGCCAACCTATTAGCGGCTTTATTAAGGTCTCAAGGAATCCCGACAGGTTTTTGTTATCAACGGCTAATGCTATTCGATACACCTGACCAAGGTTATTCCCTTCATGCACTTAATGGCGTTTTTCTTAAATCATTAAATCGGTGGATTCGTTTAGATGCTCGTGGAAACAAAAAGGGAATTGATTCCCAATTTTCAATTGACGAGGAAAAGTTAGCTTTTACTCCCCAAGAAGAATTTGATGAAAGAGATTACCCAATAATTTATGCGAAGCCACATCCAAAAACAATTGCTGTTTTAGAAGAACATACAGATGCATTAGAAATGTATAAAAATCATTTGCCAGAATATTTATAATTGTTAAGTTGACGGATGCGATAGTTAAACAAGGCAGTCTAGGGTGACGGAAGTTATTCGTCACCTTTGCCATGTCTTTCTGATTACTTAGGTGTACGGGGTGTTTTTGTTCTTTTTAGAAAAGGGATAATAGCATGGATTGTTGAACTCTGTAAGATAGGGGGTGGATATATGTTGCAAAAGTTGTTGCTGACAGGAAAAAGAATATTTCTGCGGACACCAACACACGATGATCTGCCAATTCTGTATAACCTGATATACGGTGTGGAGAATCCAGAATGGAAAAAGTACGATGCTCCTTATTATCCACTTGAATTTTGTACCTTTGAAGAGTTTTCTAAGAGAATGGAAGAAAGAATGAACTTTACGGATGTACCAAGCCAAATGATTATTGAACATCAAGGTCAAATTATAGGTATGGTTAGTTATTATTGGGAGGACAAACGTACACGATGGCTTGAAGTTGGAATTGTTATATATTCTCCTGAACATTGGAATGGTGGATTTGGAACGGAAGCATTATCTTTATGGATTGACTATCTCTTTGAAAATTTAACCATCGAGAGAGTGGGGCTGACGACTTGGTCTGGAAATCCACGAATGATCAGATGCGCGGAAAAATTGGGAATGCGATTAGAAGGGAGAATGAGAAAATGCCGCTACTATAATGGCGAATACTATGATTCCATTCGGATGGGTATTCTTCGTGAGGAATGGGATGAGTTTAAAAAGAATAATCCTTTATTCAACTAAGAACGATGGGACACTCTTCAACCCACATCACATTAAATCAATATAGCCACGTCCTCCCAAGTATGCAGAAAGACGTGGCTAGTAAGTTAGATAACTTATTTGAAGCGCAAATTTTCAGTTTTATGATCAACGTGTGGTAAACGCATCACTTCCATTATTTCCATTCAAACGCCCAATTTCCGTTGCGGAAAATTGGTTCGCGTTTGCCGTCTTTCGTAACGCCATCGATGTTTAGTTCGGCAGAGCCGATCATAAAATCTTCATGGATGAGGCTATCGTTGACCCCATGTTTGTCGAGCTCTTCTTTGGACATAGCGGTGCCGTTTTGAATGTTTGTTGGGTATGCTTTTCCGAGCGCTAGGTGACATGCCGCGTTTTCATCGAACAACGTGTTATAGAAAATTAAATTCGATGTGGAAATCGGTGATTGATGTGGAACGAGTGCCACTTCTCCTAACCGGCGCGCTCCTTCGTCCGTGTCCAATAAATGCTTTAATATTTCATATCCTTTTTCTGCAGTGAAGTCAACGACTTTTCCATCTTTAAACGTAAGGGTAAATCCATCTATCAGGTTGCCGTTATAATTAAGCGGCTTTGTATTGCGCACTATTCCGTTTACTCCGTCTTTATGCGGCATCGTAAACACTTCTTCCGTCGGGATGTTCGGGTTGAAACGAACGCCTTTCTGGCTGACGGCTGCACCGCCATGCCATACATGGTTTTCTACAAGTTCGATCGTTAAGTTTGTTCCAGGCGCTTCATAGATGAGCTGTTGATATTGTTTATTGTTTAAGTAATCAACGATTTTGGCGAGTCGGTCGTTATGTTGCTGCCACGCTTGGATTGGGTCGTCCTGGTCGACGCGGGTAATGCGGAATATCGCTTCCCATAGCTTGTCGATCGCTTCTTCTTCACTGAGGTCTGGAAATATTTTTTTCGCCCACGCCGGCGTAGGAACGGAGATCAATGACCAACAGTTTTTATCCGCCATTAAGGCACTGCGATAATTGCGCAATGCTTGAGATGCGGTTTTATTTGCCGTTGCGATTCGTTTTGGATCTATATCTTTCAATAAATCAGGATTTGGCGAATAAATGGATAAAAACGCCGCTCCTTCTTCCGCAAGCTGTTCCATGCCTTTCGCACGCCACATTGGATATTCCAAAAACGCTTCGTCGGGAGCATATTTGAATTTAATGTATGTAAGATCTTCGTCATTCCATTCGACATAGACGTGTTTGGCGCCGACTTCATATGCTTTTTTCGCGATTTTCCGCACGAGCGGCGCGGCTTCAAGCGGGGCGTTCACAAAAAGCGTTTGCCCTTTTTGGACGTTGACGCCGACTTGAACAGCAAGCGCGGCATATTTTTCTAAATTTTGCTCCCAATTGCTCACGTTTTTCACTCCTCGCTTTTCATAATTATTTATGTAGAATTTTATTATATATGAAGAACTCGGAACATTCAAATATTTGGATGAATTGGTATTGTTAAAAAGGCGGGAAACAATTGGTCAGAAAGTATAAGACGAAGATACAGCCATTGATGTTAGTTTAACGTTTTTCTCAAAAAGTTTATCACCTCAAGATGGAATGTAGGTAGAAGAGGTTCATTCAATGGATTTCAACGCGAATATTATTTTGCTTTCTATCCATCATCCTCTAAAACGGTTACGGTTGGCCGAAATAACGAATCAATTAGCATCCTTATAGTCGTTTCTAATATGCCAAGCTCTTATTTTGTTTATGAAAGACGCATAATGATTGTAGATGCGGAATAATTTGAATAATAACCATGTCTCGTTGGAGAAAAGGAAATCGAAATACTGTGTAGTCTATTTGCATCGTCTTTACCGATGATGCGCTCAGTAGACATCAGCCAGTATCGTCATTGTGTGTGATGATTTATACTGGCTTTTTGTTTTGCCGTGATGAGTTTCGTTTGCGAAAGGAGGAGCATCGTCGCGAGTTATTTTTATTGTTGAAGGGCGTGCAACGAATGAGTGGAAGCAATGATAGGCAGACAGGGCTGTATGTCTATGGAGGGAGGAGAATTTGGATGAAAACAGCGGATATTATCATTGTCGGTGGAGGAGTAATGGGATCGAGTGTAGCTTTTCATCTTAGGAAAATTGGCTTTGATGGCAGAATCGTTGTTTTTGAAAAAGACCCTTTGTACGAATTCTCCTCTACGCCAAGAAGTGCGGGAGGAATTCGACAGTTGTACACAACGCCGATTAACATTCAATTAAGTCGATATAGTCTGCAAATATATAAGCAATTTCCTGAAACGATGGCGATCGATGGCGAACCGGCGGAGATTCATTTTCGTCAAAACGGCTATCTCTTTTTAGCTACGAAAGAAATGCTTCCATCGTTAAAAAAACAATGCTCGCTGCAAAAACAATACGGTGTTCCATCACAAGTATTATCATCCCAAGAGTTATTGGACATCATTCCCGAACTGAATATAAATGATTTAGCGGGCGGGCTTTATTGCCATGAAGATGGCTATTTAGATCCTTATTCGGTGATGCAAGGGTATAAGAAAAATGCGCAGCGATTAGGAGTCGAATATATTTATAAAGAAGTAGAAACGATCACCACTGATGAAAGCAAAGTGATCGGAGTTCGGCTCGTAGACGGTACCGTGTATCACGCTTCGATCGTGATCAACTGCGCTGGGGCATGGGGAGTATATCTTAGCGAAAAAATCGGTATTCCGTTGCCGATTCATCCGTTAAAACGGCAAATTTTCCAATTTGATATAGCAACACCGTTAAAAAAGGAATTGCCGCTGACGATTGATCCAACCGGCGTGTATTTTCGCCATGAAGGAAGTAAAATTTTGTCGGGCTTTTCCGAAGATACAAAGCCGGGAATTGATTTCACCGTGACACGTTCCTTGTTTTATGAACAAATGTGGCCGATTTTGGCGCATCGCATTCCAAACTTTGAAGCGGTGAAGGTAACAGCGGCGTGGGCAGGACTGTATAGCTTTAATACGGCAGACCATAACGCTATTATCGGAAAACATCCGTCACTTCATGGATATTATATGGCGCTCGGATTTAGCGGGCATGGCATGCAACAGGCGCCGGGAGTCGGTATAGGATTGGCAGAATTAATTTATTACGGAAAATACAAAACGATCGACCTCACACCTTTGCGTTTCGAACGATTCGCGGAAAACGACTTAGTGTTGGAAGATGCCGTTGTGTAAGAGCAAGTTACCATAAGCAGAGAAACGGAGGATACGCAATGTTAGTGCTTGATGAAAAAACAATGCTCGAAACCGTTTCGATGAAAGATGTCATGGAAGCGATGGTGCGGGCATACCGCCTCTATGAGAATAAACAGTACGAGATGCCGCTAAGAACTCAGCTCCAAGACAATGAAAATACATTTTTGTTAATGCCTTCAATTGCCCATCAATCGTTCAGTCTGAAAATTGTAAGCGTTTTCCTGGGTAATCAACAGCATCCTGTAACGCAAGGAATGGTTATATTAATAGACCGTCAAACCGGAAGCGCAAAAGCGTTGCTCAAATGATTGCTTTTTCTAAAGTCGTCACAAACATTTCCACGGCAGACTCCCAACTCCTCGTTGTCACCAGTTCCATTAGTGAAGATATTATTCGAAACGCGTTAGGAATGAAATTAACGGAAAACAATTAGTGAAAATTTCAAGAATCGTTGTCATTATCGCGGGAATAGCAGGGCTAATCATTGCGTTAACCTCTGAATCGCTAGTCTATCTTGTTGTCAGCTGGGCGTGGGCGGGAGTCGGATGTACGCTGTCGCCGGCGATCATTTTGACGTTCATTTGGAAACGATATTCCGGTATTGGTGTGATTGCGACGATCATTGCCGGGTTTGCCAGCACGATTATTTGGATTTCCTCACCTCTTGAAGCAATCATCAGCTCACGTTTTACGACTTTCTTTATTGCCATGCTCGCTGGGGTTCTATTTAGTCTCCTTTTCCCAGATAAAGAAGAAATGAAAGAAATTCCGACTGAAACAACCATATAATATTTCATAATTGTTAAAAGGAAACATCTCCATTCATCGTTGAGGAGGTGTTTCCTTTATGCAAACATTCAACACAGACAAGCGATTTATGTTATAACGAAATTAATGCTGGAAACCAATGTAGAAAAGAGATTACAATAAAATTACCACTATTTATACGATAAAAATGTTATGTTAACAATACCCGGAAGGAGAAAACAACCATGACGCAAACGAGCCAAAAGTTGCTGCTTATTGACGGGATGGCGCTCTTATTTCGATCGTTTTATGCGACCGCGCTTTATGGGAATTTTATGTTTACAAGCGATGGGATTCCGACAAACGCGGTTTATGGGTTTGTCAAACACTTGATCGCTTCCGTCCATCATATAAAGCCAACGCATGTTGTTTGCTGCTGGGATATGGGAAGCGCGACGTTTCGAACGGAAATGTTTCCGATGTATAAGGCAAACCGAGGTGAGCCGCCATTAGAGCTTATCCCGCAGTTTGAACTAGCAAAGCACATTGTTTCCGCGTTTGATATTCCGAACATTGGCGTACTGGGAGCGGAGGCAGATGATTGTATTGGCACGCTCACAAAGCAGTGGAAAGACGAAATGGATATTGCCATTTTGACAGGGGATCGAGATTTGTTGCAGCTTCTTTCCGAAACGGTAACGGTATATCTGCTGGACAAAGGAATTGGAATTTATCATATCTATACGCTCGAGCGGTTTCGAAAGGAGATGGAAATACTGCCATCGCAATGGGTCGATGTCAAAGCATTAATGGGCGATGCAAGCGACAATTATCCGGGGGTACGCGGCATCGGCGAAAAAACGGCGCTAAAATTAGTGCGCCAGTATGGTTCGATAGAAGGAATCCTCGAACATCTTCCTCTTTTGACAAAGTCGCAGCGGCAAAAACTGCAAGAGCATGAAGAGATGTTGCATCTTTCTAGAAAACTAGCGAAAATTTATTGTGATCTTCCGATAGCGTTGCGAATCGAGGAGGCGAAGTGGGACGTAGACAAAGAAAAAGTGGAGCAGGCTTTCCTCGCTTTAGAATTCAAAGGGGTGGACCGTTTGTTGACATATACGTAAAAGGCAGTTTCAGACTGGATTTTACGTATATGTCATCTCATGTAATCGCTATCATTCAACATCAACCCATGTTTGGGCCCACTCTTCAATCGCTTCAATTACCGTTTGCAAAGCACGCCCTTTTTCGGTCAACGTATATTCAATACGCACTGGCACTTCTGGATATACGTTGCGGTTTACAATTCCTTCTTCCTCTAACTCTTTTAATCGTTCTGAAAGCAGGCGCCCGCTGATTGGAATCGACGCTTCGATTTCGGAAAAGCGCGTTTTTCCTTCTAACAATTGACTAATAATAAGGCCGACCCATCGTTTGCTTAATAATTTCATTGCGGCTTCGAATCTAGGGCATAAATTCGATGGAGAACAGGACGTTTGTATCATTTTTTTTCTCATATTTCCCACCTTTAAGAATATATTGAATACGTTCGCCATTCTTATAGTTCTATTTTACGATATATTAAAAAAAAGGAAAAGACGGAAAATGCTATATGGATGTAACCGCTTGCGCACGATTTCATCCTTCCCGTTTCGTTGCGAAGTTGTCAAAACTTTATTAAGAAATTGTGAAATAGTGAACAAAATCATTTTCATTCCTATAAAAAATAGTACGATATAAGTGTAAGGAACAAAAAAATGGGAGGGGATGAAACATGTTTGTAAAATGGCTGCGCGAACATGCAAGCTCTGCTGCAATACTAACATTGTTTCGCTTATATCTTGGATATGCTTGGATCACGGCAGGATGGCATAAAATAGTGGATGGATTTGACGCAACAGGATTTTTAAAAGGCGCGCTCGCAAAAGCATCTGGTGAGCATCCAGCCGTACAAAGTTGGTGGGCTGCTTTTATCGAACATTTTGCCTTGCCAAACGTCGAGGTGTTCAATGTGTTAGTGCCTTGGGGTGAATTATTAGTAGGTATTGCACTTATTCTTGGTCTTTTTACAACGTTTGCTGCACTGATGGGAGCAGTCATGAACTTCGCATTCATGTTTTCTGGAACAACTAGCACCAATCCGCAAATGATTTTACTAACTATGTTCATCCTTGTTGCAGGTGCGAACGCAGGAAGATATGGTCTCGATCGTTGGGCGATTTCTTACATTCGTAAATTTATGAACAAAGCGCCTCGTCCACATCGCCCAGTCGCGTTTCATAGATAGATGGATGATCAACGGCCGTGCACTTACGGTTTTAGAAAGTGCTCGGCCTATTTTTTTATTCCTGCGTATAAGCGAAATCTCCCTGAAATATATATAAAGGTGAAATTGGATGTTTCGTGTGTTGACAGAACAAATACATGCAACGATATTTTCCGTGCTTTTACATTATTATCAATTTGTTTTTAACATCGTCTTTTTGCTAGTTTAAGAGTGCGAAACACTCGCTCTTTTTTTTCTTTGATGGTATTATAAGGATGGAAAAGTAGATATCAACAGTTTAGGATGAGGAATCTAAAAATCTAGGGGAACGAAACGAACGAATGAATGTACAAGGATTTAGCCATGTGACCATTAATGTGAAGAATTTGGCTCGTTCGCTTCGTTTTTATGTAGACATATTAAACATGAAGCTTGTTCATCGCGGACGAAAGGATGCATATTTAGAATGGGGAAGCGCATGGATTTGTTTGCAGGAGCGTCCGGACATGGAAGATCAGTGTCCGCAGATTGGCGTGGATCATGTTGCATTTTTCATCGATGAGCAGCATTTTTGGGAAGCGGTACAGCATTTAAAAGCAAATCATGTGCCGATTGTCCGGGAACCGACTCAGCGCGGCCGCGGCCTTTCGGTCAACTTTCTTGATCCGGATGGCACTCAATTAGAATTGCATACATCCACATTGGCGGAGCGAATGAAGGTATGGAAATAAATACGAGAGGGTAAATGCGATGATAAACACAGCGATAATTGCGGGTATGGTTACCCAGCTAGTCATTTCACTTTTTGTGCCGATTGGCTTGCTTTTATATTTTCGAAAAAAGAAATGGCTTTCGTGGAAGCCGTTTGGCATCGGCGTCCTTATTTTTGTTCTATTTTCGCAAGTGCTGGAAAAAGCGCTGCATGTTGTGATGATTGACCCGAGCGGCACCTCATTAAAATGGACGGATAGCGTAGCGTTGTTTGTCCTGTATGCGACATTGGCAGCGGGAATTTTTGAAGAAGTCGGCCGTTATATTGGTTTTCGATGGATGTTAAAAAAGCACCGCGATTATAAAGACGGGCTGTCGTTTGGATTAGGGCACGGCGGCATCGAAGCGATTTTGATCGGCGTGCTTGGCGCCGTTAACGCGATCGTTCTCGCAAGCTTGATTCAATCCGGCGCGTTCGACAAGATGATTGCACCGACGCTTCCGAAAGAACAAGCGGCGTTCTTAAAAGATATGGTGCTGCACACCCCGTTTTCTATGTATGTGTTAGGTGGTCTTGAGCGAGTGTTTGCGATTGCGTTCCACATTGCGATGTCACTTGTTGTATTGCTTGGCGTGCGCGAACGGAAATTTCGCTATGTCATCTATGCGATTTTGCTGCACGCGCTAGTGGATACTGCGCCTGCGTTATACCAAGCGGGCGTTGTCGCGAATGTTTGGCTGATCGAAGCGGTGGTCTTTTTATTCGCGGTCGCTGCATTTTTGTTTACACGTGAAATAAGGAAAAAATTTGAGAGCGGGGGAGAAGGATGAAGATTCACGTCAAACGATTAGATCATGTGCAAATTTGTATTCCATATGAATAATAGTGGATTTTTCGGAAATTGTGCGAATGGAGCAGTGCGAGATTTTTGCTGGCACGTATATATAATAAAAATGAATAATAGAGACACATGAGGAGAGAAGATAAAAAAGCAGCAGAAGAAAGGGATGTTGTTGTTTTTAGTCTCTTTTCGCTATTCGCACGTATGTCATTCATACTTGCGCAAAAATAGCTTCCCTCCTGTACATGAAGCTTTTGGCGTTACAGGGAGGGAAGTGCATCATTAAGGAAGATGAACCGTTTTTACGTGTATTATTTTCCAAAATACAGATTCCCCGCTAGCTGTTACAAGTTCAATGATGTTGTTTTTTACTTGCTTAAGCAATCCGATTTTCATTGGATGATCGCCTAAATCAAATACGGCTAACTGTCCTTCAAATTTTTTTAATTGTTCTTCTAACGATCTTTGCAGTGGAATGTCGGTTGGTTTCACTGGCAGTACTTCATTGCCCAGCGTGTATGGAGTAATGTTTGTCTGATAAGGGGTTAGCCATTTCAGATGGTTTAGAGAAATAAACATCGTCTTATACACTGGTGAGTAGAAAACGAAGTAATCATTTAAAATAGCTGTGACATAGCCATGGATCGATTTATTTCCTGTCACATAAATTTCGACAAAGCGTCCTTTCGCGTTGGTTAATGTTTTCCGATAGGAAATCATGTCATCTTCATCAAAAGGCAATTCAGGTGTCACACCCAATAATTCCGCAGATGGGTTCGTAGATGATCTGATGTTGTGAATGTGCAAATGAGGAATATAAAAATATTCTTTTCCGTTATAAATTACAATGATATCTAACCCTACATCGACAAGTATTCCTGCCAACATTACTTTTCCTGAGACTTCTAGTTCTACTTGCTTTCCGATTAAAGAATGTAGGTTATTCATTTTCTCCCTCCTTTCAACAGAATAAAGGAAAGTAGTAGATGCACAAATTCGTTCACACTTGTGCATCTACGAGAAAAGTGATTTTCGTGTCAGAAGCGGAAAATGACAGGAAATCGGTATTACAACAGCAATATTTATGCATGCTGCAAGGGACAGACGGTTTTAAAGCAGGGAACATGAAACGATTTATCGTTTCGGATCCCAAATATAATCAATCGTTTTAACGATGGTTTCCTTAACGATTGTTTCCTGTGGAGAGCTTCTTCGACTTGAACGCTGTTCTCTGCCCGCTGTTCTGTCATCTTCTCCAACGATTGTTTCCTGTGAAGAGCTTTTTTGACTTGGACGATTGTCTTTGTCTGATGTTCTCCCATATTTTACTTCATATTCCACTTTTGTCCGCTGTTCTCTGCCCGCTGTTCTGTTATCTTCTACTTTGTTGGTCATATTCACATCTTGGGAGTTTTCATTCTCAGCAGCTTCATTATTATTTTGTTGCTGCTGTTGTTGTTTGAGAAAGCCTTTTGTACCAATACTGATGCTTTTAATGTGATAAGGGTAAATCCGAATGACTTCATCATTGTTCACTAACGTATAATGTTCTCCTTCTTCTTGCACAAGAATTCCTTCTGCTGCTTCAGGACCGCCGCGGTTAATCGAGACCCATTTATAAGCAAAATAATCAAATAATTCAAGGAAGTTTTGTGCATGGATGTCATCAAAATAATTATCATAATGGATAGGGGAATTGCTGAGAGGAGTGCTTTGATCGATATTTTGATCGATATTTTGGCTTCTATTTTGCACGCTTATACTTTTGATGTGAGTTGTATTATAAAATACAATGCCATCGTCTTCCGTTAAGAGGCCCATATAATCACCGGCAACGAGGAGCACTATTCCTTTTTTAGATTCAGGACCGCCTTTATTCACCTTGACCATGCTGCCAGTTAAATTTTTCAATAATTCTGTGAAATTATTCGCTGACACCAATTCTGGATGATTATCAAAATCGATCGACCATTCAATAGAGTTAGCTTTTGAATTTTCACTGACGTTTTGGGCAAGTTTTAAGTTAGATTCAACAGAGTTAGCTGTTGAATTTTTATCGATGCTTTGAACATGTTTTAAGTTAGCGATTAAATTTTCACTAATGCTTTGGACCTGTCTTAAGTTGCTATAAATATTTTCACTGATGCTTTGGACGATGTTTTGGACATGTTTCAAGTTAGATTCAACAGAGTTAGCTTTTAAATTTTCACTAATGCTTTGGACATGTCTTAAGTTATAGTAAATAATTGCGTTGTCCTTTTTTGCGTTGTTGTTATTGTTTGCGTTGTTATTTTGTTTATTGTCGTTTGATTGCTCTGGCATTAGTGCAACATAATCGGATTGAACATCTAAAAGCCTACCTTCGCAAGATTCTGGTCCCCCTCTGTATACTTTTACTCTTTTACCCACTAACGATTTTAGATAAGCATTTGACTCCACTGATTGACTATCTTTTTGTTGTCTTATCATTCATTTGTTCCTCCTTGTTATTTATCCATAATGGTTATTCGTAATGCATATATACGTATCCTATAATTTAAAAGTTATCCAACAATCGCCCAACATGAAAAAATTCCACTTCTGCCCAATCTTATAGAAGGGTAGATAGCTGATTTTTTAAATAAGTGTTTCGTTTTTCGAGAAAATCGCAAATCCGCTCCGGTTCACCATCAAACTGTTCAATACGGTCTTTTATATACGGATCATTGACGACATGGGGACGCAATTGCTGGTAAAGTTGCTCTACTTTTGGCTTCATAAACTCTACAGTGAATTCGTGATCCAATGTATGTTTCATGATGTCATAATACATTTTTCGGAAGCGCTTTATATCTAATAATCGAGCGGTTAACGTATTAAATCCTTCGATACGTACGTAATCATAATCCATTTGTTTGCCGTTAATATCCCGTCCCCAAGTAGCGTCAAAATCCCACGGAATGATTTCGAATAAACCGGAATCTGGATTGCGATATAGCGCGTAATTGTGAACGAAGCCATCGAAATTTTGCGTGCAAACAACTCCTGCAAGCCAGCGCAAATATTTATTGACGTCCAAAAGCTTTGACATGACAGATTCGTACTCATATTTTGGCGTTGTGTTTAACTTGAAAATGAATTCCTCCAGATATCGGTGATCCTCTCGAGTTCCCAGTTTCCTTTCATAGCCCGCATCCAAAGACGTTTTAGGGGTCTTATCAAACGAACCAATCAGCGAAAAATTAGCGTCATCATCAATCGCGTAAAAAATAGGTCCTACCGGCAATTGACGTTTTTTTAAGAAAAATTCATCCACCGATTCTAATTGAAGATAAATTCCCTCATGCTTTCCATTGATCGATAAAAGAACGTGCCGGGAAGAAGGAGAAAGGACGCCAAGTGCCGAGAAAAAATCGAGGGAAAGTTTATTTCTTATGAGAGAAGGGTCTTTATATTCCGCGTTCAAGTGAAGTTCATGAACTCCATGAAAGAAGTAAGGTTTATAAAACGAGATAAAATAGGATTTTTTCTTAAATTTGCGAATGTGTGAGCCTCGATAGCTTATATCGATATGAAATTTTTTTTTTTGAAACGTAAATGTGGCAGGAACAAGGTCATCGTTCCAGATGTCGCGGCGCAGCTCCTGTAAATCATTAGGATGGATATAAATCGCATACAGAGGCAGCTGACTAGTTGACATCTATCATTTCCTCCTTTCTGATCATGTTCAATAAATCCTATGTGAATGGTAAGACGCTTGTTACTCTAGGCATTTATCTATTTTGTAAAAAGCAAGACAAGTGTCTAAGTCAACATATAGTCGCACAACGTACATTGTTTATAGGCAAAGATAGATGACCGCCAATTATCCTTACTCTATCTTTCCGAAAATGACATATATTAGGAGGTCAAAAAATGAGCGTTTATACTCAGGATGACATTCAAAAGGCTGTTAAAGAACTTGAGACGGAGGGCTTAGAGGACTTTTTATATCAAGAGCCGACAGGTCGCAAGCACAGCTCAGGCCATAAGCACAGCTCAGGCCGCAAGCACAGCTCGGGCCGCAAGCACAGCTCAGGCCGCAAGCACAGCTCAGGCCGCAAGCACAGCTCAGGTCGCAAGCACAGCTCAGGCCGTAAGCACAGCTCACACCGCACGAGCTGCTTCCGCCCTCGCAGAAAACGAAGATACTGGCGTGACAGCAATATGCATACGTTATGGTTAGAATTAGATGATTGACATGTTATAAGATTCCATATTTTCCTATATTACAAAAATAGGCGATGATAACAAAGACGTCGCCTATTTTTACTCTCTTTTAAAAGGATTTGTAATAGCTTATATGACGAATTTTTTATTAATAAAACATTGTTCTAAATAAACAGATTAAAAAAAGAAAATGATTCACTAAGATACGTTGATTTTCCATGGCAAAAATATTTCGAAGTATTGTGTAGATTCAAGATATGCAGTTATAATGTAAACAAAAAAATATTTTTGGTTAACAATTGGGGGATGAGGATGAAAAATCATATTCAATCCGTACTTCATCAATTAGAACAAAAAACACAAAAGCGCATGTTAAAGAATGTATCCTCTTCGGATGGCGCGTGGATCGTCATGAACGGAAAGAAGATGTTAAATTTAGCCTCGAATAATTATTTAGGACTAGCGGGAGATGAACGATTGATCGAAGCGGGATATCAAGCAATGCGTACATACGGTGCGGGAGCCACTGCTTCGCGTCTTATTGCCGGCAATTATGAACTATATACAAGGGCCGAAGAAGTGTTAAAAAACTGGAAAAAGGCAGAAGCAGCGCTCATTTTCAATAGCGGATATACGGCCAATCTCGGAATCATTGCGGCTCTGATTGGCCGCGATGATATTGTGTTTAGCGATTGGCTCAATCATGCGAGCATTATTGATGGAATCAGATTAAGCGGCGCGGAACGATATCGTTATTATCATAACGATCTCAATCATTTAGAGTCATTATTGAAACAAGCATCTCCGCATAAACGAAAATTGATTGTCACCGACTCGATTTTCAGCATGGATGGAGATATGGCGCAGTTAGAAGGTTTAGTGACATTGAAGAAACGTTACAACGCCATCTTAATGGTTGATGAAGCGCATAGCAGCGGCATTTATGGAGAAAGAGGTGAAGGTCTTGTTCACCATCTTCATTTGCAAGATCTGGTTGACATCCAAATGGGTACCTTCAGCAAAGCGTTAGGCAGCTTTGGCGCTTATGTTGTGGGAGAGCAATGGCTGATTGATTATTTCATTAATACGTCGCGCAGCTTTATTTTTACGACCGCTTTGCCTCCAGCTGTTCTTGGTGCAATTGAAAAATCGATTGAGATTGTTCAAAAGGAACATATAAGAAGGCAAACGTTGCAATTTCACAGTCATTATTTCCGCACTGAACTCCAAAAGTTAGGATTTGACATTGGAAAAAGCACGACGCACATTGTTCCGATCATCATCGGATCAAATGAGCAAACGGTTCAAATGAGCGAGCGGCTTCAGGAACACGGAATCGCCGCGGTAGCGATCCGGCCGCCAACCGTTCCCGAAGGCACATCCCGCATCCGCTTCTCTCTTTCTTCCTCTTTGACGAAGGAAGAATTAGATTGGGCACTGGAACGGATTGCAAAAGTGGGAAGAGAAATTGGGGTGATAACTTAAGATGATTGTTCCTCCAACTTTTGACTGATATGATGGTCATACGAATCGTCTATAAAAGTTCCATCCGCGCTCCGATGCCGCATGTTGTTTGAGTTTCTATAATCAACAATAAATAAGGCAGAGGAGCGTGAGATGATGCTGCTTATTCATGATGTCATTCATAAAATGATTTATGATTTGGAAAAGAGCTCAGATGTACTAAACTACAATCAAAAAAGCCGCTGAAAGTCCAGCGGTTTTTTTACATATCGGCCATCCAGCTGGCCATACTAACAACAGGTGATGGCAAATGTACACAAAAGCGGAGTTGGAACAGTTTGTTGAACAAGCAAAACAGTATGCGCGTTATGGAAAAGTCGCCGATTACATTCCCGCTCTTGGCAAAGCGGATCCAAACGATTTGTCTATCGCTATTTACTTGCCCGACGGCAATGTCATCGATGCGGGGGATACGACTCATAAAGTGACGCTCCAAAGCATTTCGAAAATTATTGCCCTCTCCCTTGTCCTAATGGACCGTGGGGAACAAGAAGTGTTCAAAAAAGTAGGCATGGAGCCGACGGGAGATCCATTTAACTCGATTGCGAAGCTCGAAGAAATACAGCCAGCCAAACCGCTTAATCCGATGATCAACGCGGGGGCGTTAGCCGTTACGCACATGATTGCCGGCGCTTCGGTTGAGGAGCGGTTCGAGCGGCTTTTGCAGTTTGTACGGAAACTGTCGGGAAACCCGACCATCTCGTATTCGGAAGAAGTGGCCCAGTCCGAATTTGAAACGGCGTTTTTAAACCGCTCGCTCTGCTATTTTCTCAAGCAGCATGGTATCATCAATGAAGATGTCGAAGAGCTAATGGACCTTTACACAAAACAATGCGCGATTGAAATGACGTGCATCGACTTGGCGCGAATTGGTCTTGTCTTTGCGATGGACGGACGCGACCCGTTCACTGATGAACAGATTATGCCGCTTGATGTCGCTCGCATTTGCAAAACGTTTATGGTCACGTGCGGCATGTACAACGCATCAGGTGAATTTGCCATCAAAATCGGCATTCCCGCAAAAAGCGGCGTTTCGGGCGGCATCCTCGCCGCCGTCCCAGGCCGGTTTGGCATCGGCATTTTCGGTCCGGCGTTGGATGAGAAAGGCAACAGCATCACCGGCATGAAACTGTTAGAACTGCTATCCAAGACATATTCCTTAAGCATTTTTTAAAACGAGGAGGAAACAAAGAATGAAATCATTTACTGTGCAATTTCATCGCGAAGATCAAATGGAAAACATGACTGTTCAAAAGTTAAATGAACAAGACTTTGAAAAAGCGACAGAAGGCGGGACAAGACATTTATTTGAACTAGATACGAACATCGGCTATTTCGTCTTTTTTGATGCCGAGGACGCAGAGGGAAACGTTTCGTATCTCGTTTTGCAATATGAAGAAGACAATGAAGATCCAAGCGCGTGCTACGGATTTGAGCTGAAAGATTTTTACGAATTCGTCGCACTTTACTTAAATGATCTAGAATTTGGAGATGAGGAAGAAGTCGATGAAGAAGAACAATACGGTCCAATTCACCATTTGGCACATCTTCTTTATCATATTGTGGAAGAAGGAAATTCCATCGAAGTGTAACGAAACGATCCTGGATCACGTGCGATCCAGGATTTATATTGCCCGCTTTTTGCACTTTTCGACACTGTCTTTCCCTAGCCGCAGCTTAAGCCTGTCGATGATCCAATTATTTAGCGCTTCGTTGGCAAAAGTTTTTATCGAAGGCGATTGATTTCCTAAAAAAGCTGCTTTGCAAAGAGGAATTGCCAAACATGTGGTGGGCATAGGGTGAAAAAGGAAGGTGGCGAGGAGGTCTCCGTCCCTCTTTGCCACCTTATTATTGCAACTGACGTCATATCGCTTGCTTCCCATATTTTTCGACATTGCCTTTCAATAGTTTCAACTCCTGCCCATCGATGCTTAAATCAATCAGCACCCCATTGAAAATATCTTCATTTGTCTTTTTATCATTCGACTGCAAATATCGTACGCGATACCACTTTTGTCCGTATTGAAAATACATATACCGCCCTTTTGCAAAGTCAAACCAAAACTTAACCCGTTCTCCGTTCACTGTTTTCCAGACGTAGCCCCATGCCCTTTTTTGAGGGAAATTTGTCATTTTTGGTCGGCCTGAATTGATGGCTTTGTAGAATAGCTTGTTTTTCACATCGTACAGTATCATGATCTGCTGCCTCCTTTTATCATCTATTACTACATATATAGAAGCAGCGGCAGAAAATTAGACTTCTTTTTTAGAAAGTAGCGGCATGTATGCAGTTCCTATCAGGCATGATCTCATGCACATTATCCTGTTGATTGCTCCCTTTTGTTGATTAGCTCCATAATCATGCGCACGAAAAACGATAGGATAAAGATGGTTATAAACGAATACATCCATGTCCATGTATGATAGTTAATTAAATCTGTATATTTTTCACAAAGAACCTCAATGATCGTTAAAGCAGCGGTATATAATGTGCATTGCACGATAATGCCCAGAAGGCGGGAATGATAAGAGGTTTGGTAAAAATACACACACATGATCGGATACAGAAAGTATTCAAAAAGAATGCTCGTGTCGAAATATTGGCCTAAAAACCTTACAGGGTATTCAATTAAGCGTGCTTCTGCAACAATAACGCCAAAAAATGAGGAAAAATAGGCTTTTAATAAGAACACTAAAAGCGTGTCTTTGATTAGCGGTTTTCTCAGACTAAAACAAAATAAGATAATGCCAATAACCAGCAATGCCCACAAAAGGATTCTGTCCATGGATTCATCCATCTCCTATAATTGATTTGCATATCGTTTAGTATGGCCAAGAGAAAAATGGAATATTTCTGAATACATGAAAATGCCGCTTAAGCACTGATTTGGTTGTTTCACTAACTCGTGGCTCAAATAGACAAAAGATGCGCTTATTGATCTCTAAATACGATCATGCCGCAAATCATCGGAATGATCATTAACATTGCGACGGTTAGAGTAGGTATCGGCAGCCGGTTTGCGAATATTGCACCCATCACTCCCAGAAAACCGCCTATAATAAAAGGAATGGCGGTTTTTGTCTTGTCCGCATTTGGTTTTGCGTGATACCATGCGTCCCATACGCAATAAACATAAAATCCAGGGTAAAATAACATGTAGTCAAAATGGGTCACCTCGATAGCCTGTTGATGTAATCCGTTAAAATCAAGGTGAATGGCTTCGTTTATATGTCCGAATGCATTATCAAAGTGTTCTACAATGATAAAGAAGACACCCTTTATGAATTGACCATTATATATTTGCCCGAATCCAGGCATCAGAATTGAAAATAAAGCAGCAATGTTTCTCATCGTATCCCCTTTCATTTTCTGGCAGTGGAAATCATCATCGTTTGTTACTTATATTTCCTTATGAGCGAGTTCAGTATGTATATGATGTTTTGGGTTGGATACGAATTTTCTCATTCATGGAGGCCGCGTTGTCCAAAGTGCTCAAGCATAGAACATCTCGCGTATCTGCTTCCTTGCTATTGATTTATTGCATGTATAGAATTAGGATGATGGAAGATTAGACTTGTTTTTCGTCATAATTTAGAGGGAAGTATCGCTTTGGTATAATGAAAACAGGTGGATGTTTCTAACCGCATCGGTATGAGGTAGCTTGAACGGAAAGGCAGACTTTTCAAGCGTAAAACCGATGGAGTCCGTCAAGAAAAAGACGTAAAAACGTATGTAAGAGAGTTACCTGTGGCAGATGGAGTAGCGTAAGCGATAGTCTGCCAGCCTACGGAGCTATAGGCCCTGCCGTAGGACGGGCTGATGGCACAGCCCTGAACTTGGGCGTTGTCCAAACTAGAAATGGATGCGGACGTTAACGACCTAAGAATCCCACGACTGGAGTCGTGTGAAGTATCAAAAAACAGTTTGTTTTCCAATCCCTCGGTGGCATCCAAAGAAGTACAAAATACCAACCAAGTTTTAGATAGCATAAAGCCGAAGTGGATTTCTGATTGGGTAAAGCGCACGAAGGCTCTTTATCTGTATCCGGAAATAACGGTTGATTTTTTACTCATGATCGGTTATCCATCGAGCGATTTATATGCGGTGAAATTACCGCATAATAGAAGAGGGTGGATGGGCAGTCAATTGTATGGTGGGTTTTGGTCTATCCGAGTGTCCGATGGAGGAAATGGATCAAGAGTCTCTTCATTCATTAAAGAAGATGTCGGAAAAAAATATTGGAATTACTCTTGCTATGATCGGCGAACGCGAAGGAAGGATCGCTATGTTCAGGAATTTGATGAGATTCTGTTCTTCGAACGAATACCGCCAGAAAATGTAGAGCTAATCGGACAATGGGATCAGGGGATTTTTAGGCCAAACGATTCTTTTATAAAGTATGTAAAGGACGAGTATAAAGAGGAATATATGAAAATATTCGGGACGAATTCATTATGAGTTCGTTTCAGACTGTTCAATAATGAGTTTTTCGACACCGGCATTCTTCCTGTCATATTACGGTGTTTCCGGCAACGTTAAGAGTGGGGCCATTTCATAAGTCCATGCATGTTCGTTGTTCAATTGGAAATCTTGATCGTGTATATCCCTGTTAGTTGGCTTCGGTCACTGTATATGATTTCCAAGGCGGTGGATTTTTTATGTGCATTTATGCATTCGTTATGCGTTTTGCAACACGTTCTAAATCATGTATATTCGATGGGTAACACGCAAAAACAAAATGGAACGAAAATGCCTTATCTTCAGCTTGCCGTTATTATAATAATTAAAAGTCCGCCCCTCTTGGTAAATTTTAATTTATCCAAGGTGGCGGACTTTTATGTTGTTAATAATTTTTAATTCACTTTTGCTAGAACTTCATTAGGTATTTTACCTAAAAAGTAATCTTCTATATATTCCCAGAAATCATTTGATTGAACTTCGTTTTCAAACAGAAAAGTAAGCATAGCGACTGAAATTTTATGGCGATTATAAACGTTTTCTAAAATAACATTTCGGTAATTAAAAGGATCTTTTATAATACGATCAAGTTGTAATTTTGAGTTAATGCGAATATAAATTTCTGGGCTATCTCCCCCATTTACTTTATATATCAATAACCCCAGTGCTTCTAATATTCCTAGTAAAATAAATATTTTTTCTGTGCGGATTCCGTTCGTTTTTGGTATAAATATTTCATATGTTTTTTCTCCTTGTTGTTTTGCGAAATGATCATGCAGTAAATTTTTTGTTTCGGTTTTAATCCAATTAGTGAATTCAAAAAACCCGCTTGTAATAGTATATGAATCTCTTTCTTCATAGTATTTTATGAAGTTCGTATGAAAGTTTTTTGTCTTTTTTAATAGACGGTTATAATTTTCAGCACTTTGTATAAAAATGGATGTTAGGCTATCACAGTAATAGGAGCTTTTATGCAGTATCTTTTGCAATCTTTTAGAAACGTCCTCTATTTTGAAATAGTGTTGATTATAAACAAATGTGTTAAAAAGGTCAGAAATTTGGTCAATATGTTTTTCAACGTTAAACAGAAAGCTGTGTATATTTTCTGCTTTAAGTTCTAGATTTAATTGTAAAACTGGTAAAATATGTTTAAGAAAAGGGAGATTAAGGTCCTTTGATTTACTATGAAATTTGTATTTAAATTGCGGAAATGATAGATGGCTGTAATAATCTTCCCAAAGTTGTTTCATGTCACAAACATAAACATTACCATAAATATTATTTGGATTGGTGATACGTTTACTGATTAAGCGAAAATATGATGCATAATCGTTTAAAACATTTTTTTCTTGTTCGTGTTCTATCATAAAATACTCGTTGGCAAATATACTACGAGGTCTTGCTACTATTGGTGAATATCCCATTTTTTGAATAAAGTCTTTTTCAATAATTAATAAAGCCGTTTTTAATTTATTATCGATATCATCATCTTGATCTACTCTAGATTTTTTTTCAAAAATATATCTAAACTCTTCTGCATTAACAAGTAGGTTACGCGCAAATTTTCTTTCTTTATTATTTTGTTCGAGTATACGTACGATTTTTTCAATTACTTGTATAAGTTGATGTTTTTTTATAGTTGAAATTCCATGTAAACGATTTACATGGACGAAATCTTTACTAAAGTAATCAAAGAATGCTCGTCCATGATCTAATTTCCGCGCAGCCCTGCCGATTTCTTGAATATAGTCACACACATTTCCTGTCGGAGCAAAGTGAAGAACATTATAAATATCTGGTATGTCAATACCCATTCCAAATGCTTTTGTGGCAAGCATCACTAATGAATCGCCGTTACGAAACTTAAGGAAACTTTCCTGTTTTTCTTCTTTAGTCATAGTTCCATAATATACTGTAATTTGATCATGCACCTTTTTGGGGGCATTAGATTTAACAAATTCCAAAAAATTATGAATATAGCGAATCATTGGAAAATATATAAGTGTTTTTTGATTTTTTTCTAAAAAATTAGAAATCCGGTTTAAAAGAACTGAATACTTTAAGAATAAATACTCATTAAATGATCCTTGATCAAATTTAGCTTTTTGAATTCTAACTTCTAAATCCTCTCTTTTTACATATCCAAAGTAACTAATAGGATTGATCATGTTTAAACTATCTCTCGTTTCCCCGTACATATCTTCAATGCCGCCATAAATAGCGGTAGCAGTAAAAGTGGCGATTGGAAATTTCATTTCTTTTCTTAACTTTTGTAAATAGCTTCCTAAATACCAATAATCCGAGCGAAATGCTTTTCCCCATGTTGTTACGATGTGTGCTTCATCAATTACAAACAACCCGACTTGTCTTTCCCCAATTAATTGTTTTATATCGGATCGACTTAATAATGTTTCTGGGGAAATATATAAAATGGATATTTTCCCTTCTTGAATTTTGTTAATTATCTCGATCTTTTCTACTGGAGTGATTTCAGAGTTTATCGTTGCAGATATGTCAACTTTTTTTTCTAGTAGACTATAGACTTGATCCTTCATTAATCCGATTAATGGAGAAATAACAATCGTCATTAAATTATACTTTTCTGCAAGGTAAATTGCAGGAATTTGAAACATAATAGATTTTCCAGCACCAGTAGGAGAAGTCACAAACACGTCCCTAAAGGGGGAGCCGCTTCTGGCGTTTTCTGCTTGTTTGACAATATCATCTATAATTTGCGATTGCGGTATAAGTATTGTTTCTTTATTGGCAGTATTATCGTTAATATTTTTATACATTTTTAAATTACGAAATGAGGAATATCCCCAATATTTTCTTAATATCTCTAGATATTTTTCTTCTTGAATTTCAGTTTTTCGATCGAGTGTTTTAGATACAAGAACAAACTTAATGTCAGGAAACAAATATTGTAAGACATTTAAACGTTTAAGATAATTATTTGGCAAATTCTCTATATTTCCGTTATAAGAGATACAAATCTCTTTTTGTGGAATTTTTTTATACAGAATGTTATCGATTAGCTCTAAAAACGTTCGTTCTTCTTCTGTGAGTTCGATTAGCGAAGGTTCATAAACGTTTTGTTTAGAGAAAGAAACCAGTTGTTGAGCTGTGAAAAAGTCAATACTTTCATAATCGGTAGCATATGAGATATAAAATTGTTCGTTAATTTTTTCAAGATCTCCATAAAAATTTAATAAAATATTTAAAGAAGGATGCAGGAATTCTTCAGGAGAATACTCATCATTTTTAAAATATCCTTCATATATTTCTTCTATTCCGTCAACAGCATATATTAAAGGGAATTTTTGGTGATAAACATTATTTTTAAAAATGTAGTAATCGAAATATAAAGATAAAATTTCCGGTCCAACAGTAAGAAACTCCTCATATGTACACCAATATGTATTTTTGGTATGCTGAGTTGTTTTCAGGATTAACTCTTGTAAAATGATAGGCTTAGATTCCATTAGTTGATTCAAACTAATATCCAGATTTATATCCAGCAGCTTTTCTACTGCTATTTTTGTTAGGATGTCTTTGGGGAAGCCTATTAAAACAAGAAGTTTGTTTTTTTGATCAGGATTGCCAATATTTCTTAAATGATTGTTTAAAATCTTGTTAAATATATGGAACAATCTTATACACCTTCCTTTTGTATAGTATTTTCAAACTACTAAATTAATATTAAGATAGTACTATAGGTAAATCAATGGGAGAGGGGATTTCAGTAAAGGAAGAATGGAAAAATCTAAAAAATTCTTCACAAAAAAAGCTTCGCAATGCTTCGAGGTTAAGAATAAGGATGATTACGTATACTATCGATGGGATATTGATACTAGTAATGAGATTAACAATGAAAAGATGATCAATAGTATGGGATTAGAAAATGAAGAAAATTTTAGAATAGATGATGCTGATTTTAATATAAATGAATTTCTTGAAAAAAACGTTTTTCGAGAAAATTATAAGTATAAAGATAACATAGATTTATTGAATAAACTTAATAACGATAATAATAAAGAAGTTCTAGTTGATGTTATAGAAAAAAACATGGGTTTAGTTAGGAAGATTGCGGGTTATTATCAAAAATACATGCATCACAAATTGGATGAGGAAGACATTCTAATTGAAGGTATTCTTGGCCTTATCAGAGCTGCTAACCGTTTTAATTCAAATCGGGGAACGCAATTCTCTACTTATGCTGTATGGTGGATTCGCCAATCTATATTACGCGCTATTATAAATGAAGGATTTACGATTCGTATTCCAGTTCATGCTTTTGAACAAATTCGGAAAGTTATAAATGCAGAAAATGAGTCATACAGGTTATTTCAAAAAATTGACGTAGACTGGGTTTGCAGACATGTAGGTATAACTAAAGAAAAATATCATGAATTGAAGCTTATTGATAGTCGCTTTATTCAAATGAGGTCTCTTTATTCTCTTGTTTCTGATAATGACGACGAAAGCCAATTAATTAATTTTATACCAAATGAAATAGAACATGTATATGATCTCAAAATAGAAGAGTTACAAGATCCCTTTGAACTAGTTCATCGTATGGAAATTCGCGAAAAAATTATGGAAGCACTAGATAAACTAAAAGAAAGAGAAAGGGAAGTTATTATAGAAAGATTTGGTTTAAGAGATGGACAGCCTAAAACTTTAGAGGAAATAGGGAAAAAAGTGGGGGTTACAAGAGAAAGAATACGTCAAATCGAAACAAAGGCAATTGCAAAGCTCCGAAAATATCTAAAACAATTTCAACTTGAAGATATTTATTAGTTTTAAGTTCGATGGTTATGTCGTTAAGTATGTTGAAAATTACTTGTAATTTATATCAATTTGGAACGAACTATAATCATATATATAAAAGATTCAAAAACTTTAAAAAAAGGTGTGGTTATTATGCCTGTCTATAACAAACTCGTTCGCGATCGAATTCCAGAAATTATTAAAGCAGACGGAAAAACGTTCACAACAAGGATATTAGACGACGAAATATACCGCCAAGAGCTTCGAAAAAAAGCGTATGAAGAGCTACAAGAATATATGAATGCGAAAGATGATGAAACGGCGCTGGAAGAATTGGCCGATTTATTAGAAATTATGCATGCTCTTGCCGAATGCCACGGATCGTCGATCGAACACGTTGAACAAATTCGAGCAGAAAAAGCAGAAAAGCGAGGAGGGTTTAAAGAAAAAATTTTTTTAGTAGAGGTACATGATGAGTAAGGTGGAATTCATCAATCGCGACTTGATTGAAAAGATACAAGAACATATAGAAGCATCATCAACCATATACATATTGACAGCGTTTGTGATGAAATCTGGTGTCCGATTGGTAAAGGAAACGCTAAAAAAGGCTGCGGAGCGGGGAGCGGATATTAAAATTTGCGCTGGCGATTATCTCTTTGTCACCCAGCCGGAAGCGCTTCGTGAGCTGATCTCTATTCATCCGGACATCGAAGTACGCTTATGGCGAAGCAGGGGAGTATCTTTTCACCCAAAAGCATATTTATTTGAAAATACAACGAGCGGCTATTTTATTGTCGGCTCATCCAACTTATCGAAATCGGCGCTGACAGAGGGAATCGAATGGAACATCGGGCTGGATAAAACTGTCGATGAAAACGTATTTGCAGAGTCAATGGAAGAGTTTTTGAAGCTGTTTTACGCTGATGAAACAGTACAAGTGAACGAAGAGACATTAAAGGACTATGAAAAGCAGTATCATGACTATCACCAACGGCATCCGAATCTTGCGCGAACGTGGGCGGAATCGGAAGAAGTTGAATTAATGCTTCCAGTGGATAAAGCGGAGACGGAAATCAATGAACGTGATCATGACGTAATTTACGATCCAGCAACGGTCACATACGAAACGATTCAGCCGCGCTTTGCCCAAGTGGAAGCGCTCGAGCGGCTGGAAGCGGCTTACGAAGAAGGCTACGACAAGGCGATGGTTGTCATGGCGACAGGACTTGGGAAAACGTATTTAGCCGCATTTTTTGCCCGCAATTTTCAAAAAGCGCTGTTTATCGCACATCGTGAAGAAATTCTTCGTCAGGCGAAAAAATCGTTTCAACGCGTCATGCCTAACAAAACGTTTGGCATTTATGACGGAAACGTGAAAGAAAAAAAAGCTGATATAATCTTTGCTTCGATTTTTACGTTAAGCATGAAAAAACATTTAGAAGCATTCGCCAAAGATGCCTTTGACTTGATTGTGATTGACGAATTTCATCATGCTGCCGCTCGTTCGTATCAGCGAGTACTGAATTATTTTCAGCCAAAATTTTTACTTGGGATTACGGCAACGCCAGATCGCAACGATAATAAAGATGTATATGCCATTTGCGATGGCAACGTGGCGTACAAAATTGATTTTATCGAAGCGGTGCAGCGGGGATGGCTTGCTCCTTTCCGCTATTACGGTGTTTACGACGATACGGATTATTCCAAGATCAAATGGCTTGGCAACCGCTATGATGAAACAGAACTGCTTCAAGTGCAGCTAAGAGAAGAAATGGCGGACAAGATTTTAAAAGCATGGGAGAAATATAAGAAAACAAGAACGCTTGTATTTTGTTCATCGATCAAACAAGCCGACTTTTTATCCGAATATTTTCGAAAACGAAATTATCGAACGGTCAGCCTTCACTCCCAGCAGACAGACATTCCGCGCGATCAAGCTATCGCGATGCTGGAAAAAGGGGAATTAGATGCTATTTTCACGGTGGACTTATTTAATGAAGGCGTTGATATTCCATCAGTGGATACATTGCTGTTTGTCCGGCCGACAGAATCGCTCACCGTGTTCACCCAGCAAGTCGGCCGCGGACTTCGGTTGCATGAAGGAAAGGATTATTGCGTCATAATCGATTTAATCGGGAATTATCGCAACGCTGATGTGAAGCTGAAATTGTTTGATACAGAGCGCAATGCGGAGAAAAATGGAAAAAGAGAAAAGGTGATACCGGCCGTTCCCGACAATTGCTCGCTTCATTTAGATATACAGGCTATTAACTTATTAGAAGAAATGAGAAAAAAACGCCAGCCGCGTCGTGAAAAGCTATTATGGGACTATAAGCATCTGAAACGGGAGTTAGGCCATCGTCCTACGTATCTCCAGCTTCATTTGCATGGAAGCAGCGAAGCGGCGGAATACAAGTCGGAATTTAAATCATATGTAGGCTTTTTATACTGGGCCGACGAATTATCGGAGAAAGAGAAGGAAGTTTTTTTAAAGTACGAATCGTGGCTAGTCGAGGCTGAGCGAACACCTATGGCTAAGAGCTATAAAATGGTCGTGTTGCTCGCGATGTTAAACCGCGGCCCTTCAAGGTGGCACTTGCCGATTACGCCAAAAGAAGCAGCGCCGTTTTTTCATCAATATTTAATGGAAAAAGAATATCGGAAACGAATCGACTTTTCAGATAAGAAAACAAAACAGCTATGGATTTATGATGAAGAAAAAGTAAGCAAACTGATTGCTGAAATGCCGATGACGAAATGGAGCGGAAGCTCGAACGGTCTCCTTTCCTTTGAAAACGGCGTCTTTTCTCTTAGTTTTTCGATTGCAAAAGAAGATGAAGAGATTTTGTATCAATGGACGAAAGAGATTTGCGAGTATCGGTTGCATGTGTATTTTGAAAGGAAAGAAAATAAAAAATAGAAATAGTTTTGTATTTTACACGCTATCTTTCTGGTTTAAGAGGCAACCTTTTTTCCACAAGCATAACAAGAGCAAAACAATACTTTATACCTTTCCTATTCAGGCGAATCAGAGTTCACGAAATATTTTTGAGGCGATTCGCCAGGAACGTCAAAAAACGAATGCACAGCGGCAAGAACATGGATAAATCAAAAATACATAAAAGTAGAGTGGTTATTTTGCTCCACTCTACTTTCTATTTTCTCCTAACCCTTACACGTTGCGAAGAGTTCTTTTGTGATCATGTTGTTTTCAAATACCGTTTCAAGCAACATCACCGTTTCAAGCGTTGCTTTGTAGTCGAGCGTTTCGAATTCGGTATGTTCGTGTTGGTAGCCGACGGATAAGTTGACAGCTGGAATGCCGAATTCGGAGAAGACTTTGGCGTCGCTGAGGCCGCCGGGGGTCATTTTCCAATCCGGCATGCCGGCGAGCGCTCCAGCTGTTTCAAAAATGCGGCCGTAATTGTCGTCGCAAAATGGCACAATGCCAGCGTAAGAAGTGACGATGTCGCGCATTCCGCGGCGGTCAACGACAATCGCGGCGTCGACGTCTTGCAAAAATGTTGGGTCGATATGGCGTGAGCCGAGGCAGCCGATTTCTTCTTCGACGGTAAAGGCGATTTTGAGCGTTCCCTTGAAGCGGGAATGGCGAATGAAATCAAGTATTTCTAAGATGACCGCGATTCCCGCGCGGTCGTCGGCGCCTAAGATGCCGTGCGAGCTGTTTAATACCGTTCCGTTTTCGATAATCGTGCGTTTCGTCGAAAACGGGCGAACTGTATCCATATGGGCGGAAAGCAAAATCGTCGGACCGTTTCCGCAGTGGACTGCAGCCAGCAAGTTTCCGTAATCGTCGATTTCGCGCCAATCTGTTTTTTGTTGGAGCTTTCGATAGAGCATTTGCCGAACCACCGCTTCTCTGCCGCTTTTTCCGTTGATCGAAAGAAGGGAGTATAGTCGGTGTTTGAATGTTTCTAAGCGATACGTCATTAGCAGTTCCGGATTTCGCCAGACATTGTATAACCGTTCGGCCATCGTCAGAAGGTCATCGATGTGTCCGCGCTGATAAAATAATGTTACTTTTCTTTTTTCCGCTCTAATTCGAACGTGTGGCGGAGTGCAAGCCCGGATGATGGCGAGCTGCTGGGCGGATAAGTCGTCGAGAAAATAAATCGTTGCCGGGCGAACTCCCTCTCCGTCGCAGCTGTAAAAGGTGTAAATATGCATCATGTTCAGCCAGCGGACGATGCCGCGGACGTACGGATCGATTTGGATGAGAGGAAGTTCGTTTTTCGTTGGGTCGACCAGCGTTTCACTTCCTGGAATGTCATGATTGTGAGAAACCATCTGTTTGGCGGTTTGTTGGAGCGCTTCCATCCAGTCCGTTTCGGAAATGGTGTGAAGGTGCTGGTGCCGTTGGATGAGCGTTGCGAATGTTTGCGCAAGCCATTGTGATGTAATTCCTGTTTCCGTATTTTCCGGATGAAATCCGTGCCGAATCATGAGTTTCGTCCATTTTTCCATACTATCCATCTCCTTTTCAAATTCGTTACAATACAACTATACAAATCGGTGTGTGACAGCTTGTCACAAAGGAGGGAGTACGGAGATGGAAGAATACGGGTTTTTTCCGCATCAGGAAGAACGCCGCTTGCTTGCGGAGTGGAAAAAAGAAAAAGATCGAAAACGGCGGGAAGAAATCGAAAACGAGTTGATTCATCTGTATGTTCGTTTTGGCGAGTATTTTAAAATGTCGAGCAACCCCGATCCGAAGCAGGCGAAAATGTATTTGCAAAAAGCGTTAAAGCGAAAGCCAAACCATCCAATTGCGAATTATCGGTTGGCACATATTTACTATAATGAAGGAAGATATGCCGAAGCGGCGTATCACTTTAATCAGGCGCTTTCGGGATCGATGGATGAATCTCTCAATGACACGCAAGAGATGTTAAGCCATATGTTCCTTGTCAATTGCGGTATTTTTCTTGCGTCGAACGCGTTAAAGCAGATAGAAAAAATGGAAGCAAGGCCATATGATGAAGAAACGGTCGATCGCTATCGCCAGGCGATTTTTCTCCATCGCATTGAAGATTTTCATCGCGCGCTTTATCGTATCATTACACCAGAAAGCGACGAAATTGTAACGGAGGAAACCTATTTTTCCGAGCAGGAGCTACTTTCGCCACATGAGGTGATGCTTTGCATCAGCGAACAAGACGGCTTTGTCGTTCGTTTCGCAGGCGAGTTTGTAAAACTAGAATACCAGTCGTTTTATGTGCTTGCGATGATTCTTCATAGCGAACGGCCAATGACTGGGGAAGATATCCGAAAAACGTTGTTTCAAACGTTTTTCGGCAGAGACGTTACGGATGCTGCGATTCGAAAGATATTTGAGCGACTGCGCGCACGCATTTCGTTTTGGGATGATATCATTGAAACGACGAGAATCGGAAACAAAACGGCACGGAGACGCAAACAAGGCGTTTCGTATCGGATTTTTTGCCGCGCGAGCGATATGTTTCCTTGGGAGTAGGGGATCGGATGAACATACGAAAAAGATTAGAAAATAGAGGTATCGTTGTGGAAGAGTTAATAGGAGAAGGAGAGGCTTTTCGCAAGCGTTGGGAAAAGGCGTTTACGGATGCCATTAGTCCACAGGAAAAACAGTCGATTTATTTTGAGCAGTTTTTGTGGCATGTATTCAGCTACGAAAAACTGCCTTGTCTTGAAGGAAAAGCGGCGATGCAAGCGTTTCATGAGGAGAATCGGTTCGTCTGTTATTTGTTTTATCAAGAAAGAGAAGAAGCGTATATGCTTGTAAACGCTGAAAATTTGCGGGCGGAAGATTTGCGGCGGGAGCACGATGTGTATGTCGTCGATCCGCAGTTTACATGGACGTACGTGCAGACGCATGAAGAGTGGTGCGGGCCGTATTTTTATCGCAAATATAGCCAAGAAGGCTTCCGCTTCAACGATCTCTTGTAGCTTTGCTTCCAATTGCTTGTTCATTTCTGCATCCAGTGCGTTAATAATTTCTTTTACAATTGTATTTGTTCTATTTTGTCATAAATAAATGATAGAATGAAAAGAAGGAAAATTTTGTGATGATATGGAGGAAAATAGTTTAACCTTATCAATTAAATGATCACGATGGAGTAGTGATTTATAACACGCATAATGAAAGAAAGAGGGATGCAATAGTGTTAATCGCATTAGACATGGATGGAACGCTGCTCAATTCGCAAGGACGGGTGAGTGAAAGAAATAAAGAGGCCATTGCAAAAGCGCAAAAGCATGGCCATATCGTGGCGATCGTAACAGGCAGGGCGTATAAAGACGCGCGCGCGCCGCTTCGGGATGCTGGGCTTGTTTGCCCGATTATGAGTTTAAACGGCGCGGTGATGACATTAGAAGATGGGACGGTGCTTGGCGATGTGCCGCTTGACAAGGAAAAGTTGATTCCAGCACTCGAATGGGTGCGCGCACAGCCGGATTTATATTTCGAAATTTATACGGGCGATGCCGTCTATGTCGGGCTACATAACCGCGCCCACCTTGAGGCGATGGCCGAGCAGGCAAGCGATATCGCTCCCGAATTAAAGCGCATCGTCGAAAAGCAGTTCCAGCAGGCGCGCGTGACGTATGTCGATGACATCCGCGCCATCTGGGAAGATCGGCAAACCGTGTTTTACAAGGTTCTCATTTTTTCTCTCGATCAAGAACGTTTACAAGAAGCGGCTGCCCAGTTTGACGGCATTTCCGGCATTACTGTCACCTCGTCGCATCCAAACAACATTGAGATTAACCATGAACAAGCGACGAAAGGGGAGGCGCTTGTAAAACTGGCCGCCCATTACGGCATTGATCTGAAAGATACGGTTGTTTTCGGTGACAGCCATAACGATTTATCGATGTTCGCCGTCGCCGGCTGCCGCGTCGCGATGGAAAACGCCGCACCGGAATTAAAAGAAGTCAGCGACATAGTCACTGCGTCACACGAGGAAGACGGCGTGGCGATCGTGTTGGAAGAACTGATCGACAAACGAAAACAGTGACGGTGGGCATCATGCTCTTTCCATCGTCTTATTCCGTATTCAATGGACTCCGTTAAGAAAAATCAAAGTTTTTCAATACGGCAAGCAGAATTTTTTGCAGCAAATGCATGTGAACAGCCAGCTCTCTATAAACAGAGGGCTGGCTGTATTTGTATGAATCCATCGCGAATATTGGTTGGAAGGATTTTCAGACTGCCTCATTTTGTTGTACTATTATGAATAAAGGCAATTGTTGCGGTTTTTGATTTATACGTCTGTTGTTATGCTCTATGTTGTGCCGCAGTTTATGTCTGAAAGTGTCATTCGTTATAGCACTGGGATTGGCGATGGCTGTGCCTATTTTCATATTAACGGTGAAGTTAAGGCATGTTTGACTGTTTTAGGTCCTACGAACCGATTCACTTCTGAAGCAATAGAGAAATAGCCAAAGAAGGGGCTAAGGCCATTTCAGAAAAGTCAGGATATCGAGAATAGGAGGATAATCATGAATATATCACAAAAAATTGTATCCGTAAGGGGCACGCAAATTGGCGGAGAACAGCCATGCATTTGTACTCCTATAGTAGGAGCGAGTATGGAACAAATTTTGTCGGAGACGGAAGAAGTATGTCGAAAGAGGCCTGATATTATTGAGTGGCGCGCCGACTTTTTTAAAGATATTTACGATCCACAAAAAGTGCTCGAAACAGCATTAGCCATTCGAAAAATTGCAGGAGAAATTCCCATTCTTTTTACGATTCGTTCGGAAAAGGAAGGCGGGAATCCTGTTCCGTTAACAGAAACAGAAAAAATCGAACTATTTACAGAAGTGTGCAAAAGCCGATTAGTGGATATGATTGATTACGAGCTGCTTTATGAAGAGGAATTGGCATCGCTTCGCCAAGTATCAAAGGAATATGGCATTCGCATGATTATGTCCTATCATAATTTCAGCTCAACTCCCCCAAAAGAAGAACTTGTCCAAAAAATGCTGCAGGCGGAATCATATGGTGCTGATATTGCCAAAGTCGCTGTTATGCCTGCTTCTCCGCAAGACTTGCTTGTTTTATTCCAGGCGACCCAAGAGGCACGAAGCCAGTTAAGCATCCCCCTTATCACCATGTCAATGGGAGGATTAGGGGTCATTACTCGCTTGGCTGGATGGATGTTTGGTTCGGCAGTTACTTTTGCTGTTGGTCAAAATAGTTCGGCGCCAGGCCAAATCCCAATCGAGGATTTGAAAGAAGTCCTTCATATTGTGCAAAAGCATATGTTTCACGGCTAATGGGTATGGAAGGAGCAAATAATTTTTATGATTTGTTGTAAAGGAAGGGCGGCAGATATGGGTACATATTGCAACATTCCGCTTCGGGAAAGAAATATAGTGTTAATCGGCTTTATGGGAGTAGGAAAAACAACGATTGGCCAGCTTGTGGCGAAAAAGCTGTACCGGGACTTTATTGATGTAGATCAGGAAATCGAGAAACGGCATCAAATGTCGATTCCGGCCATTTTTGAACAAATGGGAGAAGACTATTTTCGAAAAGTGGAGAGGGAACTGATCATTGATCTTTGCACGAATACCCGCTTAAAAATTATTTCCCTTGGGGGAGGCGCGTATTTGCAGGAGGAAGTAAGAAAGGCTTGTTTATCCCACGGCATTGTTGTTCTCCTCGATTTGTCATGGGAAAACTGGAAAGAACGTCTTCCGTCCATTGTCCATGACCGTCCTTTGTTGAAAAATAAGACGCTCGAGGAAATCATGCAATTATTTGAACAGCGGAAACAAGCTTATTCTCAGCATCATTATCGCGTGGCGACGGATGGGCTTGATCCGGAAACGGTAGCAACCCGCGTAATGGAATTGATTCGCGAGCGGGATACGGAATAATCAGGAAAAACACCCTTTGTTTTGTACAAGGGTGTTTTCTGTTGGAATTTATGATACGTCTCTGAATCAAGGAATGTTCTTTTCAGGTGATTCGTTGCCGAAGGAAACACTTAAGGAGCAGCAGGAGGAAAATGAAGAGAGGAGACGGTCATTGTTGCCGATACAACTCGCGGATTTTCCGTTCATGCTGGAGCGTTTTGCTTGAGAGGAAATCGACCGTTTCCTGTGTTTCCGACAGTTCGATGCGCAGGCTGTCTACTTTTGTTTCTAAACGGTTGAATCGCTCGTTCATTTTTTCTTCAAGATTTTCTACCATCTGTCTCATTTCTGTTCTGAGTTGATTTCCCATTTTCTGCATTTTTGCTTCTAATCGATTTTCCATTTTTTGCATTTTTGTTTCCAACCTATTTTCCAGTTCTTCCATTTTTGTTTCCAAACGGTTTTCCATTTCTTGCATTTTTGTGTGCATATGGTTGGAATGAAGCTCCAATGCTTTCAAAATTTCTTTTAGCATTGTTTCCTGTTCCATTTCTCTCACCTCCCTTACTTATCTCATTATAAAAGAAGAAAGAAAAGAAGGAAAGGAAAATCTACGATGCTTACGAGAATAAAAGATTGTCGAATGAGTCCATCACTTTCATTTGAGAAAGTTTATACTCAATTTTCATCGTACTTTTATATTGATGATGTGGGAAAAAGAAACACTAGAAAAAGAAGAGAAAATGCGCGAGAAAAGGCGGCGGCTTGCTATTGTTTTTTGGATTAATGTTCTTCCATTTTTATCGCATTGACATGCTTTCTTCCTCAAGTGATGTGATATTATAATTAAAGATATTTCCTTATTCCACGGTAGCGAAATAGCCGCCGCATCTGATGGTTATACTGTTTTGTAACTTATGCCTTAGGATTGTTGGAGATATATCGGTTGCTTATACGAGGAAGTGAAGCAACGTTCGTTATATATCGTGAAAGACGTGTGGGGAGTCGGAAATAAGCATGAAAATGCATCGTTTGGCGTGGAACAGCCGCAAAAATATTCAAACATTATGGCGTTTTTGCCTTGTTGGAGCTGGAAATACATTTGTGGATTTTATTGTCTTTTTTCTTCTTGCCTCGTTTGGCGTTTCCGCGCTGTTGGCGCAAGTATGCTCTTATACAGCCGGCGTGGTCAACAGCTATGTATGGAACAGGATGTGGACGTTTCGGGTAAAACGAAAAGCGAACATCGGAGAGTTTTTGCGTTTTATCGTGGTGAATGTGCTGTCGCTGGCAGTGACGCTTCTTCTGCTCTTTCTCTGCCGGGACGTTGGGCACTGGCCGTTGTTTGCCGGAAAACTCGCAGCGACGTTGGGAGGGATTGCCGTCAATTTTGCCGGCAGCCGCTTCTGGGTGTTTGCCTCGAAACCGTCCCATTCCTAACATGGGTGGACAAACTTTGTCCACCCATGTTGATTGGTTAGAGCCTGATATTCCGAATCGGATGTGCAAAACGGTACCATATAGAACAATAGTCTTAATTTTCCATAAAAATAATGATACAATAATAAATAATAAGAAATAGGATAAACGGATGGGAGCAGGTGACTAAGTGATTTACTCTTTCGAACTGCTGTTTTTAGCAGCCGTTTCGTTTTTGCTGGCGTATTTTATCGGGGCGAAAAAATATACGTGGCTGCTGTCCGGATATAATCAGCGGCGCATTCGTGATCAAGAAAAACTGGCGAGAATCGTAGGGAAATATAATATGATCGTTGGCATTGCCGCAGTGGCTGGAAGTATGATTGACCATCCTGATATGATCGTGATTTTTCCGATTGCCGTTATTGGCCATGTGGCGCTTGCGGCTTATGCGAACGTCAAAATGGTAGAGTAAAAGCCGAATCCATCGCGTTGGATTCGGCTTTTTCCTTTAGGAGCGAATTTGCCCCGTGCCGTATACGAGCGATTTCGTCGTGGTGATCGCGCGCAATCCCATTGGACCGCGGGCGTGCAGTTTTTGCGTGCTAATGCCGATTTCCGCCCCGTAGCCAAACTGTTCGCCGTCGGTGAAGCGGGTCGAGGCGTTATGATAAAGCACGGCGGCGTCAATCGCTTGGAAAAAGAAGCGGACGTTGTCGTTTTGTTCGGAAATAATTGCCTCGGAATGTTTCGTGCCGTAGCGGTTAATATGGTCGGCCGCTTCTTTGACGTTCTGTACGAGTTTAATCGCTAAAATCGGCGCCAAATATTCGGTGCTCCAGTCGGCTTCGGCAGCCTGCTGGATAAAGGAATACGATGAAGCAAGCTGCGAATCGCCGCGCAGCTCTACTCCGCGCGCGTGCAATGTTTCGACGAGTTCGCTGATATACGGCCAGTTTTGATGGATTAATACCGTTTCCACCGCATTGCAGACGGATGGGCGCTGCAATTTTGCGTTTAGGACGATATCGATGGCCATTTGTTTTTGCGCCGATTCATCGATGAAAATATGGCAGTTGCCAACGCCAGTCTCCAGCACGGGAACGGTGGCGTTTTCGATGACGGAGCGAATCAGTCCTGCGCCGCCGCGTGGAATTAATACATCTAAGTAGCCGTTTAAACGAAACATTTGCTGGGCCGCTTCCCGGCTCGTGTCTTCGAGAAGCTGGATGGCATCGGCAGGGATGGCGGAATCGCGAAGCGCCTCCTTCATGACATGGACGAGCGCTTTGTTCGAATGAAGCGCCGATGAGCTGCCGCGCAATAAGACGGCGTTTCCTGTTTTTAGGCAAAGGCTTGCGGCATCAACGGTGACGTTCGGGCGCGCTTCGTACACCATTCCGATGACACCGAGAGGCACGCGAATTGTTTGAATGCGAAGCCCATTCGGCCGCGTCCATTCTTCGACGATTTCGCCGATTGGGTCAGGAAGATCTGCAACTTGACGGACGCCGTCGACAATTTGCTCGATTCGTTCGTTTGTTAGCTGCAATCGGTCGATTAAAGCAGGAGAAAGACCTTGTTCTTTTCCAAGCGCAACGTCTTTTTCGTTTTCTTGCAAAATCCATTCTTTTTGTTTGATCAGCGCTTCGGCGATGCGCGTTAATGCTTCGTTTTTTTCTTCTGTTGACAGAAGGGCTAACGTTTTCGCTGCTTGTTGCAGCTGTTCTGCTTTTATAAGCAATTCGTTCATTTTACGACACTCTCCTTTCGTAATGATACCCAGTTGTCGCGGTGGATTACTTCTGGTCGATGGTTAATCGAATATTTTCTCGCTTCATTGCTAGAAAGGCCTTTGATTTGTTCTAAGTCGCTAGCGGAGTAATATACTTGACCGCGGCCGATGACGGCTCCTTTTCGGTTGACGACCTCGACGACATCCATGGCGGAAAAATTTCCATATACCGCGGTAACGCCAGCGGGAAGCAGACTTTTTCCACGCTGCAACAGGGCGGTTTCGGCGCCTTCGTCAATTTCGATTTTTCCGGCGACCGGTGCATGGTATGCAATCCATTGTTTGCGCAT
Source organism: Parageobacillus toebii NBRC 107807 (assembly GCF_003688615.2). Taxonomy (GTDB): domain Bacteria; phylum Bacillota; class Bacilli; order Bacillales; family Anoxybacillaceae; genus Parageobacillus_B; species Parageobacillus_B toebii. The sequence continues at coordinate 2,911,647 of NZ_CP049703.1, read as the reverse complement.
TTGCATATGTCCATGAAACGGCGCGCCGATATATGTCCCGTCTCCTTTTCCTTCCAAAATATCGCAAAGTTTTTCTTTCCCCGCACCCGTTCCGACAAAGACGCTTACTCCAAACGAGAGCGCTTTTTGCGCGGCGAGAAGCTTTGATTTCATCCCGCCTGTTCCAACCGCGGAGCCGCTGCCGCCCGCCGCTTCAATCATTTCATCGGTAATATTAGGAAGAAATGCATATTTTTTCGCCTTCGGATTCGTTTTCGGATTATCATCATATAGTCCGTTAATATCCGTTAAAATAATGAGCGCATCCGCGTGCAAAAAGCCGCTGACAAGCGCGGAAAGCATATCGTTGTCGCCAAACGTCAATTCCTCGACGGACACGGAGTCGTTTTCGTTGATGATCGGCAAAACTCCGCATGCCAGCAATGTAGTGATTGTGGAAAATAAATTATGAAACCGTTCACGGCTGTAAAAGTCTTCTCTTGTTAATAAAATTTGTCCTGTCGTAATACCGAACTGTTTGAATGCGGAAATATAGCCTTGCATGAGCAGCCCTTGCCCGACGGCTGCCGCTGCTTGTTTTCCCGCGGTGGTAGTCGGCCTAGACGGATAGCCGAGCGGTCCGAATCCAGCGGCGACCGCACCCGATGTGATTAAAATGACCTCGTGGCCTAATTGTTTGATATAGGCGATCGCTTCGACATGATCGAAAAGTTTTTCATGGCAAAGAGCGCCTTTTGTATCCGTTAATGAGCTGCTTCCGATTTTCACGACGACTCGCTGCTTTTTCACGTTTTTCCTCCTTTCTATTTGCCAATAAAAAACGCTTTTTCCCTTCCTTGCAAAAGGACGGAAAAAGCGTTCCGCGGTACCACCTTTTTTGGCGCATCATGCGCCCACCTCTTGCCCGTAACGAGGGCGGACGGCTTATGTTTGCATAAGCGGCCTTTCTAGGGCAGGTTCAATCGACTTCCCGTGAGGAACCTTCCAGCCTACGGGTTCCACTCTCTTGCACGTTCCATCGATTTACTAGTCCCGTACCGTTTTCCGTATCAACGATTTGTTAGAAATTATCCATACAAATCAGAAAATTGTCAAGAGGGATATTATCTTTTTTCTTAGACAATGATGTTTTTTGTTACCGAAATAAATACAATTGTCATTTTATTTTAAAAAATGGTACAATACTAAAAACATCGAGACTACAAAACTACTAACGGAGGGATTTAGATTGAGAAAGCTTCGCAGCGATATGATTAAAAAAGGATTTGACCGGGCGCCGCACCGCAGTTTGCTGCGCGCGGCAGGCGTAAAGGAAGAAGATTTTGACAAGCCGTTTATCGCCGTGGTGAACTCGTATATTGACATTATTCCGGGACACGTGCATTTGCAGGAGTTCGGGAAAATTGTCAAAGAAGCGATTCGCGAAGCGGGCGGAGTCCCGTTTGAAATGAATACAATCGGCGTCGACGATGGGATTGCGATGGGGCATATCGGCATGCGCTATTCGCTTCCAAGCCGCGAAATTATCGCGGATTCGATCGAAACGGTGATTTCCGCGCATTGGTTTGATGGAATGGTATGCATTCCAAACTGTGATAAAATTACGCCGGGCATGATGATGGCGGCGATGCGGCTAAACATTCCGACGATTTTTGTCAGCGGCGGGCCGATGAAGGCTGGCGTGACGAGCGACGGGCGAAAAATTTCGCTTTCTTCCGTATTTGAAGGGGTCGGCGCCTATCAAGCAGGGAAAATTGATGAACAAGGATTGCAGGAATTAGAAAAATACGGCTGTCCGACGTGCGGCTCCTGTTCGGGAATGTTTACAGCAAACTCGATGAACTGTTTGGCGGAAGCGCTAGGTCTCGCACTGCCAGGAAATGGAACCATTTTAGCGGTCGACCCGGCCCGGAAAGAATTAGTTCGCCAATCGGCGAAACAATTAATGTATTTGATCGAGCATGACATTAAACCGCGCGATATTGTCACAGAAAAAGCGATTGATAACGCGTTTGCGCTTGATATGGCGCTTGGCGGCTCGACAAATACCGTATTACATACGCTTGCAATTGCAAACGAGGCAGGGATCGATTACTCACTCGAACGAATTAATGAAATCGCCGCGCGCGTTCCGCATCTTGCCAAACTGGCGCCAGCTTCCGATGTGCATATTGAAGACTTGCACGAAGCGGGCGGCGTATCGGCCGTATTAAATGAATTAGCGAAAAAAGAAGGAACGCTGCATCTCGATACGTTGACCGTAACCGGAAAAACGCTTGGGGAAAACATCGCCGGCTGTGAAGTCAAAGACTATAATGTCATCCGCCCAATTGATAACCCGTATTCCGAAACAGGCGGACTTGCCGTATTGTTTGGAAATCTCGCTCCAGATGGCGCGATCATTAAAACAGGAGGCGTGCAAGCCGGCATTACGCGCCATGAAGGGCCAGCGATCGTATTTGATTCGCAAGAAGAGGCGCTCGAAGGCATTGCGAGCGGGAAAGTAAAACCAGGCCATGTTGTCGTCATCCGCTATGAAGGACCAAAAGGAGGACCGGGAATGCCGGAAATGCTCGCGCCAACTTCGCAAATCGTTGGCATGGGGCTTGGAACAAAAGTCGCGCTTATCACCGACGGACGTTTCTCAGGGGCATCCCGCGGTTTATCGGTTGGACACGTTTCCCCAGAAGCGGCGGAAGGCGGTCCGATTGCCTTTATTGAAGACGGAGACATTATTGAAATCGATATTACGAACAGAACGATTAACGCAAAGCTTTCTGACGAAGAATGGGAAAAACGGAAAGCGAACTGGAAAGGGTTTGAACCGAAAGTAAAAACCGGCTACCTCGCACGCTACTCGAAGCTCGTTACTTCCGCGAGCACGGGAGGGATTATGAAAATTTAACAGCCTATCAAAAAACCTGTTCGCCGGTCCCATGACCAGAGCGAACAGGTTTTATTTTTGCAAAAAAATCTATATGAAAACGATTACAGTTTAGGTAAAGGTGTATATGATAGAAATATAGGGGGGAATGAACAATATGAATAAACGAATGGAAACGATCATCATTCATCACGGATATGACGCGAAACAGCATCTTGGCAGTTTGGCGGCGCCGATTTTTCAAACATCGACGTTTACGTTTGACACGGCGGAACAAGGAGAAGCGCGGTTTGCGGGAAAGGAAGACGGCTATATTTATTCGCGCCTCGCCAATCCGACGGTGCGGATGCTGGAAGAAAAAATGGCGTGTTTGGAAGGTGGGGAAGCGGCGCTCGCGTTTAGTTCCGGGATGGCGGCCGTATCCGCAGTGTTGCTTGCATTAACGAAAGCCAATGACCATATTATATGTTCACAAGGAGTATACGGCTGTACGTTTGGTTTGCTGCAGATGTTGAAAAAGAAATATCACGTTTCCCACGATTTTTGCGCGATGGAAACGGAAGAGGAGATCCGCCGCCTTATCCGTCCGGAAACGGTTTGCATTTATGTCGAAACACCGATTAATCCAACGATGAAACTCATCGATTTGCAAATGGTTGTAAACGTGGCGAAAGAATATGGGATTACCGTTGTGGTGGACAATACGTTTTGTTCGCCATATTTGCAGCGGCCGCTTGAATTTGGCTGTGATGTTGTCGTTCATAGTGCCACGAAATATATCGGCGGCCATGGCGATGTCATTGCCGGCATCGCGGTCGGGAAAAAAGAATTGATGGAGGAAATCGCGAAAACAACGCAAAAAGATATCGGCGGCGTTCTTTCCCCGTTTGACGCTTGGCTATTGCTAAGAGGATTAAAAACACTTCCGGTGCGGATGGACCGGCATTGCGATAATGCAGAGAAAATTGTGGAACGGTTAAAAACACATCCCCTCGTTGAACGCGTTTGCTATCCTGCTGATCCAGACAACCGCGATTATCCGATTTATCAAAAACAAATGAAACGCGGTGGCGGCTTGATTTCGTTTGAAATTAAAGGCACAAAACGAGACGCCCAGCGCTTTCTCAATCATCTTCAGCTCATTCAAATCGCTGTCAGCCTTGGCGATACGGAAACGTTAATTCAACATCCGGCAACGATGACCCATTCTGTGGTGCCGGAAGAGGAAAGAATAAAGATGGGAATCAGCGGCCAACTCATCCGTTTGTCCGTTGGTTTAGAGGCGTGGGAAGATATTTGGGACGATTTGGAGAAGGCGCTTTGTTTATTAGCGAGATAACAAGGCGAATGTTTGGAGAAGTGTAATTGGACTAAGGTGATTGGATTGCCCGTGTTGCCTAACTTACCAGGACACGGGCTATACATGTATATAAGTTTAGAATAAAAAGTTCATAAAGATGAAACAGCAAGTTGCATTTATTTAATGTAGTAAGAGAAAAAGTGGAGGCATAGAACTGTCAACATGTTTGTATCTCGAAAATATATTCTTAACAAATTGGGAGATAAATGGTGAATGTTGTTCCCTCACCAAGTTTGCTTACAACGTCGATTTTTCCACCATGAGCATGAACAATTTCTTTAACGATTGTTAGTCCTAAGCCATTTCCAGGTTTATAATTGGGGTCTTTAAGTCATGTGCGATATTTTCAAATATTTCACGGAGAGTTTGTTCGAGCTGTTTTAGTCTTTCATTAGTTTGTTTTAAAGATTCATTAACCTTTGTCAGTTGAGCGGTCCGTTCTGCTACTTTTTCTTCTAGTTGTAAATGCAGTGCTTCGTAATTGCTGATTAGATCATCCAACTTTTTTGCCATGTTGTTAAACGAAGAGTGAAGTACCTTAAATTCGTGTAACGACGGCTTTGTCATCTTGGTACGAAAATTTCCTGCACTTATTGAGCTAATTCCCTCGAGAAGTTCCTTGATTGGATTGGTAAAATGTTTCCAAATCGCGATGGAGCTGATAATTAAAATAATAGCAACGAAACATAGTAAACTGATAAACTGAAAGGAAAACGATTTTTTATAATCTGTTAATTTTTGTGGGGATTCACCATTTTCTGTGATTTCTACTCAATCCTAGAAACATGTTAGCTGGATGAAATAGGTTCATCAGTCAGGATCCTTCTTCCGCATACAGACCACGAAGTTGGTAGAATGGAAACAGTCAAGTGCTTTCCTTGACGGGTTCCATTCTACCAACTATCATACCGATAGCGGAAGAAGGGGGCGCTTAAGCAGCCTGACTACCTGTAGTGTTCCCTGTACACTCCAGAAATACACGTAAACGAAACCGTTCTAGATTTCGATAGCCATATGCCCGGCGTTTGATGTTTTTGATCTTGTGATTCGTCCCCTCAATTCGGGCATTCGTATATGGGCACAAAAAGTAGGAAAGAATAGGCTCCTTCCTCCTTTCAAGCGTGTTGGCTGCTTCCTGAAAAGAAGCAAAAGGGCTCTGTTTGGCTAACTTAATCCATTCTTCCAAGCGTTCCTTTGCTTCATTATATCCATCGGTTCGGTAAAAATCCCGAAACAACTCTTTCAGATAATAAGCAATGGAAAGTGCCGGATACTCCTCCAAGATATCGTCTAATCGAAGCCGTTGGTCCTTACGAAGCTTTTCACAGCCTTTTAAGAGAAGATATCGAGCCTTTTTCAATGGAGAAAATTCCTTTCTTGCTTGATCCAAGGCTTGTGTCACTTTTTGAACCACATGGTACTTATCGATGACAATCGAAGCAGATGGAAACAGGGCGCGAACCGCCTTATGATAAGGTTCCCACATGTCAAGAATCACCGTTTGGACCATTTCTTTCGACAGGATATTTTGGCTCAACAAGTTGATGGCGGAGTCACATTGGCGATCGGCATGCATTCCCATGACCGATCCGGCTCTGGCATCCATCAATACGGTTTCATACTGATGTCCCTTTTTTACCGCGATTTCATCTAAACTAAGCACCATTCCTTCTGGAGAAGAGACCTCCGTCGCTGTTTGACGCTCTTTTGCTTTTTTCGATGCGATGGAGTAATAAATGCGTTCCAATGTTGTATATGGGATGCGGTGCTTTCGGCTAACCTCTTGAATGGTGGAGCCTTCGCAAAGTTCATACAAGTACTCACAAAATCGATTGGTGTAGTGTTGATTGGGTGGAATCGATTCCAAAGAGGCGGAAAACACTTGGGAACAATTCCAGCACCGATAGCGCTTTACCTTTACGAACAAGTACACCGGTTGATGGAAAATCGCCAAATCCCGTACTTTTCTTGTCCGTCTGTCGTGGACAGAGGAAGTGGCAAACCCACAATGAGGGCAACGTTCCTGTGTCTCTGTTTTCTCTACATGAATCGCATAACCATAGGAAAGAAGTTCTTGTTTAATCACTTTAAATTCTGGCAATCCTAGTGGTATAGAAAGCACTTACGAGACCTCCCTAATGTTTATTTCACCGCTAACATTATTGCCAGGATCTCGTCAGTGCTTTCTCTTTTTTGTCACTAAATCACAAAATTTGGTGATGAACCAAAAAAAGGCAAACGAAAGTATTTACGGATTAGCATCAGGTGTATGGACAGCGAATTTGGCCCGAGCCCATCGAATGGCACGCGGATTGAAAGCTGGAACAGTGTATGTTAATACGTTTAGTATGCTAGACAGCGCCGCCCCGTTTGGCGGAATGAAACAAAGCGGATTTGGACGTGAGCTTGGTATAGAAGCAATGAACATGTATACACAAACAAAACATGTGTGGGTTGATTTAAGTCAAGAGAAATTTAATTGGTATGGCTTATAAAATAACCATTACTCGTTTAAGGTCTTTCCATGTTCTTCTCAGGAAAGACCATTATTTTTGAAATTCTTCTTTTTCGCGTAAAAGCAATAAAATAATGATTGACAATTTATAATATTCTAGATATTTTTAATATAAATATAATAATAATATTCATTACGTTATATAAACGTTATATCATATAACTTAAAATGAGGATGAAATATTTTGTGATGGCATTGTTTTAGCACTTATCAGAAGAAAAGCAGATGTCGAAGTAGTTGTCTTATCCCTTCGAATTGTTTCAGGAATAGGAGAAGTGGCACAGTATTGATTTTACTAAATAGAGAACTATTGATAAAAAGCAATTAAGGGGGTGAGGAAGATGGGTGGCTTTATTGGGAAAATGAAGGAAGATCCCTTTGCTAATTATTTAGGCATCACTATAGAAGATGTCGGGGAAGGATATGCAAAAGTATCAATGGAAGTAAAGGAAAATTTGCTGAACTTTCATGGTAGTACCAATGGAGGAGCTATTTTTTCTTTGGCTGATGTGGCTTTTGCCTGTGCTAGCAACTCTCATAATCAAACAGCGGTTGGTATCGCGATGACAATGTATTATATGCAAGCTAGCGGAATAGGCGATAGGTTAGTGGCAATCGCACGCGAAGAAACGAAACCAAACCGTCTTGGGGTATATCGAATCGAGGTTTTAAATGACAAAGAAGTGTTAATTGCTTTAGCCGAAGGAATGGTATATCGCAAGAAAGACAAACTTGTTCCGTAAATATCAAAGAAGTGAAAATAAAGTTCAGTTTCGTGGGAGTGTTCAAAAAGCAACCAAGGTTTTGCATAGAGCAGAAAAAGTTGTCCAAATGATTATAGGAAATTCTAGGGAAGCGAACAGAGGTCGTTTCAAATTTGGTATCTTGAGTACGATGAACAGACAGGCCCAAGCAGCCTGGTACACTTGCGAATGTCACTTCGTTTGGGGAGCGCGCAGGATTAAAGTTCCAATGAGAAGTTACTGCTTCAGCCGCTCATCCCCGCATCGATCTCAAGGAGGTTTTCTCGATGCAAGTACTCTATGAGCATTTATGTGGATTAGATGTCCACAAAAACCGACCACTATTCCAATATTTTCAACTTATATATGATGATAAATATATACTACATTAAATAAACGTTATGTATATTTATTTTTTAAAATATTGATAAAAACGCTTTAAAAAGGAGATGGGAGAATGATTTTACATCGTATTGAAACGGCTTCGAGAAAGGAAATGGGAGTGTTGCAATTAGAGCGGTTGCAACAGACAGTTAAGCGGGTATACGAGCATGTACCATTTTATCGCAAAAAGTTTGACGAAATTGGTGTAAAACCGGATCATATCCGCACGTTAGATGATCTTAAAAAGTTGCCCTTTACGACAAAAAAAGATTTGCGGGATAATTATCCATTTGGACTGCTTGCGGTAAGCATACAAGATTGTGTCCGAGTCCATGCATCAAGCGGAACGAGCGGAAAACCAACAGTGGTAGCGTATACAAAAAACGATATCAACCATTGGGCAGACATTGTAGCACGCGCTATTGCAATTGCGGGTGGAGTCCCGGGAAATATTGTGCATAATGCCTATGGATATGGATTGTTTACTGGAGGATTAGGTCTCCATTATGGAAGCGAGCGGTTAGGTGCAGTGACTGTTCCGGTATCAGGAGGGAATACGGATCGACAAATTATGATTATTGAAGATTTTAAGCCAGATATTATTTGTGGTACACCTTCCTATGTATTGAACATTGCTGAACGGATGAAAGAGCTTGGCAAAGACCCGCGACAAACGTCGCTAAAATACGGGATTTTCGGAGCAGAGCCTTGGTCGGAGGAAATGCGGAGAACGTTAGAACAGGAGTTTGGAATTAAAGCGTGTGATATTTACGGATTGAGTGAGGTCATCGGACCTGGGGTTGCCATGGAGTGTCATGAAGCGCAGAACGGATTGCATGTAGCCGAGGACCATTTTTTTGTAGAAGTCATTAATCCAGATACGCTCGAGCCAGTGGGAGAAGGTGAGGAAGGAGAACTTGTCTTTACCAGCTTGACAAAAGAGGCGTTTCCAGTCATTCGCTATCGCACAGGTGATATCGCTTCAATTACGAAAGAACCGTGTATCTGTGGACGAACAACAACAAGAATGTCGAGAATTAAAGGGCGTGTTGATGATATGCTCATTATACGCGGTGTTAACGTTTTCCCATCAGAAATAGAACATTATTTATTGACAGTCCCAGAGCTTGCGCCACATTATCAAGTTCATATTTTACGAAAAGGAACGCTTGATGTCGTTGAATTGCAAGTCGAGGTAAGCGAGCGATTCTATCAAGAAATCGGAAGTGATCTTCACGATGAACGCGTCCGCGATTTGGTGAAGCGAATACAGTATTTGTTGAAAACCCACTGTCTTGTGTCTATCGACGTCAACGTCCATCCACCAAAATCCATTCCACGTTCAGAAGGGAAAGCGATTCGTATCGTAGATTACCGTAAGGAAAAAGCGTTATTATAAGAAAATTAGTAATTTTATGATTGAAATATTTATAACGTTATTTTATAATTACGTTAAACAAACGTTATATAATTAATTAGGAGGCAGGAGAGAGATGCCTGTAGTAACATTGTTTAGACGGCTATCTGAAGAGGAAAAGTACGAGCGGTTTATGAAGAGAATTGAAGCGGGGGAAAAAATTGAAGCAGATGATTGGATGCCAGAAGACTATCGCATGACGTTAATTAAGCTTATTGCGATGCATGGTATTAGCGAAATTATGGGAGCGCTTCCGGAGAAGGAATGGGTTCCGAAAGCTCCTTCGTTAAGAAGAAAGCTTGGCATTATGGCGAAAGTGCAGGATGAAATGGGGCATGGTCAGCTTCTTCTCCGCGTTGCCGAAGATTTAATGGCACCACTTGGAAAAACGCGCGAGGAAATTATGCAAGATTTGTTCAAAGGAGATTTAAAGTTCCATAACGTGTTCCATATGCCTGCGCCGACTTGGGCGGATGCAGGATTGATCGGCTGGCTCGTTGACGGAGCTGCTATTATTACGCAGACAAACATGCTAGATGCTTCTTACGGGCCGTATGCCCGGGCGTTAAAGCGGATTTGTGCGGAAGAAGTGTTCCACGCCCAGCACGGCGAATCGATTATTTTGGCGCTTGCAGAAGGAACGAAAGAGCAAAAAGAGATGCTGCAAGACGCATTGAATCGTTGGTGGGAAGCATTGTTAATGTTTTTCGGTCCTGATAGCGCAGCAACAACGGGAACATCGAAGCAAGACATTACGATTAAATACCGCATACGGACGAAAACAAATGAACAATTACGCCAAGATTTCTTTACGAAATATGTGCCACGCATTTTGTCGATAGGATTAAAACTTCCAGATGAAACGATGCATTTTGATGAAGTGAAAGGGAAATGGGTTTACAAACAGCCAGATTGGGACAGGTTCAAAGAAATTATTCGCAACAATGGACCAAAATCGAAAGAGCGGCTTCGTCTTCGAGAGTTATCGTACCACAATAACGCTTGGGTTCGTGAAGCGTTAGGCGGTCAATCAGCAGCAGTGTGAGAAGTGGGGGAATGGGCAATGAGTGATAGCGGAAAAGGTTTTTATCAAGTGTTTGAGGTATTTAGTAGGAGAAATGACACAGCGCCGCTTCAGCATCAATTTAGCCTGCTTGCTCCAAACCATGAAATCGCTTTAGTGATGGCGCAAGAAAATTTTATGCGGCGCGAAACTGTTTCCGACATATGGGTCGTGAAACGATCGGACATCCGCATGATGACGGAAGAAGAAAAAGAATCGTTAAAGAGACTTGATAATAAAGATTATCGTACTACAAAAGGGTATGGATACTTGAAAAAGAAATGGCGTCAATACGAACAGAAAATGTTCGATGAAAAAGAGATTCTTTCATGGAAGGGCGAGATCCAACGATGAAAATCACGAAACCAGAGGAACTTCAGCAACATCCCGAATATAAAGAAGCGCTTGTTGAGCTATTGTTTCAGCTAGCGGATGACGATTTTATTCTCGCTTATCGCGGTTCGGAATGGCTTGGGCTCGCGCCGCACATTGAAGAGGATATCGCATTTTCTTCCATTAATCAAGATACGATGGGTCATGCGGCAATGTATTATCAATTGCTAGAAGACATTGGTATCGGAAAGGCAGACGATTTGGCGCACCAACGTCCATCGTCCGAACGCCGAAACGCAGTTTTGCTCGAAAAGGTAAACGGTCCTGGTCATTATTTGCACGAGCCCCGCTATGATTGGGCGTTTACCGTTGTTCGTCATTATTTTTACACGCAGGCGAAAAAAGTGCGCATCGACTCGTTGAAACATAGTTCGTATGAACCACTCGCTCAAGTTGCTGTCAAAATCAACATGGAACTTTATTACCACCTCATGCATTGGAGAACATGGTTCATTCAACTTACGAATGTTCAAGGAGAGGCTCGCGAACGTATGAAAAATGCGGTTGCGAAAGTATTTGAAGATTTTGGCGGGGTGCTGACGCTCGGAGCGAAAGGAGATAGAATGGCGGAATTCGAAATTATCGAAAGCGAAGAGACGTTAAAACAACGTTGGGTTCAAGCGATGAAACCGATTTTTGAAGAAGTAAACCTCGATTTGCCAAGCGAGTTCGGCATGAAGCGAGGCAACGGACGAAACGGGGAACATACGGCAGATTTAGATGAAGCGATTATGACATTGTCGGAAGTATATCGCATCGACCCTCTAGCGGCGTGGTAATCTACAAGTTTTTCAGAAAGAAGGGGGTAACGATGGTAGAAAGAATTATAGAAACATTAGATTCCGTCAAAGATCCTGAAATTGATTCGGTCAGTATCATAGATTTAGGAATGGTCGAAGACGTTCAGGTGCAACACGGTGAAGTTACAGTCAAACTGATTCCGACGTTTATCGGCTGCCCGGCACTCGATATTATTCGACAACGTGTCGAACAGACTCTTTTGCGGTTAGAAGGGATCGAGCACGTTAATGTAGAATTTATTCGCCATCCACCATGGACATCTGACCGAATTACGGAGAAGGGACGGGAAAAGTTAAAAGAATTTGGTATTGCGCCACCGCCGCGTCAAGTCGGTCCAACCGGAGAGTGGCATGTCGAGTGTCCGTATTGCCACTCCTCCTTTACAGTAATAGAAAACTTGTTTGGACCTACCGCTTGCCGAAGCATTTTCTACTGTAAACAATGCAAAAATCCGTTTGAAGCGCTGAAACCGATTTCAACATGGATGTAAAAATTTTATAGAAAAGGAGAAGAGAACGATGGTTAAGATGATTGCTCTTTACAAGCAACCAAAAGATAAAGAAAAATTTGATGAACATTATTTTGGTACGCACGCTCCAATTACCGCGAAAATTCCGGGACTTCGCAAAATGGAAGTAACGAAAATTACCGGTACGCCGATGGGAGGGGAGAGTGAATACTACTTATTATGCGAAATGTACTATGACAGTTATGAAGCGTTCAAAGAAGCAATGAAAACGAGTGAAGCGAAAGCGTCGGGAAAAGACTTAATGTCGTTTGCAGGCGATCTCGTAACATTAATGGTAGGCGAGGAAGTGAAAAATGACTGAGTTTGCGCACATTCGCACGCATGTTGATGAGAATATTGCCGTGATTGAGCTGCATCGTCCTGACGTATTGAACGCATTGAACAGGAAAATGGTAACGGAAATCGTCACAGCGATGGAAATTTACGACCGTGATGAACGCGTGCGCGTCATCGTCTTGACGGGAAGCGGTCGTGCGTTTGCAGCAGGAGCGGATATCGACGAAATGGCAAACGATGATTCCATTACGCTGGAATTGCTTAATCAATTTGCCGAATGGGATCGCCTTGCGCTTATTAAAAAGCCTACGATTGCCGCTGTACACGGTTTTGCATTAGGAGGCGGATTTGAACTTGCGCTTAGCTGTGACCTGTTATTTGCGGCCGATACGGCGGAATTCGGATTTCCGGAAGTGAATATCGGTGTTATGCCAGGTGCGGGCGGAACGCAGCGTCTCACTAAATTAATCGGCAAAACAAAAGCGCTCGAGTGGCTTTGGACAGGCGAGCGTATGTCGGCAAAGGAAGCGTATGAATTAGGAATTGTCAACCGTGTTATCGCGCCAGAGTTATTGTATGAAGAAACAATGCGGTTTGCGAAAAAGTTGGCGAAACAGCCTCCTTTATCCGTTCGCTTAATTAAAGAAGCCGTTTATAAGGCGGTAGATTATTCACTATATGAAGGCATGCAGTTTGAGAGAAAAAATTTTTATCTTCTCTTTTCGTCTGAGGATCAAAAAGAGGGAATGACGGCATTTATCGAAAAACGGAAGCCGCGTTTTCAAGGAAGATAAAGGAGGTGCTGTCGGATTGTACGAAACGATTCATTATGAAGTGCGCGACCGTATAGCATGGCTTACGCTAAACCGTCCTGACAAACTGAATGCGTTTACCGAACAAATGAACAGGGAAATTACGAAAGCACTGAAGCAAGCTGCTAATGATGAAAACGTTCGCTGCCTTGTGATTACTGGGGCAGGACGGGCGTTTTGTTCCGGTGAAGATCTCGGCGGTGTGACGGAGGAAATGAATCACGGGGAAGTGCTAAGGACGCGCTATGCGCCAATGATGAAAACGCTCTATCATTTTGAAAAACCAGTGGTCGCCGCTGTGAATGGTGTTGCGGCCGGCGCGGGAATGAGCTTGGCGATCGCGTGCGATTTTCGGCTTGTTTCGGAGAAAGCGAGTTTTGTAGAAGCGTTTATTCACGTTGGTCTCATTCCGGATGCGGGAAATTTGTATTATTTGCCGCGTTTAGTCGGGCATGCGAAAGCACTTGAATTAGCGATTCTCGGCGAAAAAATTTCCGCGCAAAAAGCGGTCGAACTCGGACTTGCCACCGCTGTTGTTCCTGAACAATCCTGGGAAGAGGAAGTACAGCGTTTTGCTGATCGGCTTGCTAACATGCCGACGAAAGCGGTTGGTTTGATAAAACGCTATTTGCGCGAAAGCTGGCATTGCACGTTCGAAGACTATTTGGAAAAAGAGGCATACGGTCAGCGTATTGCTGGACTGACGGAAGACCACCGAGAAGGCATTCGTGCTTTCTTTGAAAAACGCTCACCATCATTTCAAGGAAAGTAAGTTAAGGAAAAGGAGTGGAAAGTAAATGACAACAGTAAAAGAACAAAAAATGGAGAAGCTCGAAACAAAACGTGAAATGTATCATCTTATTATTAACGGAGAACGCGCCGAAAGCGTTTCTGGCGAAACGTTTACGACATATAACCCTGCTACAGGAGAGCCGGTTGCGAAAGTGGCGAAAGGAACGAAAGAAGATGCGGAACGCGCAATTCAAGCGGCACGTCAGGCATTTGACTACGGCAAATGGCGCCATTTTCCTGTCAACAAACGGGCGCGTATTTTAAACAAAATTGCTTCTATTATGCGTTCTCGTTTTAACGAGCTAGTAGAATTAGAGATTTTAGATACAGGAAAAGCACTTTCCGCCGCACAAGGACAAGTGATGCAGGCAATTGAAGACTTTGAATTTTACGCCAGCGCCATTGTCGGCCATCGTGGTACGGTCAACAACATGCCAGGTGCGTTTCATAATTTTACAGAAAAAGAGCCTGTTGGGGTATGTGCGCAAATTATTCCATGGAATTACCCGTTAATGATGGCGGCGTGGAAAATTGCCCCAGCGATTGCAGCAGGCTGCTCTGTTGTTGTCAAACCGGCTTCACTAACGCCATTGACATGTATTGTACTTGCTGAAATTTGCCATGAAGCTGGTGTCCCGGAAGGCGTCGTCAACGTGGTTACCGGGTCTGGCTCTGAAGTCGGTAATTATTTAGTTGAGCACCCGCTTGTTGATAAAGTCGCATTTACTGGTTCGACTCCGGTTGGGAAAAATATTATGGAAAAAGCGTCGAAAACGCTAAAACGAGTAACATTAGAACTTGGCGGCAAATCGCCGAACATCATCTTCGAGGATGCGGACATTGATGCAGCTGTTAACGGCTCATTATTCGGAATTTTCTATAATACCGGACAATCTTGTGAAGCGCGCTCCCGTTTGTACGTACATGAGAGCATTTACGATCAATTCATGGAAAAGTTTGTAGAAAAAACGAAAAAATTAAAGCTTGGCAACCCGTTTGAACAAGATACGCATGTCGGTGCCATCATTAGCCGCGAACAACTAGAAGTTATTGACAGTTATGTTAAATCTGCCATCGAAGAGGGAGCTACGATTGTCACTGGCGGGAAAGAAGCGAAAGTGGAAGGGTTTGAAAACGGTTTTTGGTACGAACCGACCATTATCACGGACGTCAATCATCAAATGAAAGTCGTCAAAGAAGAAATTTTCGGTCCGGTTGTCGTTGTGATGAAATTTAACGATGAAAAAGAAGTCATTAAATTGGCTAATGACAGTGAATATGGTTTAGGATCGGCCATCTGGACGAAAGATCATGCACGCGCAATTCGCGTGGCGAAACAAATTCAAGCCGGTATTGTCATGATTAATAGCCCGTTCTCCGCGTTCCCAGGAACGCCGTTTGGTGGATATAAACAGTCCGGATTCGGGCGCGAGCTTTGCATCGAAACCCTCGATTTATATACGGAAACGAAAAGCATTCTTTCTTATTACGGAAGCCGTCCGCTCAATCCGTTTGGCGTGTAAACAAAAAAATATGGCAGCAAAGCACTCTATCCGGCAGGGTGGAGTGCTTATTTTCCATTGTCCAACATACATATAGAACGATTAAGGAGGGACTTTTATGGTTCACCGCATTGTTGTTGTTGGATCTGGAGTCATGGGGAGAGGAATTGCCTATGTCAGTGCCGTAGGAGGTTTTGAAACGATTCTCGTCGATGTGAAGGAAGAACAGCTGGAAAGCGCGAAACAAGAAATAACCGAGATTTTTGTACAAGCTGTCTCCCGCGGCAAGTTAACGGAAGCCGAGCGGCAGGAATCGGAATCGCGCCTGCGTTACTTCTTGGATTTAGCCGAAGTGGTGCGGGAAGCGGACTTAGTGATTGAAGCCGTCCCGGAAAAATTAGAGGTGAAAAAACAAGTTTTTGAGACGATTGACAAGTATGCGCCGGCGTCTTGCTATTTCGCGACGAACACATCGACAATGAGTCCGACGGAAATCGGCTCGTTTACGAAGCGGCCGGAAAAAGTGATCGCGATGCACTTTTTCAATCCGGTCCACAAAATGAAGCTCGTCGAAATCATCCGCGGTTTAGAAACGAGCGATGATACAGTCAACGTTATTCAGCACGTCGCGGAAAAAATGGGCAAAGAAACGGTCGTCGTGAACGAGTTTCCGGGATTTGTGACAAGCCGCATCAGCGCGTTAATCGGCAATGAAGCGTTTTACATGCTTCAAGAAGGAGTCGGAACGCCGGAACAGATTGACAAGGCGATTAAACTTGGCCTTAACTTTCCGATGGGGCCGTTTGAGCTCGCCGATTTAGTCGGGCTGGATACAAGGCTGAACAACTTAAAATATTTGCATGAAAAGTTGGGAGAAAAATACCGTCCTGCTCCGCTCCTCGAGCAATACGTGAAAGCGGGACGGCTTGGTCGCAAAACGGGAAAAGGGGTATATGATTACACCAAACAAGAAAACAAGGGGGACGAATCATGTTAAGAGAAGTCGTGATTGTCGATGCGGTGCGCACGCCAATCGGGAGATATAAAGGAGCGCTCAAAGACGTCCGTCCCGATGATTTGGCGGCGACGGTCATCCGCGCGCTCGTGGATCGCAATCCGAGTCTTCCGGTCGAACAAATTGAAGATGTAGTGTTTGGCAACGCCAATCAGGCGGGGGAAGATAACCGCAACGTCGCGCGCATGGCGGCGCTGTTGGCTGGCTTGCCGATCGAAGTGGCGGGAACGACGGTAAACCGCTTATGTGGCTCTGGGCTCGATGCTGTCAATTACGCAGCGCGTGCGATTATGACAGGAGAGGCGGAAATCATGATCGCCGGCGGAACGGAAAGCATGACGCGCGCGCCGTTTGTCATGGCAAAGCCAAGCTCCGATTTTCCGCGCGGTAATATCGAAATGTTTGATACGACGATCGGCTGGCGCTTTATCAATCCAAAAATGGAGGAAATGTACGGAACTGACAGCATGCCGCAGACGGCGGAAAATGTTGCGAAACGGTTCGGCATCACTCGGGAGGAGCAGGATGAATTTGCTTATGAAAGCCAAATGAAAGCGAAAAAAGCCATCGAAACGAACCGCTTTGCCGATGAATTAGTGCCGGTCGTCTACTATGACCGAAAAGGCAATCGCGTCGTCGTCGACAAAGATGAACATCCACGTCCGGATACGACACTCGAAAAGCTAGCCAAACTGCCGCCGCTGTTTGAAAACGGCACGGTGACAGCGGGAAATGCTTCCGGCGTCAACGACGGGGCAGCGGCTCTGCTACTAGTGAGCGCGGAAAAAGCAAAAGAGCTCGGGCTGAAACCACTCGTCAAATACGTCATGTCTGCCGTGGCGGGCGTAGAACCGGCCGTGATGGGAATCGGCCCGATTTTCGCAACGAGAAAAGCGCTTCGCCGCGCTGGACTGACCATCGATGACATCGGACTCGTCGAATTGAACGAAGCATTTGCCTCGCAATCGATTGAATGCATCCGCCAGCTGGAATTAGACCGCACGAAGGTCAATGTCAACGGCGGAGCGATCGCCCTTGGGCATCCGCTTGGAGCCAGCGGTGCCCGCATTTTAACGACGCTTATTTATGAAATGAAAAAACGAGGCGTGAAATATGGACTGGCGACGATGTGCATCGGTGTCGGACAAGGAATTGCCACGATCGTAGAAAATACGGAGGAATAAAGAGGGGGAATGATATGGAAATGACAATGACCAACGTATTGCTGGAAAAGAAAAACCATATCGGCTACGTGACATTGCACCGTCCGGAAGTGATGAATTGTTTCGATTACGCTACGCTATGCCAGCTTGGAGAAGCGGTTGAACGTATTCATCTTGACCGCGACATTCGCGTTGTGATTTTTACTGGCGCGGGAGACAAAGCGTTCAGCGCTGGCGCGGATTTAAAAGAACGAAAGACGTTAAACGAAATGGAAGTGCGTCGCAACGTGAAAAAAATTCGCGATGTTTTCGATGCTGTGGCCAACTTGCCACAGCCGACGATTGCCGCGGTAAATGGCTATGCTCTTGGTGGCGGATTTGAACTAATGCTTGCCTGTGATTTCAGAATAGCGGTGAAAGAAGCGGTCATGGGCTTAACTGAAGTGAGCTGGGCGATCATCCCAGGAGCTGGCGGAACGCAACGGCTTCCTAGGTTAATTGGCGAAGCGAGGGCGAAAGAGTTAATTTTAACAGCCCGTAAAATTACCGCCGAACAAGCTTATGAATACGGTCTGTTAACAAAAGTAGTAGAAAAAGAAAATTTAATGCCTAGCTGTGAAGCGTTGGCACACGAAATGATGCAAAATGGTCCGATTGCTTTGCAGCAAGCGAAGTATGCAATTCAACAAGGCATGAATGTCGATTTGCAGACAGGTCTTGCCATTGAAGCGAAAGCGTACGAATTAACGATTCCGACGAAAGATCGTTTAGAAGCGTTAGCTGCATTTAGTGAAAAGCGCAAACCACAATTTATAGGGGAGTGACTCATCGCCGAGCCTCCCTCTTTTTATCCAAAATGACAATTTAACGTTTTTTTTTTTGCTCGTCTTGTCATCGTAATAAAAATTTGCTACGATTATGTCTTGAAAACGAGATAAAGGGTGTCCACAATGAGCATGAATACGCGATCGATGATTTTTACGATTTACGGCGATTACATCCGCCATTACGGCAATGAAATTTGGATCGGCAGCTTAATTCGGCTGCTGAAAGAGTTTGGCCATAACGACCAAGCGGTACGCGCAGCGATTTCGCGCATGAGCAAACAAGGATGGGTCAAAGCGGAAAAGCGCGGCAATAAAAGCTACTATTCGCTCACCGAGCGTGGAGTGAAGCGAATGGAAGAAGCGGCAAAACGCATTTATAAAATCCGCCCCGAAAAATGGGACGGAAAGTGGCGCATTTTAGTGTATACGATTCCAGAAGAAAAGCGGAGCGTGCGCGACGAATTGCGCAAAGAGCTCGTGTGGAGCGGTTTTGGCACGATCTCAAACAGCTGTTGGATTTCACCGAACAACTTAGAAAAGCAAGTGTACGACCTGATCGATAAATATGAAATTGAACCGTACGTCGATTTTTTTATTGCCCAATATGATGGACCGCATACGAACAAGCTGTTAGTCGAGAAATGTTGGGATTTAGAAGAAATCAATAAAAAATATGAGGAGTTTATTTCCGTCTACAGCCAAAAATACATCATCGACAAACATAAAATCCAGCGCGGAGAAATGTCCGATGCCGAATGTTTTGTCGAGAGAACAAAGCTTGTCCACGAGTACCGCAAGTTTCTCTTTATCGACCCGGGCCTGCCGGAGGAGTTGCTGCCGAACGAATGGATGGGCGGCCATGCTGCGGCGCTGTTCAGCGACTATTACAAGGAATTGGCGGTGCCGGCGAGCCGCTTCTTCGAATCGGTGTTTATGGACGGAAATGAGTTAAAGAAAAAAGATGAGGAGTACGACGTGTACGACCATCCTTTTATTGTGGAGTGATGCTTTTTTGCAGAAAAGCAGAGACGCGCTGCCCCGTAAAAGCAGCGCGTTTGCTTTCCTTTCATTTGTGCTGGTTGGCTAGCAATTGACGGTACTCTTTTCCTTTTTGCACATACGTGTCAATCGATAGTTGAATCAAAGCCAAGTCTTTTTCTGTAATTTCGCGCACGACTTTGCCCGGCGACCCAACGACCAGAGAGCGTGGAGGAATTTTTTTACCAGAAGGAATTAACGTGTTTGCCCCGATAATGCATTCTTCCCCGATTTCAGCACCGTCTAAAATCGTGGAACCCATGCCGATAATAGAGCGTTTTCGAATTGTGCAACCGTGAAGAATGACATTGTGACCGACCGTCACCTCGTCTTCCACAACAAGAGGTGATCCCTCATATAAATGGCATGTCGAATTATCTTGAATGCTGCAGCGTTCTCCAATAATAATCGGTGCTTCATCGCCTCGCAACACGGCGTTAAACCAAATTGTTGATTCTTTTCCAATCGTAACATCGCCGATAATATGAGCACCAGGAGCGATAAATACTGTATCGTCCACTTTTGGCATTTTACCATTGTAACAATAAAGCATTCTCATCCTCCTCAAAATATGATAAGGTTATGATAAGTATAACATAATTTTAACGGGGTGGGAATTTTATGAATGATGTTTGCCGTTTGTTACATATTCGTTACCCGATCATTCAAGGGGGAATGGGCAATATTAGTAACGCGAAGCTGGCTAGTGCCGTATCCGAAGCGGGAGGACTTGGGATGATTGGTGTTGGTACAATGTCGCCTGATGAAGTGGAAGAAATCATCATTGAAACAAAACGACGAACAAATCAGCCATTTGCCGTCAATATTCCTGTTCAAGTAACACCGTATGTAGACGAAATGGTATCGTTAGTCTTAAAACATCAGGTTCCTGTCGTTTCTTTATCAGCGGGGAATCCAGCACCGCTTATTCCACGTCTTACGGAACAAGGAGTGAAAATAATTGTCGTGACCGCTTCGGTGAAACAAGCGAAAAAAGCGGAAGCAGCAGGAGCGAATATTATTGTTGCTGAAGGGTATGAAGCAGCGGGAATTAATTCGACGTTAGAGTTGACGACGATGACGTTGATTCCACAAATCACCAGCGCTGTCCGCGTTCCTGTCGTAGCCGCTGGAGGAATCGGAGATGGGCGGGGATTGCTTGCCGCGTTCGCACTTGGTGCTCAAGGAGTACAACTAGGTACGCGATTGATCGCTACAAAAGACGCACCATTTCATGAGGCGTACAAACAGTTAATTACCAATGCCAGAGAAAACGAAACAGTGATTGTTGGTCGCTCAGTTGGAAGAGTGCGGAGAATTATGCGCACTCCATATGCGGATAAATTGTTGCAATATGAAAAAGAAGGAATGCCGCTCGAAATGTTCAATGAATATACATCGGAAGACCGTCATCGCCGTGGAGCGCTTCAAGGAGATTTTCATGAAGGATTTGTCAATGCAGGGCAAATTGCCGGACTCATCGAAGACATGCCGACAGTGGCAGAGCTATTTCAGCAAATGATGGAAGAGGCGAAACAGCAGCTGCATAAATTACATACGCTTCTCCATTCATAATATTTCTTCATTGATGAATAAAGAACATCTTCCTGCCAAGATGTTCTATTTTTTTATAATTATTATTTTTTAGAAAATTATTGACTTTATATCTTTTTAATTGATAATATTTATTTAGCATAACGTTATTTTAACGTTACTAAACATTTTTATGATGTTTATTTGTAAGCGTTACCAAATAAAGTACATAACAAGAGGAAAATTGGTACTATGTCAATTTTGATAAAAACAAGGGGGAGTAAGGATGCAAGGAGTAATCAAACGATTAGCGGCGCCTATGCTTGTTTGGATGTTAGCGCTTTCTGGATGTGCGAAGGAGGAGGCCGCGAAAAATGGTGTTAAAGGGGATGAGAAGGAGGGAAAAGCGGTCACGATTGGCGTCACGCAAATTATTCAGCACCCATCATTGGATGCTGCTTTCAACGGGTTTAAGAAAGCAGTGGAAGATGGCGGATTTAAAGAAGGGGAAAACGTCAAGTACAATGTGCAAAACGCGCAAGGAGATATGAACAATAATCAAACGATTGCTAACAATTTTGTGTCTGATGAGGTTGATCTTATTTTCGCCAACTCTACTCCAAGTGCACAAAGCGCGCTAAACGCAACGAAAGAGATTCCAATCGTATTTACGTCTGTTACTGATCCAGTCGGTGCTGGTTTAGTTCCATCTATGGATAAATCTGGTGAAAACATTACTGGAACAACAGATAGTCATCCAGATGCGATTCGAAAAACAATTCAATTTATTGATGAGCAAACCGACGCCAAAACGGTTGGACTCATTTATAACGCAGGAGAACAAAATTCGGTGGCACAAATTGAAAAAGTGAAAGATGCCGCGAAAAACACTGATTTGAAGTTTGTTGAAACGTCCGTTTCTACAACAGCGGAAGTGAAACAGGCGGCAGAGTCGTTAGTTGGCAAAGCGGATGTGTTTTACATTGTAACCGATAATACGGTTGTATCGGCAATTGAGTCGGTCGTGAGCGTTGCAAATGAGAAAAAAATCCCCGTTTTTGCGGGAGAGCTAGATTCACTAAAACGAGGCTGTTTTGCGGCGTATGGGTTTGATTACTATGACATCGGTTATCAAGCTGGAGAAATGGCCGTTGCAATTTTAAAAGGAGAGAAAAAGCCATCGGAAATTAAACCGGAATATCCGAGCAAATTAAAGCTTGTTATCAATAAACAAGCAGCAGAAAAGCAAGGAATAAAGCTGAAGCCTGAGTGGGATCAAATGGCGGAATACATCGAATAAATTCGAAAGGATGAATGCCTTTGTTGACGGCGATGGTAGGTGCGATCGAATCAGGAATTATTTATGCAATTATGGCGTTAGGAGTATATTTGTCGTTTCGTATTTTAGATTTTCCTGATTTAACGGTGGATGGCAGCTTCGTTACGGGAGCTGCTGTCGCGGCGACACTTATTGTCAGCGGAGTAAATCCGTTTGTAGCTACATGTCTAGCGCTCTTTATTGGGTTTGCTGCTGGATGCATGACTGGATTTCTTCACACAGTCGGGAAAATTAACGCTCTTTTATCAGGGATTTTAATGATGATTGCACTGTACTCCATCAATCTTCGTATTATGGGACGTTCTAATGTACCACTTTTAAACCAAAAAACGGTATTTACAATGATTCAAGAGTGGGGGACGAAGCTCGGTCTTGATTCAGCGGCGGCGAAAACGTGGGGAATTTTCGTATCGATGGCGATTCTTACCCTTCTGTTTAAATTTTTCATGGACTGGTTTTTACAGACGGAAGTCGGGCTTGCGATTCGGGCCACGGGTGATAACCCGCGTATGATTCGTAGCTTGTCGGCGAATACGAATTTGCTCATCGTCTTAGGTCTGGGGCTTTCTAATGCAATGGTTGCATTCTCAGGAGCGCTTATTGCGCAGTACGGTTCGTTTGCCGATGTTGGCATGGGAATCGGCATGATTATTATCGGTCTTGCTTCCGTTATCATTGGGGAAGCGGTATTTGGAACAAAAACGATTGCGAGAACGACACTTGCGGTCATCGGCGGATCGATCATTTACCGCATTGTTGTCAGTCTTGCTTTGCGTGCGCAGTTTTTAGAAACAGGAGACGTGAAGCTTATCACGGCATGCATTGTCATTTTAGCGCTCGTCATGCCGCAAATCGTTCGCCAACAAAAAGAGAAAAAGCGCAAAGAGCAGAAAAGACGGGAGCGTGCGCAGGTCATCGCGATCTCCGCAAACGGAAAGGGTGAAAGCGATGTTGCAATTAAATCGGATTTATAAAGTGTTTAACGAAGGGACGCCCGATGAAAAAATTGCCCTTCAAGATATCAATTTGACACTTCGAAAAGGAGACTTTGTTACGATTATCGGCAGCAACGGCGCAGGAAAGTCAACGCTGATGAATTTGATTTCGGGTGTACTGTTTCCTGATGAAGGAACGATTTACATTGACGGCCAGGATGTGACGATGATGCCGGAATATGTTCGCTCATGTTACATTGGAAGAGTGTTTCAAGACCCAATGGCAGGAACGGCACCAAGCATGACGATTGAGGAGAATCTCGCGATGGCGTACGCGCGCAATCAAAAACGTACGCTCCGTCGCGGAGTGACGAAAAAGCGGCGCGATTTCTTTCGCGAGGTGCTCGAGACGCTTCATCTTGGATTAGAAAACCGCTTGCAGGCGAAAGTAGGCTTGCTTTCGGGAGGAGAGCGGCAAGCGCTGTCCTTGTTGATGGCGACGTTTACGGAACCGGCAATTTTACTGCTGGATGAGCACACGGCCGCTTTGGATCCGGCAAGAGCAGAATTGATTACCAATTTAACGAAAGATATTGTTAAGCAGTACGGATTAACGACATTGATGGTCACCCATAACATGCAGCAAGCCATCGACTTAGGAAATCGCCTTATCATGATGGACAAAGGACAAATCATTTTGGAAGTGGATGAACACGAAAAGAAAGGTTTAACAGTAGAAAAATTATTGGCAGAATTCCAGCGTATTCGCGGCACACAACTAGCGAGCGATCGCGCGGTGTTAAGTTGAACAATGAAAAGAATCGGATAAGCGTTTTCAAGCTTATCCCCTTTTTTCGATTTAAAAAATATAATAAATAATAAATATAACGTTTTTAAAACGTATATATATTTATAAGTTATATATGAGTATTAATAATAATGAAGAGGTGAAACAAGATGAAACCGGGAATGAAAATGGGGGATACCGCTGTGGTAGAAGCGGTTGTGACTCCTGATATGTTTGCACAATTTGAAGGGAATGTCGTCCATCCAGCTTATTCCACCGTATCGATGGTATATCACATGGAATGGGCTTCCCGCAAAATTATTTTACCTTATTTAGAAGAACATGAAGAAGGAATGGGAGTAGCTGTATCCGTGAAACATATTGCTCCAACAACGGAAGGATCGACCGTGACGGTGACAGCGACAGTGACCGAGATTCGTGACAATGTCGTCGTGACAAAAGTGGAAGCGAAAAACGAGATGCAAGTAATCGGAATCGGCGAAGTGAAACAAGTAATTTTACCGAAACAAAAAATCGCGCAAATGTTACAGAAACAGTTGCATTCATAGGAGGTTGAAAGAATATGAATACCGTCACAAGTCAGTGGAAAGCGGTTGATATATTTACGCAAATTCGTGAACATGAACAAGTCGTATTTTGTAATGATGAAAAAACGGGGTTAAAAGCGATTATTGCCATTCATAACACAACGCTAGGTCCAGCGCTTGGCGGATGCCGAATGTACCCATATGTGGCAGTCGAAGACGCACTATTTGACGTGCTCCGTCTTTCGAAAGGGATGACGTACAAATGTCTTGCAGCAGACGTCGATTTTGGAGGCGGAAAAGCGGTTATTATTGGAGACCCGCGCAAAGACAAGACACCGGAACTGTTCCGTGCGTTCGGTCAGTTTGTCGAATCGTTGAATGGTCGGTTTTATACGGGTACTGATATGGGAACGACGCCAGATGATTTCGTTCATGCGATGAAAGAAACAAACTGCATCGTAGGTGTTCCCGAGGAGTATGGTGGCAGCGGCGATTCTTCCGTGCCGACCGCGTTAGGTGTCATTTACGGTATTCAAGCTACCAACAAAGTGATTTGGGGAAGCGACGAGCTTCACGGAAAAACATACGCTATTCAAGGGTTAGGAAAAGTGGGTAGGAAAGTAGCAAAGCGCTTATTGGAAGAAGGCGCGGATTTATATGTGTGCGACATTAACGAAGCAGCGGTTGAGGAAATTGTATCGTATGGAAAAAAACTTGGAGCGGGTGTAAAGATCGTGCATGGGACAGAAATTTACGGAACGGACGCGGATATATTTGTTCCATGTGCGTTCGGCAATGTCATAAATGATGACACCATATATGTGTTGAAAGTAAAAGCGATTGTCGGTTCTGCCAACAATCAATTGCTTGATGTGCGCCACGGACAGATGTTGAGAGAGAAAGGAATTTTATACGCGCCAGATTACATCGTTAACGCTGGAGGGCTCATTCAAGTAGCTGATGAACTATACGGACCGAATAAAGAGCGTGTACTACAAAAAACAAAAACTATTTATTCGACGCTCCTTCATATTTATTCCCGAGCGGAAGCGGACCATATCACAACGATCGAAGCAGCGAATCGCTTTTGTGAAGAACGGTTGCAGCAGCGTAGCCGCCGCAATAATTTTTTTACGCACCGCAAACGGCCAAAATGGGATATCCGACGATAACGGCAAAGGAGGGATTCGATGGAATTTCAGTTTCCTATTATACAAATTATGAATGAACAAGGGTGCATTGTGCGATCTGAATATCGCGAACAAATTACAAAAGAACTGGTGATGACAATGTACCGTCATCTCATCCGCACCAGAATGTTTGATCGGAAATGTGTCAGTCTGCAGCGGCAAGGTCGCATTGGTACTTATGTTCCGTACGAGGGACAGGAAGCGTGTCAAGTTGGAAGCGCTCTTGCATTGCGCAATGGTGACTGGATGTTTCCGACATACCGCGATCACGGAGCGATGATGACGTTCGGCCGCTCCTTAACGCAAACGCTTCTATATTGGAAAGGTCGAACGGAAGGGTGTGTTCCATCTGAAGGAAAAAAAATCGTTCCGCCGAGCGTTCCGATTGCCACGCAGCTTCCGCATGCAGCAGGAGCAGCCTACGTCGAAAAGAGGAAAGGAACGAAAAATGCGGTTATCGTTTATTTTGGAGATGGGGCAACATCTGAAGGAGATTTTCACGAGGGACTCAATTTTGCAAGCGTTTTCAATTTACCTGTGGTCTTTTTCAACCAAAACAATCAATATGCGATTTCCGTGCCGATTACTCGCCAAATGAAATCGAAGACGATCGCGCAAAAAGCGCTGGCGTATGACATTCCTGGCATTCGCATCGATGGAAACGACATTTTTGCCGTGTATTTTGAAACGCAACAAGCGCTTGAACGAGCAAGAAATGGAGGAGGACCAACATTAATTGAAGCGGTCACATGGCGTTATGGCGCCCACACTACTTCCGATGACCCATCGAAATACCGCGATCAAGAAGAAAGTAAGCGAAGACGCGAAACGACCGATCCAATCAAGCGGATTGAGCGATTTATGCAGCAGGAAGGTTGGTGGGATGAACAATGGATGAATCAAGTACAGAAGGAAGTGAGCGTGGAAATCGAGCAAGCGGTAGCAGAAATGGAACGATATCCAAAAGCGAACCCAGCTGACATGTTTGATTATGTTTTTGCCCAACCGACGTGGACGATTGCCGAACAGAAAAACGCGTATTTCCAATGGAAACGGGGGATCGAAGGATGACGACAGCGGTGAACACCAAGACACTAACGCTTGTGCAAGCGGTTAATGATGCACTTCGCACGATGTTAAAAGAGAGAGAAGATGTTATTTTGCTTGGAGAAGATATCGGAAAAAACGGGGGTGTATTTCGCGCCACGGAAGGATTACAGGAGGAATTTGGCGAGGATAGGGTCATCGACACGCCGTTAAGCGAAGCAGGATTTACTGGTGCGGCGATCGGGATGGCGATCAATGGACTTCGGCCTGTCGTTGAAATTCAGTTTTTAGGCTTTATTTATCCAGCATACGAGCAAATTATGACGCATGCCGCACGGATGCGCGCGCGGACGATGGGACATTTTACCGTGCCGATGGTCATCCGCGCCCCGTATGGCGCGGGAGTTCGCGCTCCAGAAATTCATTCCGACAGCACCGAAGCACTGTTTACCCATATGCCAGGTATCAAAGTCGTCTGCCCATCTACGCCATATGACGCAAAAGGTTTACTCATTGCCGCCATTGAAGACCCCGACCCGGTGCTGTTTTTAGAGCCAATGCGCATCTATCGTGCATTTCGAGAGGATGTACCAGAAGGAAAATATACGGTTGAAATTGGCAAAGGAAAAAAATTGCGCGAAGGAGACGATGTAACCGTCATCGCGTGGGGGGCGATGGTGCCAGTAGCGATGAAAGCAGCCGAATCTGCGGAAAAAAAAGGAATTCATGTCGATGTTATCGACTTGCGCACACTCTACCCACTTGACAAAGATATCATCGCCGATTCGGTTCAAAAGACGGGGCGGACGGTTATTGTGCAGGAAGCTCACGCCACTGGTGGATTGGCGAATGACATTCTCGCTGTTATTAACGATACATCGTTTTTATATCAAAAAGCGCCAGTAGAACGAGTGACTGGATTTGACGTTCCCGTGCCGTTTTTTGCTTATGAAGATGATTATTTACCTACACCAGAGCGCGTTTTGCATGCGATTGAAAAAGTAATGAACTTCTAGCGGAAGGGGTAGAAACAATGGAAGTGAAACTTCATGATATCGGTGAAGGAATGACCGAAGCTACCGTATTAAATTATCTGGTCAAAAAAGGAGATCATGTAAAGGCAGACCAACCGCTAGTCGAAGTACAAACGGATAAAATGGTAGCGGAAATTCCCGCACCAGCCGCAGGTATCATCCAAGATATTCTCGTTCCCGAGGGGGAAACGATTTCAGTTGGCACGACGATTCTTACGTTAGAAACAAAATCATCGCCACTTGCAGAAACGCCGTCCAGTCAGCCAAATGTGGCGACGGAATCCACTCGCCCGTTTGCCATCAAAGAAGAAGAGACTGTTTCCGTTAAGCGGACGATAAAACGGCGCGTGCTTGCCTCGCCGTATACACGGAAAATTGCCCGCAAACACGGAGTGGATTTGGAACAAGTTGTCGGTACAGGACCAGGCGGCCGAATTACTGACGATGACGTGTACCGCTTTATCGAAACTAACAATACGAAGCAAACGAATCATTCGTCGATCGCAGGCAGCGATGTGGAAGCTCAATCATTCGAAAAAGTGGGTGACAACTCACAATCATCTTCCATCATCCCGTTCCACGGTCGCCGCAAGCAAATCGCGAAAAAAATGGCGCAATCGTTATATACGATTCCGCATTGTACGCATTTTGAAGAAGTCGATGTCACCGAGCTCATCCGATTCCGTGAAGAGCTGAAACAGCAAAACTTCCATATTTCCGCAACGGCGTTTTTCATTAAAGCGTTGTCGCTCGCGTTAAAGCAGTTTCCAATATTTAATTCTAAGCTTGATGAAGAACGCGAAGTGATCCATCTTAAACAAGAGCATCATATTGGCATTGCCGTCGACACAAAAGAAGGATTAATCGTGCCAGTCGTCAAACATGTCGAATGCAAGTCACTGCGGGAGATTCATGAAGAAGCGAAACATCTCACGAAAAAAGCGCAAGAAAACAAATTGACGCTTCAAGAAATGACAGGAAGCACGTTCACCATCAGCAACGTAGGTCCGCTCGGTGGCAGCATTGGCGCAACACCAATTATTAATTATCCGGAAGTAGCACTTATGGCGTTCCATAAAACGAAAAAACGTCCTGTTGTCATGGAAAATGATGAAATCGCAGTTCGCTCAATCATGAACATCTCGATGTCATTTGACCACCGCGTCGCCGATGGTGCGACGGCTGTGGCGTTTACAAACTATTTTGTAAGACTGATCGAAAATCCAAAACTAATGTTAATGGAGTTGGTGTAAATGGTAGTTGGAGAACTTGCCCATGAACGAGATGTCGTCATCATTGGCGGAGGACCAGGCGGATATAACGCTGCGATTCGCGCTGCCCAGTTTGGTCTGTCTGTCACACTCATCGAAAAAGAGGAGCTCGGTGGTGTTTGCTTGAACAAAGGCTGTATTCCGTCAAAAGTGTTCACTCATGCTGCGCAGAAAATGGCAGAGCTTCCTCACATTGAGGAAATCGGGATTGAATTGGGACATGTTTCGTTTCAATTAGGAAAACTACAAAACTATAAGACAAAGGTAGTTACTCAGCTTCGTCAAGGCGTAGAAGCGCTTTGCAAAGCGAACCGTATCGAAGTCATCCGCGGCAAAGCGTCCTTTTTAGCGGAAGACCGCATCGGCGTTGAATCGGGAGAAGTGTTTGACGTGTACCGCTTTCGGCACGCCATCATTGCCACCGGGGCATCGTACGTTTCACCACCATCCATCAATATTGACCATGAACGCATTTTAAACGTGTATTCGATATATGGATTGGAAACATTACCCAACCATTTGATCGTTTACGGAAACGACTATATCGTGATTGAAGTGGCAATGAGTTTTCGCGCGTTTGGTTCGCAAGTGTCTGTCATTACGGATGATGGCACATTTGGGCTAGATGAAACGGTCGCTAATGAATTGCAGAGAATATGGAAAAAACGGAAAATCAAACTTTATCAGCATTGTAAAGTAGAAAGCGTCACGTTATTGCTGGATGCCGTTGCCGTCACGTTAAAGACAAAGACAGGAGAAACGGTGACGGTCGAGGGCTCGCATGTATTTGTGGCATGCGAAGCGAAAGCGAACATTGATGAATTAGGCATCGACCGTCTTGGCATCCAGCGCACGGAGCAAGGATTTATTGAGATCAACCATCAAGCGAGAACATCGCTTCCCCATATTTTCGCTGTGGGGGATGTAACAGGCGGGCCGATGCTTGCAGTGAAAGCAGTCAAACAAGGAAAAGTCGCCGCTGAAACAATCGCTGGAAAACAGTCCGAAATCGACCTCACCTTTCTTCCAACGATTGTACATTCCATTCCGCCGATAGCGAGCGTTGGATTGACGGAAGACGAAGCAAGAGTGCAGTATGAGGACATTCGTGTCGGAAGTTTTCCGATAACTGGAAACGGATATGCTAGTATTATTGGCCAAAAAGATGGATTGGTAAAAATCATCAGTGATGTAAAACAAGATGTGATACTAGGCGTTCATATGATCGGTGCGGGAGCGGTTGATCTCATTTCGAGCGGAATTATTGGATTGGAAATGGCCGCACGTGAGGAGGATATGAAATTTCCTTTTTACCCGCATCCGAGTAGCAATGAAAGTTTGTTAGAAGCAGTAGAAGCATTACGAGCGGAAGCAGTTCATCTCCTGCCAGCAAAGCAGAAAAAGAGCGAGAAAAAAGCAGTCTCACACTGAGACTGCTTCTGTTTGGAAAAGGTCATGGTGCTTTATTTGAAGTGTCTGTTTCAATTCGGCGAGGGAAGGAGATTTGTTTTCAAATGTATATACATCAAGGCAGACAAGGGAATATTCATTGCCAGGATCAAAAACAACAGTAATAACCTCTTCCGTTCCGCAGTCAAATTGTTGAAACACATCCGCGCTACACTGATGGATATCTAACATGTTGTATTTCTCACGAACAACGTAATATCCTTCCTTTAACTGCCCTGCAAACAAGTTTTCCGTACCAACTAACTCATGAACGATCATCATTGCACGCTCCCTAGAATATGAAATATTACCTAATCGCACTATTACTATACTACAAAATTAAAGAAAATATAATGATTTTAAGACAATGTTCGAAAAATTGTCATGAAATCATAAAGACTTGACGAGACGCTATAAAAAATTCTTGCAAAAACTTTCAAACAAAATGTTATATTGTAACACTATCGTAAAAAATGTTAATTTTTACCCTTTTCTTAAACTTTGTCAATCTTTATTTTTAAGTAATAGATGGGTAGGATTACTATTCATTACAAAAAAGGATTTAATAATAATGAAAGATAATTTTTTACAACCCTAGTTCTCATCGGGGATAGACTAGGATTTTTTTATGAAAAAATCCCTTCTTGCAGAACAATAATGGTAAATTAATGTAATTACCATATTTATCTAAAAATTTTACAAAAAACTCGTGTTATGATGTATGTGCAAGCAAGGGTGAGATTGAAGGAGGAGAAACAATGAATAAAAAAATCGTATTTTCACTTGCTGCATCTTTAGCGATTGTAGGAGCATCTTTTACAACTACAACAGCGAAAACGGAAGCGGCAGGGCCTGCCCCATGTCCGTCTATCCAAAACTATGAAGTTAAAACTGTCTATCCATCTAATATTCAAGATATCGAAAAATGGGTGCAGTTTATTTTAGATCAAACAGGATATGCAGAAGTGGCAAAAACAGTACAGCCAAAACCAGCCACAACTACTGTCCAAAAACCATCAGCGAATGTACAAACTCCTGTAAGCAAGCCAGCAACGCAGGCGCCTGCACCAAGTCAAAAAGCAAATGTAAATGAAGCAGGATTAAAAGCTTATGAACAACAAGTAGTAGATTTAACGAACAAAGAAAGAGCGAAATATGGCTTGCCGCCTTTAAAGGTTGATTTAGCGTTAAGCAAAGTGGCCCGTGAAAAGTCAAGAGACATGGCAGTGAACCATTATTTCTCCCATAACAGCCCGACATATGGTTCTCCGTTTGAAATGATGAGAAAATTCGGCATTTCTTATACGGCCGCCGGAGAAAATATTGCAAAAGGCCAACGGACTCCGCAAGAAGTAGTGGCGGCTTGGATGAATAGCCCAGGCCATCGGGCGAATATTTTGAACAAAAACTACACGCATATCGGAGTAGGTTTTGAAGAAAACGGATATATCTGGACACAACAATTTATAAGAAAATAAGGATCAATGATTCTGAGGCTGTCCTCAAAAGGTCGTTTTACGGCCTTTTGGGACAGCCTCCATAATTTTGTTATTTACTACTGAGTTCTGTTTTTAAAATTTCTAAAAAATGGATAGAACTTTTTGATATATAGCGATTTTTTTCAACAATAACTGCTGCTTCAGCCTGGATAGAGGAATCTATAATTTCAAGTACGGTGATTTCTGGAATCCGGAAAATGGAAACAGTAGATTTTGGTACAATTGTTGCTCCAACTCCTTTGGAAACTAGCGATAATAATATAGTAACGTCAGGGCACTCACAAATAATTTTTGGTTCAAAACCGTGACGTCGGCATTCATTAATAACGAGTTCATATTGACCTTTTCCACTGATTCGATGGAGAAGAAGAAGAGGAATATCAGTAAATTCTTTCATGTAAATATAATGGTGATGATATTTCCATTGCTTTGGTATAACAGCTACGTAAGGGTCACTTGGCAAACTAATAATTTCATATTGATTAGAATCAATTGGAAGACGAACGATACCAATTTCAATTTCTCGTTGTTTTAACAATTCGCTAATTAGAAAACTATCTCCCTCTCTTAAATGAAATTTAACATCTGGGAAATTTTTGTTGAATTTTTTTATTGTTTCAGGTAAGTAGAAAAAACAAGATTTTACGCATCCTATGGACAGTATACCTTTGATTCCTTCATTTGTTTCTCGAACTTCTAAAATGGCATCATCTAATTGCTGTAGTAACTGTTTTGCTTTATGATATAAAATTTTTCCTGATTCAGTTAATTCTAATTTTTTACCGTTTCTTTCTAGCAACGTAACTCCCAAAGTTTCTTCGAGCTGTTTTAGCTGTTGGCTTAGCGGAGGTTGAGCAATATGTAGTTTTCTAGCCGCTTTTGTAATTTGCCCTTCTTCAACAATTGTCGCAAAATATTTTAATTGTTTTATATCAATCATGCTTATTCTCCTCTCTTGTATATATTTTTCATATACTTAACCAATGTTTTTTATATTTTTCATATATGAAATCATATGTTATATTAATTCTAAAGATTCAGAAAATAATTCTGGTGAAAGAGGTGAGTTTTTAAACAAAAGAAATCGCTTACTATTGTAATTATACATGAAAATGGAAAAAGAATGTAGGAGGGAATAACAAATGCCAGCAAAAACAGGTAAAGAGTATATCGAACGTTTAAAAAAAGCGAAAAGTAATGTCTATATTCACGGGGAAAAAGTTGAGGATGTTACCGAACATCCAGCGTTTAAAAATGTCATTCAATCGATGGCACGTCTGTATGATCTTCAATACGAAAAGCCGGGAAAAATGTTATATACGTCACCAACAACGGGAAACAAAGTTGGTATGACATATATTCAGCCTACGACGAAGGAAGAATTGATTGCCAGACGGGAAGCAACGCAAGAATGGGCACGTACTTCCGCGGGAATGATGGGGCGTTCACCAGATTACTTGAATGCGGAAGTGATGGCGATGGGAGTAGCTAATGACTTGTTTGCCGAAGATGACCCGATGTTTGCTGAGAACGCGAGAAATTATTATGAATATGCACGTGAAAACGATATTAGCCTTACACATACACTCATTCATCCACAAATGAACCGTTCAAAAGCTCAACATGAACAAAAAGATGCAAACGTTCCTTTGCATTTAGTGGAAAAAAGAAAAGATGGCATTATCGTTGATGGTATCCGTCTATTGGCGACGCAAGGTGGAATTACTGACGAAATTTTAGTATTTCCGTCCACGGTTAAAAAAGTGGGATCAGGTGAAGATCCATACTCGTTAGCGTTTGCCATTCCAAATAATACTCCAGGTGTAAAATTTATTTGCCGTGAAGCGTTTGACTACGGCAAAAGCGTTTGGGATCATCCACTAAGCTCGCGTTTTGAAGAAGGGGATGCCATCGTTTCATTTGAAAACGTATTCGTTCCATGGGAGCGCGTGTTTGTTTGTGGGAATTCTTCCATTTGCAATCGGACGTTCCGCGAAACAAACGCAGTTGTTCATATGTCTCATCAAGTGGTAGCCAAAAATATTGTGAAAACAGAATTTATCCTCGGTGTTGTTCTTTGTATTATGGATGCAATTGGTATTGAACAATTCCAGCATGTCAAAGACAAAGGAACAGAAATTATGTTAGTGCTCGAGACGATGCGCAGCCATTTATATCGTGCGGAACATAACGCTAAATTGGACAAATGGGGAACGATGACGCCAGATTTTGAGGCGCTTGACGCTGCAAGAAATTGGTATCCGAGGATTTATCCGCGTCTAGCAGAAATTGTGCGCATTCTTGGCGCCTCTGGATTGATGGCGATTCCGACCGAAGCTGACTTCAACAATGAAGAAATCGGCTCGATTGTGCGAAGAGCGATGCAAGGGGCAAATATCGATGGATATGAGCGCGTGCAATTGTTCCGTTTGGCGTGGGATATGACAATGAGCGCCTTCGGAAGCCGGCAAACGCATTATGAATACTACTTTTTTGGTGATCCAATCCGTATGGGAATGACTTATTTTGATAACTATGAAAAAGATTATTACAAAAATTTAATTTACGAATTTTTAGGAACACCGAAGCTTGCTAATGTTTCTGTCAATACTAATTAATCAAAAAGAGGGGGGCTAAATCGTATGAAGTTTAATATTATCCGCTGTGCGAGGGCAGTGTTAAGAGTGACCGATTTAAATGCTTCACGTGATTTCTATGAACGTGCTCTAGGCTTTGTTGTGACTGAAGCAGACAACAACCATCTATATTTAAGAGGATTGGAGGAATACCATCATCATAGTTTATTGTTGAAAAAAGCGGAACAACCTAGTGTAGAAGTTATTAGCTATAAAGTTCATTCTGAAGAAGATTTAGAGGCTTTGTATCACTTTTTCCGACAAAAACAGCTGAATCCGAAATGGATAGAAGAAGGTCAACAACATGCAATTGGAAGAGCCTTCCGTGTTCAAGATATATCTGGCCTCCCATTGGAATTTTTTGTGAAAATGGATACGGTTGAACGGCTGTTGCAGCGATATGACTTGTATCGTGGTGCGAGAGTACAGCGAATTGATCATTTTAACTGCATGGTTACAGATGTGCAAAAAGCGTACGATTTTTATGTAAAAGAATTAGGGTTTGCTTGTTCAGAATATACAGAAACAGAAGATAAACAGTTATGGGCAGCTTGGTTGCATCGGAAACCGAACGTTCATGATGTTGCGTTTATGAATGGCAAAGGGCCACGTCTTCATCATATTGGCTTTTGGCTTTCCGATCAACTCAGCCTGATTCACGCTTGCGATGTGCTTGCTTCGATGGGATATGCCTCGAGCATCGAACGAGGGCCGGGCCGCCACGGGTTGTCCAATGCCTTTTTCCTTTATTTGCGGGACCCAGATGGGCATCGAATTGAATTATATACGGGAGATTATTTAACAAGTGATCCTGATTTTCAACCGATTCGTTGGGATATTAACGATCCGCGTCGCCAAACATTCTGGGGACATCAAGCTCCAGACAGCTGGTTTGAAGAGGCATCCATAGTGCTAGATGTTCATGACGATAAAACGGTAGAAGTAAAAGAACCAACTTTGCAAAAAATGAAACCTACATTCATTATTTAAAAAATAAAGGGAAGAGAGATATGAGAAAAAAATTATTTATTGATGGAAAATGGGTGAAAGCCGAAAAATACACTTCACTTCTATCTCCATATAATGAAAAAATCATTGCTGAAATTCCTGTTGCTACTTTAAACGATGTCGATCAAGCAATTGCAGCTGCTTACCATGCGCGTGAAAAAATGGCGAAAATGCCGAAACATGAACGGGCAAAAATTTTAGAAAACGTAGCCTCCTTGTTAGAACAACGAAAAGAGGAGGCTGCACACATCATTGCACAAGAGTCCGCTAAACCGCTTCGCACAGCATTAGAAGAAGTCAATCGTACGATCCAAACATACAAATTTTCATCAGAAGAGGCAAAGAGGATTCATGGCGAAACGCTGCCGTTAGATGCGGCACCTGGTGGGGAAAATCGAATTGGTTATACTATTCGGGAGCCAATTGGTGTGATCGGGGCGATTACTCCATTTAATTTTCCGATGAATTTAGTTGCTCACAAAGTTGGACCTGCTATTGCTTCTGGAAATACGATTGTCTTAAAGCCAGCTTCGCAAACACCGCTATCCGCTTTCTTTATCGCCGAACTACTGCAAGAGGCTGGTTTGCCTGATGGTGCATTAAATGTTGTGACAGGTAGAGGGAGTCTTATTGGTAACCAAATTGTACAGGATGAACGAGTGAAAATGATTACGTTCACAGGAAGTCCTCAAGTAGGAATTGCGATTCGCAACAAAGCAGGGTTAAAACGTGTCACACTTGAACTTGGTTCCAATTCAGCTGTAATTATTGATGAAGGTGTAGATTTACGTTCAATTGTTCCGAGATGTGTGAAAGGGGCATTTTCCAACCAAGGTCAAGTATGCATATCTTTGCAACGAATTTATGTGCATAAAAATATATACGAAGAATTTGTTGATCGATTTGTGTCAGAAACAAGAACATTGACAATCGGCGATCCGCTCCATGCCAGCACAGATATATCTGCATTAATCTCTAAAAATGACGTGCAGCGTGTATTAAATTGGATTGAAGAAGCAAAACAAGCTGGGGCTACGGTGGCAACTGGAGGAGATATAACAGGAAACATCGTACATCCTACGGTGCTGCTTCATACAAAGCCAGATATGAAAGTTTCCTGTCAAGAAGTATTTGGCCCTGTCGTTCTCATCAATAAAGTAGCTTCCGTAGAAGAAGCAATTCAATTTGTTAATGATTCTCGATATGGGTTACAGGCAGGAATTTATACGAATCATATTGCCCGTGCTTTGGATGCGGCAGAGAAGTTAGAAGTAGGCGGGGTAATGATCAATGATATTCCAACATTTCGTGTTGATCATATGCCGTATGGTGGAGTAAAAGAAAGCGGGATAGGAAGAGAAGGGATTAAATATGCTATAGAAGAAATGACAGAGTTGAAATTAGTAGTGATAAACCGACAGTGATCGTGATAAAAGGAGTGAAGAAAGTGGACGATCGTACATTTAGAAATGCGATGGGGAAATTTGCAACCGGTGTTACTGTCATTACGTCCTCTTTAGACGGTCAAGTGCGTGGAATGACAGCAAATGCATTTATGTCAGTGTCATTAAATCCGAAGTTGATTCTTATTTCTGTTGGAGAAAAGGCTAAAATGAATTCAGTCATTCAACAAACAGGGAAATTTACTGTCAATATTTTATCTGATCAACAACAAGATCTTTCTATGTTATTTGCTGGACAATTAAAAGAAGAGCGGCACGTGGAATTTAATTGGATTGATGGCCATCCGATATTACCAGATGCCTTAGCCAATATTTTGTGTGATGTCGATACATCATATATCGCAGGGGACCATACGTTATATATTGGAAAAGTAACAGACATTTACATGAAAGAAGGCGATCCGCTGTTATTTTTTGAAGGAAAATACCGCAATATCGCTAGCCTTTCAAATGGGGGATGAGTCGGTGAAAGTTATTTATATAGACAAAAACACAGACTTGTCTGCCTTTAAGCCTGAACCATGTGTAATGGCGCTCGGTTTTTTTGACGGAGTACATGTAGGTCATCGAAAGATTATTGAAACGGCAAAACGCCTCGCAAAAAAGAAACAATTAACACTGGCCGTGATGACATTTTTTCCGCATCCAAGCCAAGTGATTCCGACATCTAAAAAAGTGAACTCATATCTTTCCCCTCTATCAATAAAACAAGAGATTTTTGCAAAATTAGGAGTGGAAAAGTTTTATATTGTCAAATTTGATGAGGATTTTTCGAAACTTTCTCATAGAGAATTTGTTGATCGATTTCTTATTTCTCTCTGCTGCCGTCATGCGGTGGCAGGATTTGATTTTACGTACGGATATAAGGGAAAAGGGACAATGGAACAGCTCGAACAGGACGGAAAGGGGATATTTGAAGTTACAATCGTTCCAGAAGTGAAGTATCAAAACAAAAAAATTAGTTCTTCGATGATTCGGCAGTTATTATTGTCCGGAATGGTTCATGATGTTCCGCATTATCTTGGGGATTATTATAGTGTTTTGTGTACGCTCACTAATTCAGAAGAAGAGGATAAAGAAAAGATGACTTTTCATGCCCGATTAGAATATGATTATATGATTCCGAAAATAGGTGAATATGTCGTTCAAATAGAAATAGGCAGAAACTATTATAGAGGAATCTGCAATATTTCTGCCAAAACTTTACACACGAATATGTTGAATGGAACGATTATTGGATTAAACAAAATAAACGATAAACAATCTATAAAGCTCGCTTTTATTAGACGTCTGTCAGATGAAGAAACATCTGCCAATAATAAAAAATTAAAGTCAGTTATATAGAAAAACTAGCTTACGAAATATCATATATGATTTACTCGTTGAAAACATATATAATTTTATATATAATATAATCAAATTTTAGAAAATTAAGAAATGAACAGAAATTATAGGAGGGCATATTTTATGGCTTACGAAGAGATTAAACAAAGATTAAGAGGGTCCATCGCTCCTGTCATTACACCGTTTGACAGCGAAGGGAATATCGATTTTGAAACGATGAAAAAATTAATTGACTGGCAAATTGAAAGTGGAAGCCATGGAATTTCCGTCACAGGAACATCGGGAGAACCTAGTTCCTTAACGATTGAAGAACGTAAGAGAGTAATGGAAACAGCGAAAAAAGCAGTAAATGGAAGAGTTCCATTTATTCCGGCGACCGGTTCCACGAATCATGCGGAAACACTTGAATTGACAAAGTTTGCTCAAGAGATTGGCGCGGATGCTGCTATGGTGATTGTGCCTTACTATAATAGACCATCCCAGCAGGCACTTTATAAGCATTTCAAAGCTGTCGCTGATTCGGTAGATATTCCGATTATTATTTATAACATTCCAGGAAGAACGGCAGTGAATTTAGAAGTGCGGACGATGGCGCGGCTAGTAGAAGATTGTCCGAATATTATCGGAGTGAAAGAGTCCAATAAAGATTTTGAACACGTCAATCGCGTTCTTCTTTATTGCGGCAGAAATTTTCTCTTATTCTCCGGTATTGAGTTATTATGCTATCCGATGCTAGCAATTGGTGGAGCAGGATCGATTAGTGCGACGGCAAATGTGGCACCAGCAAAAGTAGCGGAAATGCACAACGCATGGTTTGAAGGAGATGTGAAACGGGCACAAGATCTTCATTTTGAACTGATGGAGTTAAACGATATTTTATTCATGGAAACGAATCCAGGACCGGTAAAGGCAGCGTTAGGAATGATGGGAAAAATTACACCGAAGCTACGGTTGCCTCTTGATTTGCCAAGCGAAGAGATTCAAGAGAAAATCCGGCAAACGCTCGTGAAATACAATCTATTAACGGAAGTAACATCATGATTGCCGGGAGCGTGGTGGAAACAGGTGGCTAAAGCATTTTTTAAAATTGCTGGAATTTCTTATACGATGGAGTCGGAAGTAGATCCAGAGAGAAATACAGTGATCATTGATGGAACGGAGTACAATGCGAATCAACTGCAATGGGGAGCACCAGCGATGGGTGCCATTTACGGCGTACTTTTAAACTACAAAGAGGAATGGGAGCGGTTTCGGAAGCAAATGACGAAGCCGCCGTACCATCACCCTCCTAGTGCTCCGATTTTGTATATGAAACCAAGCAATACGGTAAATGTGCATGGGGGATGTATTCCATTGCCAGATGATGCGTCTGAGCTGCAGGTCGGGGCGGCGCTTGGCGTGGTCATTGGGCAAACTGCGACAAAGGTCGCAAAAGAACGTGCATTCGATTATATCGATGGATATACGATCGTAAACGATGTTACCATTCCGCACGAAACGATTTATCGTCCCGCTGTAAAGGAACGCTCAAGGGATGGATTCGCTCCGATGGGACCTTGGGTGGTCGAGAAAAAGGAAGTGGTTGACCCAGATTCGCTCGATATACGAGTGTTTATCAATGGCCGCTTAGTCCAGCATAATAACACGAAACATTTAATGCGTCCTGTAGCGTCATTATTGGCTGATATTACTGAGTTTATGACGCTATATCCAGGGGATGTCCTACTTGTTGGTGTTCCAGAAGGTGCGCCGCTTGTGAAAGCAGGAGATCATGTACGCATTGAAATCGAAAAAATCGGAAGTTTAGAAAACACGGTTGTGCATGAAAGCGATTGGATAAAGGAGATTGGACGTCATGAAACGCGCGCGCGTAGCGTTTAACGGTGCTGTTTACGGGGCGGTAGTAGAGGAAAGTGGGCTCCTGCGATTGAATAATGGACGCACCGTGAAAGAAGAGGAAGTAACATGGCTTCCTCCTGTTGAGCCGCGGACGATTTTCGCGTTAGGACTAAATTATGCCGATCATGCACAAGAATTATCGTTTTCGGCCCCGAAAGAGCCGCTTGTCTTTTTCAAAGGGCGAAATACATTAATTGGACATCGCGGCGAAACACCAAGACCTCCCGATGCAACGTTTATGCATTATGAATGTGAGCTTGTTGTTGTAATCGGAAAAACGACGCGGAAAGTTAAGGCGGAAGAAGCATATGAATATGTGCAAGGCTATACAATTGCGAACGATTACGCAATTCGCGACTATTTGGAGAATTATTATCGCCCGAATTTCCGTGTGAAAAATCGCGATGACTGCACGCCGATTGGTCCATGGCTGGTCGATAAGGCCGATATTGATGACCCGATGAACCTCACGTTGCGGACATATGTGAACGGGAAGTTGGTACAAGAAGGAAATACGAAAGATATGATTTTTAGTATCCCGGCACTAATCGAGTATTTAAGTAGTTTTATGACGCTGAATGCCGGCGATATGATACTCACTGGAACACCAAAAGGAGCAGTCAATGTCAATGTAGGCGATGAGGTCGTCGCCGAAATCGAAAAAATCGGCCGATTAATGAACAAAATCGTATGACAAAGGGGGCCCGTTTTCATGCCTCACTTTATTTTGGAATACACCGATAATATCGCAAAAGAAGCGAATATTCATGAACTATTGCGCAAAGTTCATCAAGTGCTTATCTCGCAAAGCGATTTGTTCCCGATCGGCGGCATTCGTTCAAGAGCGATTGAATTGAAAGAATATTACGTTGCCGACGGCACAGAGGACGATGCGTTTGTGCACGGCACGCTGAAAATCGGCGCAGGACGTTCAGAAGAGGATAAAAAAGCGGTTTGCGAGGAAATTTTTAGCGTTATGAAGGAGCATTTCTCCGCGCTTTACGAGAAGCGGTACTTGGCGCTATCTCTAGAACTACATGAATTTAGTGAATCGGGAACATACAAACATAATAATATTCATCGCCGTTACCAAACGTAATTACTCGTTAGGAGGGAAAAGCATGGCAGCCAAAATCAGCAACGTGCTCCACTATATCAATGGAGAATTTGTTGAAGGCGCATCAGGCAACTATTTTGAAAATATAAATCCATTTACGAACGAAGTCATTAATGAAGTGGCGGGAGGCTTGAAAGAGGATATTGACGCAGCTGTCCGTGCGGCGAAAGAAGCGTTTGACAATGGACCGTGGCGAACGATGTCCGTCCAAGAACGAATGACATATATTTTGCGGATTGCCGATTTAATTGAAAAACATGCGGAGGAAATTTCGTATTTGGAATCGCTTGATACGGGGCTGCCAATCAGCCAAACGAAAAAGCAGGCGGCTCGCGCTGCCGAAAACTTCCGATTTTATGCGGAAATGGTGAAAAGCCGCATGGTTGGGGAAGCGTATCACGTGGACGGACAATTTCTCAATTATACCATTTACAAACCGGTCGGTGTAGCAGGATTAATTACGCCGTGGAACGCGCCGTTTATGCTAGAAACATGGAAAGTTGCGCCGGCTCTGGCCACTGGAAATACCGTTGTGTTGAAGCCAGCGGAATGGTCGCCACTGACGGCAAACAAACTGGCAGAAATTATTCATGAAGCGGGACTGCCAAAAGGGGTATTTAACGTTGTGCACGGCTTTGGAGAAACCGCGGGAGCTTCCCTTGTCGCCCATCCGGATGTGCGGCTTATTTCCTTTACAGGTGAAACGACAACGGGTTCGGAGATTATCAAAAACAGTGCCGATACATTGAAAAAGACGTCGATGGAATTAGGAGGAAAATCTCCGGTCATCGTCTTTGCAGACGCGGACTTAGAAAAAGCGCTTGATGCGGTAGTATGGGGCATTTTCTCCTTCAATGGCGAAAGATGCACCGCCAATTCCCGCCTGTTTTTAGAAAAATCGATTTATGATTCGTTTGTCGAAAAACTCAAGGAACGAGTGAAAAATATTTCCATTGGCGACCCGATGGATCCTTTGACGGAAGTCGGACCACTCATTCACCGAAAACATTGGGAAACGGTGATGAATTATATCGAAATCGCAAAACAAGAAGGAGCGGAAGTTTATTCGGCGGACGTTCCGGAGGAGCTGAAAAAAGGAAACTTTGTACCGCCTACGCTGCTATTGAATTGTCATAACAGCATGAAAGTGGCGCAGGAAGAAATTTTTGGCCCAGTTATGGCAGTAATGTCATTCGAAACGGAAGAAGAAGTGATTCGAATGGCAAATGACGTAAAATACGGACTAGCGGCATATGTATGGACGAACGATATAAAACG
The DNA here is from genome assembly GCF_003688615.2 of Parageobacillus toebii NBRC 107807. Taxonomy (GTDB): domain Bacteria; phylum Bacillota; class Bacilli; order Bacillales; family Anoxybacillaceae; genus Parageobacillus_B; species Parageobacillus_B toebii. The sequence goes on along the minus strand of NZ_CP049703.1, from coordinate 2,868,756 downwards.
AGGCCATCGCATCGCTCAATCGATCGAAAGCGGAATGGCGTGGGTAAATTCGCAAAACGTCAGGGATTTGCGCATTCCGTTTGGAGGCACGAAATACAGTGGTATCGGCCGCGAAGGCGGTCATTACAGCTTCGACTTTTATACGGAAGTGCAAGTGATTCACGTTTCTATCGGCGATCATCCGATACCAAAATTCGGAAAATCCAAACAACCTTCCGCTGCTTCCGCCCAACATGGATAAAATAGAAAAATTACATGCTTGTGAGTATATAGCATATGATATATGATAATAGTATGGAATCCAAAACAAAAAACAAAACACAAATTGCCTATGAATATATTCTTTCTCGCATCGAAAACGGCTTGTATGGGCCGGGATATCGGATCGTCATCGATCAAATTGCCCGAGAGTTAAGCTTGAGTAGCATTCCGGTCAGGGAGGCAATCCGCCAATTGGAAGCGGAAGGGTGGATTCAATATAAGCCTTACACGGGTGCTATCGTCAGCAACATTAACGAGAAAGAATATTTAGAAACGTTGTCTGTCTTGGCGGTGCTTGAAGGATACGCGACAGCGCTAAGCTCCAGTAATATGAAGGAGGGGATGATTCAACAATTAACAGAATTAAATAAAAAGATGGAGCAGGCGCTGCAGGAATTTGACTTTGAGCGATTTAGTGAACTCAATTATGAATTTCATGCGCTCATTTACAAACATTGTGGCAACGCGTATTTAGAAGAGCAAATTAAGCAAATTTGGCAGCGAATGAGGCGAATCCGCGCGTATGGGTTTACCTTTGTGCCGCAGCGGGCGAAGGAATCCATTAAAGAACATGAAGAAATTATCCGTCTGTTAAAGGAACAAGCGCCACGAAACGAAATTGAGGGCTTTGTTCGTCAGCACAAATTAAATACGGTGGAAGCTTTCAAAAATCGCTAGTATCACTTCTCCATTCAACTAAAGCGGTAATGCTTTAGTTGAATGGGATGATAAATAAGTGATTGTCATTTACGCTTTGTCATATATTATTTCATATACCGAAAATGTATAAATGCTACCTCCTATCTTACTACGACTCCAGTTTTTTGCCTCTCTTTGCATAAATAATTCGTGCCACACAGCTGTGTGTAGACTTCGCATAAATGAAAACGGTACCATTTATCAGGATTTTTAAGGGGGATTCGATGAGGGATGAGAAAGTTTTTATCGGTCATGATATCTATGTTATGCGTATTCATTCTTGCTTCGTGTGGCAAGGAACATTCAAGCGGCTCCGAATCCGAAGTGATTAAAATTGGTGGAATATTTTCTGCTTCTGGGGGAGCTGCGCCATTAGGAAAACCGGAAATGGAAACAGTGAAGATGCTAGTCAAGGAACTGAATGAAAATGGTGGGGTTAATGGCAAAAAAATAGAATTGATTACTTATGATGATAAGTCTGATCAAAATGAAGCCGTATTATCCACGAAAAAACTTATTGAACAAGAAAAAGTCACAGCGATTATTGGTGGTACGATTAGCGGTAATGCACTCGCCATGATTCCTCAAATCGAAAAAGCAGGTATTCCATACATCTCCTTAGCAGCTAGTAAACAAATAGTCCAACCTGATGATCATTCTCCAAGAAATTGGACATTTAAAACCGCTCAAGGTGACGACATCGTGATTTCTAAACTATTAAGCTATTTAAAAGAAAATGGCCTACAAAAAGTGGCATGGCTCAATGTCGCGAACGCTTACGGAACAAGCGGACATGAGGAATTTAAACGTTTAGCCCCTAATTACGGGATAAAAGCAATTATTGAAGAAGAGTTTGAAGCAACCGTAGACGATGCAAAAGCGATGCTGACGAGAGTGAAAAAAGCAAACCCTCAAGCGATTATCGTATGGGGGACCACTCAAGAATCAGCAGTTGTTACAAAAAATATTCATCAGTTAGGTATTCATATACCAGTTATTGAAAGCCATGGAATCGGTACAAAGAGCTTTATTGATTTAGCGGGGGAAGCAGCGGAAGGGGTTATCTTCCCAATTGGACGTATTTTAGTGGCAGAACAATTGCCGGATAGTGATCCGCAAAAAGAAATGTTACTGAATTATAAGAAAGATTTTGAGAAAGCGTATAACTATGAACCAACTACATTTGGCGGACATGCATGGGATGCGTTCCATTTATTGATCAATGCGATCAAAGAAGCAGGAACGGATAAAGAAAAAATAAAAGAAAAATTGGAAAACACGAAAAACTTTATTGGAATATCGGGAATCTTTAATATGACGAAAAACGATCATACCGGATTAACAGCGGATAGCTTAGTAATGGTGCAAATCAAAGATGGCAAGTTTGTGCTTGCGGAGTAAAACCTCGTATAAGGAGGGAATTAGATGACTAATTCCCTTTCTTTTACATTAAAGAATGATTAGAAAAGGAAGTGGGCAGAAGATGGATGTATGGAGTCAGTTTGTGCAGTTACTTTTTTCGGGATTGACGGTTGGTAGCATTTATGCATTAGTCGCACTGGGATTTGTGATTACCTATAGCATTACTGGTATTTTAAACCTAGCTCAAGGTGATTTTGCGATGCTGGGGGCGCTTATTTGCATTTCCTTTGTAAACAGCGGTTTTCCTTTTATTCTCTCTATATTGCTTAGTGTTGTTTTAGTGATGATCATTGGTGTATTATTTGAAAGATCTGCCATTCATCCAGCGAGGCATTCATCTACAGCTACATTAATTATTATTACGATTGGGGTAGCGTTTGTTTTTCGTGGAATCGCGATTTTTGTTTGGGGAACGCAGCCTTATGCGTTACGACCGTTTACCGGCAATGATTCCTTACAGATTTTCGGGGCTGTCATTCAAACACAAAATATATGGGCGATTGGAATTTCTTTAATAAGTTTAGCCGTTTTATATTTCTTCTTTAATAAGACCTATATGGGAAAAGCGGTGACAGCTTGCGTCGTGAATCCTTTTGCTGCTCGTCTAATGGGAATTCAACCACGAAAAATGTCATTTGGGGCCATTGTTATCAGCGCGGGGCTTGGGGCATTAGCAGGAATCATTATTGCTCCTATTTCTGGCGCTTCGTATGACATGGGAGTGATGATAGGACTAAAAGCATTTATCGCCGCGGTAATTGGAGGACTGACAAATGCGCCCGCTGCCATTGTCGGAGCTTTTATAATAGGGATTTTGGAGGCGTTTACAGAGGGATATTTTTCTTCAGGGTATAAAGATGCGATTAGTTTCGGATTACTTTTGCTTGTTTTGTTTTTTATGCCAAATGGAATTTTTGCAAAGGCGTCTGGGAAACGGGTATAAGGGGGAAAAGCAATATGGGCCTAGATTTAAATAAAGTATATAACAGAAGCACAAAAGGATCGATTCTGTTTGTTGTAATTTTGCTTGGCCTGCCACTTGTTTTTTCAACGAATAACTATTTGTTAAGCACGCTTATTATGATTGGATTTTATACGATTGTGAGCACAGGATTGACATTACTGATGGGATACGCAGGACAAATATCGCTAGGACAAGCGGCATTTTACGGAATAGGAGCTTATACGTCTGCATATTTCACTACCCACTTTGGACTTTCTCCATGGCTTGCCATGATGGTGGGAGCGGTTATCGCGGCAATGGTAGCATTTATTATTGGCATTCCTGCATTTCGATTAAGAGAACATTACTTAGCATTGGCTACTTTAGGTTTTGGTGTCATTGTATTCACTTTTTTTAAGGAATGGAAAGAAATAACTGGTGGACTAAACGGATTTTTTGGAATTCCGCCTATCAGTCTATTTGGGATTACCATTCAAACGGATTTTCAGTTTTATTATCTTGTATGGATCTTCGCATTGATCGGCATTCTTTTTGCTCGTAATATTGTTCAATCTAGAATAGGCAGAGCGTTGTTATCAATTCATGGAAGTGAAGTTGCAGCGAATTCGCTAGGAGTGAACATTACAAAATATAAGCTGCAAATGTTTATGATCAGCGCCATTTATGCAGCCGTTGCAGGCAGTTTGTACGCGCATTATGTTACATTTATTAACCCGCAATTATTTGAAATGATTACGTCTATTTATTTTTTAATTATGGTTGTAATAGGTGGAACTGGAAACGTCTGGGGTGGTTTGATTGGCGCGGCAGTATACGTATGTCTAGGAGAGCTGTTAAAAGAGATTGTCCCGCTATTTATTCCGAATGCGAGCGGGGAATTTGAGATTGTATTTTTTGGAATTTTGCTTGTTATTATTCTTATTTACATGCCAAACGGATTGTCTCATTCCATATCGAAAATAGTAAAACGAGTGTTACCTGCCTGGCGCCGAAAAAAACGAGTCAATGCTTGTTTCGGAAAATGAGAATGCCAGTTCTATAGGGGGCGAACGTCTATGAAGGAAAATGTACTTTTACAAGTCCATCAATTATCAAAATCGTTTGGAGGCGTTCATGCCGTGCAGAACGTTTCGTTTTACGTTCATGATCGAGAAATTGTTGCGGTCATTGGACCGAACGGGGCAGGTAAGACGACGCTGTTTAATGTTATTACAGGTATTCTCTCGCCAACGAGCGGTTCTATTGTTTTCAAAGGGAGTTCCACCGTTGGTAAAAAACCTTTTCAGCTTGCACAGTTAGGAATAACAAGAACGTTTCAAAATCTTCAAGTGTTTGGAAATATGACCGTAATTGAAAATGTTATGGTTGGTCTGCACCCGCGGTTAAAAACGGGGATATTCAGCGCGGGGATTCGTTTGCCGCGGGTGTCAAAAGAGGAGAAACAAGCGCTGGAACAAGCATTCGCATGTCTGCAACAAATTGGAATTGAACATCTTGCTTTTGAAAAAGCAAACGTATTACCGTACGGAACGCAGCGGTTAGTAGAGATCGCAAGAGCAGCTGCCTCCAATCCTTCCCTTATTTTGTTAGATGAGCCGATGGCTGGGTTAAATCCGCATGAATCAAAAAAATTAGTCGAGGTTTTATTGACTATGAGAAGCAATGGCATGGCATTTTTGTTTGTCGAACATGATATGGAAACGGTGATGTCGATTGCGGATCGAATCGTTGTATTAGATTACGGAAAGAAAATCGCGGAGGGGAGCCCTGAAGAAATTTCACAGCACCCGGATGTCATTAAAGCGTATTTAGGGGAGGAGGAGATGATATAGATGCTGGCGTTAAATGATCTTCATGTTTATCACGGTCATTTGCACGTACTAAAAGGAATTCATTTGCAAATTGGTAAAGGGGAAATTATGGCGATTGTGGGGGCAAACGGAGCAGGAAAGAGCACGTTGCTAGGTACAATTGCAGGCATATATCTACCGAAAGAGGGCGAAATTATTTTTGAAAACGAGGCACTTCCTTATGGGAAAGTAGAACAAATCGTAAAAAAGGGGATTTGCCTCGTTCCGGAGCGCCGACAAATTTTCGATGATTTGTCTGTAAAAGATAACTTACTGTTAGGAGCGTATCATCGATATCGGCACGATTTTCAGCAAGTGATGAGGGATTATGAAAACGTGTTGGAAGTTTTTCCAAAGTTAAAAACGATGCTAGACAGACCCGGGGGCTTGTTGAGTGGAGGAGAACAACAGATGTTGGCAATCGGACGAGGATTAATGGCAAAACCGACATTGATGTTGTTAGATGAACCTTCTTTAGGTCTTGCTCCGCTTGTTGTAAAAGAGATTATGAAACTGCTCGAGCAATTACGGGATCAGCTTGGCATGACTATTTTGCTAGTAGAACAAAACGTACGAGCAGCATTGCAAATTGCAGACTATGCTTGTGTGCTCGACCGCGGTGAAATCGCTATTCAAGGCAAAGCGGATGAGCTATTGCACGATGAACGAGTAAAAAATGCTTATTTAGGAATTCAAAAAAGGACCTCATATGATGAGACAACAATATCAAACAAGTAGGAACATAACATAATTAATTAACTCCATTGAAACGCGATGGGAAAATTCGCGACAGGTGTTACGGTTATATCGACATTTTCAAGGAGAAATAAAAGGAATGGCATCAAACGCGTCCATGTCCGCTTCGCTTAATCCGAAGACAGTTCTCGTTTCTATTAGGGAGAAGGCAAGAATGAATCCAATTATTAAACAAACGGGCAAGTTCGCTGTGAACATTTTAGTGAGAGAGCATGAGGATCTTCCCCGCCTGTTTGCCGAGCAACTCAAGGAAGGGAAAAGGTAGATTTCTATGGGTAAACGGACAACCGATTTTACCTTATGTAAATACATAGCTCCTATTTATCGGGGATCATACGATGTATTTTGGCGAAGTGCGGGACATTTTGATGAAAGACGAAGCTGGAGATCCTTTATTGTTCTTTGAAGGGAAGCGAAGCACCGCGAAGGAATAATAAACGAAAAGGCTGTCCCAAAAGGTCGTAAAACGACATTTTGAGGACAGCCTTCTGCTTTGCTTTTACTTCATTTGGATATTTTTTGCTTTCTCAAAGGATCTGCTTCTTCTTATCCCTGTATGTTCTCCCTTTTTCTTTTCATTGGGTTGACGGTGGCCGCCCACTTATTCAAATTGTGAGCAGCACAAATAAGTCCCTATTCCACGGTAATTTTTGGGAGACCTCTTAACAAAAAGCGCTGGAATTGCTGGTTATGCTTGATTTGCCCAAGCACCGGCTCGTTTTCGATACGTTGCCGCTCCTTCTTCCGTGGACAGCCGTTCCCGAATTTCCTGCCGTTGTTGTTTTTTCAAAGAAACGTGGATGGTTTTTGTGTCTTTGTCTTTGGTGCATGCCGTTTGAAACGGGCATCCGGCACATGTCGTACAACGATACGTCCGTTTGACGGTGACGTGCCCGTTGTCGGTCGTTTCGTTCCGTTCATACACAAACCCCAACTGTTCCACTTTGGCGCAAATCCACTCATCCAGTTCCTCATCATACGTCATGTTCTCGATTCGGCCGATCTCTTTCGCCTACGATTCGTTTGTTCTAGGCCCAGCGGTGTTGTGGCGGAATCCGCAATGGCCCGTTTGGGCATTGGGCGTCCATAGGCGGCCAATTGCTCCAAATGCGGAATGAAACATCCGGCATCCTCTGCCCGTTGATGCACGCTAAATCCAATGATAAATTGGTTTTCTGTTCCTATTTGTACATTGTATCTCGGTTTTAGCTACCCATTTTTCATATGGTCGTCTTTCATCTGCAGGAATGTCGCATCCGGATCCGTTTTCGAAAAGCTGTTCCGTTCGCCTAACACTTTTTTGTATTCTTCATATTTCTTCTTGCGAAGGAGAAGATCTTATCTCAATTGCCCGTTTGGCTTTCTTTAACGTGCGGTTCTTCGGAACTTTCTTTAAGCGTTCTTCCACTTGTTCGATCACGGCTTCGATCTCTTCCGACGTGATCGGTGAAGCCTCCAGTTTTTCTTGAAAATCCTCTTCTTGTTCCGTCTCTTCATCTTCTTTTGCCACCTGTTCGATCTAGGCAACGATTTTTCGGAATTTCTCTTCCAACTTCTGATCGTACTTTTCTGTTGATTTGCACCAAACAAAGTCGCATTGGTTGGCATTGGCCTCGATTTTCGTCCCATCCAGAAAGTAATCCTCTAGTTTGACGAGCCCTTCTTGACGCAGAAGATCGACAATGGAGAAGAATATTTCGTAAATGACGTCCTTCATCCGTTCCGAGCGAAATCGGTTGATCGTGCGGAAATCCGGTGTTTGATGGCCGGAGAGCCACATAAAGTAAATGTTTTCTTTCAACTGCTTGGCGATTTGGCGAGAGGAGTAGATCCGATTGGCGTAGGCATACAGGATGACTTTCAACATCATTTTCAGGTGATAGGCTGGGCGGCCTCCGCCAGGATAGAGGGAAACGAACAGAGCTGGATCCATTTTTTCTACTGCTAGATCCGCGATCCGGCAAAGATGATGTTTGGGAATGAGAATTCAAGATCCATGGCAAAATCGGTTATAATAAATGTACATAAAAAACTGTCCTTTCTTGGTAGGATTGTGTATACCAAAAAGGAACGGTTTTCTTCTTTTTTTTGACCAAAAGCGAGTGCTATGCGAACACTTTTGGGACAGTCTCTTTTATTTTATACGACTCTTGACAACAGAATATTTGTATTAGACTCAATAGTTACAGATGAAAACAAATAGTGTTTTCGCTAAAAAATATTCCCGAAAAGATACAAACATAAAACTATATGGTATAATTGGCAGGCGATATAGTGATTGTGTCAGATATTTGTCTACTAGGATGCAGCAAAAGAGAAGGGAGGTGTGTATATGAGAATACGCGACTGGGATCGGAATTTAAAGATGCGCTTATTTGGCGAGGCGCTCGTCCATATCGCATTTTGGATGTTTTTTCCGTTTATGGCGATATATTTTACTGAGTCATTTGGAAAGGATAAAGCAGGACTATTATTGATTGTTTCGCAAATTTTTTCCGTGATCGCTAGTTTGATGGGCGGATATTGCGCGGATGTATTCGGACGCAAGCGGATGATGGTGTTGTCTGCCTATGGTCAAGGGGCAGCGTTTTTCTTTTTTGCGCTTGCTAGTTCTCCGTGGTTTACTTCGCCGTTCGTGGGGTATCTTTGCTTTACGATCGCCGGAATTTGCGGGGCGTTTTACTGGCCCGCAAGCCAGGCGATGGTTGCCGATGTGGTGCCGGAAGAACATCGCAGCAGCGTCTTTGCCGTGTTTTATATGTCCATCAATGTTGCTGTTGTGGTCGGACCGATTATTGGCGGGGTGTTTTATGAACATTATCTTTTTGAGTTATTGCTTGCTACGGCATTTTTGTTTCTGTTTCTCGCTGCGGTATTGACAAAATGGCTTCGTGAGACTGTGCCCGCGCGTGAAAACGGAGAGCTGGTGCACGGGAAATGGTATGAGTTTTTGTGGCAGCAAGTCCGTCAGTACAGCGTGATTGTGCGCGACCGAATATTTCTATTGTTTATCATTGCAGGTATTCTTGTCGCACAGACGGTTATGCAGCTGGATTTACTGATTCCTGTGTATACAAAAGATACGGTGGAGAGGCAAACGTTATTTTCCTTCGGTGATTGGTCGTTTACGCTTACTGGAGAGAAAGCATTTGGCCTTCTTATTTCCGAAAACGGCTTGCTTGTTGTGCTGTTTACCGTGTGGGTAACGAAATGGATGGAACGTTATCATGAACGGACGGCGTTTGTTGGGTCGTCCATTGTTTATGGAATTGCGATTTTTTTGTTTGGACAAACGACATCGATTTGGGGACTTATTTTGGTGATGGGATTGTTTACGTTTGGGGAGCTGATGACAGTAGGAATCCAGCAAACGTTTATTTCCAAGCTTGCTCCGGAGGAGATGCGCGGGCAGTATTTTGCGGCTGCGAGCTTGCGCTGGACGATCGGACGGGCGATTGCCCCGCTTTCGATCACGGCAACGATATGGCTCGGGTATGAATGGACGTTTTTCTTGTTAAGTATGCTTTCTTTCATAAGTGCGGCCTTATATATGATTATGTTTCAATTGCTTGAAAAACGGCAAACACACAAAGCATTAACATAATGTTTAAAACCAATGAAGGTGACAGGTGCAAGCGCCTTGTTTGTGCGCAACTAAAGAATGAAGGCTGGAAACCAACCGCATCGCCAAGTGCAAAACATTGGCATGCGGTTTTGTATACGCTTTATAATAATAAACACTAGGGCATACTGGTTGTTTTCGTAACATAGATTCCCTGATTCTGGCATAAAGATGAACTAGAAATAAAGACAGGAGAGGGGAAGCACAGTGAAACAACAGGTGTCTCTCGATGAAACGATAAGGGGGTCAAATCGTACAGAAACAAGAACCGAGGGAAGCGGCACAGCGATGTTAGCGCGCTATGAACAGAGAAAACAAGCGCGTCTTTTTATGCAAAAGCGGCGAAAAAAATATTATCGCCTCATTTGGCGCATCGCTCTCGCTGTCATGGCGGTATGGGGCATTGGAGGGCTGATTTTAAAAGGATATGGAGCCCTCAAAAATACTGCGGAGAGAGAAGTGGCGATTATGCGGTTGGAACAAGCTTTAAAAGACGAAGATATCGCCGATTTGAAAAAGTATATCCGTATTCCTGATGAGTCGCTTTCCGTCAATGAAACGACGCTTCAGCCTTTATTCGCCTATTTAAAGGATCATCCGAACGCGTATGAAAAGTTAGAGAAGGACTTTGAGAAACAGCAGAAAATGAAGCACGTATATATAAAAGGGCTGACGTCAAAACCGCCTATTTTTACCATTAAAGTATATGGAGATCGCTACGTTTTTGAACCGACCTTGTACTTTTTTAACATTCGTTTGAATGAGCCGGATGATAAAATTATCATTAATGGCAAGGAAGTAAAAGGAAAACCGACAAAAGATCCATTGGTGAAAAAGGTCGGTCCGTATTTGCCTGGGACATATACGATTACTAGCGTAAAAAAGGACGGGGAAAAACGTGAAAAACAAACAAAAAAAGTTGCTTTATTTGGCGGTTCACGAGTACATGAAGTGGATTTGACGAGAGAATGATGGAGATCCTTCACGAAGTGGAAGGATCTTTTTGTCTAATATGGGAATACGGCCTGCACTGTAGCGGTGATGATAATATCTTGCGTCTGAATCGGCGTGACTGCTTTTGAGGCGGCTAGCGTTGCGATGGAGGAAGGCGTGCGCGGAATCGATGGAGCGACGCTTTCTTCTGTTACTTGGATCGGTATGTCGTGCAATGGAAGACCGAGAGTGCGGGCAATCACGATGGCTTTTTCTTTCGCGTTTTTTACGGCAAGAGAAAGTGCTTGCTGGTAGTACGGTTGTTCATTAGCGAGGCGGAATTGAATGTGGCGGGCAATGTTTGCGCCGTTTTGGACAGCGGTATCGTAAATGTTGCCGACGGATTTTGGATCTTTGACGGTAATGTCGAAAATATGCTCTACTTCATAGCCGATTAAAGCGGCATTTCCGTTAGAGTAATCATATTTCGGATAAATCGAAAAAGAAGCAGTATCGATATTTTCTTCCCTCACTCCAATTGCTTTCAGCGCGTGAATCATGGCATTCGCTCGTTTTGCGTTTTCTGCGAGCGCTTCGTGTACGTTTTTATGTTCTGTTCGTACTCCGAGTGTAATGATGACCGTATCGGGTTTCGTAATGATGGTCCCTTGTCCGGTGACCGTGATCGTTTTCACGGCTGGCTTGCTTCTTTGAATCGGCATATACCATTCTTGCATCATGATTCTCCTTTCATTTTTACGCTGCTTTATTATTATCCTCATAATCGTTGATGCTCCAATAGTAAACGCGCGGCAGCCCGATATAGCACCAATATTCTTTTAATAACGTGGCACCGACAAAATATACCATTTGCCAATCAATATGTTTCATGCGGCCCAGCTCCTTTGTATATGCTTTTTGTTACAGCATATTCGTCCGTTATGTTGTCCTATGCGCGAAGAGGTGATGGATCCATGACAGCGTCACAAATTTTCCATATGAACTCTAACGATTACCAGTTAGATAAATGAAACAAAATCGGCAATTGACACGTATGAAAGAAAGTGGACATGCTATAATGAAAGTAAATAGATCAGGAGAAAGGGATGGACGATGAAACAGTTGCTTAGAACGTTATGGCGCTGGTTTGTTTCTTGGAATGTAGGTGTTATAGTGGCGGTAACAACGTTTTTTCTCACTGATTTTCGCTTTTTTCCTTCCTTTTTATCCGGAATGGGAGCAATGCTTGCTACATCGTTCGTGATGAAAAAGAGGGATGGAAAAATTACGCCGGGAGGGCTTTTAAAAGAAGAGAAAGTGTATATTCACTCACAGCTTCATGAGGCGCGGAAAAAATGGAAACAAATGCGCATCGCTCGTTTCCGCGTTCGCTCCCTTGTCATGTGGCAAAAAATTTCGCGAATATGTACGGCTGTCGATAAAATGATTCGCGCGGTGGAACAACATCCACATCAATTTCGTCTTGCCCAATCGTTTTTCTTAAACGAACTGCCAATGGCGGTGACGATGATCGAAAAATATGTTTATTTAATCAATCAGCCTGTACGCAATCAAGAGATGAAAGAGGCGTTGTGGAAGACGGAACGGCTTCTTGATGAAGTAGCCGCTTCGGCGGAGCGGCGGTTATTGGAGATACTTTCGAATGATGTGTTTGATTTACAAGTAGAAACGAAACTGCTCGAGCAGTCGCTAGAGCAACAAAAGCTGCCAGAAACGATAAAGTGAAGAAAGGAGAAGGACTATGAAACCGTCTGATCACATGCCGGCAAACGATCTTCGCGAGCAGTGGACAAGCTCGCTGGATTCGCTTTTGGAAAATCCGTTTTCCTTACCGAATGAACAAGAGGAAACGGATATTCATAAACAAACGCAGCCGACAAGACTGATCGATACGTTAAAGCCGGAACATCGCGACAAAGCACTGCAGCTTGCGAAACAAATCGATCCGCGCAACCAGCAAGCCATCATTCAATACGGGGTTGCGGCGCAGGCAGAGCTGTCGAAGTTTTCCCATACGATTTTACATCATGTGCAAACAAAAGATGCAGGGCCCGTTGGGGAAGTGATCAGTGATTTAATGACGAAAATTAAAGAAGTGAATCCGGATGACTTGCTTCCGGCGAAAAAAGGATTGTTTGCGCGGCTGTTTGGCTCTGTGTCAAAATCGCTGCAAGGCATGATCGCAAAGTATCAAAAAATTGGCGTGGAAATTGATAAAATCGCCGATCAACTGGAAAAGCACCGTCAATTGCTGTTTCGCGACATTATGATGCTAGAAACATTGTACGAAAAAAATAAAGAATACTTTGATGCGCTTAACATTTATATCGCGGCGGCAGAGCATAAACTGGAAGAATTGCGGACGAAAGTGATTCCGGAAAAAACGCGCCCAAGCAGAACGGTCAGGAAACCAAATGGAAATGCAAGAAGTGAATGATTTGTTGCAGTTTGCCGATCGGCTGGAAAAACGTATCCACGATTTAAAATTAAGCCGGCAAGTAACGATTCAAACCGCGCCGCAAATCCGCATGATTCAGCATATGAACCAGACGCTGGTCGAGCGCATTCAATCCTCGATTTTAACCGCGATTCCGCTATGGAAAAACCAAGTTGTGATCGCACTGACATTATTCCGCCAGCAAAAAGCGGTCGAGGCGCAAAAACAAGTAACGGAAACGACGAACAATTTGCTGCTTCGCAATTCGGAAATGCTGAAAACAAACAGCATTGAAGTCGCGAAAGAAAATGAACGTGGGCTCATTGATATTGAAACGTTGAAAAAAACGCAGGAAAATTTAGTGACGACATTAGAAGAAACGTTAAAAATCCAGCAAGAAGGCCGCCTCAAACGGCAGCAAGTAGAACGAGAGCTCGTTACGATGGAAGAACAGCTGAAACAAACGTTGTTGTCATTAAAGCGAGACGAGCGATGAATAAAAAGCTGACCTCTTATCGAGTGAGGTCAGCTTTCTTGTTTGTCTTCTTCTTGGTCTGTTGCGCTTCGAACATCGAATTCTTCCGCAATTTCTGTTTGCAGCCCTCGCCGCATAGAATGTTCTTTTTTCTCATCTTGATGGCGAAGAACGATTCGATTCATATAGGCGTGAAACAATATTTCGCCTAGTGCGACAAGCAGTGCGGAAAAGAATGCGGCGTTTATAACAGCAACACCGCCAGCATTGTAAAAAACGCCGATTCCGATCCATACGCCGACAAAAGCAAGGCCAAAATCGGCAATCACCGCTGATAAATTGCCAAAACGTGGAAGAATGTATAAATCGCCGAGCGCATAAGCCACAAGCGTCATCCATAAGCTGAACCATAACAGTTCTGCTGAGGAAACGCGTAAAAATAACGGGATCATCGCAAAAAAGACGGTGGCAAGCAACATGTATTTCCATGCAAGAGCGAGTAAATGTCTCATCGCTGAACGTCATCTTTTAGCAAACAATTATTCAGCCGGAAAATTTGGTCCTTCTAGTTTTTTATCCCCGTATCCGGATTGTTTCTCCATCTCTTTTTCCGGTTGGCGGTCTTTTTGTTGTTGTTCGATGCTCTTATTTTGTTTTTCTTGTTTCAAGTTGCGTTCATCCTCTCTTATCATTCTTTATCATTAGTTTGTCTTTTTAGTGTGAACGTATACATGTAAATAACCATAAACTCCCTCTTTTTATTTTTTCTGATTGTTTCACATTAATAATGAGTAGAATGAACAAGGAGGCATGAATAATGAAAAAACAAGAAAACTTAAATATTGCGGGAAAACAATATGATCCGTCTGATTATGAACGTACTGATTCTTTATCTTCCACGTTGGCGACAACGCACGAACAAGTAAGCGATGTGTATATGGAAGGGACAGTCGATGGGGTCATTGAGGATGTAAATGGAAAAGATATTCCCCTTTCTGGACAAAATGAGCAGTAAGCAAAGGCGTCAAGGTGTGAAAATCCTTGACGTTATTTCATCTTCTCGATTTATAATAAAAGTTGTACATCGTCACCAGGGAGAGAGACAAAAGTGTGGTTGGCTGCTTCTGTATTCACCGCTGTTTGTTTCGGCATTAACAATACGCTGTTGAAGTGGAGCACGCGCCATTCGATGTCGAAACAACATATTCAGTTTTATTTTTATGTCGTGGCATTTTTTATCATGGCGTTGTATGGATGGATGACGAAATCGCTGCATCCTAGTGTGGCATCGATTGTTCTTGGAGCGTTAATTGGCATTTGCAATGCAACGGGAAACATTCAAATGTCCAGGGCGTTTGAAAAAGGTCCAGCTAGCTTAACGGCACCGCTCATTGCGGTGAATGCGATTTTTCCTGTGCTGGCGGCTGGAATGGTATTTGGCGAACACATTCCACTCCTGCATTGGATTGGCGTTTTATGCATGTTATGTTCTGCTGCCATTACCCAATACACTCCGAAGGCGAAAGGAAATTATGAATACATACCTTGGCTGATCCATATCGGCATGGCGATTGTTTCGTTTGGAGCGGTTGGGGTTTTGATGAAGTGGTGTTCTGTTATCGGCATCGGTTCATTGGATTTGCTGACTGCTATGTATGGCGGTGGAGGGATGTATTTATTTTGGAACTGTCGCAACACAATGATACAAAAGCGGGAGTTGCGCCTTGGGACAGCGGTGGCGCTATTTAGCGTCATCGGATTTAGCTGTTACCTTTATGCGCTGAACCAAGGTGTTGCTTCTATCGTATTTCCGATTGTTAGTTTAAACTGTTTAGTCGTAGTAGTGCTTGGTTGTTACTTATTTAAGGAAAAATTGAAATCATACCAGCTTATTGGAATTATTACTGCGTTATTCGGATTGATTTTGACAAAATTGTAGGAGAAAGAGGAAAGAAAAACAGTTCGTACTCAGCTTCCTTCCCGTCCATACTAATACTGATTTTTAACATCATAATTAAGGAGGCTGATGATCGTGAAATGGCAAAGGGCGCTTCTTTCATTGCTGAAGGAACGAAAAGATCATTCCATTGCCTTGGCGATTGATACATCCAATCGTCCATCACGTCCGATTTTAATTCAAAATATTGTTAAGCTGTTTGAAAAAGTAAGACCGGATACATTGTTAGTACAGGCCGATTTTAAAATTCGTGACGTGTCTCCTGTCGGAATGGCGGCTATTAAATATTTTAAACATGGAAAATCGTCATATACGGAAGTATTGGAATGGGCAAAAGAACAAAAAATCGATACGCTTTTTTACATTACCGATGTAACTGGATATTTTTACGAAGAATTGGAAGTGGATTACGAAGTGTTTTGGATTGTTCCCGATGATTATACGCCGCGTGTGCCGTTTGGCAAACCAATCCGCGTGGCGTAAGCGGACAGAATGCCTTAAAACAATGCTGTTTTAAGGCATTCTTTTTTTGTTATTGGACTAGGGTTGCCGTAAGAAAGTGAAAAAATAGGCAGAGAACGTTTATGTTATAAAATATTACATAAAAATTATTTAGTAAGCGATTACAAAAACAAATTGGAGTTGAAAACAAAGATTTTACGTTATATATTATTACATATAGAGTTATAAAATATAACAAAAAGGGGAGAGTGAGAAGAATGGATGGAAAAATGCTGGCGGCAGGACTTGATGCGCTTTGGGTGATGGTGAGCGCGATACTAGTGATTGGGATGCAGGCAGGGTTCGCTTTGTTAGAAGCAGGATCGACAAGAATGAAAAATTCCGGTCATGTGGCAGGAAAACAAATATTGAGTTTTGCGATTGCTTCGCTCGCTTTTTGGGCATTTGGTTTCGCGATTACGTTCGGAGCGGGAAATCGGCTTATCGGAACAGAAGGATGGTTTTTGCAAGGAGATGAAAACACGTTTGCTTCGCTGTCATGGGCGAATGTTCCGTTGGAGTTGAAGTTTTTGTTTCAGTTAGGTTTTGCCGGAGTATCGCTTGCGATTGCATGGGGTGGATTTGCCGAGCGCGCTAAATTATCCGTCTATTTTCTATTTGGAACGATTTTTATGATTGCGATTTATCCAGTGATTGGTCACTGGGTTTGGGGCGGCGGCTGGCTCGGAGAAATAGGAATGCAAGATTTTGCAGGCTCTACGGTCGTTCATCTGCAAGGAGCGATTGCCGCGCTGGTCGCGACAGTTTTGCTTGGGCCGCGAATAGGGAAATTCAATAAAGATAAAACGCCGAACGTTATTCCAGGGCATAACCAAGTGTATACGGTGATCGGCGGGTTGATTTTATGGATTGGCTGGTTCGGATTTAACGCGGGAAGCACGATGGTGGTAGGCGATGGATTTTTCAGCTACGTTGCGTTGACGACCAACTTGGCAGCAGCGGCCGGAGCGATTGCGGCGATTGTAACCGCGAAAATTATGATTGGAAAGGCCGACATTCCGGCAATGGTCAACGGGGTGCTCGCGGCGTTAGTGGCGATTACAGCGGCATGCGCTTTCGTGGAACCGTGGGCGGCGGTAGTGATCGGAGCGATAGCGGGCTCATTGACGTTTTGGACATCGATTTATTTTGAGCGAAAAGGGATTGATGATCCGATTTACGCGTTTTCCGTGCACGGCATCGCCGGCATTATCGGTACGATTTCAACGGGATTTTTTGCTTCGCCGCGTTTAGTGGAAATAACAGGGATTGGAAAGGCCGGCCTTGTGTATGGCGGCGGATTTCATCAACTGATCGTACAAACAGTCGGCGTGCTCGGCGCAGCGGTTTATGTAGCAGTCGTTTCCTTGGTTGTGTTGTTTATATTGAAGAAAACGATTGGATTGCGTGTGACGGCAGAACAAGAAATTTCCGGCTTGGATATTAGTGAGCACGGCTCATACGGTTACCCTGAGCAACTTGACCCTGCTTACCAATCAAAGCCGATTATGCAACAGTAATGTTTGGATGTGCGTTTTCATGCAATCGTTATACGAATGGATGAAGCAAATGGAAGAGGCGGAGACGATCGGCGAACTTCGCATGTATCATGACGAACTTGCCAATCGGGTTCGTGATATTTTGCGATGGGAGGAGATTGAATCGATTTCTCCTATCATCAGTGATGCGCATGATGCTCTTGTGAAGCGGGCTTTTCTGTTTGCGGAAGAGGAAACATTGCGCGCGTCGGTAGGAATACGCCCGCGAAAATGGTGTTGGTATGTGATGGGGAGCATGGGGAGACGAGAGCCGACTATATGGACAGATCAAGATCATGGCATTTTGTTTGAATGCGGTGAACATGAAGAGAAACAATGTTATGAATTCATCCGTCATGTTGCGGCAGTCGGAACCAATTATTTATACGAAATTGGCTATCCATATTGTTCAGGATATGTGATGGCGACAAACAAACGATGGGGGCAGTCGCTTCGCGATTGGGAAAAACAGATAGAGATGTACATCAGCGGCTGCCTCCCTAATGATATTCGTTTTTTGTTTATCGCGATGGATATGCGGCCGATTTATGGGGATAGCGAGCTGGTTACCGATAGCCGGCGGAGACTGTTTCACTCGATCAACCAGGAGATGCAGTTGCTGCGATGCATAGGGGAGCATGTGACATTTCCTGCCATCCCTTTAGGCTGGCTGCACAACGTACAAATGGAACGATGGGGGCCCCACAGTGGAGCGATTCATATGAAACATAGCGGCTATGTACAAATCGTCAACGCATTAAAGTGGCTAGCATGTGTTGCCGATATTTCCGCAGCGACGACGTGGGAAAGATGGTGCGAGATCGCAAATCGAGCGCTGCTTCCGTTGCCGTTGGCAGAAGAAGCGAGGGAGGCGCTCTTGACGTATTACTACATTCGGCTAAAGTATGCAAAAGAAGCTGGAAGTGACCGTGACTATGTGTTATGGCACATGCTGGAAGCAAACGAACGAACATGTCTGAAAAAAGCGATGAGAACAGCAAAAAGATTGCAACGGTTTGTCGTGCGTCGGGCAGGTGGTATAGGTGAGTGAGCGGCATCGTTTTTGGCAGCGGGCGCTTCGTTTTTTGTCACTTGAAATACCGCGCGAAGCATCGTCCGCGTTCATAGGCGGAGAGCATTCGTTGCAGCAAGAAATGTGGCTTCGTTCTTTAAGGAAAGAGCAACAGAAGCAAATCGATATGACGATGCCCCTTGATGAAGTCATGTTTATAATCATTGACATGGAAACGACGGGGTTTTCGCCGCAACACGGTGACGAAATTTTAGCGATGGCGGCGGCGAAAACGGTAAACGGAATCGTAAAAGAAACATATTTTACGCTCGTTTGTCCAGAAAAAGCGATTCCGCCGCACATTTCTTCGCTGACAGGAATTCAAGCAGAAGATGTGCAACATGCGCCGCGCCTATGGGAGGCGATGCGTTCGTTTTTATCGTTCATCCATGGAGGGGTAATGATCGGATATCATATTGGCCATGATTTATCGTTTCTTAATCATTTTCTCTGGACGTATTACCGGACAAAATGGACTGCGCGTTTTTTAGATATGCAGCCCATTGCCGAAATGGTGCGGCATCGTCCGTTTCCTTCGCTAGATGCGGCATTACAATACTACGGGATTTCCTGCGAAAAACGGCATACGGCCGATGGGGATGTACAGGCGATGGCAGAGCTATGGGATCGGCTATTAGAAGAATTAAAAAGCAGAAACATAGAAACGTTAAATGATTTGTATAGCGCGCTAAGCATGCGATAAAAGGCGGTCTCCAAAAGGAGATCGCCTTTTGCATTACAGCGGTTTCGTTGGTGTCGGTTCCGCGTAGCCTTCTTTATATTTCTCGTCAATCATTTTCCGTATTTCTTTGATCGATTTGCCTTGGTCATATTCTACAATCGCTTCTTTTGCGATTTCAAGGCATACACCACATTTTGTTCCGTGATCATCCCAAACGATGGAGCCATCTTTTTTCGTTTCATGAACGAAACAATCGTAGTTATTTTTATGACCCGCCGCTTCTCCGCAGCCGCAGTAGCAAGGAATATGCTCGAGCAAGTCTTTATGCTTGGCGGCTTGCTGATACAAAACAGCCATATCTTCTTCAAAATTGCTTAAAAAGGTTGGAAGATGGTCGATCGATTTTGTCGTTTCGCGGATATCCCCGGAATTGGTTGTATATGTCATGGAATGGTCATGCTTTGTTTCGCTTGCTTTGTCATCGGAGCAAGCGCCCATGATGATGCCAAATGAAAGCAGACACGCTGCCATAATGGCGGTGCGCTTCATGCCATCGTCATCCTTTCTATAATAAACTTGTACTTTCAATCTAACATAGTGCAGCGGAAGCGGCAACGTTTTTCTGCCGACAGCGCTGTTGATGGAGGCTGCTTGCACAAAAAACTGCCCTGCGTATGCAGGGCAACTTTATTGCATTCATTGTTGTTGCAAGAAATATTTTTCGATGTCATCGAGCATTAAATGGGCAGCGAGCACACCGCCTGCCGTGTTCCAAATCGTGTCGCTTACTTTGTACACTTTTCCTTGTTTTGCGACGTTTAAGCTTTTAAAGAGCGGATCGTTAATCCATTCTTTTTCTAGTTTGCTTGCTTCTCCGTCTCCTGTTTCATAGGTGAAGTAGAAGAGGATATCGCCGTCCATCGCCGGGATGCGTTCTTTCGTTACACCCATTTCGGCAAAGTCGTTGACATTTTGCGATTCCGGACGGGAAAATCCTAGCTGATCTAAAATGACACCGGAGAAGGAGTCTTTATGATAAATGCGGACATCTCCTGCCATAAAGCGAACGATGGATACTTTCATTTTCAATTTATCGCCTAATTTTGCTTTTAAGTCTTCAATACGCTTGTCATATTCAGCGATGACTTCTTTTCCTTTTTCTTCTTTATTCACTGCTTTGGCATAGAGCATAAAGTTATCTTTCCAGTTGCCGCGAAGCGTTTCGGAAAAAACAGTCGGGGCAATGGCTTTTAGCTGTTCGTAAATTTTTTCATGGCGCAGTTTATTGCCGATAATTAAATCCGGTTTTAATGCCGCGATCGCTTCTAGGTTTGGTTCTGCTTCCGTTCCAAGCTCCTTGACGCCTTCCATTTTGTCTTTAATGTGATCGTACCATGGGTTGCCTGTCCATGATTTGACCGCGCCGACCGGTTTGACGCCTAACGCCAATAGCGCTTCGGTTCCTTCATTCGTTAAAATGACGACGCGCTCCGGTGTTCCTTTTATTTCTGTGGTGTCCATGGCGTGTTCAATGGTATAGGTTGTTTCTGTTTGTTTTTTATTGCTGTTCGTTTGTTTTGGATCTGCCTCCTCATTTTTGCCGCAGCCGCCGAGAATGGCAAGAAGAGAGAGAACGGCGGCAATGAGAAAAGAGAGTTTAGATTTGAACATTATGTATCCCCCTTTAATTTATTTGATAATGATTTTCATTTATACCGAAAATAATAAATGATGTCGATAATCATTGTCAATAAAAAATATGGGTGAAAATAAAATAAAAAACCATTGACGTTGAGAGTCATTATCAAATAGACTTATCGATAGAGATAGATAATATATAAGGGAGATTTAGGATGTTAGCCACAAACCAGAAGAAATCGATTGGCTTGTTCCTCCTATGCTTGTTGTTGCTTGCAACCATTTGGATGAGCATCATTTACGGATATACCGATACAAGTTGGAAAAATGCGATAGAGGCATTTACAAACAATAACGGTTCGAATGCCCATATCATTATTGAAACGGTCCGTCTGCCGCGGGCGCTGATTGCTGCGGCGGTAGGAGCGAGTTTAGCAATGGCGGGAGCGCTCATGCAGGCGCTGACGAAAAATCCGCTTGCTTCTCCAGGAATTTTCGGCATTAATGCAGGTGCTGGCTTTTTTATCGTTCTATTTGTGACCTTTTTCCAAGTACATTCGCTGCAAGTATTTACATGGCTCGCTTTTAGCGGTGCCGCCCTGGCAGCGGCAATCGTGTTCATCATTAGCGCTGTTGGAAAAGACGGAGCAACCCCCTTGAAATTAACGCTTGCCGGCACGGCGGTCGCCGCCTTGTTTGCTTCATTAACACAAGGAATGTTAGCGGCGAATGAAAAGGCGCTTGAAGAAGTCTTATTTTGGTTGGCTGGTTCGGTAGCCGGACGGAAGCTGGAAATGTTAACAGCCGTTCTTCCATACTTTATCGTTGGCTGGATTGGTTCGCTGCTGTTTGCGCAAAAGGTGAACATTTTAATGATGGGAGATGATGTGGCGAAAGGTTTAGGACAGCGCACGAATGCGGTGAAAGCAGGAGCAGCGCTTCTTGTCGTGCTGCTTGCCGGAAGTTCGGTTGCTGTTGCCGGACCGATCGGGTTTATCGGCATCATCGTTCCTCATATTGCGCGTGCGCTAGTTGGCGTGGACCATCGCTGGGTATTGCCGTACTGTGCTTTGATCGGAGCGATTTTATTAATTGCGGCTGATATTGGGGCCCGCTATATTTTAATGCCGCGCGAAGTTCCGGTCGGAATTGTGACAGCGTTTCTCGGCGTTCCGTTTTTTGTTTATATTGCCCGTAGGGGGATTTTGGCGAAATGAAGAAGTATACATCGTTGCGAATTGGGAAGTCGATCTCGTTTTTAGTCGACAAAAAAGCGATAACTATTAGTTTGATACTATTAGCTGTTAATGTGGTTATATTTCTTGTCAGCATTGGAAGCGGCGAAATGTATATTTCCCCGTTGGAAATAGCGAAGACGTTGTTTGGAAATGGTTCGGATATGAACGAAGTCGTGATTTATACGTTTCGCTTGCCGCGGATTCTTGTCGCATTGTTAGCAGGAATGTTGCTTGCGGCGGCGGGAGCGATCTTGCAAGGGATGATTCGCAATCCGCTCGCCTCGCCAGACGTGCTCGGCATTACGGGCGGGGCCGCGGCAGCGGTCGTTGCGTTTTTGACGTTGTTTAGCGATGAAAACCATTCCTTGACTATTAGTATTCATTGGCTGCCGTTCGCCGCTTTTCTTGGTGCAACAATAACGGCGCTTCTTGTCTATGTCCTTTCATGGAAAAATGGAATGGCGCCGCTAAGGCTTGTATTAATTGGGGTTGGAATATCGGCACTCATGCAGGCATGCACAACGTTATTGATGATTACCGGACCGATTTATCGGGCGAGTCAGGCGAACGTTTGGATTACCGGAAGCGTCTATGGCGCTTCGTGGAAACATGTTACACTGCTTGCACCATGGGCATTGATCTTATTAGCAATCAGTTTTTTATCAGTACGGAAGATGAACATTCAAGAATTAGGCGATGAATTGGCCATCGGCGCGGGAGTTTCCCTGCAAAAGCAGCGTTTTTTCCTTCTATTACTAAGCACTGCCTTAACTGGAGGAGCGGTCGCTTTCGCGGGAGGCATTGGCTTTGTCGGGTTGATGGCGCCGCATATGGCGAGAAGGCTTGTTGGTTCCTCATTTGGAGCGCTTCTTCCGGCCTCCGCGCTATTAGGAGCTATTTTCGTGATGGCCGCTGATCTTGCTGGGCGCATGTTGTTTGCGCCGATGGAAATTCCAGCCGGGGTGTTTACCGCGGCAGTTGGGGCGCCGTATTTTATTTACTTATTATATAAAAGCCGATAATAAAAGGGGTGGAAGAACATGAACGCCTTACAAGCAAAGGAGCTAACGTTATCATATGGAAACACGATCATTATTGATGAATTAGATTTAATGATTCCAAAAGGAGAAATTACCGTATTTATCGGGGGAAATGGCTGCGGGAAATCGACGTTATTGCGCGCTTTGGCACGGCTTTTGAAACCGGCGGGCGGTGCGGTTTTGCTGGAAGGAAAGGAAATCGCGAAATTGCCGACAAAAGAGGTGGCGAAAAAGTTAGCGATTTTGCCGCAGTCGCCAACGGCTCCGGAAGGATTGACCGTGCTGCAGCTTGTTAAGCAAGGGAGATATCCGTACCAAACGTGGCTGAAACAATGGAGCGAAGAAGATGAAAAAGCGGTGCGGCGTGCGCTCGAAGCAACGAGGATGACAGAATTAGCGGAGCGTCCGGTCGATTCGCTTTCAGGGGGACAGCGGCAGCGGGCTTGGATTGCGATGACGCTGGCGCAGGATACGGACATTATTTTATTGGACGAACCGACGACGTATTTGGATATGACGCACCAAATTGAAATTCTTGATTTATTGTTTGAGTTAAACGAGAAGGAAAAGCGCACGATTGTCATGGTGCTTCACGACTTAAACTTGGCTTGCCGCTACGCTCACCATATTGTGGCGATTCGCGATAAAAAAATATATGCGCAAGGAAAACCGGAAGAAATCATTTCCTGTCAATTGGTGAAAGACGTATTTCAAATGGATTGTCAAGTGACATATGATCCACTATTTGGAACTCCACTTTGCATTCCATACGGAAAAGGAAGATGCATTCTACAGAAAGAAGGCGTTTCATCATGATTCTTTCCGCGGAGGAAATAAAGGTATTAGAAACATATCGGCTTTCAACCGCTCAAACCAATTCGCCGCTATCGATTCGCTTGGATCGTCTGTCTGAGGATAGCGTGCTCATCGATTATGTAGCAAAAGTGCGCGACAGGCTTGGCGCTGCCAATGACGCTGTCGCGGCATCGATGTTGATCAAACGATATAGCTTCCTTGTCGCGATGTCGCTTTATGCGATGTCCGTTTGGAATAAACGGCTTGTGCTGTCACCAGAGCGGATTTGGATGGAAACGGACGATCATGATGATAGGTGGCTGCCGACTTTTCGTTTTGAGGAGCCCAAGACAGAAATATGCACGGGCTGTCGTGACCAATGGCGGGAAGAGACGGTGAGACAGCTATTTGCGGTGCACCTTTTCCCGCTGATAGAAAAATTGCGGAAAATCACAAAAATATCTGCCCATATATTATGGGAGAATATCGCGATTTACATTTATTGGCTGTATGAAACGCTTATGAATGATGAAACCCTTGCCCATGTCCACGAACAGCTTTGCGATGATTTTCATTATCTCGTTCACGACGCAGATGGAGCGTTATTCGGCACTCCTCGACAAAATCCGTTAAAACGATTTTGGAAAGGAAACGCTCATCCGAGACAGCGGTCAACATGTTGCCTTTATTACCAAACAGATGGAGGAACACATTGTCAGACATGTCCTTGTATAGCTAGTCAGCGCTGTCAGGCGATCAGCTGATAACCTGATGAAGCAACATCGCAAAAGCGGTGTTGTTTCTTTTTTTTTCAAGAAATTTTCGCGAATTTTGTTGATTTTTGTATATGTTTTCGTAAAAATGAAAGTATACAAGGCAGCTTTTCTTAAAAACTATCATTGAGAGGTAATTGCTTCATGACAGGTAAGTATGCTGCTTTTTTCCATCATTTTACCGAGGCAGTCGCGATTTTAAATACAGAAGGATATGTCATTTATACGAATCCTGCGTTTCAAGCACTGTTAGGTACAAATGGCAGCGGAGCGGTACGACACTCCCATTTTGAAACCATTGCTGAGATGGAAACCATCGTAGTAGAACCGTTATTGCAATCGGTTAGAAACGGGAAATCCATACATAATGTAGAATGGACGATTAAAAAAGCGGATGACCGTATCGTTCCAGTGAGTGCTGTTTTTTCGCCGATTGTAAATGAACAAGGAGAAATCGATTCGATTTTGTGCGTATGCCGCGATGTGACGAAGGAAAAGAAACTAGAACGAGCATTGGAAGAAAGCAAACAACATTTTCAACTCATCGCTGAACATTCTACGGATTATATTCTTATTTTTTCCAATAAACGTGAGCTATTATACATACCATCATCTCTTGAGAAAGTAGGCACGGCAATTCACCAATATTCGTATGAAGATATCTTACAATTTGTGCATCCTGATGATTTGCCGAACATTGTGAGGAAGTTTGATGAGCTATATCGTACATATGACACTCAAATCGCTGAATTTCGCAAGCGCGATAACGAAGGAAAATGGATATGGATGGAAGCGCAAGGGAAAGCGATTGTGAATGAACAAAATGAACTTGATTATGTGATTGTGACGGTGAAAAACATTGGCGAACGGAAAAAATACGAGGAAAAGTTACGGCAGCTTGCCTACTTTGATTCGTTAACAGGCATTGCGAACCGCAGCTATTTTGAGAGATACATAAAGCAGCTGATCGAAAGCCAAACCGATTTTGCGTTATGTTATTTGGATTTTGATAAATTTAAATGGATTAACGATCACTTTTCCCATCAAGCTGGCGACTATTTTTTGCAGGAAGCGGTAAGAAGGGTGCAAAGCGTGCTGCGCTCCGAAGATTTTTTTGCGCGCATTGGCGGAGATGAATTTGTGCTTTTGCTTCCGAACATAGCAAAAGAAGAAGTGTCGAAACTCGCCGATGAGCTTGTTCAAACGTTCCATAAGCCGTTTTATTATGAAAAACAGCTTATTCAGTCTACGCTATCGATGGGAATTGCTTTTTTCCCAAAAGATAGCGACCGAATCGAGCAAGTCATGAAATACGCCGATCAAGCTCTATATAATGTGAAAAAAAGAGGAAAAAATGGTTATGAGTTTTATCGTCCGACGCAAAATCGGAAAGCGATCATTGAACAAGATTTGCCGTTTGCGATTTTGCGTGAGCAATTTTATTTATGCTACCAGCCGAAAATTAAGCTTGACAGCGGTGCAACGATGGGAGTGGAAACACTGTTGCGTTGGCGCCACCCATCGCTTGGAGAAATTCCGCCGCTCGACTTTATTCCACTTGCCGAACAGAGCGGATTCATTTTTGAAATTACGTTATGGGTGCTTGAACATTCGTGCCGCCAAGTGAAAGAATGGCAGACGCAGTTCCCTGGGCTGAAATTAGCTGTCAACTTATCGCCGTTTTTATTAAATCGAACGGAATTGGTTCAGCATATTGTCCATATTTTACGGGATACGCATTTCGCGCCAGAGCATTTAATTTTGGAAGTGACAGAAAGCGGCTTGATGGAAAACTTTGAAACGGGCAAGCATATTTTAACTCAGTTAAAAAATATCGGCGTGCAAGTAGCCATTGATGATTTCGGCACAGGATTTTCTTCGTTGGCGTACATTCGGAATCTGCCGGTGTCTTTATTAAAAATTGACCGCAGCTTTATTCAAGGAATTGCGGAGAACTCGAAAGATGCAACGATTGTCGATACGATTATTCATTTAGCGAAAAGCTTGGATATTCAAGTATTGGCGGAAGGCGTCGAGACGTATCATCAAGTAGCGCTTCTCCAACAGATGGATTGCGACTTTGCCCAAGGGTTTTACTTTAGCAAGTCGTTAGAAGCCGAGAAGTTGCAAAAATGGCTAGAAGAGTATATGGTATTTGATTCTCATCCCTTCTAATGAATACATTAGAAGGGATTTCCTATTATTTCCGTCCGTTTTTCATTATAAATGTCGCACACTAATAGTAACAAACGGCGATGGGGGAGTTCCATGATTCAAGAGTTTTTACCGCTTAATCAACCGATGAAAGAGCAAATAATTCGTTCACTGCGCGACATTACGGAGGAGGCGGAAGCAATCCGCCAATCGTTAATGATGGATGAGTGCTGTATATTGTCGCGTTTAGAAACATTGCAAAAGCATATCTTGGATGTACAAACAGCGGCCGCTTCTTTTTATTTGCATTCTTATTTAGCGGAATATACGCCGCATTATGACGATTTGTCCCTTGCGGCAAAACATTTGGCGGAACGCCGTCATGGTGCTCTCATCGTTATTGAGCGAAAGGATTCGCTGGATCATTTATTGCATCATGGTGTTCCTATTGGGGCAAAGGTTTCACATACGTTGTTAGAAACGATTTTTTATCCAGGCAATCCGCTTCATGATGGGGGAGCGTTAATCCGTTATGACGAAATTGTATCGGCAGGCAATATTTTGCCGCTTGCCGAGCATGTGACACCGAAGCGGAAATTAGGTACCCGCCATCGCGCCGCAATTGGGTTAACAGAGCGAAGTGATGCGCTTGTAATCGTCGTCTCCGAAGAAACCGGCGCCATCTCGTTTGCCATTAACGGACGATTATACGTACTCCGTCGATGAGAGGAGGGAGAAAGATGGAATTTGCGCCAAGAAGCGTGATTATCCATGAGTTTATTGACACGCTGCAGCCGTTGATGGATGTTTATCATTTGGACCAAGTCGGCATTTTCGAAGAAGAAGGCACAGGAAACAAGTATTACATCGGCTATACGATCAACAAGGATGATGATATGATTGTCCTTCATATGCCATTTGTCAAAAATGAACGCGGTGAGCTGGCATTGGAAAAACAAGAATGGACGATACGAAAAGATGGACGGGAACAAAAAGGGTACTACTTGCTGCAAGAAGCGATGGATGAAATTACTGATAGACGATAACGAAGACGATTGATGCCCTCAGGCAAGATCGTCTTTTTTCGTGAAGCAAAAAGGAAAACAAAGCGATCATCGAGAAGTAAAAATGGATGGCGCATGATGAAACAGAAAGGAAAGGAAGGCATGATTCAGGAAATAAACATAGAGGCAGACGAATGGGCGGAGGCGGTGCTGCTCCTTCAATTCCGTTCTTACGCTGTCGAGGCGCGGCTGATCGGATTTCCCGACCTTCCGCCATTGCAAGATACAGTCGCAACGTTGCAGCAGTGCGGTGAACGGTTTTATGGATATATAAAGCAGGGACAACTGGCAGGAGCGATTTCCTATGAGCGGGCAGAAAAGACCGTGCACATTTGCCGCTTGATGGTGGATCCCGGCTTTTTCCGGCAAGGGATCGCCAGCGCCTTGATTGAGTTTGTCTGTCATCAAGAACGGAATGCGAACGAAATCATCGTGATGACAGGAAGCGCGAATATACCTGCGCTTCGTCTATATGAACGTCACGGTTTCCGCGAAGTCGAACAAATGAGGATGCCAGAAGGGATATGGATGACCAAACTCGTAAAGTGGCTGAACTGATATGAGGAAAATCATCGCGCTTGGAGGCGGCAGATTTTCTATGAAGCTGGAAAATCCGCTGTTAGATTGGTATATTTGGAGACAAGCAAAAAAGAAAATCCAAAAATTTAGCTGCCAGCTCTAAAACCAATGCGAAAGCATACCGTGTGCGCAAAACGAACAAGGAGTAGAAGAAATATATCGAAATGGGAACGATGTATTTAGGAGAAGGAGAACTAGTATGAGTGAGTATTTGATAGTGAAAAAACAAAAACTGGAGCCGGCGGTGGAACAATAAGAGACAACAGGAATGGGGGAACGAGAATGGCAACGTTATATTTAACTAGACACGGAGAAACGCGATGGAACGTTGAAAAGCGGATGCAAGGGTGGCAAGATTCGCCGCTTACGGAAAAGGGGCGGCAAGACGCAATGCGGCTTGGAAAACGGCTGGAAGCAGTCGATTTGACCGCGATTTACGCCAGCACAAGCGGACGAGCGCTCGAAACCGCCCAGCTGATTCGCGGCGAGCGGCTGATTCCGATTTATACCGAAGAACAGCTGCGGGAGATTCACCTTGGCGACTGGGAAGGAAAGACCCATGAGGAAATCAAAGAATTGGATCCTATTATGTTCGACCACTTTTGGAATCATCCGCATTTATACACACCACGGCGCGGCGAGCGGTTCATCGATGTCCAAAACCGGGCGTTTGCCGCCATTGAGCGAATCATCAAACGCCACCCTGAAGGAAACATTTTAATTGTTACGCATGGGGTGGTGTTAAAGACGGTTATCGCTCGTTTCAAAAACATGCCGTTAAAAGAGCTTTGGGCTCCTCCGTATATGTATGGAACCAGCGTTACGACCGTGCGGGTAAACGATGGGAAGTTTGAATTGATTACTGAAGGCGATGTGTCGCATTTGGAAGAAGTAAGGGAAGTATGATTGACCATATCCCGCTCCTTTGTTTTCGAAAAGGAGCGGGTGTATGGTTAAATGCAGCGAAAAGACATTTTTTATCCAGCAAAATGTAATTGGAAGCGTAGTTTCCTCAGGAATAAGCAATATATTTGTTTCCGAATTGGTTCATTTATTAGGTACGATGGAAGATTATATGGAAAAAATGATTCTTTCTCTTAAACAATTAATGGCTTCTTCAGCGTTTAAAATGATCGATTGGAAACAAAACGGCCTATTTTCTGTAATTAAATTGCTTTTGAATGGTAAATTTCGTTCATTGGCCTCGACAGCAAAGAAATATATTGAGGTCAGCAAAAAAGGTGGGCGTTTACTTGATCCAATCTGGACAGATTTAGCTGAAAATTTTGTTACGTTCAAACGTTTTCTGCATTTTCTATGCGATCACGACGTGTGGAAAATACATAATTCATCATCTAACCCACGAGTATTTACATATTTTATGTAGTTATTACGTCGGAAACTGATTGAATGGAAGCGATTATCGTATTTAACGGCGAGGGGAAATTTGACAGGACGATGGGTAAACTAACTTGATTAATAGAAAACCATAAAGTTACAATCACACACAAAAATCCCCGTTCCCTCTAAACAAGGAAACGGGGATTTTTCATACAAAGCCAAACCATTTGGCAAGTTGCGCGGTGAAAAACGTGACAGCAATAGCGATGCTTGTCGGAAGCGCAAAAGCGACAAACGTCCATTTTTTGCTTTTCGTTTCTTTGTAAATATTAACGAGCGTGGTGCCACACGGATAATGAAGCAAGGAAAACAGCATCATATTGAGCGCGGTCAGCCATGTCCAGCCGTGGTCGACGAAAATTTGTTTGAGTGAGTGCAGACCATCGACTTCCGTCAAGGAACCAGTCGATAAATACCCCATTAATAAAATCGGCAAGACGATTTCATTGGCGGGCAATCCTAAAATAAACGCCATTAAAATATAGCCATCAAGCCCAAGTGCTCGCGCGAATGGATCGAGCCAATCGGCGATATAGGCGAGGACGGTCGTATCCCCGATATGAATGTTTCCTAGTATCCATGTTAATACTCCAGCTGGAGCGGCAACCACAATGGCTCGCTTTAGCACATAAATGGATTTGTCTAATGTGGCGCGAATAATCGTATCCCATATTTTCGGGCGCCGATACGGCGGCAGTTCTAATGTGTAATGGGTCGGGATGCCGCGCAATGCTGTTTTTGACAGCACCCATGAAACCGTCAGCGTGACGACGATGCCAAACAGCACCATCGCGACGACGACACTAGCAGTGACCAATGTTTTCCATCCGCCAGTGTAGCCTGCCGCCATAAATAAGGAAGACAGCAAGATCAATGTCGGCCACCGTCCATTGCAAGGGACGAAGCTGTTCGTCAAAATCGCCAGCATTCGTTCACGCGGCGACTCGATGATGCGCGTCGACAGAATAGCCGCGGCGTTGCACCCAAATCCCATCGCCATCGTGAGCGATTGTTTTCCGTGCGCTCCCGCTTTTTTAAACAAGCGGTCCATATTGAAAGCGACACGCGGGAGATATCCATAGTTTTCTAGCAATGCAAAAATTGGAAAGAAAATCGCCATCGGCGGAAGCATCACGCTGACGACCCAAGCAGTGCCTCGATATAACCCTAACACAAGCAACCCGTGCAGCCAGTCAGGGGCGTGCAGTGCTTGAAAGAAAAGGGTAAGATATCCTTCAAGCCATCCGAAAAAGTCTGCTAACATGCCAGATGGAATATTCGCGCCGGCAATCGTGATATAAATAACGACCGCAAGCATCGCAAGCATGATCGGAAATCCCCATAATTTTGAAGTAAAAATGCGGTCTAGCTTTTCCGTTTCGTATTGTTTTGCTTGATTCGTATAGGTGACCGTTTCATTGCAAATCGCTTGGGAGGTGCGAAAAATAGCCGATACGATTTGTTCGCGCGTATCCGCAGGCGCCAGTGCTCGCGCTTCATTCATCAGCTCTTCAAACGGACTTTGCGGTATCGTGGCATGCATATATAGACACCTCCTTTACGGATGGAAGCGGTTGTTGTTGGAGAGCCTGAAGCAAAGACATATCTCCGTCAAGCAATCGAAGCGCGACCCAGCGGGCAGGGTACGCATCGCCAATAACCTCTTTCACGCGTGGAATGAGCTTTTCGATGCATTGTTCAATTTCTGGACTGTACCGGACGGCAATCGGGTTTGTTTTGATTTTTCCACGCACCATCGAATCGATTGTCTTTAATAACGTGTCGATTCCTTCTTTATTGCGCGCGGAAATCGGAACGACCGGCACTCCTAATGTTGCCGCTAGTTTCTCGGTATCGATGCGGATTCCTTTCTTTTTCGCTTCATCCATTAGGTTCACACAGACGATGACGCTGCTTGTCATCTCCAACACTTGCAAAGCAAGATTTAAATTTCGTTCCAAAGCGGTAGCATCGAGTACCACTATCGTAACATCGGGCTTTTCAAAAATAATAAAATCTCGCGCCACTTCTTCATCCGCCGAATTCGAATAAAGCGAATAGGTTCCGGGCAAATCGATCATTTTATAGCGGTTGTTATTGTACGTAAAAAATCCTTCCGCATGAACGACCGTTTTTCCCGGCCAATTTCCGGTATACTGTCGCAATCCGGTCAAAACGTTAAACAATGTGCTTTTTCCTGTGTTCGGATTTCCCGCAAGTGCGATTGTATATTCATTTGTGGACATCGCGTATCCTCTCCCCATAAATATGGTCACTTTCTTCTTTCCGCAATGCAATCGTTGTGTTGCTGACACGATATGCGGTTGGGTCTCCCAGTGGGCTTTTTTGCAGAACGCTTATTTCGCATCCTGGGACAAATCCTAAGTCAAGCAATCTTCGTTTCATTGTTCCATCTTGTATGTCAAGCTTCACAATACGGAAACGTTCTCCTTCTTCTGCCTCGGATAAACGCTGCAATTTTACTGAAGGCATAATAGTTTCCTCCTTATCAATAAATTGCGTTAAGGTTATAATTTTGCACAAAACCAAATTTTATTTTTTATCTTATTCCGCCTTCTTTGTTTTGTCAATCATTTTGTTTTTTGGTTTTACGACGAATTTTTTCATTATCTTCACACAGTTCGTTTTCTGCTTTTGTATTCTCAATAATAAGAAAAGATGATATTATATAAATAGTCTAAATTTTCAATCGAAAATAGGTGGGAGAGGGGTGAATTCTGCGTTTTTTGCGCAGATGAATATGAAAGCGATTACGGATGGGACGGTATTATGGACGCCGACAGAGGAACATATTCAACGATCGAATATTAAGCGCTATATGAATTGGTTAAAGGAAAAAAAGGGTCTGTCATTTGAAACACATCGACAATTATGGAATTGGTCCGTTGAACAGCTAGAAGAATTTTGGGAATCGGTGTGGGAGTATTGCGAGGTGAAATCGGCGACTCCTTACCGTTGCGTTTTAGAAGAGCGGAAAATGCCGGGAGCGAAATGGTTTCCAGGTGCGACGTTAAATTATGCGGAGCACGTATTTCGAAACGAGCGATCCGATCGCCCAGCGCTTCTTTTCCGTTCCGAGCGCGTGCCTTATCGTGAAGTGGCTTGGAAAGAGCTGAAAGAAAAAACGGCGGCGGTCGCAAACGCGCTCAAAAAAATCGGAGTCAAACCGGGAGACCGAGTGGTGGCATATATGCCAAACATTCCGGAAACCGTCATCGCTTTCTTAGCGTGCGCCAGCATTGGGGCGATTTGGTCGAGCTGTTCACCGGATTTTGGCGCAAGCAGCGTCATTGACCGATTCCAGCAAATTGAACCGGTTGTGCTTTTTGCGATTGACGGATGCCAATATGGCGGGAAAGAGTTTGATAAACGTCCGATTGTCGACGAATTGCGGGAAAAATTGCCGTCGCTCAAAAAAACGATTTTGCTTCCATATTTGCGGGAAGACGTACAAGCACCGGATGATTCCGTTTTATTATGGGATGATATCATTCGGGAAAAAGCGGAACTTACTTATGAATACGTTCCGTTTGACCATCCGCTTTGGATTTTGTATTCCTCCGGTACAACAGGCTTGCCGAAGCCAATCGTTCAAGGGCATGGCGGCATTTTGCTCGAACATTTAAAATCGCTATTGATTGAAGAAAATTTGACAAAGGAAAGCACATTTTTCTGGTTTACGACAACGGGATGGATGATGTGGAATTTTCTCATCGGCGGATTGTTAGTCGGAGCGTCGGTCGTGCTTTATGACGGGAGTCCGACGTATCCGGATGGAAACGTGTTATGGGAGCTGGCGGAAAAGGCGCGCATTACCCATTTCGGAACAAGCGCAGCGTTTATTAACGTTTGTATGAAGCTTGGCATTAAGCCAAAAGAATTGTACGATTTTTCCGATTTACAAGCCGTTCTTTCAACAGGTTCGCCGCTGACGACGGAAGGATTTGCTTGGGTATACGAAAACGTGAAAGACGATATTTGCCTAGTTTCGTGCAGCGGCGGGACGGACGTATGCACCGCTTTCGTTGCCGGTTCGCCAATCTTGCCGGTTCGTGCGGGGATCATCCAATGCCGTTCGTTAGGGGCTAATGTACAAGCATTTGATGAAAATGGAAATCGTTTAATTAATGAAGTGGGAGAGCTAGTCATTACCGACCCAATGCCATCGATGCCGCTGTTTTTCTGGAATGATCCAAATTACGAGCGATATTTGGACAGCTATTTCGATACGTATCCAGGAATTTGGAAGCACGGGGATTGGATAAAAATCGACGAAGAAGGCGGCTGCGTCATTTACGGGCGTTCTGATTCGACGATTAATCGCGCCGGCGTCCGCATGGGAACGAGTGAAATTTACCGCGCTGTCGAATCACTCGATGAAGTGCTCGAAAGTTTGATCATCGATTTAGAACTGATGGGAAGAAAATCGTTTATGCCGTTGTTTGTCGTGCTTCAGCCAGGAGCGGCATTAGATGAGGAGCTAAAAGAGAAAATCAAAAACGAAATTCGCCAAAAAGTATCGCCGCGCTTTGTCCCAGATGAAATTTACCAAGTCGAGCAAATTCCAAAAACATTAAACGGAAAGAAAATGGAAATTCCAATTCGCAAGCTGCTGCTCGGATTCCCGCTCGAAAAAGCGGTCAATCCTGGATCGATGGCGAATCCGGAGGCGCTTGACTTCTTCATTGAGCTGGCAAAGACGATCGAAACGAAGACGCATACGAGCTGACGGATCTCCTCCTTCATGGAGAGGATAAACGAGAGGTTGTTATTAAGTGCCGCCGCTTAATAACAACCTCAATGCATGTTGACGATGAGATTTGATTACAAATAAAGGAGAAACGGGGCATGGAGGTAAGCAAGCGGCAAAAGCTAATGAAAAAAATTGAAAGCCATTTGCGGACGACGGCGAGAAAATTAGTGAAGTTTGATACGGAAGGAGAAGCGTTGCAATACTTGGTCAATTCGTTTCGGGCGGAGCTCGAATGCGATTTAATTGCCATTGTATTAAAA
Source organism: Parageobacillus toebii NBRC 107807 (assembly GCF_003688615.2). GTDB lineage: Bacteria > Bacillota > Bacilli > Bacillales > Anoxybacillaceae > Parageobacillus_B > Parageobacillus_B toebii. Next base: position 2,833,850 of record NZ_CP049703.1, on the reverse strand, counting down.
GAAGGAAATGATGTAGTCCCTACATTGTATCAGGGCGACTTTCTATACGGAACGACATATCCACCTATTGAGATCGCCAGCTGCTCCCCCCGATTGTTTGAAGGAAGTGTAACATTTCAGGAGATGGAAGGCAACGACACGTGCCCATTAATTGATTTATTAAGGAGGAATGACATCACGACATGGTTTAGTGTCCCAATTAAAGATGAGGAAAGCGAATACGGCATTTGCATGATTGGGTTTCAACGCCATGTATCTTTGCTCGCTGAAGCAAAGCAGCTTTTCGACGATTTTGGCGAAGATGTCGCTCTCGCGATTACAGTGGCCAAGAAAAAAGAGATACAGCGGAGGAAAATGGTCGGTGTCGAGTGGATTGCGCAACATTTTTCTTTAGATATGCCGATTGAGCAGTTTGTTGAAAAAATTGTCGAACGGGCAGGGAAAGGGACAAATGCGGCTGGTGCCTGTATGTATTTATACCGGGAAGAAGACAATAGCTTTGTTTTTCATCCCCCTTCGTACGGAAGAGTGAACAGCCCGAATCAAATTATGATGAAAAATAACTACCGGGTAAGCGACTATTTTCCTTTCTTAGAGAAACCAGGCGGGGATCAATTAACCGTTCCGCTAGTCGTCAATTTCAAAACGATCGGCGTATTGCATGTCGAGCGGAAAAACGAAGGAAGATTCACCAAAGAAGACCTAGAGATTTTGGACATGCTTGCGAACTACGTTGCCGTGATGCTCGAAAATGTCCGGCTATACCAGCAGGAGCGGGACCATACCCATCGCCTGCGCTTTCTGCTTCAATATCAACAAACGTTGATGAAAGAAACGATTCGGAACGAGGATTTTCACGGCATCATAAAAACATTGAGTAAAATGTTTGCCAAAGACGTTATTTTATTTGACCGATTTATGCGGCCGATCGCGTATGAATTGAGGCGCTTGAACGAGCAACAGTTTCGGGAAATTGCGAAACAGGCGTCAAGGCAAGTGCCGCGGCAAAGCAGTATGGGTGGATATTTTCAACTTGATTGCCTCCTAGATGTTTCGGTTGTTGTTTGGCCAATTAACAGCGGGGGAGACGTGGTCGGCTATTTAGCCATTGAAGCATATCCGCAAGAAATAGATGAGTTTTTTTGTTTGAGTGTCGAATTAGCCCTCAATATTTTCTCTATCCAGTTTATTAAGCAGAAGCTCGTTTTTGATACAAAGGAACAGCTTAAAGATAGCTTTTTGCATAAATTGTTGACAGCAGAGATTCAGGATGAAGAGAGCATTATCCAGTATGCCAATGTATTTCAATGGAATATTTTTGACGAGCATCGAATTGTTGTATTGCATCTGCAATTTCCCGCCCTCGAGCAAGAACATGCCGATTTGTTAAAGCTGAACGTGGAGAGATCTGCACTATGGGACCAATTAAAAGTGCGGATTGCCATTGAGGATCCAGCTGTTTTATACGGCGCTATAGAAGATAAATATATTTTGATCGTTCCGGCAAGCAAAGAAAAAAAACAGCCAGCGAAATATTGGAACGAGTGGCATCAGCGGATCAATGGGTGGATTGAGGCGGAAGGAGTGTCTTGCCGCGCGTTTTTTGGCATCGGGGGAATTACAAAATCGATCAGCGATTATTATTTTTGCTACCAGCAGGCGGTACAAGCATTGCAAGTCATTGTCCATGATTTTCAAGGAACGAGTTTGGCATTTTTTGATGAGCTGGGGGCGTATACGGTATTGCACCATTTAAAAGAAATCTCGGCAGCGAAACTGTTTGTAGAGAAATATCTTGGTCCGGTGATTCGATATTCATCGGAAAGACACGTTGATTTGCTGCAAACGATCCGCGTCTTCCTCCACTGCAATGGCAATTTGACAGAGGCTGCAGAAAAGCTATATATCCACCGCAGCACCCTTCAATATCGGATGGAAAAAATAGAAGAAATGCTTGGCTTTTCTTTAAACGAGTCGGAGCAACGATTTAATCTGATGATGGCGCTAAAATTATATGATTTATATGGTCTTGACTCCGCAAAAATGATGAAAAGATAAGCATGTTTTCCTGCATTATGCAGGTATTTTTTTATATTCACCTTTTTTATAATAATTAGCAATAAAAACAAAATTAAAAAAAGGAGGACTTGCTCGATGATTTCGACAATTGGAGTCGTTGGAGCTGGCACAATGGGAAGTGGCATTGCCAATTTAGCCGCTTTATCAGGATTTAACGTCATTTTAGTAGATCTTGAAGAACGCGTGCTGCAAAAAGCGTTATCGCGAATGGAATCGTTTATGGATAAGAGTATCGCGAAAGGAAAAATAACCCCCGAGCAAAAACACGAAGCAATGGAAAAGGTGAGAGGATCTACGGATTTGCGTGAAATGAAACATGCCGATGTCATCATTGAAGCGGTCATTGAAAACATAGACGTAAAAAAAGAAGTGTTTTCAAAGTTGGATCAAATTGCTCCTGAACACGCCATTCTAGCAACGAATACTTCATCGATGTCCATCACTGAAATAGCTTCCGCAACCAATCGTCCTAATCAAGTCGTCGGTATGCATTTTTTCAATCCCCCACAGCTGATGAAACTCGTTGAAGTTGTTCGAGGATATAAAACGAGCGATGAAACGGTCGAACAAGCGAAAGAACTCGCCCGAAAACTGAAAAAAGAGCCGGTCGAAGTCAAGAAAGACTCCCCAGGTTTTATTGTGAACCGCATTATGATTCCGCAATTTATCGAAGCGATTCGCCTAGTTGAAGAAGGAGTTGCCTCGATGGAAGATATTGATAAAGCAGTGACACTCGGTTTGAACTATCCGATGGGGCCGTTTACGCTGCAAGATTTTGCCGGAGTCGATATCGGCCTTCACGTCATGGATTATTTTTATCAAGAATTTAAGGACGACCGGTTTGCTGCCCCCTTGCTGCTGAGACAACTTGTTCGGGCAGGAAGGCTAGGCAGAAAAACGGGAGCCGGCTTTTATGACTATGACGATGCCCGATAAACATTGCCATCAGAAGCAGGCATGGCCATCATCGTTGATCATTCGTGTTGAACAAACATTAGCTAATTTTTGGAGGGAGTTATCGTGAACTACGAATTTTTACAATATGAAGTGGAAAATCAAGTGGCGGTCGTATACATTAACCGCCCTCCGTTAAACCCATTGAATACAAAAGTGTTTCATGAGTTATACGCTCTCATCGATGAGTTGGAAGCAAACCGCAATGTCAGTGCCATTGTGATTACCGGAAAAGGGGAAAAAGCGTTTGTAGCCGGGGCCGATATTCATGAAATGCTGGACTTGGATTTAGCGGGAATGATGGAAATGAACAGAATTTCACGGGCCGCTTTTTCAAAAATAGAAAACGCTTCCAAACCAGTCATCGCTGCCATTAATGGACTTGCGCTTGGTGGGGGATGTGAATTGGCGCTTGTGTGCGATTTGCGCATTTGTTCCGATAAAGCCAAGTTTGCTTTTCCAGAAGTCAACCTCGGCATTATCCCAGGCGGCGGGGGGACGCAGCGCCTGCAGCGCATCGTCGGTCAAGGGGTGGCAAAAGAACTGTTGTATTTCGGGGAGATGATCGATGCACAACGGGCGCTCGACATTCATTTAGTGAATAAAGTTGTCCCATCTGATCAGCTATTACCGACAGCGAAAGAATGGGCCGGGAAATTAGCGAAAAAACCTGCAATTGCGATGCGCATGCTCAAAGAAGCCGTCAACACAGGAGCCAATGTTGACTTGCAGTCGGGTCTTATGGTGGAAAACGCCTGCTTCGGAAACGCCTTTGCGACAGAAGACCGGAAAGAAGGAATGCGTGCCTTTGCAGAAAAGAGAAAGCCGGTGTTTAGCGGAAAATAAATAAACATCAAGGGTATGCAGTTGGTATTAGAGATGGTTAGGAAAGTCCGCTGCCCTATCAACTTAGACATAGGTTCGCTACCTTTGGGAGGCGATTTGTCCTTAACAACTAGCAAACCAAAGGTGGCGGATGACGAGGACAAAAAGTGAATATATGAGGAGGGAGTTAGTATGAAACAAATTCACCCGATCGATGTGATCGACAATAGTCGAGTCCATTCTTTTCATATTTGGCTCATTTTTTGGCTGTTCCTTGTTATCACGTTCGATGGGTATGATGTTGTCATTTATGGCACTTCTGTTCCTTTGCTTATTCAAGAATGGGGAATTTCAGACGTTACCGCAGGTGCCATTGGTAGCTATACGGTAATCGGAACTGCCATTGGCGCTGTATTGTTTGGAATGTTAGCTGATAAAATGGGGCGTAAGAAAATTATTTTATTAACGACATTCTTATTTGGTTTTTTCACATTGCTCTCCGGTTTTGCCCCAAACCCGATTTTATTCACCATCTCTCGTATAATCGCTGGGATTGGCCTCGGCGGCGTTATGCCCAATGTCATTGCATTGGCGACAGAAATTTTTCCAAAGCGAATTCGTACAGCGATCGTCGCTTCTATTTTTTGTGGTTATTCTGTTGGAGCCATTGCTGCAGCGTTGACGAGCCGGGCGCTTTTGCCGACGGTTGGGTGGGAGGCCGTCTACTGGATCGGGGGTGTTCCGCTACTGTTTCTTCCGTTTTTAATGAAAGGTGTTCCAGAATCAATAGGGTTTCTTTTAGAAAAGGGAAGGGAAGAAGAAGCAAGAAAAGTTCTTTGGTTGATTGATCCTAATATCGGCAATGATGGTGAAGTTGAACTAGTGAAGCCCGAAAGCAAAGTTCAAGACTCTTTGCCTATTGTTAAATTATTCGAAGAGAAAAGAGCTTTTAGCACAGTCATGTTTTGGATTTCTTGTTTCAGTGCATTTGTGTTGATTTACTCGATGAATACATGGCTTCCCCGCCTGATGATGAAAGCGGGTTATGATTTGAGCTCCAGCCTTGCGTTTACCGCCGTGATGCAAATGGGAGCGATCATCGGTACGGTTGTTTTCGGTCCGTTAGTCAATAAATGGGGATTTAAGAAAGTACTTGTTCCTTTATTCTTCTGCGGAGCGATCGCCTTGTCGCTCATCGGCTTTACGAACAGTATGCTAGTCGCTTTTGCTCTAATTGCGATTATTGGTGCTGCCTCGGTCGGCGTTCAAAATATTGCGAATGCGTTTGTTTCCCAATACTATCCAGAAATAATGCGCTCTACTGCTTTAGGAAGTACGATGGCGTTTGGACGAATTGGCGGAATCGTTGCTCCGACATTTATAGGGATTTTATTATCCTTTAATTTATTGCCCCAATATAATTTTGCGGCGATTGCGAGCGCAGCCGTACTAGGCGGGCTGGCTATGTTATTAGTACAAGAAAAATATGCTGTTTATCATAAAGAACAAGTTGGATCAACTAGTGAGAGAATTACTGTTTCATAAATATTGTAGCTTTTCGTCACTACAGGATATCCAATTCAATTGTAAAAGGGGGGGATAATCATAAAATTTGAACACTTATTCACGGCTCATATTGAAGTAGGGAGGCCAATAGAAATTGGAGATGTGGGGATCGGATATAGAAGGATTATCCCGATTATTGGTGGGAGTTTTGAGGGAGCTCGTATGAGAGGAAAGGTACTCTCTGGCGGGGCGGACTATCAATTAATTCGAAAAGATGGGGTGACGGAACTATCAGCCCATTATACGATTGAAACGGATAACGGGGTTCCCATTTATGTAATTAATAGAGGATATAGACACGGGTCAAAGGAAATCGTAGATAAGATTTTTCGTGGAGAGGATGTACCGCACGATTCCTATTATTTTAAAACTTCCCCTGTTTTTGAAGTAAGTAATAAAAATTATGACTTTCTTAATAGAATGATGTTTATTGGGGAAGGAGTCAGAAAACCTACAAAAGTAGAAGTTACATTTTATCAGATTCTTTAACTTGTTTCGAGATGGAGGGATGGGGAAATATGGAGACTATTAGCGTGTTGTCCGTTCCTCAGCTGTTAGAAAAAGCAGCAAAGGAAAATCCGCACAAGGAGGCGGTTTATGACCTTCGACGCAGAATCACATATGGCGATTTGCATAAAGAAGTTCACCGCTTAGCCTCTGCGTTAGTTTCACTTGGCATCAAACAAGGGGATCGGGTTGGGGTTTGTTTGCCGAATTGGCTTGAAACGGTCCAACTATTTTTTGCCATCGCCAAAATCGGAGCCATTGCCGTTCCTTTTAATCCAAAATACCGACAGCATGAAGTAGAACATATTATGAAAAATTCCGGGATGAAAGTCGTTTTTATATGCGAGGAGCTAGCGAAAAATACCGATTTGGATCTAATTCAAGCGAAAGTAGGCAAAGTGATTACAGTTCGCTTTACAAAAGCGGGAATTGATTCCTTTGAGCAACTCATCGCCCGCTCACCAGAACAACCGCTGCCAGCTGTTGAGCTCGATTCGTATCGTGACTTATTTTGCATTTTATATACTTCAGGCACGACCGGCTCTCCAAAAGGGGTAATGATCACCCATCGCAGCGTAGTCCAATCCGGTATTGCCATTGCGAACAGTTTAAAGTGTAATGCGAATGATGTTTTTCTCATTTGCACACCAATTTTCCATATATTTGGCATGGCGTGCAACTTAATGTCGGCTGTATACAGCCAAGCGAAAATGGTACTGCAAGAAAGATACAGTCCAAAAGAAGCGTTACAATTGATCGAAAGAGAAAAGGTGACGATCCATCACGCCGTTCCAGCTATGTTTAAGATGGAATTAAATATTCTGAATTTTCAATTATTTGATTTATCCTCCTTGCGTGCAGGCATAACAGGGGCTGACGTCTGTCCGTTAGATACAGTGAAAGCCATACGCGAAAAAATGGGAATGGTGTTATGTATATCGTTTGGTACAACGGAAACCGGAGCTGTCACGATTACGCCGTTTGAAGCGACAGAGGACCGAATTTTTGAGACGGTCGGCAAAGTATTGGAAGGAAACGAAGTGAAAATTGTCAACGACCGAAGAGAGGTGCTTCCTCCAGGGCAAATTGGGGAAATTGCCTGCCGGGGGTTTGGCGTTATGAAAGGGTATTATAATATGCCTAAACAGACAGCCGAAGTGCTTGACCAAGACGGTTGGTATTATACCGGTGATCTCGGGGTTATGGATGAACACGGTTATATTAAATTCGTGGGACGAAAGAAAGAGCTAATTATTCGCGGCGGATACAATATATATCCAAAAGAAATCGAAAACGTTTTACAGCAGCACCCAAGCGTTCTCGCATCTGCTGTTATTGGCTTGCCTGACCCGGTCTTAGGCGAATCTGTTTATGCGGTTATCCAGCCTAAGGAAGGAGTTCACGTAACTGAAACAGAAATTCTTGAGTTTTTGCGTCCGTTGCTAGCCGACTACAAACTTCCGAATAAGGTTGTTTTTGTTCCACAGTTCCCTATAACGGCAAGCGGGAAAATCCAAAAAGGAAAATTAAAAGATATGTTAAAAGTTTTTGAACATAGGGAGGGGTAAGACGATGCGTACAGATATTGTGTTGCTTGAAGGAGCGCGTACGGCGTTTGCTAAATTTTGCGGTTCGTTCCGGGATATTTCGGCGACCGATTTGGGGGCGATTGCGGCGCGGGAGGCGATGAAGAAGGCGAAAATAGAGCCGGAAGAAATTCATCATGTGGTGTTTGGAAATGTACAACAGTCGAGCCGGGACGCCCATTTGCTGGCCCGTCATGTTGGCTTAAAGGCCGGGGTGCCGATCGATGTGCCGGCTGTGACAGTTAACCGTTTATGTGGGACGGGTTTAGAGGCCATTTTAATGGCGGCGAGATTCATTTTAAGCGGAGAGGCGGAAGTTGTGCTGGCAGGGGGGACAGAAAACATGAGCCAAGTGCCGCACGTCATTCGCGGCATGCGCTGGGGAACGGCGTTAGGCAGCCCGACCGTGGAAGACTGGCTGTGGGACGGACTGTACGACACCGTCGGCGGCTGCAGCATGGCAATTACGGCGGAAAATTTGGCGAAAAAATATCATATTACCCGCGAGGAAGCCGACCGCCATGCGCTCCGAAGCCATCAGCGGGCTTTGGCGGCGATCGAGCGGAGGTATTTTCAACAAGAAATTGTCCCGGTGACCATTCAGGAAAAAGAAGGAGAAAAAGTGATTGATACGGATGAACATCCGCGCCAAACGAGCATGGAACAGTTAGGAGCGCTAAAACCGCGATTCATTGAAAACGGTGTCGTGACGGCCGGAAATGCAAGTGGGATGAACGATGGGGCGGCGGCGGTGGTCGTCGCTTCAGGAGAGTATGCGGCGAAACGAGGGTTGAAACCGCTCGCCCGGCTTGTTTCCTGGGGGATCGTTGGGGTCGAACCGCAGTACATGGGAATCGGCCCTGTTCCGGCGATTCGCCAAGCGTTGGAAAAAGCTAATCTGTCTATAGATGACTTAGATTTAATCGAAATTAACGAGGCGTTCTCGGCCCAATATTTAGCGTGCCAGAAGGAATTAGGGTTTGACGATGAAAAAGGCAATGTAAACGGCGGCGCTGTCGCCATTGGCCATCCATTGGCCGCTTCGGGAACACGGATTACGTTGACGCTTGTGTATGAGCTAGCGAGAAGAGGCAAGAAATACGGCGTTTCCTCCTTATGCATAGGCGGCGGCCAAGGAATCGCTGCGATTTGGGAGAGACTATAATCTTCCATACGAGTCGAAAACGAGCATAGTGGCGGTCTTCCCCGTTTGGCAGGGAAAACCGCCTTATTTTATTTCCACAATCAGCATGGCCGACGCCTCAAGGGAAAAATTTGCTGTACTAAGAGGAAGGGGTAGGAGATTTCCATCTCAACAATTCGGTCACGTGCCATTTATGACGGATAGTGCGCGATATGTCCGAGCCGTTTCGATATATGTTGGGCGGTGCTGACCGTTTGGCGGACGAGTTCGGACAGCGACTCCATCATCTTAAACGTTGCGCCGGCCAGCCCGATGGCGCCGATAATGCCGTTTCGGTCAAAAACAGGGGCGGCGACAGCCGTAAAGCCGATAAATGTCTCATCTTTATCGACAAAAAATCCATCATTCCGAATCGTGTGTAAACGTTCCATAAACTCGCGCTCGTCAACGATCGTATTTGGGGTGTGGGCTTCTAGCGGATGTTTCTTAATAATGGCTTTCACTTCTTCTTCAGGCAAATAAGCCATGATTGTCGTTCCGAGCGCCCCGTAATGCAATACACGCCGGCGGCCGATATACGAGCGCGGCTGGAAACTGTCGTCGCTATCGAGGCGAATTAAATATTGCAAACTGTCTTGTTGGCGCACGGCAAATAAAACCGTATATCCTGTTTGTGCTTGCAACTCGTGCAAAAACGGTTCCGCCTCGCGCCGCATGTCTAAGTTTTCGAGGACAATTCCTCCATATTCGAGCATTTTATAGCCAAGACGGTACAAATTCTCTTTTTGGTCATAATGAATGAGCCCTTGTGTCTCTAGCGTCCATAGCAAGCGGTAGACAGTGGCTTTCGCTAGCTTCGTTTTGGCGACAATTTCCTCAATGGAAAGGCTTGGACGTTCGAAACTAAAACAGTTTAAAATATGAACCGCTCTTTCTACTGAACGAATCGTTTCCACATTTACATTTCTCATTGTTGTGCCCCTCTGTTACTTTCTAATCTCCGTTTTTTAAAAGTATTGTAGCATAAAGCGATTAACAAATGTATACGTTTGATGAAGGAGAGGGTACATACTTTTCTTTATATTTAAAAAATTTTGACAAATAACAAAGTTTGTTATATATTTAAGTTGTAAAATTGAATTATTAATTCACTGTATGAATTAGAAGGGGAGAGAACATTGGCGGATACAAAAATGAAAGCGCTTGAACGGCTGAAAGAAGATTTGGAGAAAGTGTATTTAGGTCCATTATGGGAAAAGCTTGGAAAAATGGTGACGCCGGAGCCTGACCACGAAGTTGTCCCGTATTTATGGAAATGGGAGACGATTCGTAAACATTTGCTGGAAGCCGGAGAACTGCTTCGTTTAGGAAGGGAAAGTGAGCGCCGGGTTGTTTATTTGCAAAATCCGTCCTTGTTGAAGCATGGCTTGATCGGCTACTCGACCAATACGCTTTATGTAGGGGTGCAGCTGTTGCTGCCGGGTGAAGTGGCGCCTGCGCACCGCCATAGCCAATCGGCTATCCGGTTTATTATTGAAGGTGAGGGAGCCTATACGGCAGTCGATGGCGAAAGAACGTATATGGAACGTGGAGATTTGATTTTGACCCCGGCGTGGACGTGGCATGATCACGGTCACGAAGGAACTGAACCGGTCATTTGGATGGACGGTCTTGATGTCGGGTTAGTAAGAAACTTTGCTGGTTCGTTCTTTGAGCCGTATTCCGAAGATGTATTCCCTGTTGCCGGTCCTCACAACGGTTCAACTTTCAAATATTCAACGGGTGCGCTACGTCCAGTTACTGACCGGAAGCGAAAAGGATATCCTTCCCCATTGATCGCCTATAAGTGGAAAACGACTAAACAAGTGTTGGAGAATTTGTCCAAGCTTGATCCCGATCCGTATGACGGATATGCGGTCGATTACATTAACCCGTTGACAGGAAGATCGGCGGATTTGCGCATTGGGACAACGATGCAAAAATTAACCCCTGGCATGCATACAAAGGCGCACCGCCATGTCCATAGCGCAGTGTACCACGTCCTTGACGGGGAAGGATACACCATTATCAACGGGGTCAAATTTGAATGGTCGAAAGGCGATTTCTTTATTTTGCCGCCTTGGAGCTGGCACGAGCATGTCAACACTGGGGAAGGCGATGCCCACCTGTTCTCGATTAACGATTTGCCGATCATGGAGCTGCTTGATCTTGAAAGAGAGGAAGCTTACAACAAAAACGGCGGCCATCAGTCCATTATCGATGTATTTCAGCCGACTCTCTGAGTCTCCCACGACTCGAGTCGAGTGGTTCTTGGGTACGCATGACTTAACGAAATGCACTCATCACGTTTCTAAAGACTTTCTCTTTTGTATTTGTAAATGCTTCGTATTGGCAGGCGCTAGTTAAGACGGAGGGGGTTATGCGGTTGAATAACAAAATGCCTAGTACGGTGCAAGAGGTGCTTCATCATGCCGTCGCCCGCTATGGAAAGAAAACAGCGATTATTGACGGCGAGAGAACGCTGTCTTTTGAAGAAGTGAACGAGCGATCTTTGCGGCTTGCCGAGCGGCTGAGCGGTTTAGGCCTTCAAAAAGGCGATATAGTGGCGGTGCAGTTACCAAACAGCTGGGAGTTTGCCGTGACCCATTTAGCTTTAGCACGCCTCGGAATCGTAATGGTGCCTGTGAACTTAATGTACCGGCAAAAAGAGTTATCGTTTATGTTTTCTTTTGCCCATGTGAAAGCCGTCGTTACCATTGACCGCTGGAGAGGATTTAACCATGCAGAGATGATGGAATCCCTCCAGCAGATTGTCCCGACTTTAGATTATATAATCGTCGTTGGGGAAAGGAAAGGACCGCGTCAATATAGTTTTCAAACGTTGTTAAACGATAGCGGCTTGTCTTTGGCAGATAGAGAGGGGGAGAACCCATTCCCTTCTCCGGACGATCCGATGTTGATTATGTTTACGTCCGGAACGGAGTCCGACCCAAAAGCGGTGGTCCATACGTATCGGACATTTATTCCTGCCCATTTGCATAATGGGCAGGAATACGGATTAACGGCTGACGATGTCATGCTTTGCTTGACGCCTATGGGCCATATGTTTTCCTTGCCGATGATTTTAATGGGCCTTTATAGCGGTGCTACTCAAGTGATGCTATCGCAATTTTCGGTTGAGCGTGTTTTAGATGCTTTCAGCCAGCACGGAGTGACGTTTTGCGTAGCTGCGCCGGCCCATTTGATTGATATGTTAAAAGGAACGGATGAAACAAAAGAATATCCGTCAAAACTGCGCCTTGTCTTAACTGGGGGAACGAAAATTCCGGTCTGGATGGTGAAATCGTTCCGGCAGCGTTTCTGCTGTGACGTTGCCGCCCAATGGGGAATGACGGAAATTGGAGCGGGATCGTTCACACGACCGAATGACGCAGCCCATCTCGCTTCAGATACGGTTGGCCGGGCGTGCCCGACGGGGGAAATTTGCATTTTTGATGAGAACCATCAGCTGCTGCCAAACGGAAAAGTAGGAGAAATCGGTTTTCGCGGTCAGTCGCTATTCAAAGGATATTATAAAAATGAAACAGCCACCCGGCAATCAATGACGGAAGATGGGTTTTTCCTCACCGGAGATTTAGGGTGGAAAGATGACGATGGTTACATTCACTACGTTAGCCGGAAAAAGGACATTATTAATCGCGGCGGATTAAAAGTGCACGCGGCGGAAATTGAGGAAGCGCTTCTTATGCATCCACATATCCGTCAGGCCGCTGTTATTGGGATTCCAGATGAACGGCTTGGGGAACGCGGCTGTGCGATTGTCTCATTGAAAGAAGGAACAACGTTTTCATTGGAAGAAATGCAACAATACTTGCTTGAAATAGGGATGGCTAAATATAAATTGCCTGAATATTTGAAAATATCAAACGAATTGCCGACTACTGCGTCAGGAAAAGTGAGCAAGGGAGTTTTGCGGAAACAGTATGAACAGTTAGAAGTTAAATAAAGAGAGAAAGGGAGAGAACAGCCGATGAAACTGGCATTATTTAACGACTTTCAGCTCGGAGTGATTGTAGACGATGTCATTTATGAGATCGGGAGCCATTTATTTGGCCACTTTCATCAAGGAATCGGCTTTTGCCCGATGGTTCAGCTTATTGCTGAATTTGAAGCATATCGCTCGGAAATTGAAAAGAAGCTGCATGAATATCCCGCTTATGCCTTAGCGGATGTCCGGCTGCGCCAGCCGGTGAAGAAACCGGGGAAAATTGTGGCCGCTCCCGTTAACTATGTATCTCACCAAAAAGAAATGAAAGTGGAACATACGGCAAAGGGGCTAGGCTTTTTCTTAAAGGCGCCATCTTCGATCATTGGGCCGAACGACACGATCGTTTTGCCTGATCCGAACCGCCGTTTTGATCATGAATTAGAGTTGGCCTTTGTCATTGGAAAAACAGCGAAAAATGTCAAGGCGGAAAACGCTTACGATTATATATTCGGTTATACCGGACTTATGGATGTGACGTTGCGTCCGGATGAAACGCACCACGAGGAACGGTGTTTGCGCAAGTCATTTGATACGTTTACGCCGATGGGGCCATGGATCGTGACAAAAGAGGAGGTTGCGGATCCAAACAATATAAACATGGTGCTAACAGTAAATGGTGAAGTCCGCCAACGGGTGAATACAAAGGAAATGATCTGTTCTGTCGCTGAGCTCTTGGAAATTTATTCCCATATTATGACTCTTGAGCCAGGTGATGTCATCACGACAGGGACTCCGGATGGCGTCGGGCCGATTCATGACGGTGATGTTGTCAGTATGGAGATCGAGGGGATCGGAAGCTATTCCGTCCGAGTTTCCTTAGCGCCTAATGCGGCTGTATTGCGGTAAATGAGAAGGGGAAGGGGAGAAATGGTTCATGGAGAAAGGCTGGAAGACGTATCACACAATATGGTTGATGCTCTTTTTAGGCTGGGTCGTTTCTTATATTGATAGGACGTTAACAGGGCCTGTCGTCACATGGATGATTGAAAACAAGGTCGAATTTTTGGCCGAATCGCCCAACCCGCACGCGCTTGGGGGATTGCTTGGCAGCCTGTTCTTTGCCGGGTACATGCTAACGCAATTTCCCGGCGGGTATTTTGGCGACAAATTTGGTTATCGTGTGATTGTCATCATTAGCATTTTGTGGGCTGGCGTGACGACGTTATTGACCGGTTTGGTCGGCGGATTGACAGTATTTATCGCCTTGCGTGTGCTTACCGGATTAGGGGAAGGCGTCTTTTATTCTAACGACCGTTCCTTGATTACCCAAGTGACGCCGCCAGAAAAAGTCGGGCTGGGAATGGGCGTTGTGCTCACCGGTCTTACGCTTGGATTAACGATTGCGACGATTGCTACTCCATATGTTATTCAGCTGTTTCAGCCATCGATGGGGACGCATGCATGGAAAGCACCGTTTTTGTTCATGGGGATCATTACTTTGCTCGTTGGCATGATGATGTACAAATGGATGAGACCGGCCGGTTTTACGGCCCAATCGGAGTCGTATGGTCCACCGGTAGGCAAATTGATGCAAACTTCCATTTTATTCTTAGTCATCATCATGGCCTTGTATTATACTACCAATGCCATGCAATTATCGCCGACAGCGATCGGCTTGGTTTTAACAGTTTTGGCTGTTTTGTATATCATTTATATTTATAAAACAAAGAGCGAGGAAGTCGGACCGATCTTAAAAAGCCGCAACTTGTTGCTTTTATATCTTTCGTTTATTCCAGTTTTATGGCATTTGTGGTTTTACGGCTTCTGGTCTGTTGCTATTGTTCAAGACTTCGGGGGCGGCACGCTCGTTTCGGCGGCGCTCATCGCTTCATTTAATGCCGTTGCGGGTCTGATCGGTTTTCCGCTTGGGGGAAGATTAGCCGACCGATTTGCTAACACGGTCAATGGAAAACGAAATGTATTGGCGGTGTTGACGGGGCTGTTGACAATCTTCATTTTCATCTTTGCTTTTTATGTCATGTCAGGGGGCAACAATCCGGCAATCATGTCTCTTATTTTGTTTACTTCCGGGGTGTTCTTTTTCGCGCTTCAGCCAGTCAACCATGCCATTACAGCCGATTTTGCCCCGCCGAAGCATAAAGGAGCGGCGTTTGGGATGCTGAATTTGTTTTCTGAAATTGGAGCGTTATTAGCACCGGTGATTTCGGGGGCCATGCGTGATCATTCAGGGAGCTGGGGAAGTGCGTTGTTGCTTGATGGCATTTTAATGGCAGCGAGCTTGCTACTTGTCATCGCCGTAAAACCTGCTTTAGAAGGCAGACTAACTGTTGCAATAAACGCCAAAGAAACGGATGTAAGTCATTAAAGTTGTCGAAAGGAGATATTCGCATGAAAGGGAAAACGAATCAACGGCCCGTCCTCGTGATCGGGGCGGGCCCGATCGGAATGACTGCCGCATTAGCGTTGCGCCGTTTTGACATTCCGACAACGATAATCGAAGCGGAGCCAAAGGAGCGCATTCGTCCGGGGAGCCGTGCGATTTATTTCCATAAAGCGACGCTGAAACATTGGGAGGACATTTATCCAGGGCTTGGCTTTACTTTTGCGAAGCACGGGGTCGTCTGGCCTGTCAAACGGACGTTGTTCGGCGGCAAGGAAGTATATATAAAGCGCTATCCGGCCCCGAATCGTAATGAGCTGCCGCCGTTTACAAGCTTGCCTCAAGTGGAAGCGGAAAAATTTTTGTATGAGGCGTGCGTAGCGGCAGGGGTGGAGTTTATTTGGAATTCGCCTGTCCGGCAGGTGGAGACGAATGAAAATGGGGTGATTGTAACGACGGAGTCCGGGAAAGTATGGGAGGCCGATTACGCGATTGGTGCCGATGGAGCCCGGTCTGTCGTTCGGCAGTCGCTCGGCATCGAGCTAGAGGGTCCCCGTTCCCGCGACCGTTTCGTCGTTGTTGATATCGAGGAAGACCCGTCCGCCCCGCTTCCGTTAGAAAGGGTGTTTCATTATCAACATCCGGCTATGGAAGGAAGAAATGTATTGTTTGTGCCGTTTGCCGGCGGATGGCGGGTTGATTTGCAATTGTTTGCCGAAGATGACGCTCAGCAGTACGGGAGCATCGAAGGGGTGCGGCAATGGATTCCAAAAGTCATGGATAAAAAGTACGCTGATCGCATTACATGGGTGTCGATGTATCAGTTCCATCAAGCTGTGGGCCCGTACGTTCACCGATGAACATTGCCGCGTTGTTTTAGCGGGAGAGGCTGCCCACCTTTTTGCCCCGTTTGGAGCGCGCGGAATGAATTCCGGTGTGGCAGATGCCATCGTGGCGGTCAAGGCGATTCATGCCGCCTTTCAGGAGGGAGAGTGGTCGAAAGCAAAGCAGATCATTGCCGAAGCGGCACAAGAGAGAAAAACAGCGGCCCAATACAATCGGGACTGTGCGGGCCTTGCGTTAGAGCATATTCAAGGACGCTCCCCGGTGATGAATATGAAACGGGAACTGGCTGCCTCGCTTTCTTCGATCATACCGAGCTTAGGAAAATGGCTGGATGAAGGCCCGTACGGACCGAAATCCGGACCGCCGCAATTAGCTACTAAGTATTGA
The DNA here is from genome assembly GCF_003688615.2 of Parageobacillus toebii NBRC 107807. GTDB lineage: Bacteria > Bacillota > Bacilli > Bacillales > Anoxybacillaceae > Parageobacillus_B > Parageobacillus_B toebii. Next base: position 2,817,567 of record NZ_CP049703.1, on the reverse strand, counting down.
GAAAGAAGGAGAAGAAGCGATGAAAAAAATCGAGTACCGTTTTCAAGTGCAATGGGGATACACAGATGCGGCGGGAATCGTCTTTTACCCGAATTTTTATAAATGGATGGACGAAGCGACGCACCACTTTTTTGCCGAACTCGGTTACCCGACAACGGCGCTTTTTGAACAAAAGATAGGGTTGCCGATTTTGGAAGCCAAATGCCAATTTCGCTCTCCGCTATTGTTTGGCGATGAAGTCCGTGTTTGCTCAACGATCACGGAATTGCGGGATAAAGTGTTTCAAATTGTCCATGAGTTTTATAAACATGAAACGGTTGCTGCTGCCGGATATGAGACGAGAGCATGGGCATCATTTGCCGACGGAAGGCCAAAGGCTGTCCCGATTCCGGCAGAGGTGAAACGGGTGTTGGCCGAGCGGCAGCCGTCCCATTCGGCGGTGTTTCAGACGGAGTAAGAGCTAAACGGATAAAGATGAAACAGCTAGGAGGAGAACGATGGTCACGTTGTTAAATACGGAGAAGGAAATGTATGGACCGCGGACCGAGCAAGCGGTCGCCATCCTTTCCAGACTGTTAAACATGGATTGGTTTGACAATGTGGGTACCCCCCATTATCGGAAAGAGGCAGAAAAAGCGATCCGTGAATGGATGGACAGCTTCCATTTCGAGCGGTATCATATCCGTTGGCTAGAGAAAGGGGAGCTCGTCCCTTCTTTAGCGGAGATGAACTTGGCGAAAAGCACGTTATGGCGCTCTTTGTTTCCCATTCCGGAACGCATGAAGCAGGCGGCGGCCGCTGCAGGGAGAGAAGGATGTTTGGCCAAGCTGGCCGATGAGATTCTAGCCCATTTATTCCATCATTGTTTCGATGCGGCGTATCGTGCTTTCCATCAATATGGCTCATCAGTAGTAAAAACCGCTGTCTGCTCGGTCATGTATATCGGGGGAATGGCTTGTGCCTGGGAATCTGTTGGCGACCTTGACGGATGGGAATCAAATCCGTTTCGTGCGCTGCTGCGCGTACTTGAGTACGGGCATTGGCCGCTAGGCATGGATGAAGAACAATTGTATCTGTTTTAGTCGGCATATAGCCGCAAGCAAAGGGGACGACGAAGAACGTTCGTCCCCTTTGGTTTGTTTTCCGTTATGGCAAGCCTAAGAAAGCCTGGACGGCTTCAAGGCTTGGCTGTACGGGAGGCCAATGCGATAAATCAAACGGAAAATCAGAGCCTGGCAATACCCGCTCTTTGCCGACGAGATCGATCAGCAGCTGCAGCGCTCGGCTGTCCCAAAGAACCGTATCGAACCAAAAGCGGCGCAAATAGTCGGTTGGCGGGGCTTGCAACGAGGCGGCCACCGGGAGCCACATTTCATATCCTTTTTGCAGCCGGCCGATTTGATAAGGGAGAAAACCGCCGCCATGGGCCAATAAAATACGAACGCGCGGGTAGCGGTCCATCCAGCCGCCCAGCAACAAATCGGTGGCGCAAATGGTGGTCTCCCAAGGGACACCGATTAAATTCGCCATTCTCCGTCCTTGAAGGCGCGGGTCGTCGCAAAGAAGCGGATGGATAAAGAGAATGGCGCCTAAAGCGTCCGCCTCTTCCCAAAACGGGATCAAAGACTCATCGGTAAGCAGCTTCTGCTGAACGGATGGACCGATGATGGCCCCTTTTAACCCGCGCTGCTTTTATATTTTGAAAAAACAAATAAAACAATTAGTAGCTATTTTAAATAAAATTCATCCTGAGGGAAATTATCAAGAAAATGATGACTATCAGTTTGAACAAGTACAAAGAGATGCAAAAGGATTTCCAGTGAGAAAATTGTTTACCGATAAACGGGCAGTTAGCACTTTTGCTTTTTGGATTGCTGTTTTCAGTTGCTTCCTTATGGTATATGGGCTGAATACATGGTTGCCAAAAATCATGCAGCAAGCAGGATATGGTCTTGCCTCTAGTTTATCGTTCAATGTTGTGCTATGTACAGGACAGATTACGTGATCTTTAATAGGAGGCTTTCTAGCTGATAAGGTGGGACATAAAAAAGTGCTTGTCTCGATGTATGCGTTAGGAGCATTATGTTTTATTGCGTTAGCACTTACTTCGAACGTAATCGCCCTCTACTTGCTTGTGGCGTTGGGTGGCGCTTGTACAGTCGGCACACAAAATCTTGCAAATCCTTACATTTCGGAATATTACCCGAAGGAAGCACGAGCGACAGGAATTGGATGGGCATTGGGTGTCGGCCGCATCGGAGCCATTTTAGCACCTACATTAATAGGGATATTGTTAGCTACTGGGATTGCCCCACAAAAAGCATTTATGTTTTTCGCTATTCCAAGTGTAGTTGGAGCGTTGGCACTTATTTGTGTACAAGAGAAATTTGCAAGTTTTGACAAGGTTGTTCGACGCGATCATAAGGACATGGCAATACCTAGACAACTTCATATGTAATGCAGGTCTGCATAAAAAACAAATCCCTCCTTACATTTTGTCTAAGCGATGTAAGGAGGGTTTTTTCTTTTAAACTAGTCATCGTAATATCCAAGCAATCGAGAAATTTCTTCTCCTGCTCGACAAACGTATTCTACAAAACGCGGAATAGCAGCAGGAGTAATCCGCTGATTTGGGCCGACCACACTGACAGCAGCAACGACATCTCCCGAATAATCACGAATCGGGGCGGCAATGCTTGTTACTCCTTCATGCAGCTCGTCAATGCAGACTGCGTAGCCTTTATTGCGGATATCTGCTAAGTTGTTGCGAAATTGATCGGGATCGGTAATGGAATTAGGGCCACACTTTGGCAATCCTTGGCTAATCACATAATCGATCATTTCTTTTGTTTGAAAAGCTAAAATTACTTTTCCGGAGCTCGTGCAGGAACAAGGATTGTTTTTTCCGATATGGGATAATAAACGCACGGGATGTTTGCATTGAATTTTGTAAAGGTAAACGGTATTGGCTCCTTCTAATACAGATAGATGAGCAGCTTCCCCTAGATTGTGAGTGAGGGATTCTAATACAGGGATTGCTTCTCTGTAAATTTCTGTGTAGATATCAATAATGCCGCTTAAATTTAAAAGAGAAATTCCGAGACGATATTTACGTGTTTTTGGGTTTTTCTCGATAAAGCCTTCTTTTTCTAACGTTTTTATAAGACGGTGGACAGTAGTTTTATGTAAACCTAAGCGTATAGAAATATCCGTAATGCCTAATTCGGGAGTGTCTATTGAAAATAGCCGTAAAATTCGCAGTCCGTTTTTTACGGACGTCAGCATATATTCATAATTTTCCATATTTCCCCCTCCTGTTTTCACATTTTTAGAGATAGCAATTTTGCCGTTTTAACGACTAGTTGTGCCAAATGAGGAACGGAGTTCTCATTGATTCGTTGTATAGGTCCGGCGATAGAAACAGAATAACGTACTTCGCCATTGCGATTCCAAATCGGTGCACTGATCGATGCAACACCTTCATGTAATTCTTCCATGCTGAGTGCATATCCTTGTTGTTTGATTCGAGAGAGTTTTTCAAGAAATTTCTGAGGTGAGGTAATCGTTTTGGATGTAAATGGAGTAAGTCCTTTTTTTATGACATTTTCGATGGTGTCTTTTGACTGGTAGGCAAGAATTGCTTGGCCGGAGCTAGTGCAGAAAGCTGGATTTCTCTTGCCAATGTAGGAAAGCAACCGAACAGGATGGTCACATTCTAGCTTGTTTAGATAAATAATATCGGTGTCCCATAAAGTAGCGATATGTGCGCTTTCTCCAGACAGGTTAACGAGTTCTTTTAAAAAAGGAAAAGCAATTTGACAAATAGAGAAACGGGAAAGGATAATTTTTTTCATCGCAAGCAATGAAGTTCCAAGAGAATAGAGATTAGTTTTAGGGTCTTTTTTGATAAATCCTTCGCTTTTTAAAGTTTGCAATAATCGATGGGTTGTACTTTTCCCGATATTCAATCTTTTGGAAATATTCGCGATACTTAATTCTGTTTCATCCATCGAAAAAAGATTTAATAATCGTAATGCGTTTTCTAAAGAGGAAAACGTCGTTCGTTCTTTATACTTCTCCATACCTTCGCTCCCTTCATTTTTATCGATTTTTTGTAATCGTTTTCATACTGAATGATATTTATGAAATAATTTTGTTTTGTTTCGCATAGAAGAATAAGAAACTTTTATCCGGTACAACTATAATATAACATAATATTAGGAATGTTCTTAATATTAAAATGATGATTATATGAGAAAAGAAAGCAGAAAGGGGAGAGGAAATGGAAAATGGAGTTACCTTACAAGTACGAGAAACAGAGTTAGGGTTACGTGAATATCAACTGCAGAAGCTTAATGAACTGCTAGTGTTTGTATCGCAATTTAATGAATTTTATAAAGAAAAATTTCAACATATCTGTTTGCCGATCAGAACGATGGAAGATTTTCAGAAGCTGCCGTTTACGACAAAAGAGGAATTAGTCGAGGATCAAAAAATGTATCCGCCATTTGGAAGAAACCATTGTTATCCAGAAACTAGTTATATTCGTTATCATCAGACATCTGGGACTTCGGGTAAACCCCTTAAAATTTTGGATACTGAAAGTAGCTGGAAATGGTGGAGAGATTGCTGGATGGAAGTATTGAAGTCAAGCGGAGTTACGAATCGGGATCGCGTTTTTCTTGCTTTCTCCTTTGGTCCGTTTATCGGTTTTTGGGCTGCTTATGAGGCAACAAAAGAGGCAGGAGCGCTTGTAATTACTGGCGGCGGACAGTCATCGAAAGAGAGATTGTACAGTATGATTGAAAATGAAGCTACTGTTCTACTATGTACACCTAGTTATGCATTGCATTTAGCGGAAGTAGCGGGGGAAATGGGAATCGACTTGCGCCATACAGCGGTTCGAACGATTATTACCGCAGGAGAACCTGGTGGATCAGTTTCTTCGACAAGAAAGCAAATAGAAAAATTGTGGGGAGCAATAGTGTATGACCACGTCGGGATGACGGAAATGGGGGCTTATGGATATTCTTGTTCTGAACAAAAAGGAATTCATGTCAATGAGGCTCAATTTTTAGTGGAGATTATTGATCCGCAAACACTGCAGCCAGTGAAAGAAGGAGAACGGGGAGAACTGGTGCTAACGAATTTCAGCCGCTACGGTTATCCGCTCATTCGTTACCGTACAAGGGATATGGTCATCCATTCTACTGTACAGTGCGCCTGTGGAAATCCATATAAATTTTTGCCTGGCGGTATTATCGGACGAGTAGATGATATGGTGATCATACGTGGAGTTAATATCTTCCCGTCATCCATTGAAGCAATTGTGCGGGAATTTGCAGAAATTAAGGAATTTCGCATCGTTTATTACACCCAAAATGAAATGGATCAAGTAAAGGTACAAGTAGAAACAGAAACGGATATTGAACCTTTATTGGCAGATCGCCTGCGGGAGCGAATCGGTATCCGAATAGAAGTGGAAAGAGTAGCGCCAGGTTCATTGCCTCGTTTTACTATGAAGTCCAAACGGGTTATTGATGAACGGGATTGTAAGAATCAAGTTGGTTGATGCAGTACGGTAAAGCAGTTAAAAAATCGAAAACGATTTCAAATTGGATAAGGGGGAATTTTACGTGAGTAAGGTGAAATCAGGTCGATACCCTGTTCTTGTTGTTGGTGCTGGACCGATTGGGTTAACAGCAGCCTTGGCGTTACGTCATCTTGGCCTTCCAGCTATCGTCATTGAAGCAGAACCAAAGGATCGGCTTCGTCCAGGTAGTAGAGCTATTTATTTTCATAAAGCGACATTACAACATTTGGAGGATATTTTTCCAGGATTAGGATATACATTTACAAAACATGGAGTTGTTTGGCCAGTCAAGCGGACATTATTCCGTGGAAAAGAAGTGTATGTAAAACGCTATCCATCTCCCGATCCGAAAGCGCTTCCTCCGTTTACGAGTTTGCCGCAAGTAGAAGCGGAAAAGTTTCTTTATCAAGCTTGTCTAGATGCAGGAGTCGAATTCATATGGGGAACGCCAGTCAAAGATGTTCGAGTGGATGAGCAAGGAGTAACCGTGATTACTGAATCGAATGAACAATGGCAGTGTGACTATGTCATTGCCGCCGATGGAGCTCGTTCTACTGTCCGACAGTCGGTTGGAATTGAAATGGAAGGGCCGCGTACAAAAGACTACTTTGTTGTTGTCGATGTGAGAGAAGATGAAACAGATCCGCTACCGCTTGAGCGCATCTTCCATTATCAGCACCCAGCAGTGGATGGACGAAATGTTTTATATGTTCCGTTTGCAGGGGGGTGGCGTATTGATCTGCAACTATTAGAAGGAGACGATCCAGAGGAGTTTGGAAGTGTAGAAGGGGTAAAGAAATGGTTGCCAAAAGTGATGCATCCTAAATATGCTGATCGTATTACATGGGTGTCGACATACCGGTTTTATCAAGTGGTAGCAAAATCATTTACCGATGCTCATTGTCGCGTTCTTCTTGCTGGTGAAGCGGCACATCTGTTTGCGCCGTTTGGAGCGCGTGGGATGAATTCTGGGGTACCGGATGCGATTGTTGCTGCAAAAGCTATCCATGTTGCTCTCCACGCTTCTACCGAAGAAGAAGCGAAAGAGGCTATTGCTGTTGCCGCAGAAGAACGCCGTATAGCCGCGCGGTACAATCGTGATTGTGCCGGGATAGCGTTAGAGCATATTCAAGGCAGCTCTCCGATGATGAATATGAAACGAGAAGTAGCTGCTTCTTTAGCGCCAATTTTGCCGCGCTTAGGCAAATGGCTGGATGAGGGGCCATATGGTCCAAAATCGGGACCGCCTCAACTGTCGACAAAATATTAATTGAAAAATGAAGATTGGGTGAAGCATATGGAGTATCAATTCAAGGTAAACTGGGGAGATACGGACGCTGCTGGCATTGTGTTTTATCCTAATTTTTATAAATGGATGGACCAAGCAACGCATCACTATTTTTCCAAATTAGGATTTTCCACTTGGAAGCTATTTCATGAAGATTATACAGGTATACCAATTGTGGAAGCAAAATGCCGATTCCAATCTCCGCTCTTTTTTGAAGATGAGGTGTGTGTAAAGTCAGCGATCGTCGAATTGCGGGATAAGGTTTTCAAAATTCAGCATCAATTTTTCAAAGGAGAACAGATGATTGCCGAAGGTTATGAGATACGTGTTTGGGCGAACTTTAAAAATGGAAAGCCGAAAGCAGTGCCTATTCCGGATGAAATTCGAGAAAAAATGAAGAAAGCGTTGAGCGACAATATACAGGTTTTAGGATAAGGGGGAGGATTATGAAAATTATTAACTATCGACACGGAGAGATCGTTCGGGCAGGATGCATTGTCGGAGAAAACGTAGTGGATCTCAACAAGGCATATATTCAGTTATTGAAAGCAAAAGGCTATCCAAGAGCAGAACAACTGGCAGCGGCGTTAGTCCCATCCAACACGATAGAACTGATAGAAGGCGGCGAAAAGAGTTTTGAGGAAGCGTACAAAGCGGTTGATTTCGCCTTGGCCAATGGCATTGTCATCAACCGTTCGGATGTCAAAATCGAAGCGCCTATATTAAAGCCAAATAAAATCATTTGCGTAGGCCATAACTACCGGGAACACATTTTGGAAATGAAACGGGAATTGCCAGAGTATCCGGTTATTTTCGCAAAATTTAACAATACCATTATCGGTCCGGAAGATGATATTCCGCTTCCGCCGATTACCGAACAGCTGGACTATGAAGCAGAATTTGCGTTTGTGATTGGAAAACGAGCGCGCAATGTATCACAGGCCGATGCGTTAGACTATGTGGCGGGATATACGATCGTAAATGACGTAACGGCAAGGGATTTGCAACGCAGAACGCTGCAATGGCTGCAAGGAAAGACGCTGGATGGCAGTGCGCCTATGGGACCGTGGCTGGTGACGAAAGATGAAATTCCTGATCCTCATTCGTTAGAGATTGTGTTGACGGTGAACGGGGAAGAACGGCAGCGTTCGAATACGAAAAATCTTGTATTTAATGTTCATTATCTTGTGGAATTTTTATCTCATATTATGACACTTGAACCTGGCGATGTTGTATGCACGGGAACTCCTGGTGGAGTCGGGGTGGCTCGAAACCCACAAGTATTTTTGCAAGATGGGGATGTAGTGCGGATTGAAGTAGAGAAGATAGGAGTTCTTGAAAATCGTATTAAAGCAGTATCGAACGCCGTGGAGGTGGGACGGTAATGTCAAAAATTCAACAGTACCAAGAAGAAATGAATCAATCAATTGATGAAATTATCGAGAAAGCAAAAACATTGCCAGAAGAGGTGATTCGTTGGAAACCATCCGCCGAGGAATGGTCTATTATGGAGATACTTTGTCATGTGGAAGAAGTGATTGGCTATTGGACAAGAGAGCTTGTCCGTGTCATTCAAGCGGGTGGTACAGAATGGGGAAGAGGTTTGCAAGATGAAGCAAGATTAGCAGCGGTCCGTCAGGCAGATCAACGAGCTGTTTCTGATGTCATCCAAGGAATCGAACAAGCAAGACGGTTTGCCAATGAACAATTTGCTTCGTTAAGTGACGCGGATTTAGCGTTAGAAGCGCCTCACCGCAATCCGAAATTTGGAATAAAACCGATGACTTTTTTAGTCGAACATTTTATCACGGAACATTTAGCAAACCACAATAAACAGATCGAAAGAAACTCAAAAAAATATGAGTCGCAACAAAAAGCGTAAGGAGGGGCGAAAAAATGGCAGAAGCCAATCCGTTTTTCCAAAGCAAGGAAGTAAAAGAGTTTACGAAAAAAATCGAACAGTATCATTTAGGGCCGCTATGGGAAGCGATTCCGGATTTAATGCATAAGGAGCCGACTCCAGAAGCGGTTCCATACTTATGGAAAGGAGAAACGATTCGGAAGTTGCTGTTAGAAGCGACACAAATTTTTACTCCCGAGCGCGGCGGCGAAAGAAGAGCCATTTACCTGCAAAATCCAGGATTAAAGCACCGCCAGCCGTGGGGATGGGCGTCGACAACCAATACATTGTACGCTGCCGTACAGCTTATTTTGCCGGGGGAAACGGCACCTTCTCATCGGCATACCCAAAGTGCGATGCGCTTCATTACCAACGGTAAAGGAGCTTATTCGATAGTACAAGGGGAACGGTTATTTATGGAAGAAGGGGATTTCTTAATTACTCCGGGAGGGTTATGGCATGGCCATAGCCATCCGGGAGATGGGCCAATGTTTTGGATGGATTGTCTGGATATTCCGTTTATTTATGCGACAGGCGGCACGTTCTTTGAACCTTATCCAGATGGCATTGAACCTCCGTCGTTGCCGGATGATTACTCGGCGCGGAAATATCGGGGCGGAATGGTTCGGCCAATCAGCGACCGTAAAGCAAAAGTAGCGCCGTTAGGGCTATATAAATGGAAACAAACAGAAGCTGCGTTGACAGGATTAAGCGATTTTGAACCAGATCCTTATGATGGCATTGCCGTAGAATATATCAATCCATCGACAGGACATACAGCAAATCCAAATATTGCGGCTTGGATGCAGAAGCTGCCGGCAGGCTATCATTCCAAAGCCCATCGCCATACGTATTCGGCTATTTACCACGTATTTAAAGGAGAAGGGTATACCGTCATTAACGGCGTCCGCTTTGACTGGACGAAAGGAGATTATTTCGTGATTCCAAACTGGGCTTGGCATGAGCATGTCAATACTTCGAATGAGGAAGCGCTATTATTCTGCGCAAATGATTTGCCGATTATGGAGAAGCTTGGTTTACAACGGGAAGAGGAATATCCAAACAACAATGGATATCAACAGGTTGTTAGTGAGTTTAAACCGGAGGTAGGCGTTGTGTAAATCAATCTCCCCTGTGATCTTTTCTATGATTACAGGGGGGATGGTAGTTTTTATATTGATGGGGATAAAGAGGGTTTGGTAACGATGGCGGAAAAAATATATGTCAATCATCTTATTGATGAGCAGTCTTTGCATCGTTTTCATATACTTTTGCTGAGTCAGCACCTTTCCTTGCGCAGTAATTTTCTAGTATTTGCTGTTCCTTGTATTATTTCTGCTTTAGCTATTTCTTTCGTTCAGGAAAAATATAGTCAGCGTATTATTATGGACAATAATGGAAAAATTATACGTTCGTTTTCTTAAAAAATATTTTTAACGAGATAAAAGGATTCTAGACAAAATAAAAAAAGGAAGAGAAAGGACAACGAAAAATCATTTGAAAGCGCTATCGATTCAATAGATGGGAGGAGAAAGGAAATGGCTGCATTCCCGAATACAAATACGATAACGAAAGATGTACTCTGTCTAAACGATGAACGGGTGGATCGGTTGCTTCAACGTTTATCAAGAGTAAATTGGTTGTCATCGTTTGCAGAAAAAAATGATGAGCAAGTAGAACAAGCAATTAAAGAATTTGCTCATTTCTTCGGTCTAAAACATTGTGAAATAAAGTGGATAGCGGAAGAAGAGCTTCCTTCGTTTTTAGAAGAAATGAAGTTGGAATACAACGATGTATGGCCGCAATTGCAGCAGGTACCAGAGAAAATAAAGCACCAAGCGGAACAAGCAGGCAGGTTGGATGCGTTGCTCACTCTCGCGGATGAGGTGCCGGCACTGATTTTTCACCATTGTTTTGACAAGTTATTTGCCGCGTTGGGACGATATGGATCTTCTGTGGTGACAACAGCGGTATGTTATATGATGTATATCGGCGGGATGGCATGCGCATGGGAGCTAGTTTCTGATATTGAAGGCTGGGAAACAAATCCATTTCTTTCCTTAATTGCTGTGCTGGAACATGGACACTGGCCTCTAGGATTAATTGGGAATCAGTTTTATGTTATATAATTAAGGAGGATAGTTGGACATGGAGCGTTATGAACAATGGAATCAAAGTTTTATAAACGGCGAGTGGGTAGAAGGAGAAAGCAGTCGAACATACGACATTTTAAATCCGTATGATAATTCGGTCATTACTTCTGTACGTCTGGCAACGGTACAACAGCTTCATGACGCGTTTGAGGCGGCAAATGAGGCACAAAAGGCGTGGGCGCGTTCGTCTGTAGAGGAAAGAAAAGAAGTATTGCGTAAAGCAGCAGAGTATTTACAAGCCAATCGTGAAGCCATTATCGATGTCATTGTCCGTGAAACCGGAGGAACGCTTCTCAAAGCAAATGTGGAATTCCAGCTTGCGATCGAAATTTTAGAGGAAGCTTTGCGTTATGCTGGTGAAGTTCAAACAGTGAGAGAAGTACCTTCTAACATCGAAGGAAAAGTCAACTATATTTATCAACTGCCATTAGGGGTTATCGCCTCTATTTCTCCGTTTAATTTTCCATTGAACTTATCGATGAGAACGATTGCTCCGGCCATTGCTTTAGGGAATAGCGTTGTGCACAAACCGGATATTCAAGTGGGATTAACCGGTGGAGTCATTATTGCAAGAGCGTTTGAGTATGCCGGTCTTCCAAAAGGGGTATTAAACGTTATCTTAACAGATATTGAAGAAATCGGCGATGAAATGCTGACCAACCGACACGCCCGTTTGATTAGCTTTACTGGTTCTACCGCTGTCGGCAAACATATTGGGGAAATTGCTGGAAGACAGTTAAAGCGAGTCGCTTTGGAACTAGGGGGAAATAGCCCATTCGTCGTATTGTCGGATGCTGATGTGGATCGTGCAGTAGATGCTGCAATATTCGGGAAATTTATCCATCAAGGTCAGATTTGTATGATTATTAATCGCATCATTGTGCATGAAAGCAAGTATAATGAGTTTGTGGAAAAATTCGTAAAAAGAGCAAAATCACTTCCATATGGCGATCCGAAAGATCCGCATACGGTTATTGGTCCATTGATTAATGAAAAGCAGATGGAAAAAGCATTACGGATCATTGAAGAGGCAAAAAGTGAAGGAATAAAAATTGCTTTAGAAGGAAAGCGAATCGGAAACATTTTAACTCCGTATGTTTTTATTGATGTCGATCCGTCGAGTAAGCTGGCACAAACTGAATTGTTTGCCCCAATTGCTACAGTCATCAAAGCGAAAACGGATGAAGAAGCTATCGCTATCGCCAATAACACAGAATATGGGTTAAGTTCCGCTATTTTTACGAGTGATTTAACTAAAGGAAAAGAATTAGCATTACAGATTGACAGCGGTATGACCCATATCAATGACCAAACAGTGAATGATGCTCCGAACATTCCGTTTGGAGGCAATAAAGCAAGTGGGTTAGGGAGATTTGGAAATCCATGGGTAGTAGAAGAATTTACTATTACAAAATGGGTATCTGTGCAAACAAAGAAGAGAACATATCCATTTTAATTAGGTGAGGAAGCTGGCTCTTATGAGGGTTAGCTTCTTTGTTTTTTTGTTGACACATCTAATGAAAACGATTATCATTTTTATTGGATGTGATTTTCATTATCTTTAGAGGGGGACAACGAGATGTTGACGAGAAAAAGAAGTATCGTATTCATGCTGATCCTGGTTCTCGTTCTCGCAATGATGAGCGCTTGCGGGAATCAGAAAGACAATACAGCATCGGAAAAGGAATCCAAGACAGAAGAGAATGCAACGAAAACATTTACGATGGCGAACGGGAAAAAAGTCAAAATTCCCGCACATCCAAAACGGGTGGTAATGCCATATGAATTTTTAGGAAACGCGCTGGCGCTTGGGGTGAAACCAGTCGGCGTCACGCAGGCAGTTATGGAGAACCCGTACATAAAAGAACAAGCAAAAGGGATTGAAAACGTCGGCAATCCGATTTCCCTAGAAAAAGTTGTTGAATTAAATCCAGATTTAATTATTGTATATTTAGAAGACCAATACAAACAGCTATCGAAAATCGCTCCGACTGTTTTCATTCCTTTTGGCCATTATAAAAACATCCAAGAAGAAATGCGGGTATTTGGCGAGCTTTTTGGCAAGCAAAAGGAAGCGGAGCAATGGATTCAACAATTTGATAAGAAGGCGGCAGCCGCCCGTGAAAAAATTAAAGGCGTCATCGGCGAAAATGAGACCGTTGGCATTTATAAACTGCAAGGAAAAGATTTTTACGCCATCGGCGACAATTTTGGCCATGCTGGTCAAATTATTTATAACGCTCTGCAGCTGACACCGCCAGAAAAAATTAAACAAGAAGTGATTCAAGGTCCGCAATGGAAATTGATTTCGCTAGAGGCGTTGCCTGACTATGCCGCTGATCACATGTTTTGGACGGTATATAAAATGGACGGAACCGAACAGGCGGAAAAAGAGCTGAAAAACAGCGCGATTTGGAAAAACTTAAATGCGGTGAAAAACCATCATGTTTACGAAATGAAGATCGAAGACATTTGGTTTTCTGATGCCATTTCACTTGAACATCAGCTCGACCTTGTTGTCGATACATTGCTTTCTGCAAATCAAAAGTAGGGTGGAATGATGGTAAGGAGAGGAAAGATGGAAATAGAGAAACATATAAAACGATCATCGCGTTCGTGGGCGGCAATATTGGTGCTAGTCGTTGGACTAAGCGCCATTCTTTTTAGCATCGCCCTGTCCATTTCGGTCGGTGCGGCGGATATCCGTTTAACGACAGTATGGGACGCAGTTTTTCATTACGATTCGCGGCAAACCGCCCATGCAATTATCCGCGATTTGCGCCTTCCTCGTTCCCTTGCGGATGTGCTTGTCGGAGCTAGTTTTGCGGTGGCGGGCGCCATCATGCAAGGAATGACGAGAAATCCGCTTGCTGATGCGGGGTTGTTAGGATTGAATGCCGGTTCGACATTGATGGTAGCAATTTGTTTTGCGTTTTTTCCTGGACTTTCTTATCAATCACTCATCATATGGTCGTTTTTCGGAGCGGCGGCGGCAGCCGGGATGGTGTATGGAGTCAGTGCGCTCTCAAGAGGCGGCGTTACTCCGATTCGCCTCGTGTTGGCGGGCGCGGCGGTAAGCGCATTGTTTACCTCGCTTAGTGAAGGAATCGCCATTCATTTTCAGCTTAGTCAAGAATTGGCGTTTTGGTATGCCGGCGGTGTCGCCGGGGTGAAGTGGAGCCAGCTGAAGCTTTTGGCGCCGTGGATTGTTGCGGCCTTAGTCGCAGCATTATTATTGTCTCGGTCCATCACCATATTAAGTTTCGGGGAGGAAGTTGCGACCGGATTAGGTCAGAAAACAAAGATCGTCAAACTAATGGGAGCGATGATCGTGCTTGTGCTTGCCGGCGGCGCAGTGTCCGCAGTCGGTCCAATCGGGTTTGTCGGTCTTATCGTTCCGCATCTGGCCCGCTTTTTTGTTGGCGTCGATTATCGTTTGGTTATTCCATGTTCCGCGGTGCTCGGCAGTTTGTTGATGCTTTGGGCGGACATCGGTGCTAGAATGATTCATCCGCCATATGAAACACCGATTGGCGTGTTGTTCGCTTTAATTGGTGTGCCGTTTTTCCTTTATGTCTCCCGCAAGCGAAAGGGGGAATTTGCATGAAACGCCGCGCTATTGTTATTACTGCCCTTTTTTTTCTTTTGCTTTTGGTGGTTATCATCAGTCTGAATACCGGAGCAAGCAAAATGTCTCCATTAGAAGTGGCAAAAACGCTTGCTGGCATGGGGACAGCGAAGCAGGAGTTAATTTTATTTGAATTTCGTCTTCCCCGCATGTTGATTGCGATACTAGCAGGGGCTGGGCTGGCGCTGTCCGGATGCATTATACAGACGATATCGCGCAATCCGCTTGCCGACCCTGGTCTTTTAGGCATTTCGACCGGAGCGGGTGTAATGGTCGTATTATATCTTTCGTTGTTCCCAACGGGTACGGATGCCCCTGCATTATTTCTTCCTTTTCTTGCTTTTATTGGAGGTGCGTTGGCGGCGGCGCTTGTGTTTGGCTTGTCCTATGAAAAACAAGAAGGGCTGCTTCCCGGACGTCTCGTTTTAACAGGAGTGGCGGTCGCCGCTGGATTAAGTGCGCTCATGACGGTGCTGTCGCTTCGGCTCAGCAGGGAACTGTATCAATTTGCGGCAGTTTGGCTGACGGGAAGCATTTGGGGAGCGGCATGGGAATATGTATGGGCGCTTTTGCCGTGGATTCTCGTGTTGTTTGCCTTCGTTTATTACAAAGCGCGCGTGCTTGACGCGTTATCATTTGACGAAGCCACCGCAACAGGACTCGGCGTTTCAGTGGCAAAAGAACAAATTCAATTATTGGCGGCAGCTGTCGCATTAGCGGCCGCTTCCGTATCCATCAGCGGAGGCATCGGTTTTATCGGGTTAATTGCCCCACATTTGGCACGAAGATTAATCGGCGTACATCATGTCTATGTACTGCCGGCGTCCGCATTGCTTGGCGCTTGTTTGCTGCTGGGGGCGGATACGGTCGGACGAGCAATTTTGCAGCCATCGGAAATTCATGCAGGCATCGTTGTCGCCATCATTGGGGCGCCATATTTTTTATATGTATTGGCGCGTTCTGCACGTTAAAGGCAGGCTTCAAAACGAAGCCTGCTTTTTTGTTTGCGTATTTCTAATTGCTTAATATATATAAAAATAATGTAAGGACAAAACTTCTTGGCATCAGTTGGAGGAAAAAACGATGATTCACGTTAAGCATTTACATAAATCATTTCGCGTGCATGTCCGGCAAGCGGGCTGGCTTGAGGCGGTCCGCAGCTTGTGGAACCGCAAATATCGGATTGTAGAAGCGGTCAAAGATATTTCGTTTACGATTCAAAAAGGAGAGATTGTTGGGTTTCTAGGTCCGAATGGGGCGGGAAAGACGACGACGATGAAAATGCTCGCGGGACTCCTTCACCCTACATCGGGAGAAATTACGGTTGGCGGCTTTGTGCCATTTGAACAAAAAGCGGAATTTAAAAAGATGATGAGTTTAGTGATGGGGCAAAAAAGCCAGCTTATTTGGGATATCCCGCCGATGGAAACATTTTTGGTGAACAAAGCGATTTATGAGATTGACGATCGAACATTTCGGCAAACATTAGACGAATTAGTGGAATTGTTGGAGCTAGAGCCGCTGCTAGACAAACCGACCCGCAATTTGTCGCTCGGGCAACGGATGCGCTGTGAACTTGCGGCGGCGCTGCTGCATCGCCCGCAAGTATTGTTTTTAGACGAGCCGACCATTGGACTCGATGTCCATACACAGGAAAAGGTGCGCCGTTTTATCGTTGATTACAATCGCGAGCATGAAACGACGATTTTGCTGACGTCGCATTATATGGGGGATGTGACGGCACTGTGCGACCGCGTCATGATTATCAATTACGGAAAGCTGATCTATGATGGAGAGCTGACGGTGCTGACGGAGAAACTCGCTCCATACAAGCGGCTTGAAGTTCGCTTTGCCAAGGTTCCTGACGTGCGCTGGGAAGATTACGGAGAGGTTGTGGAAATCGAAGACGGAAATGTGGCATTGCGGGTGGCGCGGGAAAAAGTGGCAGAAGTGTCGGCGCACTTTTTGCAGCATTTCCATGTGCATGATATTAACATTCAAGATCCGCCGATGGAAGAAGTAATTACGCGGGCGTTTCAGGAGGGATTGAATGCATGATTCGTAAATACATCGCCCTTCTGCGCATGAAATATGTCGAAATGTTAGCTTATCGCCTCGCAACGATTGTTTGGATGACAGGAGCGATTGTCCAGCCGCTCATTACGATGGTCGTCTGGATGAATATCGACCCGTCCCAATCGGACGCGTTCATTTTTTATTTTATGGCCGTTATTTTCGTAGAACGCATGACGAGCGCGTGGGACGTTTGGGAACTCGACCATGAGATTCGCGATGGGACATTTTCCAACTATATTATTCGCCCGCTCCATCCGATTCATTGGGCCATTGCGGAAAACATCATTTATAAAGTGTTGTTTCTCGTCATATTAGTGCCGATATGGACGGTGGCAGCGCTGTTTGTGCCCGCGCTTCGCTTTGACATGACAGGCGGACAGGCGCTTCTGTTTTTGACGGCGGTGCTAGTTGGCGCGGCGCTTCGCTTTTTGCTCAGTTATGCTTGCGGCCTGCTTGGTTTTTGGATTACGAAAGTAACGGCAGTATATAGTTTGCTCGAAGTGATTTCTTTGTTTTTGTCAGGGCGGATTGCGCCGTTGTCGATGTTGCCGCCTCTATTGCAGCAGTGGAGCGTCTTTTTGCCGTTTCGCTATATGATTGGCTTTCCGATTGACATTATTACAGGAGCGATAAATCAAAAAGAAATAATGAACGGTTTTTGGATTGCGTTCATTTGGGTTGTTTTGTTTATTATTGCCGTGCAATGGTTATGGAAAGCGGGATTAAAGAAAAATCAAGCGGTAGGTGGGTGAAAATGCGGAGATATGCGCGGATTTTTCGCGAATTTTTCCGAACGTGTTTCGTCGAAGAACTGGAATATCGAAGCGAGTTTCTTGGCAATTTGCTGTCTAGCTTTTTTGGAATAGGGATTGCGATTTTAACGGTAAATATCTTTTTTTACCAAACTGATCAATTAGCGGGCTGGACATATGCTGATGTGCTTGTCTTGCTCGGCGTCTTTAATACACTCAGAGGGCTGATTGATTTTGCGCTTCGCCCGAATATGCCGCGCTTATTAGAACATGTCCGAAGAGGGACATTGGACTATATTTTGACAAAACCAGTCGACAGCATGTTTTATGTCAGCTTTCGTCATTTAGTGTTTTGGCGGCTGATTGATGTTTTGCTTGGTCTTGGAGTCATTGGCTATGGATTAGTAGAAAAGCATTATATTCCGTCACTAGTGGATGTGGCCGTTTTTATCATGACGATCGCTGCTTCATTTGTGTTAATTTATTCGTTATGGATGATGTTGATGACGACATCGTTTTGGGTCATCCGCATTGATGATTTATCGTTTATTTTTGATTCGTTTTTTGAAACAGCAAGATTTCCGATCGGCATGTACCGCGGCTGGGTGCGCATCGTGCTGACATATGTACTGCCTGCCGCAGTAATCACGAACATGCCTGCATTGTCGCTGTTAGGAAAGTGGAACATTGTTACCGCGCTGATATCCGTTGTACTCGCTGGCGTCTTTTTATGGCTGTCGCGCCGTTTTTGGCGTTTTGCGCTTCGCTTTTATACGAGCGCGAGCAGTTAAGGAGGGAAGCCCTCCGTTTAGATTGACAGCAAGTAAAAAAGGGTTACAGACATTCGTCTGTAACCCTTTTTGTCAACAGTCTGAAAACAGAGCCGTTTATTATGGCTCTGTTTTATTTTTTATTGTTATCATCAAGTTATATTGCCGCGTATGGAAACATGTTTGACTAACAAGAATTGATTCTCATCCAAAAGAAAACGTGTTGAACTGCAATATAGAGGCGGTGTGATTGCACCATGGTATCGAAAAGTGATCGGTGCAATCGATGGGAACCAAGGCAAATCTACGACCTCAAGATTTTTTAGTTGCCAAATCCACCCGTATCGGATAATATCTAAAGTCTAAAGAAGAAGTTTTAGAAAGGGGAATTTCATGGCGGAACATTCATCCATCACTTCTTTATTAATTGTAGTAGTCGTCGCATTTTTGACGCCAATTTTATTGCATCGTTTACGGCTGCAGGCGATCCCGGTTGTTGTGGCGGAAATTATCGCAGGCATTATGATTGGTAAGACAGGGTTTGATATTGTAAAACCTGATATGTGGATTGAAACATTATCGACATTAGGATTTTTGTTTTTAATGTTTTTAAGCGGCTTGGAGATTGACTTTTCCGTGTTTGCGCGCAAACCGAAAGCGAGCAAGAAAGAGAAGGAGCCGAATCCATTTGTCGCCGCGTCGATCATCTTTATGGCGATATTCGTTTTATCGTATGGACTTTCTTATTTGTTTGTTTTAACCGGATTTATGGATAACGCGTTTTTAATGACATTGATTATTTCGACGATTTCTCTCGGCGTCGTTGTTCCAACGTTAAAAGATGCCAATTTAATGAAAACGACGATTGGGCAAACGATTTTGTTAGTCGCGGTCATTGCTGATTTGGTGACGATGATTTTGTTGGCCGTATTTGTATCCATGAATGAGCCAGAACATGGAAGTACATGGCTGATTCTTGGATTGTTTGCATTCGGTGTTCTCTTTTATTTTGTTGGTAAATATTTCAAAAAACGTTCATTTGTTGAAACAATGGCAAAAGGAACAGTACAAATCGGCACACGCGCGGTATTTACGCTCATCATTGTGCTCGTCGCTTTATCGGAAACGTTTGGAGCGGAAAATATTTTAGGAGCATTTTTAGCAGGCGTGCTCGTTTCGCTATTATCGCCGAATAAAGATTTAGTGCATAAATTAGATTCATTTGGATATGGGTTTTTCATTCCTATCTTTTTCGTGATGGTTGGGGTGAATTTAGACTTACGCGCATTGTTGGCAGAGCCGAAAATTTTAACGCTTCTTCCACTTTTACTGCTTGCGCTCGTTGTTTCGAAACTGATACCTGTTTCAATTTTAAAAATTTGGTATGATACGAAAACAACAGTCGCGTCGGGATTTTTGCTTGTGTCTACGTTGTCGCTTGTCATCGCGGCAGCAACGATCGCAGAGCGTATTAACGTTATCGACGAGAATATGAAAGGCGCGCTGATTTTAGTGGCTGTTATATCCAGTATCGTTTCACCGATTGTCTTCAAAAAGCTGTATGCAAAGCCGGACGATAATGAGGAAAAAATAAACATTTCGTTTGTTGGTACCAACCAATTTACGCTGTCAGTCGCAAAGGTATTAAACAAACAGCGCTACGATGTAACGCTATATCATATTCGGCAAGAAAAAATAGAGCTGCCTGTTTCCGATCACGTTTTTCCGATTGTCGATATCGAAGACTATTCGCTAGAAACGCTTGAAAAACACGGAGCGTTTACGGCGGATATTTTAGTTGCGCTGACAGGAAACGAAGAGATTAACGCAAGTGTCGCATTAGCCGCGAAAGAACGTGGAATCGAGCGGGTGATTGCTTTGGCGGAAACACCGAAGCAGGTCGAACGGCTGAAAGCAGAAGGAATCGAAATCATGTCCGCCTTATTATCGACAACGGCGATGCTGCAAGCGTTCATCGAATCACCAAGAGTGGCGCGGATGTTTATAAACAAGGATGCGACATTGCATGAAATTACGATGAATAACAATGAATATGATGGAATCCCGCTTCGCCGCTTTCCGTTTATGGGAGATTGCATTATCGTACGGATCTTCCGTGAAAATGAATCGATTGTCCCACATGGGGATACAAAGCTGCATAAGGGAGATCGCCTAATTGTCACCGGATCAAATGAGTATGTTGCCGAGCTTAGGGAGCTGTTGGAATAGTAGAGCATCTGTTACGAGAGATCGACTGACAATGAGATATAGAAAATGAATACAATGTTCCTCGCTTAGCCAATATGGTGGAGCGGGGATTTATTTGCAGGGTGAATTTTTACTATTCTTAAAATATAATAAGGCGGGAAGAGGAATGGAACTACAGCTAGAACCGCGCAGACGGACGTGGAAATGGCGGCTTTCGGCACTGATAAAAAGTTTTGAATGTATCCGGGTGAATATGCGGAGAAAGTATTGGCATTTTTGCAGCAATTGCGGAAGGAGAGCGACAATGAAGCGAGTTGATGTGGTGTATGTGCTTCTATACGATGAAGTGGAACAAAAGGTATTAATGGTGTACAACAAACGAGGAACATGGTCGCTTCCTGGCGGGGGAGTGGAGAAAGGAGAAACGTTGCGGGAAGCGGCGATTCGCGAGGTAAAAGAGGAAACGGGATATGACGTGGATGTTCATGATATCGTTGCCCTTAATGAAGCGTTTATGGACGGTAATCATGTCTTTTTTATTACGTTTCGTGGAACGATTGTTCATGCGCCTGTGGTAATAAGTAAGGATGAAAACATCATAGACGTTCAATGGGTGGACATCGAAACAGCAGAACAACGGATGCCGTATCATCCAAATGGGATTCGCGCTTTTCTCCGACCGACAAGCGGTGCACAATATACGATTCAACAGTAAGTAAAATAAGTTCAATAAAACTTTTTCTTGACATGAAAAATATATGGATGATTATAATAGTGAATAAATTATGCCGTTCATTGATAGATAGCCAAATTGCTAGAATGACAGTGCAGTTTGGTTATAGCCGATCGGGATGTTTCACTAAAAATAGTGGGCATGCCGTTTTTTTATGGAAAAGGGGGAACTAAGACATGCCAGTATCAAAAGGAGAAATGGAAGATCAAATTAGCCGCGCGCTTACGCAATGGGAAAAAGAATATTTAGGACGGGGGTCCGTTGCTGTTAAGACCGATATCGTTCGTAACATTATTCTCATTCAATTAAAAGGAATTTTAACGCCAGCGGAAAAAAACTTAGCAAGCACGAAGGATGGATTATTGTCAATCAAGCGCATTCGCGCGGATTTAATTGAATCGGGCAGCGACCAGCTAAAAAAAATGATTTCAGAAATTACCGGAAAAGACATCATCAGCATGCACACCGACATCAGCACCCGTACCGGGGAGCGAGTGATTGTTTTTTTATTAAACGAGAATTTAGAGGAAGAGCTGAGGAAATAACGATTTGGTGGTGATGAACTGGAGACATTTTTCAGCCATCGAAAAATGTCTCCGGTTTTTATATCTTTTGTAGAATCGTTATAGCAACAGAGGCTAAAATGAAATAAGGAACTGTTTTAAATGAAAGAATTGCTTGTGTCCATTCCGCCGTTTTGAAAAAAGTAAACATTATACATGAAAGCAGCCATGAATCCCTTTCATATCAACATAAAACACTACGGTGCAAACGGGAAAAAGAAGAAAGCGACAAAAAATAACATGATGTAAACTGCGGCGATGTAAATGAGCGTAAAGAAGAAGGCGAAAACAAACAGCCATACTCGCGCTTCAGAAGGTGATGTCATTGTTTTCTGGATAAAGCGAAACAAAATAAGTAGAAGCAAAGAAAGGGCGAACATGAGATATGACGGAACAGCCCATTTTCCTAACGAAATTGAACCACCAGCGTTTCGCCATTCCAAGCGGCTGAGGTGGAAAAAGCCAGTTTGATAGCGAATCCATAACGAACCGATAATAAATATAGCGACCAAAACAGCAAACGTGCCGCCAATCCATCGTCTTTGCGTCGATGTTGCCCCTCGCAACAAAAGCATCACAACACCAAAGTACCCAAGTGCAACGAGTTCCATGCATATAACTCCTTTTTTAGATTATAATTCTACTTATATGAAGGAAATTCCTTTTTTATCCGTCTAAGGATAGGAGGAGATTTTTCATGTGTGGACGATTTTCATTAACAGTTGGAATCGAGCAATTGCAATCGCTTTTTGGTTTTGGCTATAGCGAAAACATCGCTCCTCGTTTTAACATTGCTCCAAGCCAACAGGTGCTAACCGTTATGGAAGAGGATGGAGTGCGAATTGGGAAGATGATGAAGTGGGGGCTCGTGCCGTCTTGGGCGAACGATCCGAAAATCGGCTGGAAGATGATCAACGCCAGGGCGGAAACCATCGATGAAAAAGCGAGCTTTCGCCGTGCGCTCAAGCGGCGGCGCTGTTTGATTTTAGCGGACGGATTTTATGAATGGAAAAAAGAAGGAGAGAAAAAAATTCCATATCGCTTTACATTGCAAAACGAACAGCCATTTGCGTTTGCAGGTTTGTGGGAGACATGGGACAAACATGGTGAAATGCTGTATACGTGTACGATTATTACAACAAAAGCGAACGAATTGGTAGGTACGATTCATGATCGCATGCCCGCGATTTTGCCGCAAGAGTGGCATGACGCATGGCTAGACAAGAAGTTAGAGGATACTGATTATATCAAATCGCTATTGCAGCCGTATCCTGCCGAAGAGATGAAAATGTACGAAGTGTCAACGATCGTTAATTCTCCGAAAAACGATGTCGCTGATTGCATAAAGCCAGTAAATGGGGGAGAAACATGAATCCGATTGTATTGTTTGATGACATTTGCTCGCTGTGCAATGCAAGCGTGCAGTTTATTATCGTGCGTGATCCACATGCCGTATTTCGCTTTGCTTCTTTGCAAAGTGAAACAGGAGCGGCGCTGCGGGAAAAGTTTGGTGTTCCCGAGGTGGACAGTCTCGTGTTGCTCGAAGATGGCCGCTATTATATGAAATCAAGTGCCGCTCTCCGCATTTGCCGGCGGCTTGCCGGCGCTTGGAAACTGTTTTATATATTTTGGCTTGTTCCAAAGCCGCTGCGCGATTATGTATATGATTTTGTCGCCAAGCATCGGTATGAATGGTTCGGAAAGCGCGATCATTGCCTGATGCCCACTCCCGACATCCGCGCGCGGTTTCTCGATGATGATTGATGACAAGCGCGATTGTTGAATGACGCATTTGTAAGAGAATTAGCTTGGCACAAACAGACACAATAAAATAGGACTGCCCTCTCTCTTTTTTTGCAAAAAATGTTGACAATCGAGGGAAAATCCTCATATTATAAGAGCAAATAGTGTAAAATTACACTAAAAGGAAAATTTGGTATAAAAGGGATGGTGGTTTTGAAGTACGGATGGTGGATTTGGGGGTTCAGCCTTCCTACCTTTTTAGTGACGTATGTGTATTCATTCTTTCTTGCCAGCAAAATTGCCTATGAATCCCAGGCGGCTTGCCGGAAAAAGTTTATTTTTACTCCGAAAGATGTGGAATATTGCAGCGATATTTACCCCATCGATGTTTTTCTCATCTCGTTAAAGACATGCCTGCTTTCCTACCTTTGTATTGCATCAGGAATGTTCTTCATTCTGCATCCACTGTATCAGCTTTATAAAAAAGCTTTCATATAAAACGGTATATTTGGCACTGTCATGGATCCCTGTCCCGTTTCTCTTTCATTTTTTCGACTATAATCAATATATTTCGATGCGTTCGTCTGCATCTCCTGTGATTGTATTATGTGTCGCTATTATCATTGTAGGAGGCCTATCCACACAAGCGAACTGGAAAACGTTTTTCCTGATGAACGGAATCGCTGCGGTTTTGACATTGTGTCTTGCGTCGCTTGCGATCCCGAATGATCTGCATTGGTTTAAGCCTGTTACGAGAAATGTAGCTATGGTGTTTACAGCGATTGTGTATACACTTGGCCAGCTTGTCGTGCACTTCCTTGTCAGGGGCGTCATCACGCTAGTAAAGAGGGGATAATGGTGGATTGTTTAGGATGCCGGATTGCGCATGGATTAGAACCAACATATATCATATATGATGATGAGCTAGTCACTTGTGTGCTCGATATTGATCCATTCAACGAAGGGCATATGCTTATTTTACCTAAGCAACATATTCGGGAATTGGAGGAAATGGATGAGGAGCTATCGCTGCATGTGATGAAAACATCGCAATTATGTGCAAACGTGCTAAAACAACGGTATGGGGCGGACGGCATTACCATTTGCCAAAATGGCGGTGTGTTTAACGATTTGGGGCATTATCATATGCATGTTATTCCTCGATTTATCGGGGACGGATTTACATGGAGCGAGTCGCAGTTCGATACAGGAGAGAAGCAGCGGCTTGCCGAAACAGCCGCTAATCTGAAAATCTATTTTCATCGCGTTTTAGGAAAGTCCTAATCAAGAAAAGAGAGAAGGAAATTGCGTCTCCTCTCTCTTATGTGGTAATCGTGGGAATTACTCGAGCTGCTTTTGAGCATAGCCAATAAGTGGAAAGCTTAATAGCAATAAAGCCACGATAAATGTGATGACGCCAAGCCAATGAAAATGGGTCCAAAAATAGCCGCCGGCTGTGCCAGCGAGGCTGGAGCCTAAATAATAGAATAAGAGATAAAGAGAAGAGGCTTGCGCTTTATTTACGTTTGCACGTTCGCCAATCCAGGTGCTCGCGATGGAATGGCAGCCGAAAAAGCCAAAGGTAAATAACGAAAGCCCGATGATGTTGACAACAATAGACGGAACGAGCGTAACGACCGCACCGAGCACGGTCAATGCCACCGAAATGCTTAACACCAGCGCATGGCCGTGTAAATCGGCTTTTCTTCCCATATAAACCGAGCTAAAGCTGCCGAATATGTACACGATAAACAGAAATCCAAGTACGGACTGGCTGAACGAATATGGCGGTTCGCTCAATAAAAAGCCGATATAGTTATACAGCGTCACAAATCCGCCCATAAATAAAAAGCCAAGTGCAATGAGAGCCATTAGCGGTTTATTGCGCAAATGAACGGCATACGCCTGCAGTGCGGCTTTGCCATTGAGCGGTTTTTTTATTGAATGTCGAGGCGTCGGGAGAATGAAAGCAAAAATCATGCTTAATAGAAGAGAAATTGCTCCAATGGAAAATAGCGCCGTCCGCCACGAAAACAAATCGGTCAGCACGCCTGTTACAATACGTCCAGCCATACCGCCGATGCTCGTTCCACTAATATAGAGACCCATCACTTTTCCAATCCCAGCCGGATGAAATTCCTCAGCGACGTAAGCCATGGCCAGTGACGGGATGCCCGCAGCTGTCATGCCAAGAAACGTGCGCGCAAGGACAAGGGAAAGAAAATTAGGGCTAAACGCCATGGCCATTGCCAGCATCGATGTCAACAGCATGGACATCATCATCATATTCTTTTTGCCGATGCGGTCGGATAAACTGGCCGCTATGAGCATCATTACCGCCAACGTTCCGGTAGACGCGGAAACCGTTAAGCTGGCGGACGCCGCAGAAACATGAAACTCTTTTGCGAAAATCGGCAACAGCGGCTGCGTCGTGTATAAAATCGCAAAGGTGACAAATCCCCCGAAAAATAGCGCCAAACTTGCTTTTATGTATTCGGCGCTGCCTTTTTGGATGTACGTCAATGTTCTCGCCTCTTTTGTTTCGTGTATTGCTATAGTTTTACTATAACTCTTTTATATAATATAAGGAAGATATTCTGAAATGCCAAAGAGATAGAGGATTTAAAATTGCGAAAACAAACACGCCGCAATCAGACGGTATGTTTGCATCATTGCTGCGGTTTTCTTTCCGGCATCTATGAAAACATTTTTACAGGTGTTTTTCTCTTTCATGGAGAACAAGTTAATAAATACATATTTATAGATGAGGTGAGCACGATGCATATCGTTACAGCCGCAGAGATGTATGAAATCGACCGCGACACGGTTGAACAAATCGGCATTAGCGCCGATTCCTTGATGGAAAACGCCGGGCAGGCGCTGTTTCATGTGCTGCGCGAACGCATTCCCCGTTCGGCACGGGTAGCGGTGCTAGCGGGAACAGGCAACAACGGCGGTGACGGATTTGTTGTTGCAAGAATGTTGAAAAGCTGCGGATATGACGTGGATTTATGGCTTATTCCGCCGAAAGAAAAGATCAAAGGTGCAGCAAAGACAGCGCTGACTATTTATGAGCGTTCGAGATATGACATCAAAGAATATATCGGAAATGAACAATACTTTGCCGAACAGGTTCGTCATTATGATGTAATCATTGATGCGCTTCTTGGGATCGGCATTCAGGGAGCCGTCCGTTCTCCGTACAAAGAGATTATCGAACTTGTCAATCGTTCTAACGCAATCGTCTATGCCGTTGATATTCCGAGTGGAACTCCAGCGGATGGGGGAGAGGTCGAAACTGCCGTTCGCGCTGATATCACGGTTACGATTCAATGTCCAAAACTAGGGGCGTATACGTTCCCTACAGCAGACTATTACGGCGAACTGCTCCTTGTCGATATCGGCATTCCACCGATTGCCGTGAAGCGGAATGCTGCTCCTCGTTTTGTCTGGAAAGAGGACGATGTCATACGGACATTGCCAAAACGAAACCGGTCGTCCCATAAAGGAACGCATGGAAAGTTGTTGGTTGTTGGCGGTTCTCGCTCGATGACAGGTGCGATTACGTTAACGGCAAAAGCCGCACTGCGAAGCGGTGCGGGATTATTGACAATGGCAGTGCCGGATGACATTTATTCCGTTGTCGCCAATCGCGTTCCGGAAGCGATGTACTATCCGTGCCCGGCGCGAGACGGAGCGTTTTCCGGCGCCGTGGATGTATCGGCGCTCGATATCGACGCGATCGCGATTGGCCCGGGGCTTGGCCGTACGGATGGCGTCCGCAACCTTGTTTCCGCCATCGTGCAGCAGGAAGTGCCGATTGTTATCGATGCCGACGCCCTCTTTTTCTGGAACGAGTACGCCGCGCTAATTCGTGAACGAAAAGCGGCAACAGTGGTCACCCCGCATCCCGGGGAAATGGCGCGCATGCTTGATCTGTCTATCAATGAAGTCGAAAGCGATCGGTTTGGCGTTTCAAAACGGCTGGCAACCGAGTACGGCATCTACGTCGTGTTGAAAGGACCTTATACGATTGTGACAACGCCAGACGGCTCGCAATACGTCAACACAACCGGAAATCCCGCCTTGGCAAAAGGCGGAAGCGGCGATGTGTTGACAGGGATCGTTTCCGCGTTTCTCCTGCAGCATCATTCTGCGCAAGAAGCCATTAGCAACGCCGTCTGGGTTCATGGAAAAGCCGCCGATATGCTTGTAGAACGCGGCCATTCACAATGGGACGTGCTTGCTGGCGATTTGATTGAAGCAATTCCAGCGGTGCTTTCGTATGTGCAGGAAAAACAATAGGGGGGATATGATTGAAGAATTGGAAATGGTGGCTGGACATTGCAATGGTTGGAATCGGCGCTTTTTTGCTTTGGAAAAGCGTGGACCTTGGCGAAGCATACGCCAATCATTGGCTTCGCGAAAGTGGGGGACATGCAGACACGGATACTTATCATATTATCTTATCCGAAGCGATTCGTATGTATCGATGGGCGGGCGCGATTTTATTCGCTATCGGCATATGGTTTCTGCGTAAAGAAGCGATGCGCTAGAATATAGAAGCGCATCGTTTTTCTTTTTGGGAGTAGTTCAAATCTCCCATACTCGTTTTAGTTCGCGAATTCCAGCTCGGATGTCCGCCTCGCTCATTCCTCCAAAGCCGAGCAAAAGATACGGAGGCGGCGTTCCGTTGTTCCCAAACCAATATTTCGCTGCGGAATAGACGAGAATGCCTGCTTGTTCTGCTTTTTGCACAAGTTCGATGGTGTCCTTGCCTTTTATTTTTACAAGAAGATGAAGCCCCGCTTTGTCGCCGATGATCGTTGCTTGATCACCGAAGTATTTGCGAATCGCTTCGATAAGCGCCTGCCGCTTTTTTGCGTAGATGGTGCGCATGCGGCGGACATGGCGTTCAAAATGGCCTTCACGCATAAATCGGGCGAGAGCTTTTTGGACGATCGTAGCGACGGTCTGATGGTAGTTGGAGCAGCGTTCATGAAACCGCTCTAACAAATGTTGCGGTAGCACCATATAACTTGTGCGGATGGCAGGGGTGAACACCTTTGAAAACGTGCCGACATAAATGACATGGTCTTGTGTATCGAGCGCTTTTAATGCAGGGATCGGTTTGCTCCCGTAGCGGAATTCGCTATCATAATCGTCTTCAATTATAAATCCGTTAGATTGCTTCGCCCATTTTAGCAGCTTTTGCCGCTTGCCGATCGGCAATACCATTCCGAGCGGCAATTGATGCGAAGGAGTGACATAAACGACTTTCGCGTTGGTTGTTTGCAGCTGGTCGATATTCAGACCATCTTCTTCCAGATCGATCGGGATAATGGAAAAATGGTGGTTTTGAAACATGGTGCGAATGACATTATAACAAGGGTTTTCTAAAGCGACCGCATCGTGCCGAAGGTCAAACAGCTGGCATAAGACGCCAATCAGTTGCGGCGTGCCAGAGCCGATAATAATTTGTTCGGCCGAACAGCGAATGCCGCGCGCGTGATACAAGTAGCGTTGGATTTCTTTGCGCAAGCCGATATCTCCTTGGCGGTCGCCATACCATAATAATTCGCTTCGCTCCGCATCGATCGCCGCGAGAAGACATTTTCGCCATGTTTTCATCGGAAAATGGTCAAGGTCAATATGACCGTAGCGAAAATTGTAGCGAATTGGCGTGCTTTTCGGAGCCTCCGGCAGAACATCGATTTGGGAACCCTGCGGTGCGAGAGGTTCTTCTAGTTCTTGCACCATAAATCCTACGCGAGGTTTGCTTTCGATATATCCTTCGGCAAGAAGCTGCTGGTAGGCGGTTTCGACGGTATTTTTGCTGATGCCTAGGTGTTGGGAAAGCACGCGAATCGATGGGAGCTTGCTTCCTTTTTGAAGATGGCCGTTTGTGATTTCCTCTTTTATGTACGTATACAGCTGCATGTAAAGCGGTGTGCCGTTTGTTGGATCGAGAATGGGCTGCAATTCCACTGCGTTTTCCTCCTCTGACCCTTCTTTTTTATTTAATTCTGTCCCTGTTCATAAGGTCAGTTTTTTTCTATGATTCCATTATAAACTAGGAAGGGGGAAAATAGATGAGAAGGGATATGTTGGAATGCAAAGATGAACAAAAAATCAACCGGTTTTTGCAGGAAGCGTTGACCGGATTTTTAGGTTTGACAGACGGTGGTGAGCCATATGTCGTACCGCTTAATTTCGTATGGTGGAACGGCTGCATCTACGTGCATGGAGCGGAAGAAGGGAGAAAAATCGATATAATCCATCGCAATCCGCGCGTTTGTTTTACCGTTAGTGAACATATCGGGACAATGGTGCATCCCGTTCCAGCAAAAACGAGCACCGCTTATATGAGTGTGATGATATTTGGAACAGCGGAGATCGTTTCTGATCTAAAGGAGGCGACACGAGCGCTCGACCAGTTGCTTGGCAAATATGTGCCGGGCTATTTTGACCGACCGCTTTCCGAGAAGCATGTATCATCATACCGCTCATCGGCAGGAAGCGCGACTGTTGTCATCAAAATCGTTCCTGACCTTATTACTGCGAAAGAAAAACCGTTAGAGAAAGAGCGAAAGTTTTATAAAGGACGAACTGTGCGGGATGATATCGGCAGGGTTTTTTGATTACAAATAGATAGAAAATTTCGTTTATTGTCATTATAATGAATATATGTTTCACAAGGGGAAGCATGATAAATAAAATAGTTGCCTTCAGCGGGATATGATCGAACAAGAACGAAGGCGGCAATATACGGTCAGCTAGTCGGCCGCAATGGCGGTGACGATTTTCAATGTAGTGGCGGGATTCAGTACGCTGGTTCGGGAGCATCGGTTTTCACCGGAAGCGGCCGAAAAGCGAAAGCAGGCCGCCCAGCATTGTTTTTTCAAGGAAGGGATGGCAATGGATTATACGATGTTTCCATTAAGTGAATATGCGGTGACGATTCGTTTTTCGACGAAAGTAGATGAAGCGGTGAATGACTACGTTCATCGTGTCGCTGCTTTTTTGGAACAACAGAACAAAGACGGGATTTTTGATATTGTCCCAACGTTTTCATCGGTGACGGTGTATTACGATCCGCTTGTCGCCGGAAGCTGTGAGGAAATATGCGAGTGGCTGCGAACAGAGCTTGAGCGGGTTGAACAGGTGAAAGCGCCGCCATCACGAACCGTTGTCATTCCCGTCTGTTACGGTGGAGAGTTTGGCCCGGATTTACAAGAAGTCGCCCGTTTTCACGGGATCACCGAAGAAGAAGTGATCTCTATACATTCACGGGGAAGTTACCGCGTGTATATGATTGGCTTTGCTCCCGGCTTTGCGTATTTAGGCGGGTTGTCTCCCGAGATTGCGACTCCGCGCCGCTCTACCCCAAGAACGCTTGTGCCAGCCGGTTCGGTCGGCATCGCCGGCAGCCAGACAGGGATTTATCCGCTGGCGACTCCAGGAGGATGGCAAATTATCGGAAGAACGCCGCTTGCTTTGTTCCGGCCGCATGATCCGGAGCCGAGTTTGCTTCGTGCAGGAGATATCGTACAATTTCGTCCAATTACCGAAGAACAGTATAGGATGTGGGAGAATGAGCACGATTCAAGTAATACATAGCGGATTTTTCACAACCGTGCAGGACGGAGGACGCTTCGGATATCAAAAAGCCGGTGTATCCGTTGGAGGAGTGATGGATTCGTTTGCGAGCCGGATTGCGAATTTGCTTGTCGAAAATGACGCGAATGAGGCGACATTAGAAATTACGATGAACGGCTCGACGCTTCGCTTTGAAACGGATGCGCTCATTGCGATTTGCGGCGGCGTGTTTCGCTGTGCATTAAACGGCAAACCAATATCGATGTGGAAGCCGCTTGTCATTCGGCGCGGTGATGTGTTATCGATCGGGGCGTGTCAAAACGGCTATCGTGCATATATCGCGTTTGCGGGCGGGCTTAACATTCCGATTGTGATGAACAGCCGTTCTACCCATGTACAAGCGCACATCGGCGGTTTTCATGGAAGAGCGCTGCAGCCGGGGGATGTATTGTCCCTGCGATCCAAGACGATAACGATTCCAAAAAATCCTATTCGTTGGGGGATTGCGTTTTCTGCGAGAAATTACATAAAAGGGAAAAGAAAAATGATACGTGTCGTGAAAGGCCCGGAATATCACATGTTTACCGAGCAAAGCCGAGAGCGATTTTTTTCTTCCGTGTATGAAGTGACGACGCAATCGGACCGCATGGGCTACCGCCTGCAAGGACAAGCGCTTGAGCGCATGACGAATCAAGAAATGGTTTCGGAAGCGGTCACGTTTGGAACAATTCAAGTTCCAAAAAACGGCCAGCCGATTGTGCTCATGGCGGATTGCCAAACGACAGGCGGGTATCCGCGCATCGCTCAAGTGATTCGCATCGATCTTCCGATTTTAGCGCAGGCGCGCCCAGGCGATCATATTCAATTTCAAAAAGTATCGTGGCAAGAAGCACAACGGTTATATATCGAACGAGAGCAAGAAATAAAAAAATGGAAAATGATCATTCGTCAAAAATGGAGGGAAATCGGCTATGCGCGTTGATTTGAATTGCGATTTTGGCGAAAGCTTTGGAATATATCGCCTCGGCGAGGAAAAAGAGATTTTGCAGTATGTCACATCGGTCAATGTCGCTTGCGGCTTTCATGCCGGAGATCCGCTTGTGATGCGGAAAACGGTGCAGATGGCATTAGAGCAAAAAGTCGCGATCGGCGCGCATCCAGGGTTTCCGGATTTGCTTGGATTTGGCCGGCGCAACATCGCGGTAACTCCAGAAGAAGTGTATGCGTATGTTGTTTATCAAATTGGGGCGCTCGCTGCGTTTGTGAAAGCGGAAGGAGGGAAGATGACGCACGTCAAGCCGCACGGCGCGCTTTATAACATGGCGGCGAAAGACGCAGCGCTGGCCGAGGCGATCGCCAAAGCGGTGTACGATGTCGATCCAACCTTAATTCTGTACGGACTTGCCGGAAGCGAGCTGATTCGCGCAGGAAAGAAAATCGGCTTGCGGACGGCAAGTGAGGTATTTGCCGATCGAACGTACCAACAAGATGGTTCATTGACACCAAGAAGCGACCCGCGCGCATTGATTGTTGATGAACAGGAAGCGGTTCTTCAGGTGCTTGCCATGGTGAAAGAAAAACGCGTCCGCTCTTTGCAAGGCATCGATGTTCCGATTGAAGCGGAGACGATTTGCATTCACGGGGACGGCAAGAAAGCGGTGCTGTTTGCGAAGCGGTTATATGAGGCGCTGCAGAAGGAAGGCGTGGATGTTTGTTCTATAAAATGACATTTTTTAGCGTAAA
This sequence comes from Parageobacillus toebii NBRC 107807, assembly GCF_003688615.2. Taxonomy (GTDB): domain Bacteria; phylum Bacillota; class Bacilli; order Bacillales; family Anoxybacillaceae; genus Parageobacillus_B; species Parageobacillus_B toebii. Next base: position 2,784,818 of record NZ_CP049703.1, on the reverse strand, counting down.
TCTTTTATGAATTGCATTGTTCAATAATTCCACAGCGAGATACACCGCCACCGCCCATATAATGAGAGCGGAAAGTTGATTGATGCGTTTCATCAGCGTTCCTTTTTGATCAATCTGGCCAATCGTTTTTCCGGCAATGGCAAGAAAGAAAAACCACAGCCAGGAAACAGAAATGCAGGCACCGGTAAAAGTAACTTTTTCGGCCCCGTCATAATTCAATGAATTGGTGCCAATCATATCCCGATGGTGTCCAATATCGCATGAGGATTTAGCAATGAAACAGAAAGGGCAAACAGTATTTGTTTTTTCGGCGGCATCGACCCTTGATCGTTCGCAGAAGATGGCTGGCTCTTCCAAACCGTCCATCCCATATATAATAGAAAAAAGAAACCAACGGCAAATAGGATCGTTTGCAGCCAGGGCATCGTAAACACAACCACCGATATGCCGAGCACCGCCAATAAAATGAGCGCCGTATCACACAGCGCCGCGGTAAACACTGCGGGAAGCGCCCGCAAAAAGCGGGGCTGCATCGCTCCTTGCTGAAGAACAAATACATTTTGCGCGCCGAGCGGAAGAATCAGGCCAAGCGCTAGGATAAAGCCGTGAATGAAAGCAGTAAGCACGTTCCATTTTCCTTATCTATGTATGATATTCTCTAGAAAAACTCGTACAATCCGTTTGCGAAATACTCATATTCTTCTTTTGTGATCGGTTTTTTCCCATATCCTTCAAAAAACACGATGACGTCCGATTCATGTTGAAACGCGTTTTGCTTCGTTCGTTTCTTTCTCTAATGCTTGTTGGAGCGGTTCTCCCTCGATATATTCGAGCAGCGCCCACGCTTCTTTCTTATGTTTTGCTTCATGAAACCGGTATAAGGTCGGAATCGGCAATGTTGTTGAGGACAGACAGGTTAATGCTTTTGCATCTTTTTCGAGCGATGCGCAGAAACGTTCGCCTTTCGCCCGTTTGACGACATACGTCCCGTTAGCTGTTTCGATTATTCCTACATCCGATGTATATCCTTGCTTTGGAAAATGGATAGCATATATCGTTCCCATATCATTTTGAATATGTTCAGGAATTTCTTGAATGGCAATTGGTTTCATTGTTTTCCTCACCGATTTACTCCGTTTAAAAATACACATTTGTCATAAAAAAAACAGTAAATCCTTTTATTTCTATGCTATAATACTATTAACAATAGTTTTGAAAATTCAAATAGATACATAGAGGGAGGGGAAAGCGATGCTTGAATTGCGGCGATATAGCGATTTCTCACTGTTCAAACGGGATGTCTTGCCGTTTCTCGAGCAACATGAAGGGGAAAACAATTTGCCATTAGGTGTAATCATGAATATGAAGCCGGAACAGAAGCCGTTGTATATGGGAACAGTGAACAAAGATGGTAAGCTGGCGCTTGTCCTGTTGCAAACGCATCCGCGCCAGCTTATTTTGTCAAAATCGTTGCCATTTGCGACCGAAGAAATAGAGGAAATCGCGAAAAAGCTGTACGAAAGCTATCCGAATATACCGGGGATAATCGGCGAAAAATGGCTGGCGACGGCGCTCGCGGAAAAGATCGCCAAGCTTCAGCACCGCCGTGTCCATATTCAGATGAAACAGCGGATTTATGCACTGAAAAAAGTGAAAAGGCCTGCCTCCAAACGAGGCGTGCTGCGTCCGGCGCAAATGAGCGATATGGAAATGCTGTGCCAATGGTTTGTCCGGTTTTGTGAGGATGTTAAACTCCCGACATCCGCAGAGGAAGCGGCGCAGGCGGTGCAAGGAGCGATCGCCAATCAGCAAATATACGTATGGACGATCGATGGGGAGCCGGTTTCGATGGCGCGCTGGGCCCGTCCAACGAAAACGAATGTGACGATCAACTGGGTGTACACGCCGCCGGAAAAACGAAAAAATGGATACGCTTCTGATTGTGTGGCGGCACTGACGCAGCAGCTATTAGATTCGGGATATAAAACCGCTTCCCTTTATACCGATTTAGACAACCCTACTTCGAATAAAATTTATATGAAAATCGGCTATGAGCCGGTGATGGATTCGATGTTGCTGCTGTTTCAAAAGGAGGAAAACCAATGAGCAAAATCCCGTTTGCCGTCATTTTCGATATGGATGGCACGCTGTTTCAAACGGAAACCGTCCTTGTTCCTGCCCTGCATAAGACATTTGATCGGCTGCGCCGCGAAGGGCTGTGGCAAGAGGACACGCCAGTCAAGGAATATTTGCGGATTCTTGGCGTCCCAGTTTCAGAAGTATGGCGCCAATTGATGCCGGAAGCGAGTGAAGCGGTGCGCGACCGAGCAGCCGCATGGTTTTTGGATGATATCATTGATGAAATCGAGCATGGAAACGGGCGGTTATACCCAGACGTGCTCACGACGCTTGCGGTCCTCGCTGATCAAGGAATTCCGCTTTTTGTCGCAAGCAACGGGCGTCAGCGCTATCTCGCCGCGATTCGGACCGCCTTTTTGCTCGAGCGCTATTTTATCGATTTTTATAGCCTCGATCGGTTTTCTCTGATGTCGAAGTCTGCGTTAGTCAAACAGCTGTTGAATGATTACGGGATTGAAAAAGCGGTGATGGTCGGAGACCGGCGTTCCGATATTCAAGCGGCGAAGGATAATGGGATTTGGTCGATTGGATGCCGGTTTGGATTTGCCGCGGGGGAAGAGTTGGCAGAAGCGGATGTAGTGATCGAGCAGTTTCGCGAATTGGCCGCGCTCGATTGGCCACCGCTTGTTTGACAGCGTGTAATTTCCATTATTTGCGTTTTAGTGCGGCCGTCTTGTAATATAAAAAAGTGTGCCATTCGCGCCACCGATCAGGTTGCCGCACGCTTGCGGCTGGAAAACAAACATATGAAGCGGCCGCAGCGATCAAGAAAGGGGAAGCAGCATGAACAACAGAAACACAAAAGCGATTGTCTTTGATTTAGACGGTACATTGTATGAAGAAACCCATCACTTTGAATATTATGCGGAACAGGTCGCCAAGCGGCTGCGCAAAGAAGATCAACACCGTTTTTGGGAAGATTACCGCACGGTTCTTTCCGGCCGCCATCCGCTTCGCATCGGCAGCGTGTACGACACGGAGAAGGATCTTATTTTGTTTTTGCAAAACGGCATCGTTAGCGAAGCGTACCGCTGGAACGGCGAAAAGCTGGGCGCTGCCGAAGTAAAAACGATCTACCCCGGGCAGGTGAAAATCGATCTTGACCGCTTATTTAGCATCGGCGACAATTTGGAAAATGACATCCTCCCGGCGCGCCGGCTTGGCTGCCGCACCATTTTTATCGATGTGTATAGACTGGCTAAGCACGGTGACGCCGATGTCATTGTCGCTTCAATGTCGGAATGCGTCCCTGTCCTGCGCCGCTTCCTATAATGCCGGCATTGCGATGTCCTTTTATTTTGGCGCCTTGGTTAGAATAGCTTTTACGGGGAGCGGGCGGCGGGGAATTTATTTCAAATAATATTCAGAAAATTATTGAAATTATCAGTAGAGCATAGTATGATAAAAGAAAACATATACATACTAACTGGTTGGTCAATAGATAATGTATAACAAGTAGTAATAGGAAGAATAACAGAAGCGTATTTTTTTGTAAACGCTTTCTAAATTTGTTGTTGAGGGAGGAGAGGTGAATGAATAATCGCCATTTTCCATATTGGCCAAAACGGTTGAGCAAAACGCTGACCGTGCCGGAAACGACGATCGTCGATCATTTAGAAACGACAGCGAAGCGCTACCCTCAAAAAACCGCTATCCACTACTACGGCGCCTCTTATTCTTACAAACAATTATGGGAGCAAGTCAACGCGCTTGCCGGCTACCTGCAGCAAAAACTTTCCATCCAACCAGGCGACAGAGTGCTTTTATACATGCAAAATTCCCCGCAATTTATCATTTCCTACTATGCGATTTTACGTGCGGAAGCGATTGTTGTTCCGATTAATCCGATGAATACAACCGAAGAGCTTTCGTTCTATATTCAAGACTGCGAAACGAAAGTCGGAATCGTCGGTCAAGAATTATTTGGAAAAGTAGAACCGTTGCTTTCGTCCACAACGTTAGAACATGTTATTGTTGCTGCTTATTCGGATTATATCGCCGCGCCTTATCCTGTTTCTCTTCCTGACGAGGTGGCGTTGCCGCGGCAGGCGTATGCCAATGACCGTGTGTACTATTGGACCGATTGTTTAGAGGCGAATCTTCTGCCGAAAGAACATAAAGGCCATGTCGATGATATTGCTGTGCTGCCGTATACATCGGGTACAACGGGAGTGCCAAAAGGGTGCGTTCATTCGCACCGGACGGTGAACGCCAACATTGTCAGCGCCTATCATTGGGCGAACGTGACAAGTGATGCCGTTTGCCTCGTCACATTGCCGCTTTTTCACGTTACCGGAATGGTCCACAGCATGCATCTTCCAATTTTTGCGGGCGCGGCGATGGTGCTGTTGACACGCTGGAATCGCAATAGTGCCGCGCGTTTGATTGAAATGCATCGCTGTACACATTGGGTCAATATTAGCACGATGCTTATTGATTTTTTGGCCAATCCGTCATTGTCAAAATATGATATTTCTTCTCTTGCTAGCATCGCTGGCGGGGGCGCGCCGCTTCCAGAAGCGGTCGGAGAAAAATTGTTTAAGCTGACAGGAGTGCAATACATGGAAGGATATGGGCTTTCCGAAACGATTTCGCATACCCATTTCAACCCGCCGGATCGTCCGAAATTGCAATGCTTGGGCATTCCATCGTTTGATGTCGACGCCCGCATCATTGACCTGGAGACCAGAAAAGAGCTTGGCGTCGGGGAAATCGGGGAAATCGTCGTGCACGGCCCACAAGTGTTTAAGGGATATTATCGCCGTGAAAAAGAAACGGAAGAAGCGTTTATTGAAATCGATGGAAAACGGTTTTTCCGCACCGGCGATATCGGCCGCATGGATGAGGAAGGATATTTCTTCATTGTCGACCGCGTCAAGCGGATGATCAACGCGTCCGGCTATAAGGTATGGCCGACCGAAGTTGAATCGTTGCTCTATAAGCATCCGGCCGTGCAACAAGCGTGCGTTATTGGTGTTCCTGATCCGCGCCGCGGCGAGACGGTGAAAGCATTTATTGTGCTTCAAGATGAGTACGTAGGCAAAATCACAGAAGAAGAAATTATGGAATGGGCGAAAACACAAATGGCCGCCTATAAATATCCGCGCATCGTCGAATTCCGTTCGTCGCTGCCGATGACATCAAGCGGAAAATTATTGTGGCGGAAATTGCAAGAAGAAGAGTATCAAAAATTAGAAAAAGGGACGAAAGCATGACAAAAGGAATGGTGGAAACCGTCTGCGGTCCGGTGCCGGCGAGCGAGCTTGGCAAAACACTGATTCATGAGCATTTTGTCTTTGGGTATCCCGGGTTTCAAGGCGATGTGACGCTCGGACCGCTCCGTTTTGAGGAAGCGCTTGAGGCGGGAGTTGCCATCGCGCAAAAAATGATGGCCCATGGCATTCAAACTGTTGTCGATCCGACGCCGAATGACTGTGGTCGCAATCCGGAATTGCTCCGTCGCATTTCCGAGGCAACCGGGCTGAACATCATCTGTGCGACCGGGTATTATTACGAAGGCGAAGGAGCAACGCCGTATTTTAAGTTTCGCCAGTTGCTTGGCACGGCAGAAGAAGAAATATATGACATGTTTATGGCAGAAATTACAAACGGCATTGCCGATACCGGCATTAAACCAGGCATCATTAAACTGGCGTCAAGCAAAAATCGGATCACCGAATACGAAAAAATGTTTTTCCGCGCCGCGGCCCGTGTGCAAAAAGAAACAGGAATCGTGATTATCACCCATACGCAGGAAGGAACGATGGGGCCGGAACAAGCGGCTTACTTGCTTGAGCACGGAGCGGATCCGCAAAAGATTGTCATCGGACATATGTGCGGCAACACCGATCCGGAATACCACAAAAAGACGCTGCAATACGGGGTGTATATCGCTTTTGATCGATTCGGCATTCAAGGTATGGTCGGCGCGCCGACGGATGAAGAGCGGATCCGCACGTTGCTCGTGCTGCTTCGCGAAGGCTTTGCCGATAAAATCATGCTCGCCCATGATACCGTCAATATTTGGCTCGGCCGTCCGCCGCAGCTGCCAGAGCCGTTTGCTGCGCTGATGAGTAATTGGCATGTTGAACATGTATTTCAAAATATTATTCCAGCTTTAACGAAAGAAGGAGTGACAGAGGAACAGCTAGAGCAAATGTTTGTGAAAAATCCTGCCACATTGTTTGCATAAGCGCCAATGAAAAGACCGTTTCCAAGAAGCGACGATCCGTTGCTTTTTGGGATGGTCTTTTTTATTGCCACAAAAAAGATGCATATTTTTCCTTTTTCGTTAGAAAATAAAGGAAGACATTTTAAAAATGGAGGGGGATGAGGTGACGACAATAGAAAAGCAACTCCTGTTTTTTTCATTCCTTGCAATCGCCTTGTTTGTATCGCCATATTTTCTGCTTGGCGAAGATGCGCATATGCGTGTGCATGATAATTTAGATTCCAATATTGCATGGTATAAAGTCGTCACAAAAAGCGGAGAGTTATTTGGTTCGGTTCATGCGGTCATCCCGCAAATTATTAACGGGTTGCCTCGAAATGCGTTCGGTACGGAATTTAGCGGAATCGTTTGGCTTCACGCGCTATTTCCATCCATTTACGCATATGGACTTAGTCAGGCGATTACTCGCGTGTTTGCGTTTATCGGGATGTACTTGCTGTTAAGGAAATATGTCGTTCCAGATGAAAAATGGGTATGGATTCGTATTGGAGCGTCGCTTGCTTTTGCGCTGACACCGTTTTGGCCATCAGGGATGCTTAGCACGCTTGGAATGCCGCTTGCGCTGTGGGCGCTTCTGAACATCCGCGCTGGCGAGCGTTCATGGGTAAACTATCTTGTGCTTACGCTATTGCCGTTTTATTCGAGTCTCGTGCTCGGTTTCTTCTTTTTCCTTAGTGCGATGGGAATATGGTGGCTTGTCGACGTCATTCGCGGGAAAGGATGGAATTGGCGCTTTTTCTTTGCCATTGTGTACATGACTGCCATTTATTTGGCGGTGGATTACCGCCTTGTTCATTCGCTGTTATTTTCTGATGAACCGACAAGCCGTGATGAGTATTTTCATGCCCGCTTGCCGCTTTGGCGTGTCATACGTCTAATTTTTAAAAACTATATTCTCGGCCATACACATGTGATGACGGTACACGGACTGATTATTTTGCCGGTGACGTTAGTGGCGTTGTATATCGTTTGGAAGAAAAAGTTATGGAAGCGGGAAAAGCTATTTGTATTTTTACACGTATTGAATTTTGCGCTGTCGACGTGGTACGCGTTTTGGTTTTATAAAGGCTGGGTCCCGTTAACAGAACGTTTTGATCTTCTGGATAAATTTAATTTTGCCCGCTATCACTTTTTGCGGCCGATGGTCATTTACGTGCTGTTTGCCATTTCCCTTAAAATTTTATGGCAGCAAGGCCATTCATGGAAAAAGGCATGTTTTGCAGCGCTTGCCGCTCAGTTAGTCGTTCTCACCGCTTTTAACGAGGAAATTGCGCATCGCAATAAGCCGTCGTTTCGCGAGTTTTATGCGGAAAAGCAATTCCAAGAAATAAAAGAGCACATCGGACTGCCGGTTCACAAATATCGTGTCGCCAGCATCGGCATTCACCCGGCAATCGCGCAATATAACGGATTTTACACATTAGATACGTATAACAATTTTTATCCCCTGTCATATAAACATAAGTTTCGCCAAATTATCGCAAAAGAGCTGGCGAAAAACAAAAAGCTGCGCGAATACTTCGATGAATGGGGCGGACGTTGCTATATTTTTGTCGACGAGTTAGGAAAACATTATATGTTTAACAAGAATTCAAAACGAACGATTAAACATTTACAGCTAAATACGAATGTATTTCGCGAAATGGGCGGCCGTTATATTTTCTCGGCATTGCCGATTGAAAACGCAAAACAAAATCAGCTGACGCTTGAAAAAGTGTTTCATTCCAAAGAATCGGCATGGACGATTTATTTGTACAAGGTGATACCGTAAGGAGGGGTTAACATGAACGAACCAATGCTTACGATTGTTGTGCCGTGTTATAACGAAGAGGAAGTATTGCCGGAAACGATTCGCCAGCTCCGCAATCTGCGGGAGGAGCTGATTGCCGAGCGCCTTGTTTCTCCTGAAAGCACGTTATTATTTGTCGATGACGGAAGCGGTGATGCGACATGGGACATTATTTATAAAGCAAGCTTGCGTTATCCGGAAGTAAAAGGGGTGAAACTTGCGCGCAATGCGGGGCATCAAAACGCGCTGTTAGCGGGGCTGTTTGCTGCGAAAACGCGTTCTGATTGCATCGTTTCGATCGATGCGGATTTGCAAGATGATATTTCCGTCATTCGCGATTTTGTCCAAAAGTTTCATGAAGGATATGAAATTGTGTATGGGGTGCGCAATAAGCGCGATACGGATACGTTTTTTAAACGCCATACTGCTCAATGGTTTTATAAACTGATGAGAGCAATGGGAGTCGATCTCGTTTATAACCATGCCGATTATCGGTTAATGAGCCGGCGGGCGGTAGAGGAACTCGAACGGTTCGAGGAAGTGAATTTGTTTTTGCGCGGAATTGTGCCGCTGCTAGGGTTTCGCTCCACAACCATCTATTATGATCGGAAAGAGCGGTTTGCAGGAAAAACGAAATATCCGCTCAAAAAAATGATCGCGTTTGCCCTTGATGGGATCACTTCGTTTAGCATTACGCCGATTCGCATTATTTCGCTCATTGGATTTGTTTCCTTTTTCGTCAGCTTATTGTTTGGAGTATATTTTCTTCTTTTAAAATTTACCGGCCATACGCAAACAGGCTGGACATCGCTCATTACATCCATTTGGTTTCTCGGCGGCTTGCAGCTTATTGCGTTTGGGTTGATCGGAGAATATATTGGGAAAATTTATAAAGAAACAAAACGGCGCCCCCGATACATTGTCGATCTTGATTTATTTAATTTGCCGATGCCGCAGCCGTGGCACCAATCTCCTTCACTAAGTGAAGGATTAACGATGCCGGAAATTTCAAAACACCGTTCATAATGTGATATTTTTACTTGCAATATGTGAAAAGAAGGAGTAGACTCTTTTGTGAAAAACTATATATTGTTTTGCGGGAGCTTGCGGAAGCAGGCTGAGAGTACGGCTAATTCCGCCGTTGACCGTTCGAACCTGTTTGGGTAATGCCAGCGCAGGGAAAGTGACTGTGGGATCCGTATACACTTTGCTTGCGCGCAAAGTGTTTTTTTATTCGCAAAAAAGGGAGAGGATGGGAAATGAACAACCAAGAAGCGATAAACGCATTGCAAATGGTTAGACAAGCCAATCCGCTTGTACATAACATTACGAATGTGGTCGTAACGAACTTTACGGCAAACGGACTGCTTGCGTTAGGTGCTTCACCGGTCATGGCGTATGCGAAAGAGGAAGTTGCGGATATGGCAAAAATTGCGGGGGCGCTTGTCTTAAATATCGGAACATTAAATCCAACAGAAGTGGAAGCGATGATCATTGCCGGAAAAGCGGCAAACGAAGCTGGTGTTCCTGTTATTTTCGATCCGGTTGGCGCCGGGGCGACGCCGTATCGCACGGAGACGGCGCGAAACATTGCGAGCGCGGTCCAACTGTCTGTCATTCGCGGCAATGCGGCGGAAATCGCGAATACTATCGGCGAATCGTGGACCATTAAAGGCGTTGATGCGGGAGAAGGCAGCGGGGATGTCGTATCGCTTGCGAAAAAAGCGGCTGAGCAGCTGAAAACAGTAGTCGCCATTACAGGAAAAGAGGATGTTGTAACAGATGGAAATACGACGTATATCATTCGTAACGGACACCCGTTGTTAACGAAAGTGACCGGAACTGGCTGCTTATTGACATCTGTTATTGGCGCATTTGCGGCTGTAGAGCGGGATGTGTTAAAAGCGGCGGCGGCGGCGCTTGTCATCTATGGAGTTGCCGCGGAAATCGCTGCGAAAAATGCAGGAGACGAAGGACCGGGCAGCTTTCAAATCGCCTTTTTGGACGCGCTTTTCCGCGTAGGAGCGGATGAGATCAGCCGATACGGTCGCATTGAACGAGTAGAATGAAGGGAGAGAAAATCATGGTATATAAAGCGTTAACGATTGCTGGTTCGGACAGCGGCGGCGGTGCTGGGATTCAAGCGGATTTAAAGACATTTCAAGAATTGCGTGTATTTGGGATGTCCGCATTAACAGCGGTAACGGCGCAAAATACACTCGGCGTGCAAGGAGTATACCCATTGTCGCCGGAAGCGGTCGCGCAACAAATTGAATCCGTCGGAACCGATTTAGGAGCGGATGCGGTAAAAACCGGAATGCTGTTTAGTGCGGAAATTATTGAAGTGGTTGCTTCGAAAGTGAAACAATTCGGGTGGGAACGCCTCGTCGTCGATCCGGTCATGATTGCCAAAGGCGGTGCTCCGCTATTGCAAGAAGAGGCGGTAAGCGCATTAAAAACGCATTTGCTTCCGATTTCGATGGTGGTTACTCCGAACATTCCGGAAGCGGAAGCATTAACCGGCCAGACGATTCGAACGATTGAGGACCGTAAGGAGGCGGCGAAACGTCTGCATGAACTAGGAGTGAAATACGTTGTGATCAAAGGCGGACATGACGATGATGGAGAAGAAACGGTCGATGTATTATATGACGGAAGTGAATTTTTCTATTTCACAAGCAAGCGAATCGATACAAAACATACGCATGGAACAGGATGCACGTTTGCCGCGGCGATAACGGCAGAGCTCGCAAAAGGAAAAACAGTGCAAGAAGCAGTGCAGACAGCGAAATCGTTTATTCAAGCCGCCATTAGTCATGAATTAGGCATCGGCCACGGTCACGGCCCGACAAATCATTGGGCGTACCGGGAGAAACAAGCGCGGTAGGTGAGTGGAAAGTGGCCCGAATTGCAAGCGAAGCAATGAGAGAACGATTGAAAGTATATTTTATTATGGGAAGTACAAATTGTAAAAAACAGCCATTAGAAGTATTAACAGAAGCGATTGATGGCGGAATTACGCTGTTTCAATTTCGCGAAAAAGGGAGCGGTGCGCTTGTCGGTGAACAAAAATACGAGTTCGCCAGACAGCTGCAAAATATTTGCAAAAAGCGCGGCATACCGTTTATCGTCAATGACGATGTCGAACTAGCGTTAGCTCTTGATGCCGATGGTGTGCATATCGGGCAGGATGATGAAGATGCGCGCATCGTCCGCGAAAAAATCGGCGATAAAATTCTTGGAGTGTCGGCACATAATTTGAAAGAAGCGCAAGCGGCGATCGCTGCTGGTGCCGATTATATCGGAGTTGGACCAATTTATCCAACGAAATCGAAAGAGGATGCGAAGAAAGCGCAAGGCCCTGAGATTATTCGCTTTCTTCGTGGTCAAGGAGTTGATATTCCGCTTGTGGCCATTGGAGGCATTACCGCGGAAAATGCCGGTGAAGTGATGAACGCCGGAGCGGACGGTGTTTCCGTCATTAGCGCGATTGCTTCGGCTGCATCTCCGTTTCTGGCAGCAAAACAACTCGTTCAAACGGTGTTCAACAACGATTGAACTACCCCCACTTACCGGCTAAAGCCGGTGGAAGTGGGGGATTCTTGTTTCCTTTGGCCGTAGTTGCTCAAAGGTCCCAAGAACCCCCTCCGTTCAACGAGAGGAGTAGCCATACAAGATGTCCGAAGTATCCTTTTGGGACGACCAGCTATATGCCTGTGAAAGTACATATAGAAGGTACACCATCTTCCATTCGTATGGCATCCGAAGAACGCATTGCAATGCACCCAGCTCCTAGAATCGCCATCTGCTCCGGTGACGAGAGTAAGATACTGGTACAATGCGTTCTTTTATTCTAAAACTTCACGATCAAGAGTGAATGGTTATGAAGCTAAAGCTTTTATTAATTGATGTTTTTCTTCTTCTAACAACGATGGATGAAATACATCTATCCCTTGATGCGGCTGATTCACATTGAAAAGATGATACAATGTATGTGTACGAACAGAAAACTTCTTATCTAAAATAGACCAATGCTTCCAATGATGAGAAACCTCTTTCGGGACATACTTTTTAAGCACCTTTGGCGCTTTTTCTTTATATCCCAATCCTCGACGGCCGATCGTAAATGCAGCGGCTTGGTGGATGGAGATACCGAATTTACGCATATACTTTAGCTTTCCAGAGATCGAAGTGTAGGCTGGATTTACTTCTATAACAGCAACTCCCATTTTGTCGGCGCGGCTTTTGATTGCTTGTATCATTTTTCGATAGGCGAACATACTCTTCATCCGATTTGCTTTTTTGTTGCCGTATTTATTTCCCACTTTGGATAAAGTAGTATCCAATTTTTCCAAAACAATAGGTTTTTTCTTTCGAACTGCGATATCCACTAAAGCAATGGCTTCTGCTTCCAAAATTTTTGTGATTTGACCGGAAGTTTTCCCTTCTATCGAAAACGAAAGTTTCCCACTTTCCAAAAAGTTGCCGTCTTTTGAAACATCCGTCCAAGCAATGTGATTGTAGTTGCAATCTACTCCGATCACTCCGTCAGAAGTAGAAAAATTAATAGATGGATTCGATTCTACATCCACCAAACATTTGATGATATAGTATTCCCCGTGATCTTCGATCGACCAAGAAATGGGTTTACCATACGTTTTTTTGTTTTTACATTGGATTTGATCTGTCACCGCTTTATTTACGATCTCTTGCCCGTATGGAAACACAACTTCAGGAAAAATCACTACCCTGCCTCCTATGGAGGTCATATGAAGTTCATTGGTTGCTGGATTGTAATGGAATACAAAGTTTCCAGAGCCGGCATCTTTCCGCCCGGAGATGATCATTTCTTTATTTCAGGCAGCTAAAAAGAGCTTTCTCCAAGCTTCGTGATCCTTGATAAACTCTTCTTTCGTAAATTGCTGTTTAAACAACTTCTTTCCTCCGAACACGGCACTTGGGATGTGTTCTTTTAATTTCATTTTCTTTTGTTCTAATCGATCTAAACGATGTTTTAAACGGCCGATTTTTGCTTTCGTCCGTTTCATTTTCACATCTAAATAACGATGTTCAAACAAATAGGAATTCATCCAAATCAAAGATCTGTTCTTTACTTCAAGAGAGATGATTCCGCTCTTCTGCAAAACAAAGTTTGTATTTTTTGGAAACCGTAAGTTTCCTTTGATGCAATTTTCTTTGATTTTGCGTAATGTTGTCAGTTTGGTTCGTTCTGTTTTCAGTTTTTTCTTCACATCTTTTATTTTTTCTTCTGTCTGTTGAATGTACATTTTATTTAATTCCATTCGAGAGGAGAAAAGAGCATTTGCTTCTCGGACTGCACTGTTGGCAAAATAGTCATTCATTCCGTATTTTTTCTTCACAACGATATGCAGACTTTCTTGATGTAATTTTCGTCCCCATCGCTTTTCCCGGACCAGTGTCTGAAAAGCGAAACGCTTTGCGCGATGGAATAACTCTAATGCATAAGATGTTTCCGTCACATGAAGAATATCCATTTTTGATTTATACAATCTTCTTGAAAAATACGCTTTTTTCATCTTTTCTTCACCTATAACAGAACATAAGTTCGGTATATTTATTTATATTTTATGACAAAAGAAGAACATTTTTCAACTATCACGATGATCAAAAAACAAAAAATGCCGATTTCATCCCCCACCTACGCTTCGCTTAGAGGTGGGGGGCTTCTCGGCAAAAATAGAGCTTTTGCCCATTAAAAATTAAATAGGTAATATCTGTAACCCACTTCTCATTTGGCTTGGACGTGTGGAAATCTCGGTTTAGATAGTTATCCGAAATCACATAAGGCTCTTTCTTTCCGAAATAAGGTCGTTTCTTCCGAATCACCGCCCGGATTCCCATCTCCCTCATCAGCCTTTGTACTCGTTTATGGTTGATATCCAGTTTGTATTTCCGTTTCAGCCAAACTTTGACTCTCCGATACCCATAGATTCCTTTCACTTCTTCATGACACTCTTTGATTTTTTCCTTTAGCTGCTCGTCTTCCAATTGCTTCTGAGAAGGGCGTTCCTGTCGTTTTACCCACTTATAATATCCGCTTCGAGACACGCCTGCTATCTCACATAATGGTTGAATCGAACCATAACACCCGGCCATTTCTTGAATGATCGCGAACTTCTTATGAGCTGGTACTGCTTCCATTCCCCCTTTCACCTCTTTAAGAGCTTTTTTAGCATCTTTACTTCCGCCTCAAGGCGCTTGATTTTCGTTTCAGGATCTTCTGGGCGAGTTCTTGGTCTTCCTTTGCCTGGTCCTTTTGCCTTTCCTCGTTTTTCCTCTAGCCCTTTCATTCCTTCCTGTTCATAGCGTTTCACCCATCGACGTACCATGGATTCATCAATCCCTAATTCTTTAGACACCGTTTTGTATCCCATGCCCTCTTTCCAATATAAATCCACAGCCTTCTTTTTAAACTTTGCATCATATGTTTTTCGTATTTTCCCCATAGAAAAATCCCCTTATAGTAGACAGATTAATTGGCTTTATTTTTTCTGTCTACTATAAGGGGATCATATCAATGTGTTAGGGGCACCTTCTTTTTTGCCATTTAAGAAACAGCCTGTTTCTTTTTCGGAAATTGCCATTCCAAAAGTGGGCGCATAATGCGTACAATCGGTTTGCTTCCAAGAACAAGCACAACGATGACGGACAATCCTAGTAATAGCGGGTAACCGTGAATGCTCATAATAAAATCTGGAAGTTTTGTTTCATGCAAGTATTTTAAAATAAACCCGTGCAAAATATAAATATAAAATGTTCTTGCGCCTAACACCGAGAAAGAAAAACGACGGTTTGGAATAAGCGAGAGAAAACTGACCATCATCAGAGTGCTTGCGCCATAAATAACCAGGCGCACGAAAACTCCTTTTTCCTCTGGTACGCCGAGCGTATCGTATGATTTGGAACCGTATAGCCATTCTTGCGGCAAATCAGGAAAACCGAAATGAATCATGATAAACATCCCGACTAGTGCAAATAGTGAAAATAAACGTACGCGCCATGTAAATAATCGTTCAATATTCTTTTTTTGAAGGAAAAATCCTAATAAAAAGAATGGGAAAAACGTAAACGTACGCGATATACTTAGCCATTTCTCTGCTTCGATCATGCCCGCTCCTACTCCTAAGAGAAGGGCAAGCAATAGTGAAACGTGTTTTGGGATTTTGGCAAAGATCCATAATAACAAATTCCAACTAAATAAGCTAATTAAAAACCATAGACTCCATTGGGGAGTGAGCAAATCGAATTCAATGGAATCTTTTTGATATAAAAAGTAATAGTAAACCGAATACAACAGTTGAAAAATAAGGTAGGGAAGCAATAATTTTTTTGTTATCTTTTTTAAATATCCTTGTTCATGAAATTTTTTAGCAAAATAACCTGAGATAAAAATAAACGCCGGCATGTGGAAAAAGAAAATCCAAATATATAAGCTATGCACCCAGAGCACATTATCGATATACGGGCGGAGAAAATGACCGAACACGACAAGAAGCATCAGTGCGCATTTTGCATTGTCAAAGTAATAATCGCGTTCGCTCATTGTATCTTCCTCCCTTCTTATCTATACCAATTCGAATAATACTTCTTCTCTTTTGAGGGGTCAATAGTATATCAATTTTTGGAAAGGTGTGATAATTTGATGGTAGAACGCGAAACGACCGATATGACCCAGTTATTAGAAATAATCAACGCGAAAGGGGACGAAGGAGAACTTGAACAAATTGTGCACCTTGTATGTAATGACGAATTGTTTTGGAAAAGTCTACATTCATTAGCGGAAGATAGCGCCAAAGCGGACGAAGAAGGGAGGGAAAATTGGTAATGGAAGTCATACGTGCAAAGCAAATCGCAAAATCGGGAAAAATCGTGCCAGTCACATACGAAGGGCAGCAGGTAATGATTCAACACGTGGATGAAGAACGGGAAATGGCGCGTATTTATAAAAAAAATCGCCCAGAGGAAGAAATAGAAGTACCCGTTCGTCTTCTGCAAGAACAATAATCGTATTCGAATGGCGCTTGCGGTTTAGGTATGGTATAATAATAAAAGAATGAATAAGCATATGGAGTGAATCGTATGAACATCGGGTTTGGAGAAATTGCCCTTATCGTTTTTTTCGCGCTATTAATTTTTGGCCCAAAAAAATTGCCGGAATTAGGACAAGCGGCTGGAAAAACGTTGCGTGAATTTAAAAATGCGACAAAAGGAATTATCGATGATGAAGAGCAAAAAGTACAAAAATAAGGACTTGGTAATACATACCAAGTCCTTATTTTTGTTCCAAATCGCATTCATGCAACGGAACGATTTTTGTTTTTTTCACAAACTTATACCCGAGCCAGACGATAATAAAGAGCGGCAGGCCAATATACGAAACAAGAACCCCGTACCAGTCAATCGTTTCGCCAATAAATGCTTGATAGTTTTGTCCTAAAATAACAATCGCGCAAACAATAAATGCAAAAATAGGACCGAACGGGAACCATTTCGCTTTATACGGTAAATCATCGAGGCTTTTTCCTTGAGCAATGTACGCTTTACGGAATCGATAATGGCTGATAGCGATACCGATCCATGCAATAAACCCTGACATTCCGGAAGCGTTCAATAACCATGTATAAACGACACCATCGCCAAAGAAAGAAGCTAAAAAGGCAAGCGTTCCTATTAATGAAGTGACAATAAGCGCATTCACTGGAACTCCGCGTTTATCCAGTTTCGCTAAAAATTTTGGCGCTTTCCCTTCACGGGCTAAATCCCAAAGCATGCGGGTAGACGCGTACATGCCGGAGTTGCCTGCCGATAATACAGCAGTTAAAATGACGGCGTTCATTACCGAAGCGGCAAAGGCAATTCCAGCTTTATCGAATACGAGTGTAAACGGGCTAACTGTAACATCGCCGTTGGCAAGTCTTTCGTCTGTATAAGGGATTAACAAGCCGATTGCCAAAATAGCTAATACATAGAATAACAAGATGCGCCAAAACACCCGGCGAATGGCGCGGGGAATGCTGTGTTCCGGATCTTCTGTTTCTCCAGCAGCGACCCCTAACAATTCCGTTCCCTGAAAGGAAAATCCCGCCGCCATAAAGATTCCTAACATGGCCATAAAGCCGCCGTGAAACGGGGCATCTCCAATGGTAAAGTTTTTAAAGCCAATCGCTTCACCGCCCATGATTCCGAAAATCATCAGGAAGCTGACAATTAAAAACACGATGACAGTTGCCACTTTAATGAGGGAAAACCAATATTCCGCTTCTCCGAATCCTTTCACCGATAAGTAATTTAAAAGAAACATAATGCTTAAGCAAAGCGCGCTCCATAAAAGCGATGGGCTATGTGGAAACCAAAATTTCATAATCATCGTGACCGCAGATAGTTCCGCGGCGATCGTAATCGCCCAGTTGTACCAATAATTCCATCCTAATGCAAACCCTAATGCAGGATCAACGAATTTCGTTGCATATGTGCTAAAAGATCCAGAAACAGGCATGTATGCCGCCATTTCCGCAAGGCTTGTCATTAAAAAGTACACCATAATGCCAATGGCTATATATGCCGCAAGTGCTCCACCGGGTCCTGCCGTATGCACTGCTCCGCCGCTTGCCAAAAATAAACCTGTACCGATTGTTCCTCCGAGGGAAATCATCGTTAAATGGCGTGTTTTTAGTTTTCGCCGCAATCCGCTCTCAGAAAGGGAAGCTGCAGAAGGAGCAACCATTGTTTTTGTTGCTGTTTTCATTAATGAACCACTCCCTTATTATTTACAAATATTATGATAAAAATCTGAAAATTATTAATTTTTATTAATAGGATGTTCTGTGACATCCATATAATAAAAAAAGCCGTCGAAGGAGATTCGACGGCAGTGTTGAAATAACTGCATACATCAACTCTCCCATGAAGATAGCGCTCCATACCCGCAAATTCATGCGGGTATGACAGTGTTGCCCCTATTCGGTGACAACCCCAGCCTGAGCACCCAGAGAAATGCCCAGACTTCGGCAGCTTTTCCTTTCCGGTAAAGTCGTTGACGTGCTCTGCGTCTCGTTTACCGTACTCATAAAAGCTGCGACCTCTACTTCAATGGTTGAATGAGCGGCATATTCAATTATATTAATATACCTTTATTCTAATCTATTGTTGTAATTATAGCAATAGAAAATTAGAAATAAGAGACAAGTCTTTGAAATTGTTACCATATAATAACTATATCGATGTTTTTTCGATAGCGCACCAATTTTGATTGAAGTAAGCTGTAAAGAACAATGGGGTGGCGCTCTGATGTTAAAAAAAATGACTATTACTATTATTGGAAGTATGTTTCTTGCAATCGGGATTAATGTTTTTTTAGTTCCCCATCATTTGTTAGATGGGGGGATTATTGGAATTAGTTTAATCATCAAATATATTTGGCATGTAAAAGTAGGATTAACGATGGTTTTATTAAGTATTCCCCTTTATATTATGGCTTGGTTTTACTATCGCCCGTTTTTTTATAATAGCCTTCATGGTTTACTGTTTTCCTCATTGATGATTGATATATTTTCCGTGCTGCGCGGCATCATTATCCTTGATCCCATGATCAGTTCCGTCATTGGCGGGGGGTTGGTCGGCATCGGAATCGGCATCATGCTGCGCGAAGAGACGAGCACAGGAGGCACGGATTTATTAGCACAATTTATTGCGAAAATGACAAATTGGAATGTCGGGATTATTATTTTTATAATGGATGCGCTTATTATTACGGTTGGGAGTTTCATCATTGATTCCACTTCGTTTCTTTATTCGCTTGTTGTAGTAACGATAGTAGGCATCGCGACAACTATGTTAACACAGACAGGCGGATGGAGACACCATGTTATGTAATCTCCACCCGTATCGTTAACGCCAACTGCTTGCCTGCTCTAGTGCGCGATATACATTGATTAAACCATATCCATAATACGGATCTTTTCCATTTTCCCCTAGGTCAGCAGCTGTCTTGATAATGATTTGTTTTACATCATCGTTCGTAAGATGCGGGTTCATTGAACGAATGAGACCAGCTAATGCAGTTACGTGCGGTGCAGCCATGGATGTCCCAGAAAGTGCTGCATATCGATGCTGTGAAAAAGTGCTGGCAATATTTGTTCCTGGTGCTACCACATCTAAATACGTTCCATAATTAGAATAATGTGCGAAAGAAAGATCGGGATTAACAGCACCAACGCTGATGACCTCAGGATATGCCGCCGGAAAGCTAGGCTGTGCGGTGTTATCGTTTCCGGAGGCGGCAACGAGTACGACATCGCGATCATATGCATAACGGATGGCCTCTTCTAATACAGTGGACGGCTGATAATTCCCAAGACTTAAGTTGATGACTTTTGCCCCATGATCTACCGCCCAGCGAATCCCTTTTGCCACGTCAAAGGCAGTTCCATATCCTTCTGAATTTAATGCTTTGATCGGCATAATTGCATTAAACCATGTCATTCCGGCAACACCTTCACCGTTGTTTGGCTGTGAGGCGATAATGCCCGCTACGTGCGTACCGTGACCGTTATCATCTTCGGGAATGGCATTATCCGCGAGAACGTTATATCCTTTTTGCAGGCGATGAACGAGATCGGGATGATCTAAATCAACGCCGCTATCAATAATGGCAATGGTGACGCTTTTCTTTCCTCGAGACAACCGCCAGCCTGCTTCGGTGTCGATTGCTGGCAAATTCCATTGATAACGTGAATATAATAAATCATTCGGGATTTCGTTTTGCAAATAAATGTAATTTGGTTCACTGTAGGCAACCGTTGGAATTGATTGAAAGTAATAGCGTAATTCATGATATGTTTTGCTGTTAGAACGAAAGATAAAAAAATGATCAAACTGATTGATCAATTTTCCGGCGATTGCTCGTTCTATTCGTTGGAGCTCTTGTGCTGTAGGAAGCTTTCGAAACCGAACCGTAATTTCATGATTAAAATAATGGCTTTTGTCGCGGCCGTTATGATCGATTTTTATTATTTTCGGGTGGCTGTTTAACTTGTTTTTGATTTTTTCGCCCATTGCTAGACTATTCAATGTAACGACAGTCGGATGGGAACGGGGCGTCGTTGCCACATAAGGGGCTGGTTTCGGTCTTAACTGATTCGTTTCTTCATGGTGGACTGTCGGACGATATGTCGTCACAATTGCTGCAATCATAATAAAAAGAATAGCAACTCCAGCAGTGATAGCGAAAAGAGTTTGTTTATTCATCAATGTGTCACCTCACTAGTTATAGGGTGAGCCAACAGAAAAAAATTATGAAAAAAAGCTGGTCCCATAAAAGGGATCCAGCTTTTTAGTTCATCATTCGCACAAGTTTTTTCGTCAATAATAGCAAAATAAGCCCTAGTCCGATGGTTACACCGCTAATTAAGCTGAAAATTTCTAAATAGCCTAACGACTGCGTAAACGCCGCTAATTGGCCAGCCAACAATTGCGCGACACCAGTTCCCGCTAGCCATACACCCATGAGAAGCGATGCTAATCGAACAGGAGCAAGTTTACTTACCATGGACAATCCAACCGGTGATAAGCAAAGTTCACCGAGCGTGTGAAGGAAGTAAGTGAAAATAATGAATAACAAATTCGCTTTTTCAACAACATGATGTTCGTCGCTTCCTGTTTGTAATACAGCTGGAATTAGTACGGCAAATCCAAGACCAAGTAAAATCATGCCAAGACCCATTTTTGCTGGAATTGGCAAGTCACCACGTTTTGAATTCGAAAGCTTGATCCAGATTTGCGAAACAATTGGTGCCAACACGATAATAAAGAATGGGTTCAGTGATTGGAACCAAGAAGTAGGCATCGTCCAGCCGCCAATCGATTTATCGATGAATTTGTCTGTATACAATGTTAACGAACTTCCCGCTTGTTCAAATCCAGCCCAGAAGAAAATAACAAAGCATGTTAAAATAAAAATAACGGCAACGTTTTGTTTTTCTTGTTTTGTTAAAGGTGTTTTTGTTTTTGTTTCCTTATTTGTTTTCACTGGTGCGCCGGTAGGTTTTTTACCGATATCTCCTAAATAACGATTTCCAAATATATTGAAAATTAATTGTCCAATAATCATACCGATCGCAGCAGCTAAAAATCCGTATTTAAATCCGTAATGGATGACGCCATTGATGTTCGTTGCGAAATATTTTTCCGCTAAATATCCGCATACAAGTGGCGCAAATAATGCTCCCAAGTTAATTCCCATATAGAAAATGGTGAATGCTGCGTCTTTCCGTTTATCGTTTGGAGCATAAAGTTCCCCGACAAGTGTTGAAATATTTGGTTTAAAGAAGCCATTACCGATAATCAATAAAATTAGGCCGATATATAGTCCTATTTGGTTATTGATGGCAAACAGTACGATGTTACCGAGCGCCATCGTAATACCGCCAATCGTAATCGCCAATCTTCTGCCTAAAACTCGGTCAGACAAATAACCGCCAACGAGCGGGGTGAAATAAACAGCGCCAGTAAAGAATCCATAAATTGTCATTGCGACGCTTGGTTTTATTCCTAATCCGCCGCTGACAAGTTCTGTTGTTAAATAAAGAACAAGGATCGCTCTCATTCCATAATAGCTAAATCGTTCCCAAAGCTCTGTAAAGAATAATAAATAAAGCCCGGGAGGGTGCTTCATTTTTGTGCGCTGACTTTGCAACGTCTGTGTTTCCGGTAATGCACTCATTATATTTCCTCCTTGCTAATATAATGACTTTGTTAATACATTGTCAATTTTAATTTACAAAATATTTATATGTCAATAAAATTATATATAAATAGATAATTCCAAATTTTTAACAAGGTTTTCACCGTTATTTTATACAAAAGATCAAATAAAATACTTTTATTAAAATAATTTTTTATTCTATTTTAATAAAATTTAAAAGATTGTATATGTAATAAAGTTTCATAATCAGATAGATGCAAAGGTTTACTCCTCTTTTTTACTGTAATAATATGGGTAATTTCCATTAAAGGGGGCACACTATGCGTGTTACATATTCTTAATGGACGGTGAGAAGGAATGCGCAAAACATCTATCATCGTTATCATTTTCCTTATATTGTTAATCGATGGAGGATTTTTTTCAACACCAATGTCGAATATGTGTTCTTTCCTGAGGAAGACGATGTAGTGAAATATGAAGCGAATAATCAAACGGGCATGGATATTTGGGGAAAATGGATTAGCGCGGAAACCGGAAAGGAAGAAAAATTATCTGCAGATGGTAAAGAAACGCCTGTTTCTGCTAAACACGGTGCTATTGTTGTTGATAAACAGCTGCTTCAATTAGGACGAGAGGTATTTTATAAAGAAACATTTGGCAATGAGGTGTTTTTGACCGATATTATGGGGATTGTGAACGGACCGTTAACCATGACGAATATCGCCAAGGCGATTATTGCTTTAAAAGGAAAGGGAACGATAAATTTACAAGTCGAGCTGGCAGAAGACATTAAAATTGGTGGCCGAACATACAAAAAGGAAAAAATTGGCACAGGCATCGATGTTCCTAAAGGATTCTTTTTGCCGTTAGGGATGCCGGTTGTTTGGGACCACGGCAAACTCCGCATTGGCATTAGCTGCGCTGCATGTCACGCGACGGTGGATACGAAAACGAAAAAAGTGGTGGAAGGTGCGCCTAACAATGATTTTTTAGCAATAACGTTCACGCTCAAAACGCTGATTCTCTTGCACAATCGGAAATTAGCGAAGCATTATTCGGAGTGGACAAAGAAGTATATATTGGAACGATACTGCAAAATGTTGCGAATCCGAAATTTCGCTATAAACCGAATGTGAACGAAAAACCATTGGAGTTTTTTGCAAAGGTGGACCCGACCCCTGGGGTTGTCGGTGTCAACAAGCTCGTTGCTCCGCCGCAATTTCCGAAAGTATCGCTCGTTGCGCCGGACGGGTTAGTGGTTAGTGGACCGGGATATCGATTCAATGAGCAAAATAATGCTGTAGCTGCTTGGCAAAACACGATTAATTCGCCAACTCTAAGCGTAAAAATAGATGCAGAGCAAATAGCACGGGGGCGTGATGTATTTGTTAGAGCTGGATGTATACGATGTCATGCGGGGGCATATTTAACCAATAATCGTGTTGTTTCGGCGAAGGTGGTAGGAACCGAGCCGTCGAGGGCACAAGCATTGAAGAAAACAGAAAAAGTATTTGGTGAAGCGGTTTTCTATGCTCCGGATACACCTGTACCAGTTCCAAAAAACGCGAAAGTATTAAAAGTGCCAACAGAACAGTTGGACAAAGAACAAATACGTTTAGCGTTTGCACATGGCGATTCTAAAGGAGGTTATAAAGTGCCTAGCTTAATCGGCCTTTCTTGGAGCGCTCCTTATCTCCATGATGGGGGTGTTGCGGTCGGACCGAACGGGGAGCTCGGTTTAACGGGAACGCTAGGAAAGGGCATTGTGCCCGATACGCGCAATAGTCTTCGCGCGTTGATTGACAGAACGTTGCGGCAACAAGTGATCCGTGCGAACGTTTCTGATCCACAACTTCGTGCTGTGCATGTAAGCGGTGATGGACATCGTTACTGGATTGATCCACAGGAGGGTTTTACGAAAGAAGAGCAAAAAGCAGTGATTGATTATTTGCTTTCCCTTACCTATCCGTAATCGATTGGGAGCAGTTTACTCGCAAAAACATATCTTCCTCTGTCCACACTAACGGATAGGGGAGGGAGCTATATGAATGAAACGTGTTTTTATTGCCAGTGCGAATGCGATGATCAAGTTCATTATGTATCGTTTTATGTTTCAGACGAAGAACATGAAAAAGCGTTGTGCCCGGAATGTTATGAGGAGTGGCTTCATGGTATAAAAGGATAGAAACACAAAACCGCACCTTGTTATGATACAGGTGCGGTTTTTTTCGTAAGCGGCGGAGTTGCGATCGTCTCGTGAAGATCGCTTTTTTCGTCATAAGAACGGTAAACGATAGGAGCGGAGTTAGAAGAAGAAATGGATATAAATAAAATATGTTCATCGTTTCCCTTCGTCTTCTTTGTTTCCATTGTTAAGACTGCGTTGTCTAAATGTAGGGAGTAAAAGCGATACGTTAGACCGAGCCATGTTTTTTCGGATATCGAAGTGTCAGGATGCTCCCGAATCAGTTGGGCGATATCGGAAAAGGAATGTTTCTCTCGATGCAACCGGTCTATTAGCGCATTCGTCGTTTGTTTCATCCAGTTTTTCCATAACTCGAACATTGCTCTCACCTTTTTTATTCAAGTATGCCCCTGCTCCTAACTTGTTTATGCAGGCAGCATGATGGAAAAAGAAGTCATTTGTTTATTCGAGGTACATGTAATTTGCCCGCCGTGATCTTCAATGATTTTTTTGCAAATGTAAAGGCCAATTCCTGTTCCTAATTTTTTGGTTGTAAAAAACGGTTCGAAAATCGTTTGGACCAATTCTTCCGGAATTGCCGGACCATTGTTAGTGATTTTAATATAAACGGACTCGTTCTGACGGAAAGCGTCGATATAAATGCAGCGGGGCTTGTCTTTTTCTTTCACCGCTTCAATGGAATTTAACAAAATGTTGATGAATACTTGGCGAAGCTGATCTTTATAGGCGAAGATATGTATCGATTTGTCGATGTCCATGGATACTTCTACGTCTCCATCGACAATACTTGCATATAAAAATTCAATAATTTCCTCGAATAGACGCAAAAGCGAAAAGGTTTCTTTTTCGCTTTCTATGATTTCTTTTCTTGATGCATGAAGAAATTGCGAAATGCGGAATTTTAATTGCTGAAGTTCATGATCAATAATACCGAGATATGGTAAATCTGGATGTTCGAATTTTAATAATTGGATAAACCCCATAATGGCAGTAAGTGGATTACGAAATTCGTGTACGAAGCTCGATGACATTTGTCCAAGCAGTGTTAAGCGGTCTTTATGGGATTGGGTGATAAATAAATTTTTCTCCCGCAATTCTGCTTCTTTCAACTCAGCATATTTTGTAACGGCATAAAACAAAAATTGATCAAACAAAAGATTGATTTCGTCGATGAGAGGGCGCAATTCTTCCATTGACAATGTTGACTGAAGTGCATACTTCACGACTAATCTTCGTCCAAGATTTGTATTGTAAACAAACTCACCGATATTCATGTTTGTTTCTGCACGTTCTTTTGCAATTTTGTAAGCAAGATGCTCAATATCTTTTCTGCTGGATGCGGGGTCAGCTAACCTTTCTTTGATAAGTTGGAACATCTCTATTCCATTACGTTCTACGTGATCGATATATTTATCGTTATCAGCAATATACATTTGGTTTCGCCAGTAGGAGAGGAAATCGGAAAAATGTTCATCTAAATATGCAACTAATTTTTTTGCTGCAGACGTCAAACAATGTCACCTCGTTTTTTATATTCTTTTGATTCTATTATAAGAAAGGAAGGAAAAGGTAGAATAGAGGTAAAATTACCATAACATTTTTTATTTGATGAATAAATGTGGACAATTTTTCACAAATTTTTCAACATATTTGTTTATAATCAACTTATCAACAAAAGGACAAATGGAGGGCAGCAATGAGAGCGATATGTGTATTGCTAGCAGTGTTAGGAATATTATTCATTCATGGATGTGAACAAGAAACGTTACCTGCCGTTCCAAAGCAGATGGAAGTGTTAATAAGCGTAAATGTGAATGATGAAAGTGTGACATTTTTTGATATTCAAACAGGAAGGAAAGTCGCGGAATGGAAATTGCGAAAACGGATAAAAGGCGCTGTATTGCTTCCAGACGACAGAACGATGTTATTATATGGTAATGAGATGGATCGTGTTTATTTATACGATATGAGGACAGGGGAGGAAAAAAGCGAATGGAAAACAGGAAAAGGAATTGTTGGCGCGCTTGTGTCTAATAAAGGAAATAAAGTCTTTTTGGCAGACGAACGGCAAAAAGCACTTCGGGTATTTGATCTAAAAGGAAAAGAAAAAGCAAAAATCGAAGTAGGGAATAAGCCGCTAACTTTATTACAAAATAAAGCAGGCACAACTATATACGTGATTGATTTCCATAATACCAAAGCGTATGCCGTTGATGTCGACAAACGGCGTGTTATCCGTACGTTTTCTGTTCCAAAGTTTGCGTTTGGCGGCTTGCTTCGTGATGGTCGGCAGGAATTATGGATCGGGGGACACGGAAGCGGTAGTACAGTGGAAACAAACATCCGTATTTATTCTATAAAAACGGGGGCGTTAATAAAACTGATGAAAGCGCCATCGATGCCAGTGAGTTTTGTTGAAACAAACGAAGGAATATTTGCATTAAGTCATGGTTCTAACATATTACGGAAATGGGATGATTCCGGAAATTTGAAGGCATCTGTAACGATAGGAGCGAATCCTTTTATCATGATTGGAGCAAATGAACGGCTATATATCGCTAGCTATGATAGCAATGAAATCTATGTCGTTGACCAGCGTACGATGAAGATAATCGCTCGATGGAAAACAGGGAAAGGTCCATTTCAATTACTCATTCGAAAGGGGAATGACGGTGGAAAAGAAAACGGTCTTAATCGTGGATGATGAAGAAGATATGCGATTTTTAGTCGGGATGTATTTGGAAAATGCTAACTTTTCTTATTTAGAGGCGGAGAATGGAGAAGAGGCGTTACAAATTCTTAAAAACAATAAGGTGGATGTGATTTTAATTGATGTAATGATGCCAAAAATGGATGGATTTACGTTATGCGCCCGCATTCGCGAACAATCCGATGTTCCTATTTTATTTTTAACGGCAAGGGGAGATGAATGGGATAAAGTAAAAGGATTGAAGCTTGGCGGTGATGATTATATTGTGAAACCGTTTAGTCCCGGTGAGCTTATTGCCCGCATCGAAGCGATTATGCGCCGTGCATACCATAACAAACAAAAGAACGAAGATCTGTCGTTCGGGCCGCTCGTGATTGATGAAAGAGGGAGAAAAGTAACGGTGGATGGAGATCCGGTTGTGCTTACGTTAAAAGAATTTGATTTACTTTTATTTTTGGCAAAACATCATGGACAAGTGTTTAGCCGTGAAGAGCTGCTCGCAAAAGTATGGGGATATGATTATACAGGAAATGCAAGAACGGTCGATACGCATATTAAAACATTGCGCATGAAGCTAAAGCAGGCGAGTGATTTTATTCAAACCGTTTGGGGAATCGGATATAAATTTGAGGTGTCGTGAATGCAGCCAAAGTCGATGACGTTAGGGCAAAAAATTTGGTTAATGATTAGCATTGGAGTTCTTTTGACGGTTTCATTTTCTTATTTTTTGTTAAATTATTTTTATCAAAAATTGTATGTCGATAAAGTAGAGCAGACGTTAATGGAAGAAGGAAAACTGCTAGCAGCTGATTATAGGGGCGGTCCGATTACCGATGCGTTCCGCAAACAAGTCGAATGGTATAATGAAAAATCAACGGCGGAAGTACTTTTAGTTAATAATCCTCGCGAATTAAGTGCTTGTTTGCCGTTTGGAGTTGAATATGAATCATTAATTAACGGCGATGATCGATCCAAATTATTGCGCGGTGATACGGTCACGAAAATCGGTTATGAAAAGCGATTTCACCGCAAAATTATGGGGGTGATTGTACCGCTTTTAGATGAGCATCGGTTACAAGGAGCGCTTTATCTTTATATTCCGCTCGCGAGCATTAAAGAATTGACAAAAGATGTCGCTGTCATTTGGCTTCCTCTTGCCACCTTATTTGTGTTTGTCCTTCTTCTTGCCGGAAAGCGAATGGCTCGTCATATCACAGATCCGTTAAAAGAAATGGAAAAAGTAGCATATCATATGTCGCAAGGAGATTATCGGGCGCAAATTCCGGTTCGGGCGAACGACGAAGTTGGCAGGCTTGCCAAAGCGTTTAATGTGATGGCAAAAGCAATTGCTGAAGAAGATATGCGAAAACGCGAATTTTTAGCGAATGTTTCTCACGAATTGCGGACGCCGTTAAGCTATGTGAAAGGATATAGCGAAGCGATATTACAAGGGCTGGTGAAGACAGAAGAAGAGGAAAGAAAATATGTTCAACTCATTCACCGTGAAGCAGACCGGATGGAGCGGCTTGTTCGTGACTTGCTTGATTTGGCGCGATTAGAAGGAAATAATGTACCGCTGCAAAAAACACCGCTTGTATTTGCGCAAGTGATCGAAGATACGGTCGCAAAATACGAACCGTTTTTACAAAAAAAACAAATTACACTTAATATGGAATTAGATCACGATATTATTTTGGAAGGAGATGCCGACCGGCTTGAACAAGTGGTGCAAAACCTTTTAGATAATGCTGTTCGTTATACCCCAGCCGAGGGAAAGATCCATATACGACTGAAAAAAGTTAGCGATGCGAGTTGTCAACTGATCATTCGTGATTCGGGAAAAGGAGTTCCAAAAGAAAAGCTGCCGCTTCTTGGACAACGATTTTACCGCGTTGATCAAGCACGAACAAGAAAAGAAGGCGGTACGGGATTAGGTTTGGCGATTGTCAAACAAATTATTTCCCTTCATAATGGCACGATATCGTTTTTCAGCGAAGAAGGGAAAGGAATGGAAGTGGTAATTCAGCTTCCGATATACACTGAGTAGCCATCATTGAAAGGAAATGAAAAAAGCCCTATAATCATATAAGAATAATTTTTAATAAAGGTTGGGGATTTACGATGAAGCTATACAACTCTATTTTAGACTTAATCGGCAACACGCCGATTGTCAAATTAAACCGAATTCCTGATCCAAATGGCGCGGATGTGTATATGAAACTAGAATCGTTTAACCCCGGGGGAAGCGTAAAAGATCGGGCAGCGTTTGAAATGATTCGGCGCGCGGAGCAAGAAGGAAAGATTGTGCCGGGGAAAAGCACCATTATCGAACCGACTTCAGGCAATACCGGAATCGGTTTGGCGATGGTTTGTGCGGCCCGCGGCTACCGTTGCATTATCACGATGCCGGATAATGCGACGGTAGAGCGGGTAAAAATTTTAAAAGCGTACGGGGCGGAAGTATATTTAACGCCGGCGGAAAAAACGGATGCAAGGAGCGATTGATAAAGCGAACCAGCTTGCCGCGCAAATCCCAGACAGCTTCATCCCGATGCAGTTTGAAAATCCGGCGAATCCAGATGCGCATCGCCATAGCACGGCACGGGAAATTTTTGAAGCGTTTGGCGGCAAACTTGATGCATTTGTGTTAACAGCTGGTACTGGCGGAACGGTGACAGGGACAGGAGAAGAACTAAAAAAACAAATTCCTCACTTACGAATTTACGTAGTAGAACCATATGGCTCTCCTGTATTATCTGGAGGAAAGCCAGGGCCGCACAAAATCCCAGGTACAGGTCCGGGTTTTATTCCGAAAATTTTAAACCGCAATATTTATGATGATATTTTCCTAATTAAAGATGAAGATGCACAAATGATGGCACGCCGTCTTGCTGCAGAAGAAGGCATTCTCGTCGGCGCTTCCGCCGCTGCGAGTGCGTATTATGCGGTTGAGGTGGCCAAACAGCTTCCAAAAGGGGCTCGTGTCCTTTGTATAGCACCGGATTCGGGAGAGCGTTATTTATCATCCGATTTATTTGCGGAGTAACAAAAGGCCCGCTTAGGCGGGTCTTTTGTTTTCTCGCTATTTCTAATTCCTGCAAAAAACATAAAGCGCGCAATGAACTATCCCAACGGTCCGTAACAGAACTGGTCTATGCGAATCGGTTTGCGTAAAGACTGCCAATCCGTTTGAACGCAAACAGAAAAATCCACCGCGTATACGAATGAACATAGTTTCAAACCTTTTGTATTTTTCGTACAAAAATGCCGTTTTAACTAATGGTTGCTCACGGTCAAATATGATAAACTAAGTAGAAAAAGGAGGAATGTATAATTGAATTATTCAACAACGTATTCATCTAGTCCTATTGCTAAACTGACAACCACATTTTTTTTAGCATTGGCAGTGGCAACAGGGGGTCTTTACATCGGTCAATGGATTCCAATAGGGATGTATTTGCCGCTTACAATACTTGAGATCATTTTATTAATGGTCATGGTGTTTGCCCGCAGCAAAAAAGCGGTCGGCTATCCGCTTATGTACAGCTTTATGCTCATATCTGGCGCGACGCTATATCCACTCATCGGGCACTACGTTGCCGTTATTGGCGCTGAAGCGGTACTCAAGGCGTTTGCGCTGGCGGTTGTTTCGTTTTCCGGCGTAGCGATTTATGCAGCGAAAACGAAAGAAGATTTTTCGTTTCTTGGCGGTTTTTTAACATTAGGCGCATTTGCGCTGCTTGGCCTTCTCATTATCCAATGGTTCATCCCATTTTCTAGCGTTGGACAAATGGGGATTTCCGCGTTAGGAATTCTCATTTTTCTAGGATTTACCATTTATGATATCAACCGCCTTTCCCGCCATGGTTTTACGGAAGCGGAAATTCCAATGATTGTTGTTAACATTTATCTTGATTTTATTAACTTGTTTATTTACATTTTGCGCTTTTTTTCCAGTGATGAAGATTGATCGAGCTTTATACAAAAAGGACTGTTTTCCCTGCATGTCAGGGGAACAGTCCTTTTTCATTATAAAAGCATCCTCAACCCAACGACCGTATGGTTCGTTATCCGAATCTCCAGAAGGTGCTTCAATGGATAAAACGTTTGTTCAAATAAGCAGGAATATAGCACTTCGAGCGAGAATTGTAAGCAATAATTGGAAAGGAGGAAAGAAAGAATGAATCGATTTGCCGTTAACGTATCGACAATTTTTACAGAAGTGCCGTTTCTAGAGCGGTTTCAAAAGGCGAGAGAGTGCGGTTTTTCGCTCGTGGAATGCCAGTTTCCATACGAATATCCGATCGAACGCATTCGCGATGAGCTTCATCAGAACCAATTGTCTCTCGTGTTAATCAATTTACCGCCAGGAAATTGGGAAAAAGGAGATAGAGGAATCGCAATTTTCCCAGATCGGACGGCCGAGTTTCAGCGTTCCGTGGAAGAAGGAATTCGGTATGCGACCGAGTTGAACGTTCCGTATATCCATTGTATGGCGGGAGTGCTTCCAGCCGATTTAGACAGGCAAAAGGCGAAAGAAACGTACATGCGCCATCTTTATGATGCGGCAAAAGAAATGGCGAACCATTCGTTAACGCTTTTAATTGAACCGATCAATCCGTTTGATATGCCGAATTATTTTTTGGCGAATATTCATGAAGCCGTTTCGATGATTAAAGAAATTGGGATGGCAAACATCAAACTTCAATACGATTTTTATCATATGCAGCGAATTCAAGGAAACTTAGCGGCGACATTTGAAACGTATTTTGAATGGATTGCACATGTGCAAATTGCTGACGTTCCAGGACGGCACGAGCCGGGAACGGGAGAAATTCGCTATGAATATATTTTTCGTCATTTAGAGAAATGTGGATATAAAGGGACGATCGGTCTTGAATATATTCCATCGGGAAAAAGCGAACAAAGTTTTTATTGGCGTACGTTATACGCTTGTCATTGATTTGGAGTGAAAAACAGAAGGGGGAAGTATCGCCGCAATGGAGACGAAGGAAATGAAGGTTGGATTTATTGGCACAGGCGTGATGGGAGCGAGAATGGTAAAACGGCTGCTTGCTGCAGACTATCTAGTTACTGTATACAATCGTTCGATCGAAAAAACAGAACCGTTAGTAAAGCTGGGTGCAAAAAGAGCCGGCACAATTGCGGAGTTGGCGCAGTGTTCGAATGTCATTTGCACATGTTTATCGATGCCGGATGATGTCATCGATGTTTATTTGCAAAAAGGCGGTGTGATCGAAAGCGCGTGGCCGGGTACGATTTGCCTTGATTTTACGACAGTAGGACCGGATACGAGTAGAATGGTCGCAAACGAAGCGGAAGGGAAGGGGATATATTTTCTGGATGCCCCGGTAAGCGGCGGGCCAGAAGGAGCGGAACAAGGTACATTAACGATTATGGTCGGTGGAGTGAAATCTGCTTGGGAGCGAGTATTGCCGCTTCTTAACGTGCTTGGCGAAATGGTGGAATATTTAGGTCCGAGCGGTTCGGGAAGCGTAGCAAAACTAATCAATCAATATCTTGTTGCGGTGCATTCTGTTGCCGCTTCAGAGGCGATGGTCGCTGGGACAGCGCTTGGACTAGATGCCGAGCAGCTTTACCGAATTTTGAAAGCGAGCTACGGAGACAGCCGCATGCTTCGCAGGCATATGGAGCAATATGTTTTACCGCGCAAGTTCGAACCAGGCGGAGCGGTGAAATATGTACATAAAGATGCCCGTTTAGCTAATCAGTTGATGGACGCAATTGGGATAAAGCGATTTTTAGGCCAAATTGCGGAAGAGGCGTTTGCTAGTGCGATGGAACAAGGATTATCCGATTTGGATATGTCCGCAGTCATCCAGCCGCTAGAAAAGCGGTGCAATGTGACAGTGAAAAAGAACGAAATGTAAACAGAATTATTCATCAATTTGAAAAATTTATTGAAAAATATGAAAATGGATGGTTTAATAATAATAAAATTATTGTACAGAGGTTCAGCTTCAGAAATTCATATATTTTTTTACAAGTTTAAAGAAACAGTGTTTCCTATTACGCAACAACAGGAGGTGCAAAGCGTGCTGCCATTAGAATGGAAAGACGATCTAACAGCGTTTCTATCGGAAAAACAAGTACAGACGGGGGAATATCAGCCACATCCGCTCGGCAACAGCGGCTATGTGACTGTATATCCACAATCAGAAGAGGAAATTTCATCTATTTTACGTTATGCAAACAGCCATGGAAAAAAAGTTTGTATTGTTGGCGGAGGAACAAAGCGAGGGTTTGGCGGACAAGTTGAATGTGTGGATATTTTGCTTTCCTTGGCAAACTATAGCGGCATTGTCGAGCATGCCGCTGCGGATATGACAGTGACGGTCAAATCAGGGACGGTGTTTCAAAAACTGCAAGATTACTTGGCAGAATACCGCCAAAAAGTTGCGATTGACCCTGTGTGGCCGCAATATGCGACGATCGGCGGCGTCATTGCAGCGAACGACAGCGGTCCAAAGCGGCTCGGTTACGGTTCCGCGCGCGATAGTGTCATTGGTTTGCGCACGGTGTATCCGGATGGAACGGTGATTCGTTCCGGAGGGAAAGTCGTTAAAAATGTGGCGGGTTATGATATGAACAAGCTGTTTATCGGTGCGATGGGAACGCTTGGTGTGATATCGGAAATAACGCTGAAACTTCGCCCGCTTCCGAAATATGAAAGCCTCGTATTGCTATCATTTCCATCAGGGAATTTAGAAGAAGTCCGTTCATTTGCGATTCAATTTCTTGATTCAATGATGGAACCAGTCTGTTTCGAGTTATTGAGTCCGTCGTTGTCGGAACGGCTCATCAGCCAGCGTGCTTATACGTTGGCGATGGCGTTTGAAGACGTCAAAAGCGCCGTTCATTACCAGGAGGAATTTGTAAAGCGTCTGCAGCCTCCTAATACAGCGATCCGTATTCTTCCACAAGAAGAAGCAAAATCGTTTTGGCAAACGTTTTATACGATCGGTCCGAATGGGGCGATGCCGTATGAGTCAGTCGGAAACGAAATCGAAGCAGCGGTGAAAATCGGTGTCGTGAATTTAGATGTTATTCATATCATTCGTGAAAGCGACTTACTGCAAGAGATCTGTCATGTTCATATAGAGGCGCACGGCGGGCTAGGACATGGACTATGTCAAGTATATATGAAAGGAGAAAGCGAGTCGATCATTGCAGCGATCGAACGGCTGCGGATGGCGGCGACAGGCTTGGGCGGATATGCGATTGTGAAGCATTTGCCGTTTTCACTGCGAAAGCGCGTTGATGTGTGGGGAGAAAAGCCATCGTATTTTTTCCTGCTCGATGGAATTAAACGAAAAATCGATCCAAATCGAATATTGAACAATCAACGGTTTGTCGGAGGGATATAAGATGAGTTTGCGAGAAAGTGAGATAAAAAGCGGACCGGCATGTGCGACTGTTAGTCTTGGAAACTATCGTTTTAGTGATCCTCCTGATCCTAGCAAATGGGCTGACTGCGTTCATTGCGGCATGTGCTTAGAATCGTGCCCGACATACGAACAAACCGGTCAAGAACAACATTCGCCGCGCGGACGCGTGCATTTGATGAAATCGGTAGCAGAAGGGAAGTTAGAGATTACAGAAGATTTGATTGATCCCATTTTTATGTGCCTAGATTGTCGGGCTTGCACAACTGCGTGCCCTGCCGATGTCGATGTCGGCGGATTGATTGAAGAAGTACGCGGACAAATCCGGCAAGCGATTCCGCTGACAGGATGGAAAGCGTTTGTCAACAATTTTTTCTTAAAAGGTGTATTTCCGCATCCATCCCGTCTTCATCTGCTCGGGAGTTTGTTAAAGCTATATCAAAAAAGCGGACTGCAGACGATCGCCCGCAAGACGAAACTGCTTCACATCATGCCGAAGCATCTAGTGGAGATGGAAGCGATTTTGCCGGAAGCAGGCGTGCCGGTCCGAAAAAAATATAAACATATGAATGTCATTAAAGCAAAAGGAGAAACGAAACATACGGTCGCGCTTTTAACAGGATGCGTCATGGATGTAATGTTCAGCGATATTAACGAGGCGACGATTCGCGTGTTGACACGAAACGGAAACGATGTCGTCATTCCGCAAAATCAAACGTGCTGCGGGGCGCTTCATGTGCATGCAGGGGACCGCGAGATGGGCCGGAAGCTTGCCAAACAAAATATTGAAGCATTTCAACATGCAGACCGCGTGATCGTGAACGCGGCAGGGTGCGGCTCTATGTTAAAGGAATATCCAGAGTTGTTCCGCAACGATCCAGAATGGCGAGAAAAAGCGGAAGATTTTTCCCGTAAAGTCGAAGATATTTCGAAATATTTGCATGATACGGGGTATGAAAAGCCGAAAGCGGAATTAAATGTGCGCATTACGTACCATGACGCTTGCCATTTGGCGCACGGCCAAGGAATTCGTCAAGAACCGCGCACGATTTTATCGAGCATTCCGGGAGTGGAAATGGTTTCGATGCCAAACGCCGACCGCTGCTGCGGAAGCGCGGGAATTTATAATCTTACCCATCCGGATATGGCAAGCGCCGTATTGGAAAGCAAAATGGAAAACGTTCCAGAAGATGTGGAACTTATTACAATGGGGAATCCTGGATGCATGTTGCAAATGGCGATGGGAGTTTTGAAATACGGCCGAAATCAAAAAGTCGTTCATACCGTACAGCTCCTAGACTGGGCATATCAAAAAGAAGACGGAAAGGAGGTACGTGTATGAGAAAAAAGGGAATACAAACAAATGATCCGCATGTTCAAGCGTTAGCTCGCATTGTCGGCGGTGAAAAATCGATTTTGTACAAAAAAGAAGATTTGATTGCCTATGACTGCGACGGATTTACCGTTCACCGCCATTTGCCGAAAGCGGTTGTGTTCCCGAAAAATACGGAAGAAGTCGCTGCCATTGTGAAATATTGTCATGAGCATGATTTGCCGTTTCTTGCCCGTGGGGCAGGGACGGGATTAAGCGGTGGCGCGATTCCGTTAAACGGGGAAGTGATCATTAGCTTAGTCCGGATGAAACGGCTCATTAGCGTCGATTTAGAAAACCGCCGCGCGGTTGTCGAGCCCGGATTTGTCAACTTAAAATTAACCAACTCCATTTCCGATAGAGGATACTATTATGCTCCAGATCCATCGAGTCAATATTGCTGCACGATTGGCGGAAATGTTGCCGAAAACGCCGGCGGTGCGCATTGTCTAAAATATGGCGTCACGACCAACCACATTTTAGGGCTCGAAGTCGTACTTCCGAACGGAGAAATTATCGAAATCGGCGAAAACGGCATTCCTGATCCGCCGGGATATGACTTATTAGGATTGTTGACCGGTTCGGAAGGGACGTTAGGGATTGTCACAAAAATAACGGTACGCATTTTAAAGAATCCGGAAGCGAAACAGACGGTGCTCGCTTATTTTGACCGCGTGGAGGATGCAAGTCAAGCCGTTTCCGACATCATCGCTGCGGGAATGGTTCCGGCAGCGCTGGAGATGATGGATCAAACGGCGATCGAAGGAGTGGAGGCGGCTGCTTTTCCAGTGGGGCATCCGAAAGATATTGAGGCGCTTCTTTTGATTGAAGTCGACGGCATTTCTGCAGGAATTCCCGAACAAATCGAAGAGATTTTGCGCATTTGCCGAAACCGAAATGTCCGGGAAGTAAAAGTGGCGCAAACAGAAGAAGAGCGGGCGCGCTGGTGGGCGAACCGGAAAACGGGATTTGGCGCGATGGGCGCGATTTCTCCAGATTATTTAGTGCAAGATGGAGTCATCCCGCGCAGCAAGCTGCCAGAAGTGTTAAAAAACATTCAAGAAATCAGCAAAAAGTATGGGTTGCGCATCGCGAATATCTTCCATGCCGGCGATGGAAATCTTCATCCGCTCGTTTTGTTTGATGCAAGCAAACCAGGAGAAACAGAAAAAGCGCTTGCTGCGGGAAGTGAATGCTTGCAAGCATGCGCAGCCGTCGGCGGATCGATTACAGGAGAACATGGGGTTGGCATTGAAAAGAAAGAAGAGATGCGCTTTATTTTTAGCGATGAAGAAATTCTCGCGCAAACCGACATTCGCGACGTGTTTAATCCAAAAAACTTATTAAACGCAGGAAAGCTGTTCCCGACACCGGGGCGGTGCGTTGAGGTAAAAAAGGAGAAAAAACAAAAACAATTGTTATAAAATGAGTGAAAATTGTTGAAATATATTTTGCTCCATGCTATGATTTTTTTAAATAATTTTAGAACATCGTTTCGTAATAAGAAACGAATAAGTTTGATATGGAGGAGAGGGAAAATGGGGGAATACGTAAAAGTAGGAAATCTTCAAGTGGCAAAACTATTTTATGAGTTTATGAACGATGAGGTACTTCCGGGAAGTGAAGTGAACAAAGAAAAGTTTTGGAAAGACTTTGAAACGCTTATTGTTGATTTAACGCCGAAAAACAAAGCGCTTCTTGCGCGGCGCGATGAGCTTCAAGCAAAAATCAATGAATGGCATAAAGAGCATCGCGGCAATTTTGATATGGAAAAATATAAAGCATTTTTAACAGATATCGGTTATTTAGAGCCAGAAGTGGATGATTTCGAGATTACGACAGAAGGAGTAGACGAGGAAATTGCCGTTCAAGCGGGTCCGCAATTAGTCGTTCCGCTTACGAACGCGCGTTACGCGTTAAATGCGGCAAACGCCCGCTGGGGAAGCCTTTACGATGCCTTATATGGAACGGACGCAATCAGTGAAGAAGATGGCGCGGAACGCGGCGATTCCTACAATCCGGTCCGCGGGGCAAAAGTGATTGCCTATGCGCGCGAGTTTCTCGATCAAGCAGTACCATTGAAAGAATATTCTCATAAAGATGTCGTACAATATACGATAGTGGATGGAAAACTAGCGGCGTCCGTTGAAGGCGGGATCACAACAACGCTAAAAGAGGAAGAAAAATTTGTTGGCTTCCAAGGAAATCCGGAAAATCCGACAGCAATCTTGTTAAAAAATAACGGTCTTCACATTGAAATTCAAATCGACCGCAACCATCCTGTCGGGAAAACGGATAAAGCAGGGGTAAAAGATATTTATTTAGAAGCGGCCGTTACGACCATTATGGATGGTGAAGACTCGGTAGCAGCGGTAGATGCAGAAGATAAAGTGCTCGTATACCGCAATTTGCTCGGCCTTGTCAAAGGGGATTTGACGTCTACGTTTACGAAAGGCGGAAAAACGATTACACGTGCGCTTAACCCGGACCGCGTTTATCGAACAACAGATGGCAAAGAAATTACGCTGCCGGGCCGTTCGCTTATGTTCGTCCGCAACGTTGGCCATTTAATGACGAACAACACGATTTTGGACGCAAACGGCGAAGAAGTATATGAAGGAATTATGGATGCGGTCGTGACAAGTTTAATTATGAAACATTCTCTTCTTGGCAACACCCGTTACTTAAATTCTCGCAAAGGCTCGATCTATATCGTAAAACCAAAAATGCATGGTTCGGAAGAAGTCGCGTTCGCAAATGAGTTATTTGACCGCGTTGAAGATATGCTTGGATTGAAACGCAACACGATTAAAATCGGTGTCATGGACGAAGAACGCCGCACGACATTGAACTTGAAAAACTGCATTTATCAAGTTAGAGATCGCATCATCTTTATTAACACAGGCTTTTTAGATCGGACAGGGGATGAAATCCATACGTCAATGGAAGCCGGTCCGATGATTCGCAAAAATGACATGAAAACATCGGTATGGCTGCAAGCTTATGAAAAATCGAATGTAACGATCGGCTTAGCTGCTGGATTCCAAGGGCGCGCCCAAATTGGAAAAGGAATGTGGGCAATGCCGGATATGATGGCGGAAATGCTGAAGCAAAAAGGCGGACAGCTAAAAGCAGGCGCGAATACGGCATGGGTGCCTTCGCCGACAGCCGCGACGCTTCATGCGCTGCATTATCATCAAGTTAATGTGGCAGAAGTACAAAATGAATTGCGAAAAGAACGGAAAGATTACCGTGATGAAATTTTACAAATCCCAGTCGCTGTAAATCCACAATGGACGCCGGAAGAAATTCAAGAAGAGCTGGATAACAACTGCCAAGGCATACTCGGCTATGTGGTGCGCTGGATCGATCAAGGTATCGGATGTTCGAAAGTGCCGGATATTAATAATATCGGGTTAATGGAAGACCGCGCGACATTGCGAATTTCCAGCCAGCATATTGCAAACTGGCTCCATCACGGCATTTGCACGAAAGAACAAGTATTAGAAACATTAAAACGTATGGCGAAAGTCGTTGACGAACAAAACGCTGGCGATCCGAACTATCGTCCAATGGCTCCGGACTATGACAACTCGGTTGCATTCCAAGCAGCGTGCGATTTAATATTTAAAGGTTATGAACAGCCTAACGGTTATACGGAGCCGATTTTGCATCGCCGTCGTTTAGAAGCGAAAGCAAAATATGCAGCTGTTCAACAATAAAAATATGTTGAACAAGGGCATTTTCATCTGGATGAATGCCCTTGTTCATAAATATCATTAAATTATTCTAAAAATTCAAAAAATAAATAAGGAGGTGCAAACCCTAGTTACTACACATGTCGCAGCACGAAAGGCAGCAATAAGGCGGCAGGAGTGGGACAAGAAAGGGTTAGTAGCTAGGTAGAGAACATGCGGAACCTTCGGGAAAAATCGCTATTTGTTCATCAACAAGCAAAAGGAAAGTTGCGTGTGGATGTTAAAGTTTCGGTAGAAAACGTCAATGATTTAAGTGTCATCTATTCTCCAGGAGTGGCGGAACCATGCAAAGCGATTCATGCAAATCCGGAATCGATTTATGATTATACGATGAAAGGAAACTTTGTGGCGGTTGTTTCCGATGGATCTGCGGTATTAGGATTAGGAAATATTGGAGCAAAAGCATCTATGCCTGTTATGGAAGGGAAAGCCGCCTTATTTAAAGCGTTTGCCGGCATTGATGCCGTGCCACTTTGTATTAACACAAATGATCCGGAACAAATTATTCAAACGGTAAAATTGTTAGAGCCGACGTTTGGCGGAATTAATTTGGAGGACATTGCTGCGCCAAACTGCTTTTTGATCGAGGAACGCCTTAAGCAAGAACTGTCTATACCAGTATTTCATGATGATCAGCATGGGACAGCGATTGTAATCGCCGCCGGATTGACCAATGCATTGAAGGTCGCGCAAAAGCGTTTGAGCGATTGTAAAGTGGTTGTAAACGGAGCGGGTGCTGCCGGAATTGCGGTCGCAAAACTGCTTCTTTCTATGGGAGTAGATGATCTCATTTTATGCGATTCAAAAGGGGCTATTTATGAAAATCGTCCGCACGGAATGAACGAAATAAAAGAATCGCTGGCAAAAGTAACGAATCGAAACCGTGTGCAAGGGTCTTTAAAAGAGGTCATTAAAGGAGCCGATATATTTATTGGGGTTTCTGTCGCAGGAGCGTTAACGCAGGAAATGGTTCGCTCCATGAACGACAATCCTATTGTTTTTGCGCTGGCCAATCCTGTTCCGGAAATTATGCCGGAAGACGCAAAAGCTGCTGGTGCTGCAGTTGTAGCAACGGGAAGATCGGATCTTCCAAACCAAGTGAATAACGTCCTTGCCTTTCCGGGTGTTTTTAAAGGGGCGTTGCAAGTGAGAGCTTCTGAAATTAATGAAGAAATGAAACTGGCTGCTGCGGATGCCATTGCCAATTTAATCAGTCCAGAAGAATTAACGAGCGATTATGTCATCCCTAATCCATTTGATAAACGCGTTGTTGATGCGGTGGCAGACGCGGTTGCGCGCGCGGCGATAAGAACGGGAGTTGCAAGAAAAACTGTTGAAATAAAGCAGGATAACGTCATTTGAAAGAAGTAATTTCCGTAGAAGGCAATATACAATCGTTATAGAAGATGACATGGAAGCCGGGGATGTTATTTTAACAGCAAGCCCAGTCAGTGCCGATGTGATTAAATGAGAAATCGCTGATTAGAACGCTTCGACTCCGTTTGTGACGGCCTGGGAGCGGATAAAACATTTAAATATGCTGCCGTTTGCGACCGATCCACTATTGGGTAATGCCCGGCAATAAGTGTATAATGACAATGGATGAAGGAATATTAGAGGTGAACAAGATGGAAAGAGAAAATTTAGTGAAATCGGTAAGCCGGGCATTACATATTATCGATATCGTTAGTTCCGAAAAAGATGGATTAGGCGTGACGGAAATTGCTAAACAAATGGATATTAATAAAAGTTCTGTGTATCGTATTTTGTCAACGCTAGCTCAATATGGGTATATCGAACAAGATAAGGAAACGGAACGGTATAAACTTGGCTATAAATTTTTGGATATTAGTTCCAAATTGCTCGAATCGATTGATTTGCGGCGAGAAGCAAAACCGTACTTGCGAGAGTTGGAAAAAGAAACGAACGAAGTCATTCATCTTGTCGTATACGATCAAGGAGAAGTCATTTATATTGAAAAATTAGAAGGAACAGAAACGTTGCGGATGCATTCAAAAGTAGGAAAAAGGGCGCCGATGCATTGCACGGGGGTTGGAAAAGCTATTCTTGCCCATTTGCCTTTAAATGTAGTGCTAGAGATCATCGATCGAAAAGGATTGCCAAAACATACGGATTTTACGATTACGGACCGGGATGAGCTTCTAAAAGAACTAGAGAAAGTAAAGCAAAAAGGGTATGCGCTTGATTTAGAAGAAAACGAGTACGGAATTCGTTGTATTGCTGTTCCTATTTTTGATTATACTGGAAGCGTTGTCGCCGCGGTCAGTATTTCTGGTCCGACGATTCGCATGACAGACGAACGAATAGAAAAACTTCAGGAACGCATTCGGCATATTGGCAGGCAAATATCCGAAAGACTTGGATATAGACAAAAATAGACATATCGCTCGGCAGCAAACTGCCGAGCTTTTTTATTGTGAATAAAGTCATTTTTCTTGGCAATATCTCTATTCTTTCTATTAAAATAGAAAGATGAAATCATTGAGGTGAGCTGATATGAAGAAAAAAAGCTTATTCGAATTGATAGAACAATTGCGAAACGATCCGAATGTCGTGTATTGGCATGAAATCGAACCACAAGAAGCGAACACCGTTCCGATGCCGGAGCATCTTGATTTGCGTTTACGAACAGCGCTCGAAAAGCGCGGCATCGCTTCTCTTTATACACATCAGGCAGCCGCTTATGAAGCGGTGCAAAACGGAAAAAATATTGTTGCCGTTACTCCGACTGCTTCAGGGAAAACGCTTTGCTACAATTTACCTGTACTGCAAGCGATCGCAGAAAATGAACATAGCCGGGCGCTTTATTTATTTCCGACAAAAGCGCTCGCGCAAGATCAAAAAAGCGAATTGCACGAAATCATTGAGGAAATGGGCGTTCCGATTCATAGTTATACATATGATGGCGATACAGCGCCAGGCATTCGCCAAAAAATTCGCAAAGCTGGCCATATTGTCTTGACAAATCCGGATATGCTGCATTCTGCGATTTTGCCGCATCATACGAAATGGGTGGCGTTATTCGAAAATTTGCGGTATGTCGTCATCGATGAGCTTCATACGTATCGCGGCGTGTTTGGAAGCCACGTGGCAAACGTCATCCGCCGATTGAAGCGCATTTGTCAGTTTTACGGAAGCAAGCCGATCTTTATTTGCACATCAGCGACGATTGCCAATCCGAAAGAACTAGCCGAACGCCTGACAGGGGAGCCAATGACATTGATTG
This sequence comes from Parageobacillus toebii NBRC 107807, assembly GCF_003688615.2. Classification (GTDB taxonomy): domain Bacteria; phylum Bacillota; class Bacilli; order Bacillales; family Anoxybacillaceae; genus Parageobacillus_B; species Parageobacillus_B toebii. Next base: position 2,742,195 of record NZ_CP049703.1, on the reverse strand, counting down.
ATAATAACGGGGCGCCGCGCGGAAGAAAACATTTTGTTTTTTATAATCCTCCGGTTGTTCATCAACCTCTTAATATTCGCAAAAGCGCTACGGTCGAAGTAAACCGGCTAGCAAAACAGTTTTTAGAAAACGGCCTTCAAACGATTGTATTTGCCCGCAGCCGTGTGCGTGTCGAGCTGATTTTAAGCCATCTTCAAGAACTTATTAAAGATCAATTGGGTGCCAAAACGATTCGTGGGTATCGCGGCGGTTATTTGCCAAAAGAAAGACGGGAAATCGAAAAAGGATTACGGAGCGGGGAAATTATCGGGGTTGTTAGCACGAACGCGCTTGAACTTGGCGTCGATATTGGCCAGCTGCAAGTATGTATCATGACAGGATATCCCGGCACGGTCGCAAGCACATGGCAGCAGGCAGGAAGAGCTGGCAGACGTCACGGCGATTCCCTTGTCATTATGGTAGCGAGCTCTAGTCCGATTGACCAGTACATTGTGCAGCATCCGGAGTATTTCTTTGGCCGTTCTCCGGAAACGGCGCGCATCAACCCAGACAACATGCTGATTCTTGTCGATCATCTCAAATGCGCTGCATATGAACTTCCTTTCCGTCAAGGGGAAAAGTTTGGCGACCTCGAAGTGGAAGAAGTGCTTGAGTTTTTAACAGAACAAAAAGTATTGCATTACCGTGCAGGCAAATGGTATTGGATGAGCGATGCGTTTCCGGCGCATGATATTAGCTTGCGTTCTGCATCCCAAGAGAATGTCGTCATTATCGATATTTCGAAAACTGGCAACCATCGCGTCATCGGCGAGATGGATCGATTTAGTGCAATGACGTTATTGCACGAAGAGGCGATCTATCTTCATGAAGGTGTGCAATATCAAGTGGAAAAGCTTGATTGGGAAGAAAAAAAGGCATATGTTCGGGAAGTGAACGTAGAATATTTTACGGATGCGAATTTAGCTGTACAGCTTCATGTATTAGAAGAAGACCGCAACGAGCAAAGACAGCTGCTGAGTCTGCATTACGGCGATGTTTCTGTTCGCGCGAAGGCTACCATCTTTAAAAAAATTAAATTATCCACATTTGAAAACATTGGCTCAGGGCCGATCCATTTGCCGGAAGAAGAACTACATACGACGGCAACATGGATCGAATTAGGAGAAGAACTATCGAAAATGGACGCGCCTATGCTCGAACAAGCGCTCGTTGGCATTTCAAATGTGCTTCGTCACCTCGTACCGATGTTTGTCATGTGCGACCGCACCGATATTCACGTCGTACCACAAATGAAAGCACCTCATTCCGGAATGCCGACGATTTTTTTATACGACCGTTATCCAGGCGGCATCGGCTTATCGGAAGCGGTTTTTGAGCGGTATGATGAAATCATGGGAGAAGTGAAACATTTACTTGAACGCTGCCCGTGTGAAAATGGCTGCCCTTCTTGCATTGGGGTGATCGAGGCAAGCAATCATTCCGTGAAAAAAAACGTAATCTCATTTTTGCACAAGCTTCTAAGCAAGTAAATGAAGGGATGAACACCATGTCAATGAAGCAGAAATTAGCAAGATGGAAGGAACAACTTGCATCCCGGGCTTCCGTTCAGGAAGAACGGCCCGGTGTGCTCTTTGAAGAGCAACAAGAGAAAGAGGTTCCATTTCTTGATGAATGGCAGAAAAAACATGTGCAGCCGTTCTTTTTTGATGGGGATTATTGTTTGATTCGCGAAGTAGTATATCCGTTAGATTATCAGCATGGACGATATCGACTTGGAGAGTTTCATCATATTCATGCCCGTTGGCAAGACGCTTCTTTTACACATCCGCTTTCGAGCAAAGGGCATGAAGCGAGCGATTTATTTTTCTTTGATACGGAGACGACCGGGCTTAGCGGCGGAACGGGACATGTCATTTTTTTGCTTGGCCATGCCCGCGTATATGAAGATCGGGTTGTTGTCCGCCAGCATTTTTTGCCGCACCCGGGAGCGGAAGTGGCATTGTATCAAAGTTTTTTATCGGAAGTCGACTATACAACGCTTGTTACGTATAACGGAAAAGCATTCGATTGGCCGAAAGTCAAGACGCGCCATACGCTGATTCGTGATGCTGTCCCGAAACTGCCGGGGTTTGGCCATTTCGATTTATATCACGCATCAAGGAGAATGTGGAAACAAAAGCTTGAGTCTGTTCGCCTTTCCAATGTCGAAAAAGAGATATTGCAAATTGAGCGAGAAGAAGATGTTCCCGGTTTTTTGGCGCCGATGATGTATATGGACTTTCTATCGGCGCCGCATCCTGATCGAATTTTTCCGGTATTTCTCCATAATGAACTTGATGTTTTATCGTTAATTTGCCTCTATATTCATTTATCGAAACAGCTGCTAGAAGCGCCGCAACTAAAAGATGCATTTGAACAGTTGGAAACAGCTCGTTGGCTCGAGACGTTAGGAGAAACAAATGCCGCGAAAAACGTGTATGAGCGCGTGATCGAAAAAGAAACAAAAGAATCGTGGCAGGCCAAATGGCAACTATCGCTGTTATATAAAAAAGAAAAACGGTACGAAAAAGCAGTGGACATATGGAAAGAATTATGGCAGCATGGCAGTGATACGTGGAAGATGAAAGCCGGGGTTGAATTGGCAAAAGCGTATGAACATTATTTTCGTGATGCCTATATGGCGCATCACTATGCGATCAACGTATATGAACGATGGAAAACACTATCTCGTTCCTATAAACAGCGGAATACTACACAAGAGTTAGAGTTGATCAGGCGTATAGAACGGCTTCAGCGGAAATTAAATCATTAAATATTTCCGTGGAAAGCGCAGGATGCGACAGAAAATAAAGAAAATTTGATTTTCCATTTCGAATCTTGTAGAAAAAACAAAAAATATGTACAATTGCTTCGGGATAGATAAAAACAAACGAAATGGCGGGGAGAAAACGATGCGGAGCATGTACAAAAAAATTTTTTACTTGTTTTTTCTCGTGATATGTTTAACGTTTGTTGTGTTTAGAAACTTAACGTAATTTGGCTGTCCGTTACAGACGAATATGGAAAAATGGGTGTCTATACTAGTACATGTCCGCTCCTTTCATCATAGGCTGATATTGTAAAACATAAGCTTATGAAAAGAAAGGAGAATGGATATGCATTGCGGACCACATGTATTGGCACCGATTGTTCATCCACCAAGATGTTGTGTACAACATCATTTCCAAGCAACAATCGTACCACACATTCATCCATCACATACGACACATGTCAACCATCATCTTTTCCAACATCAGCATTATTTCCCACATACGGAGTCGGTTGTCAACCAAGTAGCCAACCAACATTGCAATTTTCCTGGTCCTGCTCCGTTCCCATGGGGATGTTAATCCCAATGAAACAGGAGCCGCCATGGCGGTTCCTGTTTTTTAGCAAAGAGAAGGAGTATAAAAACAATGAGAGTGCTTGCGATCACAGGATATAAACCGTATGAGCTGAATATTTTTTCTAATAATCATCCAGCTGTTTCCTATATTCAATTAGCGATACGTCGAAGGTTGCTTTCACTGTTAGAGGAAGGACTGGAATGGATTGTGATTAGCGGACAATTAGGGGTGGAACTTTGGGCGGCTGAAACAGCATATGACCTGCGAGAGGAATATCCTCAGTTGCAAGTTGCTATTCTTACGCCGTTTTTGAATCAAGAAGAACGATGGAATGAAATGAATCGTGAATATTATGAATGGATTGTATCGCAAGCTGATTTTGTCGACAGCATTACAAAACGGCCATACGAAAGTCCTGCACAGTTTCGCTGGAAAAATGAATGGATCGTCCGAAAAAGCGACGGTTTACTCATTGTCTATGATGAGGAAAAAGAAGGGACACCGAAATATATGTTAGAAGTTGCGAAACGAAAAGAAAATTACGCCATTTTTCCCATTACGTTTTCCGATTTACAAGCTATTATAGAAGAAGCGCAGATCAATGAAACGCAAATTGACAATCGATTTGATTTCTGAAAAAATAAAGATAATAGCGGAATGTGGAATTGAGGTGAAAAAGATGTTAGCCGGTCGTATTAAATTAACGCCAAAAGAAATTTTAGAAAAAGAATTTAAAGTAAGTATGCGGGGGTACAATCAAGACGAAGTCGATCAGTTTTTGGACATGATTATTAAAGATTATGAAACGTTCCAACAGGAAATTGAGCAGCTCCAGCAAGAGAACGCTCGTCTGAAACGGCAAATAGAAGAGCTGCAAAAACGGCCATCTGCGCAAGCGGGAACAACAAACTATGATATTTTGCAACGGTTATCTAATTTAGAAAAACATGTATTTGGCAATAAATTATACGATTAATTTTTTTGTTGGACAAATGGAAAAGATCATGTGCTGCATGGTAAAAGTACATATAGTTCGAAAATTTTCCTATTGAAATAACATGAAAAATGAACTATACTACAATGTGCAAACGACGTTAATAATGTTCGGGTAATCGCTGCGGCAATTCATTGCCGTAGAGGAAAGTCCATGCTCGCACGGTGCTGAGATGCCCGTAGTGTTCGTGCCTAGCGAAACCATAAGCTAGGGCAGTCTGGCGTAATGCTGGGCTGACGGCGGGGAAAGAACCTAAGTCCCAAGGCCTCTCTTGGGATATGGTTCGATTACCCTGAAAGTGCCACAGTGACGCAGCTCTAAGGGAAACCTTAGAGGTGGAACGCGGTAAACCCCACGAGCGAGAAACCCAAATTATGGTAGGGGCGCCTTCCCGAAGGAAATGAACGGAGGGAAGGACAGATGGAGTTTTTTCCATCTGTAGATAGATGATTACCGCCGGAGTACGAGGCGACAAGCCGTTTGCAGTACGAAGGTACAGAACATGGCTTACAGAACATTATTAACGTCGGAGATGGTATATGGTATAATGAAAAAGCTCTCCTGCATGAAGGAGAGCTTTTTCATTGCTTAAAAAATAACTATAGTCACAGTATGAATATTTTTTATAATAGATGGGTAGTGATTTAAGGGAAGGAAGAGGGATGTAAGTGTATGATTATGATCAAAAGTCAATAGATATACATACATTTATTGAGATCGCAAAAAATATTTTCCAATATTCTAATGAAAGCATTATTGTTACTGATGCGCAAAATAGAATTTTATTCGTCAACCCGGCATTTGAAATTGTCACCGGATACAGCGCGGAAGAAGTAATTGGTAAGAATCCGCGCATTTTGCAATCTGGAATGCATGATAAACAATTTTACAAAAAAATGTGGAATGATATAAAACAACATGGAGTATGGAAAGGGGAAATATGGAATAAGCGAAAAGATGGGGAATTGTATCTTGAATGGTTAACTATTAGTGTGGTAAAGGATCAAAAGGGAAATGTGACAAATTATGTGGCGATTTTTTCTGACATTACAGAACATAAACGAAATGTCGAGCAATTAACGAGACTAGCGCTTTATGATACATTAACAAACGTGCCGAATCGGTACTTGCTTGAAAAACGATTAGAAAGTATTATTCGAATGTCCAAAAAACATAATCAGTCATTTGCTTTATTATTTCTAGATTTAGATCGCTTCAAAAACATTAATGATACGTTAGGCCACCGTGTGGGAGATATGTTATTGAAAGAAACGGCGCAACGTCTGAAAAGAATGTTGCGAAAACAAGATACGATCGCGAGGTTTGGCGGTGATGAATTCGTCATTATTTTACCAAATTTAAAACATATTCGCGAAGCAGCATATATGGCGGAAAAAATTGTGGAATCATTGAAAAGGCCATTTTATGTTAACCATCAAGAAATGTATATATCGACTAGCATCGGAATCAGTGTTTATCCATTTGACGGAACAGACAAAGAAACGTTAATACGCATGGCGGATCGCGCGATGTACCAAGCAAAAAAGAATGGAAGAAATCAATATGTTTTGTATCATGACGGAATGCAGCATCATAACGGCAAACAGTTGTTTCAACTTGAAACCGCGTTGAGGAAGGCGCTTGAAAGGGGAGAATTTGAACTTTATTATCAGCCGCAATTAGATGTAAAAACGAAACAAATTCGTGCGGTAGAAGCGCTGATTCGATGGAACCATCCAGAAAAAGGATTTATTTCTCCAGGAATGTTTATTCCGCTTGCCGAAGAATCGGGTTTAATTACACCGATTAGTGATTGGATTATGATGCAAGCCTGTGAACATTTGAAACAATTACAGTTACGTTTTCCTTATATAAAAATGAGCATAAATATTTCTCCTATTTATTTTCAACAAATTGATTTTATAGAAAAATTGCAAAAAAACGATCGAATCGGTAAACGTGAATCCGCGTTCGATCGAGCTGGAATTGACAGAAAGCGCCGTCATGCCTCACGCTGAAAAGTCTGTAGAAAGACTCACCATGTTAAAAACAATGGGAATAAGCATTGCGATTGATGATTTTGGAACGGGATTCTCTTCGTTAAGTTATTTGCATCGTTTTCCGATCGATATATTGAAAATCGATCGAAGTTTTATCAAACAATTATCTCGGTATCGAGAAGAATCGGCAATTGTTAATGCGATCATTATGATGGCGCACAGCCTTCAGATTCGAGTGGTGGCTGAGGGAGTGGAAACGAAGAAACAGTATCAAATACTGGAAAAGCAATCTTGTGATTTTGTACAAGGATATTATGTATCTAAGCCGCTATCAATTAGCGAATTATATGAGTTTTTAGATATGTGGAACCATCTTTATGATTAAAAGCGCCGTGCTTGCTAGTGTTTTATTCGGATGGTTACATACAACTGCGAGAGTTTGAGGTTTTATAACATAAAAATAGGAGGACAAAAATGGGTTCGATTACGTTAATCGCTACGGCGGCGATGGGAGTGGAATCGATCGTCGCCGATGAAGTGCGTCGTCTCGGTTATGAGTGTCAAGTGGAAAATGGAAAAGTGACGTTTACCGCTGATGAGCTGGCGATTTGCCGCGCTAATTTATGGTTGCGCACCGCAGATCGCGTGAAATTGAAAGTCGGAGAATTTAAAGCGACAACGTTTGAGGAGCTGTTTGAGCAAACAAAAGCGTTGCCATGGGCGGATTATTTGCCGGTGAATGCGAATTTTCCTGTCATCGGAAAATCAGTAAAGTCAAAGCTTTTTAGTGTTTCCGATTGCCAGGCGATTGTGAAAAAAGCGGTGGTGGAAAGTTTAAAAAAACATTACCGTGTTTCATGGTTTGAAGAAACCGGACCGCTTTATCGCATTGAAGTAGCCTTGCATAAAGATATTGCCACATTAACCATTGACACAAGCGGAGCAGGGCTGCATAAACGCGGTTATCGCACCCTCCAAGGGGAAGCTCCATTAAAGGAAACATTAGCAGCCGCGCTCGTGCAGCTGACGAATTGGACGCCGGACCGGCCATTTGTCGACCCGTTTTGCGGATCGGGAACGATTCCGATCGAGGCGGCGCTGATTGGCCAAAATATTGCGCCAGGATTTAATCGTGACTTTGTCTCTGAACAATGGGACTGGATTGGTGAAAAAACATGGGAGCGAGCACGGGAGGAAGCAGAAGATTTGGCCAACTATGACCAGCCTCTCGATATTTTCGGATTTGACATTGACCATCGCATGGTGGAAATCGCAAAAACAAACGCACTGGAAGCCGGATTTGCCGATTTAGTGTCATTTAAGCAAATGCAAGTAAAAGATTTTCGCACACGCAAAGAATATGGCGTGATCGTCGGCAATCCCCCGTATGGCGAACGGCTTGGCGAGCGTAGAGAAGTAGAAGCAATGTATCGGGACATGGGCAAAACGTTCTCTGCCTTAGATACGTGGTCCATTTATATTTTGACGGCGCATAAAGAATTTGAAAAACATTATGGAAAAAAAGCGACGAAGCGCCGCAAATTATTCAACGGCTTTATCGAAACACATTATTACCAATACTGGGGTCCGCGTCCGCCGAAAGAAAAAGATATTGCCGAACGAAAATAAGCTTCTCATGTTGCTATGCTTGCAACGAATGGGAACATCCCTTTCTGCATATAATATGGATATTATGATGAACTATTTTAGCAGGAAGGTGATATACAATGAGACATTCTTCCATTGATTGGATGAAAATTTCAGAAGCGCTCGATAATACGTATGAATTATTAGTACAACAAAACATTGAAGATGAGCATTTAAAACAAATCGAAATGGCGAAAAATATGTGGAAGCAGGCTTTTACATACCGCATATCTAGTTCGATGAAAGCATAAAGCAATAAAAGTTTGCGCTCGGCTCATTGCTCATTATTGACTTCTGCTGTACGATGAATCATAATAATATCTTGTTAGACTTTTTACAAATGATTTGTCAGATGATAGACAGCGCGCAGCAGTAAAAGCATTGCGCGCTAACGTTTGTTGAATGGATTTGGACAGGCGTGAAAGTCTTATTATATTTTTGGAGGGTTTTTCGACGATGAGCCGTGAGCGCTATCCTTTTACATTAGAAAAAAACGAAAATTTCTTTGATAAACTAGGGGAATGGATTGGCGATGTCTTTTACGACATTTTGCCAGAAGCAGGGTTTGAGCTGCGGGATGAACAAATATATATGGCGTTTCAGCTAGAACGCGCGTTTAGAGAGAAAAAGGTGATGTTTGCCGAAGCGGGGGTCGGTACCGGAAAAACGATCGTATATTTGTTGTATGCAATTTGCTACGCCCGTTATACAGGGAAGCCCGCCATTATTGCCTGTGCCGATGAAACGCTCATTGAGCAGCTAGTGAAGAAAGAAGGGGATATAGCGAAATTATCGAAGGTGCTAGGTTTACATATTGACGTACGCTTAGCGAAATCACCAGATCAATATTTATGTTTGAATAAACTGGATGAAGTAGTGATGTATGATGATAAAGACATCGAGCTTTACGAACAAATTTATGACGAGCTCCCTGCGTTCGTTCACGATAATAAGCCGCTGCAAGCATTCTATCATTATGGAGATCGCAAAGAATACGCCCATTTAAGCGATGAACAATGGAAAAAAATCGCGTGGGATCCGTTCCAAGACTGTTTTACATGTGAAAAACGCCATCGCTGCGGCCAAACATTATCGCGGGAATATTACCGGAAAGCGGCTGATTTAATCGTCTGTTCACACGACTTTTATATGGAACATGTTTGGACATATGAAGCGCGCAAACGCGAAGGGCAGCTCCCGCTTTTGCCGGAAGCAAGCTGTGTTGTATTTGACGAAGGGCATTTGCTAGAGTTTGCCGCACAAAAAGCGTTAACCTATCGGATGAAAGAAACAACGTTAGAAAACCTGCTCACACGGCTGTTAGAAAATGATATCCGCGAAGAGCTTGCTTATTTGATCGAAGAAACGCTGCAAATAAGCGTGCGGTTTTTTGACGAGTTGAAATCTTGTTCAAAAGAAGTAGCCGGTTCTAACCGTCAAGAAATTACGTTTTCGGAAAAACTGCTTCGCCTTGCCAAACAATTGCATGCCAAAATTGTCGACATCGGCAATGAGCTTGTGTTTGAAAGCGAAACATATACGATTGACCATTATCAATTGAATATTGTGGATGAATATTTAGACCAACTTGAATATTCGCTTGATTTATTTATGAATAATGCCGACGCCATTACGTGGGTGGAGTCATCACGTCAAGAAACTACTCTTGTCGTTATGCCGCGCACTGTGCAGGAAGTATTGCGGGAAAAAGTATTTAATAAGCGTATTCCGTTTATTTTTTCCTCTGCCACACTATCAAACCGCAAATCATTTCAATATATTGCAGAAAGTCTTGGAATTGATGAGTATTTATCGTTTAGTGTAGAATCGCCATTTGATTACGATAACCAAATGACGATTTTTATGCCGACGTTTACCAATGATGAAAACTTATTTTCACAAAAATATGAATATGCGTTGCGTAAAATTCGCGAAACAGAAGGACGAGCGCTTATTCTGTTCCCGTCAAGACAAGAGTTGCTGCAATTTAAAGAGCAAGCAAGCGGCGAGAAGCAATTTGCCTTTTTGTTTGAAGGAGATCAGGAAATTAGTGAGCTTGTTGCGACATTCCAAGCAAATGAAGAAACGATATTATGCTCAGAACATTTATGGGAAGGATTGGATATTCCAGGGCCATCACTATCGAACGTCATTATTTGGTCGCTACCGTATCCTCCGAATGATCCGGTATTTCAGGCGAAGCGAAAGGCATATGATGATCCATTTTGGGGTGTCGATGTGCCGTATATGCTGCTAAGGCTTCGTCAAGGAGTAGGCCGCTTGATCCGCACACGCGAAGACCGCGGCATCGTTTCTATTTTTGTGACAAATGATGAGAATGATAAGGTTATTGAAGCAATTAAAGAGGTATTGCCGACAAAAGTGAGGGAAGAATAATTTCTTTCCTCATTTTTTATCGCAAAAAAGAGGAAATCCGCTTTTGGTCATGGAAATATTATCATGCAACAAAAGATACAGGGGGAAACAAGATGATCAAAAAAATAGAAGAGCAGTTTTTACAATACGTAAAAAAAATGATGAGCTATAATGAAGCGATTCAATTAATGTATTGGGATTTGCGGACGGGCGCCCCGAAAAAAGGAGTCGAACAACGTTCAGAAGTCATCGGAATTCTTTCGCAAGAAGTGTTTAAAATGTCCACGTCAGAAGAAATGGCCGCCTTTATCGCTAAATTGTCGCCAAAACATGAACAGCTTTCGGAAGTCACTCGCTATACGTTAGAAGAATGCAAAAAAGAATACGAGCGAAACAAAAAAATCCCAGCAGATGAATATAAAGAATATGTTGTATTGCAATCAAAAGCGGAAAGCGTGTGGGAAGAAGCAAAGGCAACGGCTGATTTTGCCCTGTTTCGTCCATATTTAGAGAAATTAGTAGAATTTAACAAACGATTTATTGAGTATTGGGGATATAAAGGAAATCCGTACAATACGCTTCTTGATTTATATGAACCAGGAATGACGGTGGATGTGTTAGACGAAGTATTTCGGAAGCTGCGTGAACATATCGTTCCGCTTGTGCAAGAAGTCGCCGCCTCTCCAAATCAGCCGGAAACGTCGTTTTTATTCCATCGGTTTCCAAAGGAAAAACAGCGCGCTTTTAGTCTGGAGCTGTTGCGAGAGCTTGGCTATGATTTTGCGAAAGGCCGGTTGGATGAAACGGTTCATCCGTTTGCGATTGGCCTCAATCCGAACGATGTCCGGATTACAACACGGTATGATGAACGCGATTTTCGCACCGCTATATTCGGAACGATTCATGAATGCGGCCACGCCTTATATGAACAGCATATTTCAGAAACATTGATTGGGACGCCGCTGTGCACAGGTACATCGATGGGAATTCATGAATCGCAGTCGTTATTTTATGAAAACTTTATTGCCCGTCATTATTCATATTGGAAACGAAATTATCCGCGCTTGCAGCAATATGCTCCTGAGCAATTTTCTGGCGTATCTCTCGATGCGTTTTATCGCGCGATTAATGAAGTAAAACCATCACTTATTCGGATTGAGGCAGATGAATTAACTTATCCGTTACATATTATTGTTCGTTACGAAATCGAAAAAGGATTGTTTAATGGAACGATCGAAGTAAAAGATTTGCCGGAGATTTGGAACGATAAATATAAAGAATATCTCGGCATCCGTCCGGACAATGACGCGGTTGGCGTATTGCAAGACGTGCATTGGTCCGGAGGAAGCTTTGGATATTTCCCATCTTATGCGCTCGGTTATATGTATGCGGCGCAGTTTAAGCACGCGATGCTAAAAGATTTGCCGCATTTCGATGAATTGCTCGAAAAAGGGGAATTAACGCCGATTCGTGAGTGGCTGACAGAGAGAATCCATCGATTTGGGAAGACGAAAAAGCCGCTGGAAATTTTGCAAGAGGCAACCGGAGAGGCGTTGAATGCCGACTATTTGATCCGTTATTTAGAAGAAAAATATAAAGCAATTTACCAACTATAAAAAAATCCTCCCTCCTTTTTAGAGGAGGGGGGATTTTGTATTACCATAATTTATAACCTTTTGACCCCGGAGGAGCATTTTGAATCATATCGACAAACGGGATTGTGTAAGCGATCAAAATGAGCGCGACCGTAATACCAATCCATAGTTTCCAGTTATCCATAGCAAGTGCTACGCGTTCTTGCGGTTCTGCCGCTTCAGCGACAGGAAACTCTGTTTCTCCTTTTGGAGCGAAAAATGCTAAGTTGACGACAATAACAAGAACTAAAATAATACCGATGAATAAAATCGTTCCGCCGACCGCTTGGGCGATTTGATATGGAATCCACTCAAGCGCTTGCGGTGAGTTTCCGTAAGTGGAAAATGCCGAACGGCGCGGCGCTCCAAGCAATCCGGCAAAATGCATCGAACCGGACATAAACAACATGCCGATCGTCCATACCACCGTTTGAATAATCGCTAAACGGTTCATCGCTTTTGTCATGACGCGGCCGCTTAAATGCGGAATGAGCCAGTATGCGGCACCGAAGAATGTAAGCACGACCGTTGTCGCAACCGTTAAATGGAAGTGCCCCGTTACCCAAATCGTATTATGGACGACTTGGTTCATTTGATGGGAAGCATTAATAATTCCACCGGCGCCGGCAGGAATGAAGAATACCATTCCGATAAACGGCGCGAAAAAGCGCGCATCTCCCCAAGGCAGTTTGCGAAGCCAACCAAATAGTCCAGTTGCGCCTTTTGAGCGTCCGTATGCTTCAAATGTCGCAAACATCGCAAATGCCGTCATTAGCGATGGAACGACTACCATAAGTGTTAAGAAAACTTGTATGAATTTCCAAAACGGCTTAATACCAGGTTCAAGCAATTGATGGTGGAATCCGACAGGAATCGAGAGAAATAGGAACAAGATAAATGCTAAACGTGCTAAAGAATCAGAGAAAATTTTTCCACCAATGATTTTTGGAATGGCAACATACCAAACCATGTAAGCCGGAAGCAACCAGAAATAAACAAGCGGATGCCCGAAATACCAGAACAATGTCCGGCTGACTAAAACGTCCACTTTGTCAACGATGCCGAGCGACCATGGCAGCAATTGAAACAAAACGGTTGCGGCGACGCCTAACGTACTAACAAGCCATAAAACCATATTCGTTACCGACATAAAGGTAAGCAGCGGGCTGGCTTGGCCAGGATGCTGTTTTTTCCAACGCGCATAGTGGGCAAAGGTCGCAAAGCCGCTGATCCAGCTGCCAACAACTAAGAGCGTTAAACCAATATAAAAGCCGGCATGTGCTTGTAATGGCGCATAGAATGTGTAGAGGACTGAAGCCTGACCGGTTAAAATGTAAAATACTGTCGTCGATGTGCCGATCGTCATCGTCCAAAAGCCAACCCAAGCCCAAAAGCGGACGCGATCAGATAACGTTCCGGCCGTGCGGCTTATTGCGGCGAATTGAAATCCGATAATAAAGAATGTCGTTAATACGAGGCCAAGCAATGTACCGTGTGTCGTTAAAATCGTATAATAGCTGATGCCTGCTGGTAAATTAAATTTTCCGGAGCGCACCAGCGTTTGTAATAATCCAGCCAATCCTCCTAAAGCAAGGGCGGTAAACGCGACATAAATATGCGCTAAAGCTAATTTTGCGTCACGACGATCTACTTTCATTATTTCCCCCATCATTTTTCCACCACCTTAATTCGTCCAGTCATCATATGGTGACCAGCACCGCAATATTCATTGCAAAGGATCGTATATTCGCCTGGTTTGTTAAATGTGTGTGTAAGTGTGTTGATATATCCAGGCTCTACCATCATATTAATGTTTGTTCCAGGTACTTGAAAACCATGAATGACGTCTTTTGTCGTAACGTTAATTGTTACTTTTGCCCCTTTAGGAATTTCAATTTGGTTTGGTGTAAACGCAAATGCATGTACGACAATATTAAGTTGATACTCATTATCCCCGGTTTTGACTAATCCAGGTTTGTCAAATGGCGGCGTTTGATCTACCTTCTCAGGATCGATCGTCGTCAAACAGCTTGGCGGCTGTTGGCCTTCAGCGAAGGCGCTTACACCGACGATGACCAAAAAAGCGAAGAGAACGCCGATTCCGAACACAAGCCAAATTTTTTCGTATTTGTGCATATGCATGCTATATCCCCTCTCTTATAGCTTATAAGCGATGCAAGTATAACAAATAGACGCTAACCCATGAGAGAATGATGAAAAACCCGAGCAAAAACACGGAAGCGAGCGTGCCTTTTAAAGGTGGTTCTTGCTCTTTTGTTTTGGTTTGTTGTAATTCTGTTTTCGCCATCGTTCTATACCTCCTCCCAAAAAATCATCCCAACTTCATCATACAAAATCATTTGGAAAATGGTAGGTGTATTTTACTAGTTCACAAATTGTTCATTTCTTACTTTAACACTATAATAACCTTAAAAAATTGATATAACAGTGATTTTTCTCACATATGGCAGGGAGGAAATGTGAACATATTGTGAACATCGGCCTATCAGATGTAGTTTCCGATATGTTCCCTTGCCATATGAAAATCATTTTTTGATAGACGGCGAGATCGTTTTTCCCCTGGTAACAAAGTAGATCGATTTTTAAATCATCAAGTAGATCCGCAACTGATGAAAAAGATTGGTGAAACGTTTGCGAATGCGTTTTGTCATGAAGGGGTTACAAAGGTGTTGACACTTGAATCATCAGGAATTAGCCCAGCATTGATGACAGCGTATGAATTAGGTGTCCCGTTGTTAGTGGCGCGTAAACGAAAACCGGTTACGCTTTCCGAAAATTTGTATACGGCGAAAGTGTATTCATTTACCAAACGAGAAGAAACGGAAATTTTCGTTTCCCAATCGTTTCTCCATCATCAAGATCGTGTTTTGATCATTGATGATTTTTTAGCAAACGGTCAAGCGGCCTTAGGTTTGACAGATATCGTCGCGCAGGCGAAAGCCAATGTTGCCGGAATCGGCATTGTCATTGAAAAAGCGTTCCAAGACGGCGGGCAGTTGCTTCGATCACGCGGATTTCGCGTTGTGTCGCTGGCGCGCGTTGCATCCATGCAAGACGGAACGGTCCAATTTGCTGAAGAGGTGATGTGCCAATGAAACCAATCCAATTAGCTTCACTAGGGATTCAACATGTGTTGGCAATGTATGCAGGAGCGATCATCGTTCCGCTTATAGTCGGCGGAGCGTTGCAGCTGACGCCAGAGCAGTTAACTTATTTAGTCGCGATTGACTTGTTTACGTGTGGAATTGCGACGGTCCCTAACTTATTTGCTGAGCTGCCGGCAAGCGTCCGCGCTTTTTGCCGTTTCGTCCCGTCAAATAGATGACGGGATTTTTATATTTTTTGTATTGGGAAAAGTGCGTAAATACAGTAAAATGATTGTATATGATATTAAGGCGAGGGGTTTGAACATGGGACCAGTTACTCAACAAACATCGTTAACGACATGGCTCAAAAGAATCATCGATGTATACGATGCGTTTGTTGCTCATGGCGATGAGACAAATGCCAAAAAAGCGAAGCAGCTGCTTGAAAAAACGGCGAACGAACAATTTGCCATCGCCTTTTGCGGTCATTTTTCCGCAGGAAAATCGAGCATGATTAACGCTCTTCTTGGCGAACCGTTATTGCCATCTAGTCCGATTCCGACAAGCGCCAATCTTGTGAAAGTGAAATCAGGACAAGAATACGTGCGGGTGTTTTACAAGCATGAACCGCCGGTGGAGTACAAACCGCCATATCATCTTGAGCTTATTCGCGCTCAATGTAAAGATGGAGATGCGATTGAATTAATCGAAGTAAGCCGGCAAACATCGCGCATTCCAAACGGAATTGTAATGATGGATACGCCGGGAATCGATTCCACCGATGATGCGCATCGGCTTGCGACCGAATCGGCGCTTCACTTAGCCGATGTGGTGTTTTATATGATGGATTACAACCATGTGCAAGCGGAATTAAATTTTCAATTTACGAAAGAATTGACAAACTACGGAAAAACGTTATATCTCATTATTAATCAAATCGATAAACATCGTGACAATGAGCTGTCGTTTCATGAATTTCGCCAGTCCGTCGAGGAAGCGTTTCGAAATTGGGGCGTAAAGGCAGAACGCATATTTTTTACCTCTTTGAAAGCACCGGATAATCCGCGTAACGAATGGAACGAGCTAGTCGAGTGTTTTCAGAAGCTTTTCCGTGAAAAAGACGAACGTCTTTTCTACGGTGTGGAGGTTGCGTTGAAGCGGCTTATTGACGAACACGTTCGCTGGCTTGAGGAGAAAGATGCGGAGGAAGAAGAAGCGATCCGAGCTCGCCTTGCTGCACTTTTAAGTGATGAAACGGAAGAAGAACAAATACGAAAGCGCCTTAACCGGATGCAAGAGGAACTCGAGCAGCTGGAAGCAGCCCATATGAACTTGGAAACAGAATTTCGCAAAGAGTTAGATCATATTTTGGAGAATGCTTATATCATGCCGTTTGAAACGCGGGAACTTGCGAAAGCGTATTTACAATCCATGCAGCCGGATTTCAAAGTCGGTTTTTTATTTACGAAAGGAAAAACCGAACAAGAACGGGCAAACCGGTTGCGTGCGTTTTATGAAAACGTAAAAGAAAAAGCGGTTTCGCAAATCGAGTGGCACGTTCGCCAGCTGTTGATCCGTTTTCTCAAAGAACACGATATAGAGGATTCCGTCCTGCTAAATCAATGTCAGCAATGGACGGTGGATTGGGAAGCGGACGTTTTAAGCGCACTGGTGAAAAAAGGAGCAGGCGCAACCGGAGAAGCCGTTCTGAATTATACGAACGATGTTGCTTATGAAGTAAAAAAGCGATACCGAAATGCGGCAATGCAGTTATTTGAGAGATTATTATCGAAATGGAGAGAGCAAACAGAAGAAAAACGCCGTCATCTTGAAGATCAAATTGCGTCGGAAACAGAAAAATATGAATGGATCGAACGGCTTCACCATCTTCAAAAAACGCGCAAGCAGGTGCATGAACAACTTGTTTGCTTGCTTTCGTCCAATCGTGTTTTAGAAGATAGTGATGACAAGCGGCTCGCGGAGTTGACCGCTTTGCCTGTGATAAGAAAGCTGGAATCTTCAGCGCTGACGGTTCCTTCGAAACAAGATCACGAAAAGAAACGTCCGCACATCCCAGAACAAGCGCTCAGTCAGGGGAAATCCGCGCGTCAAAAAATACAAAAAACGACAGAATGTATACGACAAGCGGTAAATATCATCACTGGATTAAATGGAATGAATCGATTTGTCCGCGAATTAACGGAGAAAGCCGATCGCTTGGAACATCGCACATTTACGGTTGCTCTTTTTGGAGCGTTCAGCGCTGGGAAGTCGTCATTTGCTAATGCGCTTATTGGAGAGAAGGTGCTGCCGTCATCTCCAAATCCAACGACAGCGACGATTAATAAAATTGTGCCGCCTACAGAAGAATATCCGCATGGTACCGTGATCGTCCAAGTCAAAAGCGACAAGCAGCTTTTTTCAGACGTTCAAGCTTCGCTCCGCTATTTTCATATGAACGCGGAAACGTGGGACGAAGCGCTTGCGATGTGCGAAAAGATAGCGGACTTGCAGGAGGCCGGTGCGCATGAAAAACCGCATTATTCTTTTCTTCAATCGGTTATTTCCGGTTTTGAACGCATGAAAGACCACCTCGGCCGCAAGCTGCGCATCGGGATCGATGAATTTGTTCAATATGTCGCCGAAGAAACGACCGCTTGTTTTATCGAATCGGTCGAGCTGCATTATGACTGTGAGCTCACCCGCCAAGGAATTACGCTTGTCGATACGCCTGGAGCGGATTCCATTAATGCCCGTCATACGGGAGTGGCGTTCGAATATATTAAAAACGCCGACGCGATTTTGTTTGTCACCTATTATAACCATGCGTTTTCGAGGGCGGATCGCGAATTTTTAATCCAACTTGGACGCGTCAAAGATACGTTTGCGATGGATAAAATGTTTTTTATCGTCAATGCCGCGGATTTGGCTCATTCAAGAGAGGAACTCAACGCAGTATTGGCGTATGTGGAAGAACAGCTTGCTCAATTTGGTATTCGTTTTCCGCGCCTTTACGCACTTTCCAGCCGTTTCGCCCTTGATGAAAAAACAGGCAAAAAAGCAGATGGAGGATACGGTTTCTTAACGGAATCGGGAATTCGGCCGTTTGAAGAAGATTTTACTCGATTTATTACGGAAGAGTTGACGGAAGTAGCGGTTAGAGGCGCATATGCCGAAATGAAGCGCGCACAAAAGACGCTTCTTGACTATATTGATGCCGCACAGCAAAGCAATGAGGAAAAAGCCGCAAAACAACGCGCGCTTTCGCAAGAGCAAACAGCGATTCACAAGCTGCTTGACTCTGTCTCCATCGACCATGATATACATGCGATGAAACAAGAAATCGCCGAGCTTGTTTATTATGTAAAACAGCGCGTATCATTCCGTTTCAACGATTGGTTTAAAGAATCGTTCAATCCGGCTTCACTGCGCGACGACGGCCGTGATATTCGCCAAGCACTTCGGGCGTGTTTAGAAGAATTGCTGCATTCTGTTGGATTTGACTTGTCGCAAGAAATGCGTGCAACAAGCTTAAGAGTCGAGCGATTTTTAAAGGAGCGTCTTCATGAACAATTTATGGATCTATGCAACAAAATCGAACGGATTCATAAAGGAGTGCCTCTTTCTTCTTTAGAAACGATTTCGTTTTCCACTCCAGAATTTCCGCTCGGTTTCGAGCAAATCGATGAAGCAAGATTTTCTAAAGCACTGTCGATGTATAAAAACGCAAAATCGTTTTTTGAACGGGATGAAAAGCGCTATATGAAAGAAGAAATAGAAAAACAAATACAGCAGCCAATCGACGATTATGCCGCTCGACAAGAACAGCGTATGTTTCAGTTTTATAAAGAGCAATATGAAATGGCGATTAAAGAGTTTATCGCTTTTCTTGCAAGTCAAGTCGATGACTATTTTTCTGGACTGCAGGCGACACTACGGGCCGAAGTCGATGTCGAACAACTGCGCGAATGTGCGCGGCAGCTGGCGGGTTTATTGGAGGAACAAGAATGAGGGATTTCATTCAACATGAATTAACGAAGATCGAGAAACAGCAATCCGTTCGCGTGTTATACGCGTGTGAGGCGGGAAGCCGGGCATACGGGATAGATACGAAAGAAAGCGACTATGACGTCCGGCTTATTACGATCAAACCAATTCGGTCGTATTTAACCGTTTCCGAATGGTCGGAGACGTGGAGTGATTCGACTCCGCCCATCGAATGGCATAGCTGGGACGTTTTTAAAGCGCTGCAGCTTTTTCAAAAATCGAATCCGTCGCTTTATGAATGGTTTTCTTCCCCGATCATTTATGCAAAAGACGATGATTTTTATACAAAAATGAATGAGATGATCCGACAGTATTATTCATTGCAAAGTCTGGCTTATCACTATCATTCGTTGACAGTGAAAAATGCCAATTTGCTTAGAAAAAAGGAAATAGGAAGCAAAGTGTATATCAAGACGTTTGTGCAAACATTGCGCGGGGCATTGGCTTTACATTGGATCATGCGGTATCATGCGTTTCCTCCGCTTTCGCTTTTTCAACTGGCGGATGGGGATGAATCGATCATGGAGCTTATTCGATTGTTGCGGCAAGCGAAAGCGGAAAAGCGGATGGATTTTTCTTTCGCATTACCTGCAAAAATATTATCCGTCATCGATATGGAACGGTCGGCGCTTAAGCGGCTTCCAGACAAAAAAACGGTCGACGTTCGTTTGCTCGATGAATTCGTATGGGAGCTTTTAGGAGTTTGAACTTGAGTTGCACCATGGGAGTCTTCTATAAAGGGGAGAGACGATGACACGGTTTCACGCGTGTGCTACTTGCATTCATTACGGGATTCAAAAAACGGACCAAGGACTTTATACTTATTGTCAACGGCTTGGTTACGAAACGAAACCATATTATCAATTCCGGTGTTGGACGCCAAAGCCGAACGTTCGCGTTTTAATGGAAAAGGAAAAGAGAAAGGAAGATTCTAATGAGTGAAGTACATGAAGCGATTACCGCCCATATCCAAAAACAGCATGCGGCCATTAAGCGTTTTGTGCAATTAGAGGCAGAACGGGAACGATATATCGATGAAGCAGTTGCGCTTTGCCAAAACGGTTTGCCGTTTACGGTGACAAAAATCAATGAAGTAACGAAGGAAATGAACGAATTAGCAAAGCACGGTGGCATGCCGCAACGGAAATACGTAACGGTTGAAATGGTAAAAGAATATACGGAACGTTTAACAAAGCAAGGGGGAACGAAATGAACTATATTGTTTCACATGAATGGCTCGCGGATCGGCTCGATCACGATAATGTCCGCATTATTGACTGCCGCTTTTACCTTAATGATCCAACTCGGGGATTAAATGAATATAGGAAAGATCATCTTCCTTTCGCATTATATTTTGATTTAGAAAAAGATTTATCCGCGCCTGTCGGCAAACATGGCGGACGGCATCCGCTTCCGACTGTTGAAGAATTGGCAGAGAAGCTATCAGCGGCAGGAATTGATGAAACGGTTACGGTTGTTGCATATGATGACCAGGACGGGGCGATGGCTTCACGGTGTTGGTGGCTGCTTCGCTATCTTGGGCATGAGCGTGTTTACGTCTTAGACGGAGGTTATACAAAATGGAAAGAAGCGGGGTATCCAGTCACAGCAGAGGTTGCTGCCGTAAAACCGCGATCATTTCAGCCTCGCCCTCAGCCTTCGTGGCTAGCGACTGTCGATGACGTGCGCCGTGCGGTTCAAGAGTCATCGGCGATTATTATCGATTCACGGGAATGGAAGCGATACGCAGGCATAGAAGAACCAATCGATCGCATTGCAGGACATATTCCGGGAGCCCTCCATATGTTTTGGAAAGACTGTGTGACGGACGAGGGGTATTGGAAAAGTCCGCAAGAACAAGCGGAGCGCTTTTCTGCAATCAAAAAAGATGCTCCCATTATCGTGTACTGCGGTTCTGGGGTGACGGCATGTCCAAACGTGCTTGCGTTGAAAGAAGCAGGTTATACGAATGTACGTTTGTATGCAGGAAGCTGGAGTGATTGGATTTCCTATCCAGAAAATCCGATTGCGACAGGGGAAAAATAACAAAATAATTTTTTCACCGTTTACCTATACTATCGATGTACCCTTGTTGCAAAGGAGGAAGTCGCATGGGTCGCACGAAACTTGGCAACGCCAATGCACAACGCAATAACAACGCAAAGCAAAAAAAACGGTTTTAATAATGAATTTGCTTCCTATGCGGAAGTAGAAGCGAAAAAAATGAAAAACGAACATAAAAATATCCGCTAATCTAAATGGGGCTGTCCTATGGACGCCCCTTTTTTGCTTTTTTTCTTGATCATTTTATGTTTTAATAAACGTAGCGGGAGGGAAATCAATGAAAAAATTCATTGTCGCTATATTGCTGCTTGCTATTACTGGATACGGCATTTGGAATGCGTTGGCAGCAGAAAAAGCAAAGGAAGTCGGTCTTTCTGTAGGTAACGCTGCGCCCGATTTTTCGTTGCAGACATTGAATGGCCAAACGATACATTTATCTGATTTTCGCGGAAAGCCGGTAATCGTCAATTTTTGGACAACATGGTGCCCGCCGTGTAAAAAAGAAATGCCTGATATGGAAAAATTTTATAAAGCCTATCATTCTGACGTGGAATTGCTTGCGGTTCATTTAACGTCGCAAGATACTCGTGAAAATGTAAAGTCATTTATCAATGAATATCAACTATCGTTTCCAGTGGTGTTGGATGAAAAAAAGAAAGCATTAGAACTATATCATATTCAAACGATTCCAACATCGTATATCATTGATAAAGATGGTGTCATTCGCAAAAAAATTATCGGTCCGATGACATATAAACAAATGGTGGAAATAACAGCGGCATTCCGTGAATAAAAGCATCTTTCTTAACAGAAAGGTGCTTTTTTATTTGCAACATAAAATTTTTCGAAAAGTTGTAATAATTTTCAGCTATTTTGGGAATTAATGAAATTAAAATAATAATTGAGAGGAGGGCTAAGAAATGAGAAAAACCCGTAAAATGACATTTCAAGAATTAATTATGGAAAATAAACGTCAATTACTCAATGACCGTGAAGCAATGGAAAAAATCGAAAAAAAATTGGAAGAACGCATGTTAAAAAAAGCAGAATAAGCCATGCATAGCGATCATCCGGGCGGACAGACTAGATGGTGAGGAGGCGAGGTACATGAGCAATCCGAGGGGAAACCCAAAATATTTCAATCCGAACCATCTAGGCACCCAACCTCGTGCCGCTGGAGGAAATAAAGGGAAAAAAATGCAAGATCAATCTGGGCAACATGCTCAAGTGATTCAAACAAAAGGCGAATAAACACCGAATGACAATCACGAAGGAGGAAACGTGATGGCACATCATCGTCCTAAACCGGATGATCGTAGCGATAATGTAGAAAAATTGCAAGATATGGTACAAAACACCATTGAAAATATCGAAAAGGCTGAAGAGACAATGCAATTCGCTTCTCCGGAAGAGCGAGAAAAAATCGCTGAAAAAAACAAGCGGCGCGAAGAAGCGATTGCAGCAATGCGTGCTGAAATTAAAGATGAGGCAGCGGCACGCGAAAACGGCTATCGATAATATAGACAACGGAGTAATCCTGATTGCAGGATGACTCCGTTTTTTTATCTAATAAAACATGGAGTATGATAAGATATAGTTGTATACACGCAAGGATAGTAACGGAGGGAGAACTAATGAAAGTCGCTGAAAAGCAAATTGAAGTACGTTATGCGGAAACGGATCAAATGGGGGTTGTTTATCATGCTAATTATCTCGTTTGGATGGAAGTCGGCCGAACAGAGCTGATCAAACAGTTAGGATTTCATTACGCCGATATGGAGAAAGAAGGAATTATTTCTCCAGTTGTCGATCTTCAAGTATCATACAAAAAACCGCTTCATTATGGGGAAACGGCGACTGTCCGTACATGGATTGATGCATATGACGGCATTCGTGTGACATACGGTTATGAAATTTTGACACCGGATGGAGAAATTGCCGTGACGGGAAAATCTCAGCATGTTTGTGTAAAACGCGATACGTTTCGCCCGATTGTCATTCGCAAATATTTCCCGGATTGGCATGAAGCATACGAACGTGCGAAAAAGTAAGGAGATACATACTATGGCTTTTGGAATTCGTAGGCAGGAATTAATCGAATGGAAGGAGAAAGTAAAAAAAGGGAAAATCGCGTTCTTAACTCATTATTGGTATGACGAACGGTTTCCACAATATACGACAGTAACAAAAGTCGGCTGTTCGGATGTAGAAAAACTTGCGGCATGGGGAGAAAAATACGGATTGCGAAGAGAATGGATTCACCAGCGTGAGTTGTTTCCACATTTTGATTTGCTTGGAGAAAAGCAAATCATGATTTTGCAGCAAGAGGGATTGTTTGATCATCTTGAGCGGTTTCGTTTAGTGAGTAAAGGGGAGGGGAAACGGTGAATTTAACTAATTTGAAAGAGATGGGGAAAGGAACGTTGTTAGAAGCATTAGGTATTGAGATTACAGAGTTAGGAGAAGGACGTGTCGTAGCGACGATGCCCGTTGACCATCGCACACATCAGCCGTTTGGGCTTCTCCATGGCGGTGCTTCCGTAGCCTTGGCAGAAACAGTTGCGAGCATCGGTGCATATGCGCTCATCGATCAAGAAACCGAAAACGTTGTTGGCTTAGAAATTAACGCCAACCATGTATGCGCTGTTCGAAATGGCACTGTCACTGCTACAGGCACCGTTCTTCATCGAGGAAAGACGACAATGGTATGGGATATTAAAATCGTCGATGAACAACAGCGGCTTGTCTGTGTTTCTCGCTGTACGATCGCCGTTATTAAAAAAAGCTAGCCTTTTTAAAAAAGTGCTAGCTTTTTTGCTTCAGCAATACGTTCCTTCTTTTCATCATGAGAAGCGGGAGCGATCAATCGATAATAAATACCGGTTCATTTGCCTGCTCATTGAAATCGATGGTTAAGTTATGGCCATCAAAATACCATATGTCGCCATCCTCTATAAAAAAGGTGATTCCACCGACCGTTGTTTGCGCTCCTGGTTCTACAGGCTCATCTTTTGCCACACCAAGCGAAAATCCTTTTTGTACGGTGCTGCATCCACCGTAGCGCGCGAAAAAGCGGACAGCATCCCCCTCTTGTAAGTCAAGCTCTTCTTTGTACCATTCGAATGCTTTTGGCGTCAAAATAATGTCCATTTTTCACCCTCCTCATCTTTATTATAACATGATGTAAAAAGTTCATAATGTGACTAAATCGTGTCCAGTTGACAAAAAGTAAAAAGAGAAATAAAAAGGAGGACTAAAAATGGAGAAAAAAACCTCGTTTCCGCTGAGCTACGAATCCGATGGAGTGATGGGAAAAAAATCGAAAAAACGATCCAATAGCCGCAAAACGGAAAAAAATGATCGTGATTTTTTCAACACTACACCATCAAGCGAATAAAGTAGCCAGTAGGCTGCTTTTTTCTTTAGAAAACTACTATACAAATGCGCCATTCAACGTTATTATAATCGAGGAGTATTTTTTACGAAAGGAGTGACGTTTTCGTATATGAGTAGTCGAAGTTCGAGTGAACCAGAGCCGAAATATAGCGGGGGAGCATTGTCTTCTTCTTTTTCGATCACTGAGCTACTCATCGTACGAAAACGGGCTCCGATCGGAAAAGGAGAAGCGCAAACTTCCTCGCGGTGAAAAGGAGGAAGGATGCGTATGATGAAAATGTATTTATCGGATGCAAACGGAAAAATGAGAGAAATCGATGAAATTCAAAACGGCTGCTGGATTAATTTGGTAGCTCCGACGGAAGACGAAATCCGTTATATTGCTAATCATCTTGATATTCCAATCGATTCAATCACAGATGCGCTTGATGATGAGGAACGATCACGCATAGAAAAAGAAGATAATCACGTATTGATTATCGTTGATATTCCCATTGCCGCAAATGATGAAGTAGATGGTCCAATGTATGAAACGATTCCGATCGGCATGATTATTACGAATACGTGCTTCATTACTGTCTGTCTGCAGCAAAATCCGATTTTCGAGGAGTTTTCGAAAAACAAAATTAAAAACTTTTACACGTTCATGAAGACGCGTTTTGCTTTGCAAATGCTATATGTGATTTCCACTTATTATTTGCGTTATTTAAAACAAATTAGCCGCAGAACGACGGAAATCGAAAAAGAGCTTCATCAATCGATGAAAAATAAAGAATTGCTTTCGCTCCTCAGTGTGGAAAAAAGCTTAGTCTATTTTATGACGTCGCTGAAGGCGAACAATATTGTCATGGAACGGCTATTGCGTCTGAATTATTTGCGCATGTACGAAGACGATCAAGATTTGCTGCAAGATGTCATTATCGAAAATAAACAGGCGATTGAAATGGCGGAAGTATACAGCAGCATTTTAAGCGGAACGATGAACGCGTTTGCTTCGGTCATTTCGAATAACTTGAATATTGTAATGAAGTTTTTAACAGCGATTACGATTGTGATTTCCTTGCCGACAATGGTTGCAAGCTTCTATGGCATGAACGTGCCGATTCCATATCAGCATTCACCGTATGCATTTATGGTGGCGATGTTGATTGCTGGTTTGTTATCGACCATTACTGCGCTTATTTTTTGGAAAAAGCGATATTTTTAATTGCCAAAAGGGCTGCCTGTTATGTTTCAGGCAGCCCTTTCTTTTTGGATGAGGCCATTCCGCCGGAAAGCACAAATTTCATTGCTTCTTCCGGCTTCATATCAATAACCTGCACTTGTTCTTTCGGCACTAAAAAGGTAATGCCCGCTACCTGGAACGTTTGCGGAATATAGACAGCGACATGGTCTTGGAGCGGATTGAGCCAGTTAGCGACTTCTTCTGACGTGATAAATCCGATGCATTTCATTCCTGTATTAGGCAATTCCACCAACACTACTTTTGAAAAGGACCGTTTTTCGCCGACAAAAGAGGTGATGGTATCTTTTATTACCGAATAAACCGTTTTAATTAACGGGATGCTTTCTAACAGGCGATCAACAAGCCGAATGATTTTGCCGCTAATATATTGTGTGGATAACCAGCCGAGAACGGTAATAAGAATGATCGTACATAATATTCCGATTCCCGGTATGTAATCATCTTTGAAATATGGCCGTACGTAGCTGCCGAACAGTCCATCAAAAAATGCAAACACTTTATAGCATACATATATCGCTAAAATAATCGGCACAAATGTAATCACACCGTTAATAAAATTTTTTACGAAAAACTTCATCCGTGTTCCTCCCTCTCTTTTTGTTACTTTATCAACTTATCAGTTTTTATCTGTGAAAACAAGATAGAAAAATGACGAACATTATTTATATATATATGAAGAAAAGTTCGTGTTTTATATTGACGAGAAGGAAAATAATTGATATAGTTACAAATGGAATACGGGAAGTGGGGGATTGAACAGATGAAGAGCCATTATGATGTCATTGTCGTCGGCGCAGGTCCGGCAGGCATTTTTACTTGCTATGAATTAACGCTGAAACTTCCGGGGGCGAACGTCCTGTTAATTGATAAAGGGCATGATATATATAAACGCAATTGTCCGATTCTTCAGAAAAAGATTGACAAATGCCCGCCGCCGTCCGGCAAAAAAGATTACGCCGGATGTGTGCCGGCATGCTCGATCACAAACGGATTTGGCGGCGCAGGTGCTTATTCGGACGGGAAATTTAACATCACCAGCGAATTCGGCGGCTGGATGACCGATTATTTGCCGGCTTCTAAAGTATTGGAACTCATCCGCTATGTTGACGAAATTAATTTAAAACACGGGGCGACAACAGCCATTACCGATCCAATGACGGAGAAAGTCAAAGAAATTGAGCGCCGCGCTTACGCAGCTGGGCTGAAGCTATTGCGCGCCCAAGTCCGCCATTTAGGGACGGAACAAAACTTAGAAATTTTAAAAAGCATTTTTGAATATTTGCGTGAACGAATCGACATGCGTTTTAAAACGGAAGTGGAAGATATTATAACGGAAAAAACGAACGATGGGCATCGCGTGACAGGAGTAGTTCTGAAAAACGGCGAAACGCTGACAGCAGAGAAAGTCGTCATCGCACCGGGACGCGACGGCTCGGTATGGCTGACAAAAATATTGCGGAAGCGCCGCTTGCGCATGATGAACAACCAAGTCGATATTGGCGTGCGCGTGGAAACATCGAACATCGTCATGGAAGAAATAAATGAACATTTGTATGAAGGAAAATTTATTTTCAATACGTCGGTTGGCACGCAAGTACGCACGTTTTGCAGCAATCCTTCGGGACACGTTGTCGTCGAAAACCATTCGGGCATCATGCTTGCGAACGGCCACGCGTACAGAGATCCAAAGCTTGGCAGCAACAATACAAACTTTGCTTTGCTTGTATCGCATAAATTCTCCGAACCGTTTGATAAACCGAATGAATACGCCCATGAAATTTCGCGGCTGGCAAACGCCTTATCGAACGGCGGCATCATCGTGCAAAAGTATGGCGACATTTTAAAAGGAAGACGCTCTACCGAAAAACGGATTAAGGAAGGGTTTATTGAGCCAACGTTGAAAGAAGCGGTTCCTGGCGATTTAGGGCTTGTTCTTCCGTACAATACGATGAAAAGCATCATTGAAATGACGGAAGCGCTCAACCACGTCACACCTGGGATTGCTTCCGAGCATACGCTTTTTTACGGAGTCGAAGCGAAGTTTTATTCCGCCCGGCCAAAATTAAACGACCGATTTGAAACGGAAATTTCCGGACTGTATGTCGGTGGGGACGGTGCGGGAATTACGCGCGGCCTTGCCCAGGCAAGCGCCTGTGGCGTATGGATTGCACGCGACATCGTAGAAAAATTAACCAAATAACAGTAAAAGGATATGTGTCCTGTATGGATACATATCCTTTTTTATATGACTAGTGAAGGATTTTTCGCTCGTTTGCTCGAACAACCACATATTGAGGAGAAGGAGGAAAATTAAATGTTGAAGTTGAACCAGGCGATAAAACTGATCGAAGCAAAGCGGTATGAAGAAGCGCAAACGATATTACAGTCGTTGCTTGATGTACATCCTCAAGATGGAGCCGTTTATTTTTATTATGCAACTGCTTTGGATGCGTTAGGTTTGGAAAGAAGGGCAATTCCGTATTATGAAAAGGCGATTGATTATGGTATTGAAGGCGAACTTCGTCAGAAATCATTTATCCAATTAGGAAGCAGTTATCGCTGTATAGGCGAGTATGAAAAGGCAGCAAACGTATTGGCACAGGGATTAAAAGAGTTCCCTGAGAATGTAGCCTTACAAGCATTTTTGGCAATGACGTTTTATCATATGGGAGAAGAAAAAAGGGCGGTATCAATGTTGATTCATGCGCTAGTCGCTTCTTCCCCCGATCCTTGGATAAAAACATATGAAAAAGCGTTAATATTTTACGCCGACCATCTTGATGAAGTATGGGATCAAAATAGTTAACCTTTATAAAATTTTAGTTGACAATATAACTTCACTTCCGATACGATAAATGTAATCATATGGAAAGGGGAGAGGAAGAATGCCAAATTGGCTGGAATTAGCCGATCGTGTCATCGAAGGGTATGAATTGACCGATGAAGAAGCGCAAGCAATTTTAGATTGTCCCGATGAAGAACTGCTTTTGCTGATGCAAGGCGCGTATAACATTCGCCGCACATATTACGGCAATAAAGTAAAGTTAAATATGATTATTAACGCGAAATCCGGGCTTTGTCCGGAAAACTGCGGATATTGCTCACAGTCTGCCGTTTCGACAGCGCCGGTAAAAACGTATAAAATGGTGGATAAAGAAACGCTTATTCGCGGAGCGGAAGAAGCATATCGCATGCGCATAGGGACATACTGTATTGTCGCAAGCGGCCGCGGTCCGAGCGAAAAAGAAATCGATACCGTTGTTTCAGCGGTCAAAGAAATTAAAGAACGCTTCGGTTTGAAAATTTGCGCATGCCTCGGCATTTTGAAACCAGAACAAGCAGCGCGCCTGAAGGAAGCGGGAGTAGACCGCTACAACCATAACATTAACACATCGAAAGAACATCACCCGAACATCACGACTTCCCATACATATGATGACCGCGTAAGGACCGTTGAAACGGTAAAACAAGCTGGCATTTCTCCTTGTTCCGGCGTCATTATCGGCATGAAAGAAACGAAGCAAGACGTTATTAACATGGCACGAAGCTTGCGCATTCTTGATGCGGACTCCATTCCTATTAACTTTTTACACGCGATTGATGGCACGCCGCTTGAAGGAACAAATGAGCTCGATCCACGATATTGTTTAAAAGTATTGGCATTGTTCCGCTATATGAATCCAACGAAAGAAATTCGCATCGCCGGCGGACGGGAAGTGAATTTACGCTCGCTTCAGCCGCTTGGCTTATATGCGGCAAATTCTATTTTTGTCGGCGATTATTTAACAACAGCTGGCCAAGAAAAATCAGAAGATTATCGGATGCTGGAGGACCTTGGCTTTGAAATTGATTTTGCCGAGGAACAGCAGGCTGTCTGTTAATGGTTGATTTACGCTGTCTCTTTTACGGAGACAGCTTTTTTTTATAAAGTGCATGAATACGAATCAGTAACGAACAATAAAAAATAAAAGCAATGATGGGATGTGACATACGATGTACGAATGCATCATTATCGGGGGCGGCATTGCCGGATTGCAGGCGGCGATCCAGCTCGGCCGTTATCATCATCGCGTTCTTGTGATCGATGCAAACAACGGCCGTTCCACACTTTGCCGCGCGTATCATAATTTGCTCGGCTGGCCTGATGGCGTGAGCGGAGAAACGTTGCGCACACTTGGAAGAAAACAAGCGGAACAATTAGGAGTGCATTTTGCCGATGATGAGGTGATTGCCGCCGAGAAAAAGGATAACGTATTTGTTCTGTTTGGGAAAAGAGGGAAAACGTATGAAAGCGAACGTCTCCTGTTGGCAACAGGAGTGAAAGATCGGATTCCACCAATTCCTAATCTCATTCCATGTTTAGGAACGAGCATTTACGTTTGTCCAGACTGCGACGGATATGAAGTGACAAACAAAAAAGTGATCATCCTCGGAGCGGGCACTGCCGGGGCGAATATGGCAATGACGTTGCTATATTGGACAAAGGACATTATCTATATTAATCACGATGGAGAAGAGTTATCGAAAAGTCGGCAACAGAAGCTGTCAGAACAAGGTATTCGATAC
Organism: Parageobacillus toebii NBRC 107807; assembly: GCF_003688615.2. Classification (GTDB taxonomy): domain Bacteria; phylum Bacillota; class Bacilli; order Bacillales; family Anoxybacillaceae; genus Parageobacillus_B; species Parageobacillus_B toebii. The sequence goes on along the minus strand of NZ_CP049703.1, from coordinate 2,711,732 downwards.
ATTCGCGAACCGATTGAATCAGTGTTAATAAAGGAAGGGCCAACGTTTTGCGGTGTTCGCTTGCAAAACGGTACGGAAATTTTTGGTGAACGTGGGTTTATCGCATTTGGTCATAATAAAGTCAATACAGAGCTTGCCAAACAACTTGGCGTGGAACGATTAGAAAACAAGCATATTCCTACAAATCCACGGACAAAACAAACAAATGTCCCGAATATTTGGGCGGCAGGGGACATTGGCGTTCATTCGGAACAAGTGACGATCGCCATGGGGGAAGGAACACAGGCAGCCATTTGGATTCATAAAAGCATTGTGAATGAACAAAGTGATCAAAACTAATAAGAAGCGTGCAACTCCTATTTTTCATAAGGTGAAACATAAAATATTTTCATGAAAATGCATCTTTCAGCGTACTATTTCATTACAAGAAAAAAGGGGGGATGGAAGCATCTATCATTGAATTTTACATAAAATGCTTGACGAAGATTAACGAAGAAAAACGCGGCTTTAGTTGTTTGACAGATGACAAAATCAAAAAAACTCATTAAAATGAACAACAAAGAATAGAAGGGAGAGGATGAGGACAATGGCGCGTTCGTTTTACCATTATTTATTGAAATTTCGTGATGGAAAAAAAGAAGATCCGTTCGTTCGGTTTGCTAACGGGGCATATTACGATCATAGTTTCCCGAAAACATCCGCCGATTATGATGAAATTAGTCGATATTTAGAACTAAACGGCGATTACTTAGATAGCATGATTATATTTGACGAACTATGGGAACAGTTTTCACAGGAGGCGTAAATGTCTTCCCATTCCCATATTTCTTTTTTGTAAGCGTTCTCAAAATACTTTTTTCGGGATGGAAAGGGGTGTCCACTTATTTTTGCCTGCATATAATGTAGTATCACTGCTTTTAAACGGGGGATATAGATGAGTGGTGCAAAACGGCCAAAATTTTCTATTGGAGATATTGTCGTGAATACGTTGTATGGAACGGTCGGCACGATAACGAATATTCAACAAATAGATGATGCATTTTTATATGAAATTAATCACAGCCGCAGTTTATTTATGGAACATGCGTTAGTTCTTTTATCAGAATTTACTGGCGATTTATGGATCACGCAAGAAATAGAAGTGGAATTGCCATTTTTCTTAGGTGAAATCGTTCGCGTCCACGATTACGGCGACGATCTATTTAAAGTGATTGGGGTGCGTACGGAAATTTATCGCTATCAAGAAGAAGGATGGGAAGAAATTGTCTATGAATTAAAACGATTGATCGACGGCTGGGAAATTGAAGTCAATATGGAGGATGTCGTTCCTTTAGCAGATGACGAAGAATCATCCGTCATTATTTTGCAAGATATTGTCCTATCGGCGCCGATAAAAGCATACGTGCTTCTTTCTCCTTCCGAGGAGACGACCCCATCACAATCCATTGATGAGCTGCTTGATATGTATAATGATTACAAATATTTATACGAATGGTTTGGCGATGAACAATATAAACAAATGATGGAAACAGTTGTAAAACGTTTACGAATTGTTGCCAATTACCATAATAAAAATTGAACTAAAACGAAAATGAAATAAGGAACGCCAAGCAATATCATAGCCGCTCCCAGCAAATTCACAACTGTTTCCATTGTTTTATCGATGATTGACTGCTTGTCCATACAATTTCCCTCCGCTATTGTTTTTTACGCTACTAATGTATGGGCGAAGAGGGAAAATTAGTACATAGATGATCAAATTCTTTTGACATAAAACGGTATAAGTGCACATAAAACAATTACAAAGGGGGCGAGATGTGGTGAAGGAAATTGAGGTTGTTATTGATACGGAAGAAATTGCCGAATTTTTTTATCATGAATTGATCCGCCGCGGTTTTGTACCGACGCAAACGGAACTAGAAGAACTAGCGGATATTACGTTTGATTATTTATTGGAAAAATGTATTATTGATGAGGAGCTTGACATAGGAGACAACGACGAGTAAGCACTACTCGTCGTTTTTTATTGAACTGCTTTGACAGCTGCGTTTAGTGTTTGAATATTACGCATATAGTTTGCCGTTATATCTTCTTCTTTCATAACAGGGATGGTTTCCATCATTTTGATAATAGTTTTATCTGTAAACCAGTCACGGCGGTCGGAAAACGGATGGGAGATATTCGGCCATACCGTCTCCAAACGTGGACTATAAATCCGGAAAGGATCTGCTTTTTCTGCAGAAAATAGCTGCGGCCAAAAATCGGCGCGTGAACCGGTATGCGCATGTTGTGAGGCAAATTGGTATGCTCGCTTTGCCAGCCGATGTTGAAAAAACAATATACTATAAAGTGATTTGCCGATATGAATACGATGATGGACATCCGCAAAATCACGAACGGTGGTGCCGGCAAGACGGATGTGGGGACCAGCCTGATACGGAATCAGCACATCGTTAAAGCCAAGCCATTGTTCCGCAATAAATGGTATTGTCGACAGCACATGCGTCTGAAAAAATTTATTTTCCATCACTCTCTTTTGAATATACTGTTGTTCGTTAATAATCAGCGCCACTGTGATTACTGGTGAATTTTTTGTTTCAAAAAAATATTCCCAAAACGGTTTCATAAAAGAAGAAACGGAAAAACTAGCCAGAAGGTGAAATAACGGTTTTTTCTTTTGTTTACTTTTTTCATATAACAAAAGTTGGGGGTAAGCGTCATGAAAAATCAGCGCGTTCGCTCTTTCTAAAAATAAAAAAAGCGGATGAATGTGTTCGGCAGGAAGAAGACGTGGAATGACACTTCCTTTTAAATCTGTCATATTCCATCCGCCATTCCGGGAAACGATATGCGCCAAAAATGCCCAATGTACTTCCGGATGACGCTCGAAAAACGCCAAATAGGCTGCTGTCCGTGTAATGTTATTGCGGTTATAATTCGCTGTTTTTTGCTTAATTTCGGAAACTATTTTATGTTCTTCCTCGGTGATGTGAGGGTGCGACGGGCGCTCCCATTGCTTCGAAAGTTGATGCAACAGCGATGAGGAAGCAATATCAATGTGGTGCCTATATAAAAAGTAGCGGTACAGTGACTGCACCGGATGAGCGATTCGGGATAAAAAATGATTTCGTTCTATGGCGACATCCCTCCTAGCATTCATTTTGGATGGAAGTGAAACGAAGCTCGTTTTATAAGCAATCTGTTCGAAAAGGAGTGATTGCGATGTTGAAAAAAATTATCAAAGCCATTTTCAAAGGAAGCATGTCGCATCATTATCATAAAGGCCATTACAGCAGCAGCGACCATTATCATAATTCAAAGGAGCATTATTCACATACCCATCCTTCCCACTACGGTTATAAGCATTATAAAAAGAAACACCATAGCGGCAGCTTCTTTTCAAGCTTTTTTGGGAGTTAACGATGCGTCTACCTTATTTTTTCTCTTCGTTTGCCTGCTTATTCGAACACCGGTATTGAAAAGTCATTCGACAAAACAAGAGCAATTTTGCTGAAGGAATCGACATCGCTTATCACTAATATTTTATGAAATAAATGGGTAAAAGGAGCGATGTCGAATGGTACGTCTATTAATGAAAAAAATGCTCCATGTAGAGCGTAAGTATGATATCACTATATTTCAAACCCCAAGTTTTGGGCAGACGAAAGGGTACAGACAAGTATACAGATTGACGATCAATGCGTCCAATCACCAAGAAGCATTATCATATCTTTATCGTATGTTTAACGTATCTGATTTAATGCCAAAAGATTACCAAGCACGTTTTATGAGTACAGGAGATATCGTCTTAATTGATGAAGGACTAAAGGGGCAAGTGTATTACAAACTATGTCCGGAAGGATGGAAAAAAATTAATCGCATTCATATTCGTTAGTATAAAAATTCTAAATATTCTGTTTGAAAAAGAAAAAATGATGATATAATGAAGAAAAAAGTCGAATAGTTTACGTAAATTTCGGGTATGGATAATAAAGGAAGGGAGGCGATCACTTGGAGCGAAAAAAGAATAGCCGCGAATTTCCGAAACTAGCGCCGGGAATGGATGATGAGAAGGAGCTTGACGAAAAAGCGACAAAAGAAGAGATTGCCCGGGGGGAATATACAAAAGTAGTTACTTTATCATTTGATGAAGTAGATCCTTCCACATAGAAACCCTTGTGTTACACAAGGGTTTCTAGATTATTTTTTCATATAAAACGGCTTTCATCATTGATTGCATTGTTATGAATCCGGGTTATCGTGATGACCCGGTCCGTTTTTTCTGCCTCCCGCGGCGGAGAATTCTTTCGCATGGGCGGCATCCTCAGCAATCAACGCTTCTTTTGGGATATGGTTATTCTTTTTTTGGCCGTTGATGCGGTTTCGGTGTTTTTTACCCATAAACAGCTTCCTCCTTCATTTATTGTATAACTAGAAAAGCCTGTGACTGGAGCGATTGGGTGAAGTGGAAAACGGTTTTGAACCGATCCGACAGGCGCTAAACAATAAGGAAGTGTTTGTCCATGATACTTACGGAACAGAGTGAGTGCCTGCACGCAGGTGTAGGAAAAACTCTAACGTCCGTCAAAATCTGCGACTTTTCTCATGCAAAGGTTCAATATTAGTTTGTACAGTTAAAAGCGATTTATTCGCGAAAGTTTTTGCAGTTAAATGATGATGGGGAAGGGGAAACGATGATGGCCGCACTTTTTGTTTCCTTGTTGCTTTGCGTAATATCTGCAGCCATTTTGTTATTTGTCAAAGAACAAATAGAACGAATATTTTTTCGTTGGAAAGACGTTCCTTTTTTACATGTGATGAACGTGCTTATTGCAGGGGGGATTGTGGCAACTTCTTATTATATGTTTAGCGATATTGACGTGCATTTGTCAAAAATGACATGGACAAAACAGTTTTTGTACGTTTATGCAGGAGCAATAGAATTATTTCTCCCTATGTATATACTCGGCTGTTGGTTTATTCGCAAACGAAAAGAACGGGAGAAAAAATATACACTGAGCAAAGATAAAAAAGTATTGTATATTAATGAAAAATATTTAGCGCGCCGCCGGGATGATTATCACTCAAAGACATCATAAACAAAGGGAGAATATTTCTCCCTTAAAACTTTGTTTTTTCTTTTTTCGAAGTAGACGGTTGATTACTCGAACGGGATGATGGATTTGTTTTATTCGCATATTCCACTGCTTGTTCCAATTTCTTTTTCATCCGTGTGATGCCTCCTTTCGAAAGTTGAGACGAATGTATACAGCAAAAGTGCCATGAATGTTGCCAAGGGGTATACTCAGTATGCCCGTAGCGATTATTTTTTACACATCACACTGATTGTGTGATATGATAAAAAGGGCATAAAACGTGGTGCCAAAGAAGATAGGATGAATAAAGGAGGTATACCGCTTGAGCATTCATATCGAAGCAAAACAAGGAGAAATTGCCGATAAAATTTTGCTGCCGGGTGATCCGCTTCGCGCCCAATATATCGCGGAAACGTTTTTAGAAGGAGCGACATGTTACAACCGCGTGCGCGGCATGCTTGGCTTTACTGGTACATATAAAGGCCATCGCATTTCCGTGCAAGGAACGGGAATGGGAGTTCCTTCAATTTCTATTTATGTCAATGAGTTAATCCAAAGCTATGGTGTACAAACATTAATTCGCGTCGGAACATGTGGAGCAATTCAAAAAGATGTGAACGTTCGTGATGTCATTTTAGCGATGAGCGCATCAACGGATTCGAATATGAACCGTTTGACTTTCCGCGGGCGGGATTATGCACCGACAGCGCATTTTGATTTGTTGCGGACTGCTTATGAAGTCGGTGTCGAAAAAGGGTTGAAGTTAAAAGTTGGCAACGTCTTTACCGCTGATATGTTTTATAATGACCAACCGGACTGGGAAACATGGGCGCGTTATGGCGTTTTGGCTGTCGAAATGGAAACGGCGGCGCTATATACGTTAGCGGCAAAATTTGGCCGAAAAGCGCTTTCTGTACTAACGGTAAGTGACCATATTTTAACAGGAGAAGAAACAACAGCCCAAGAACGGCAAACCACGTTTAACGAGATGATTGAAGTGGCGCTAGAAACGGCGATCCGTGTTGGATAATAGATGTTTAAGTTCAACGCGCGGCTATCGTATTTCATTGTCATTCGCATTTAATTATAGCCGCTTCTAACAGTCATTGCGATGAAGTGGTGCCAAATATAGCGAAACGGGATATGCTAGAACGTGGGCTTTCTGTCGTGTATAGATTCGGAAAAGGTGAAATAATGAAACAGCTGTTTCGATGGATGATTTTTGTATTGCTTTTTTTATTTAGCGGATGCAGTCAATGGAATGATTTTCCAGGGGAACATGAAAAAGCATCAGATAAAACGAATAAACATATAATCACTCATCATGAAAAGAAAGAAAATGAAACGCCAAAAAAAACCGGATGATTCTAAAGATCGTGAAGCGATAGATCCGGATCTATTGTTAGAACCGGAATATTGGAATATTGTTGAAGTGCAAAACGGCCAGAAAGTGATTATGAACCCAAGTAATATATTAGCGCTTGTGAATAAAGAACAATCGCTGCCAGCTGCATATAAGCCGAACGATTTAGTTGCACCGCGCGTTCCGTTTTCGTTTGCCGAAAAAAATGTGGACAAGCGGTATATGCGCGCCGAGGCAGCGAAAGCGCTCGAAGCGTTATTTGCCGCCGCTCGTAAAGAAGGAATCCAGCTTGTAGCCGTGTCTGGCTATCGTTCATATGAGCGCCAAAAAATGATATTTGCGGAAGAAGTAAAAGAAAAAGGAAAAGAGAGGGCGATTCATGCGGTCGCACTGCCGGGGCAGAGCGAACATCAAACTGGATTGGCAATGGATATAACAAGCCAAAGTGTTGGGTACAAATTGACGACTGCTTTTGGAGAAACAAAAGAAGGAAAATGGGTCGCCCTGCATGCGCATGAGTACGGATTTATTATTCGCTACCCAAAAGGAAAAGAAGCAATTACGGGATACCAATATGAGCCGTGGCATCTTCGGTATGTCGGCAAAAAAGCAGCAAAAGTGATGTTTGAAAGACAAATTACGTTAGAAGAGTATTTTAAAATCGTAAGGAAAATGTAAGGAGAAAACGCAAAAAGGCGAGATATAACCAAGACCAAATTTACGCCTTCTTTCATGTTGTAAAACATGAAAGAAGGCGTATTTTATTTTGGCTAAAACAAAAACGAAAAAATATACCCGCAATCATTCTGATAAACCTTTCACCATTGACGATGCCTGAAATTTCGTGATGATGTATAAAATTTTGTGTAAAGCATTTTGCTAGAACAAAAGAAAAAAGTAGGGTATTCTCTGATTTGGACCAAAAATCTTAGAGAAAGGAGTACCCTACCTATGTCTAAAAGAAGTATACCGAATGTCTACTGGGCAAATCAACTGGAAAGTGTCATTCGTCAGTTTGTAAAGGAAAAATTAGAGCTGATTATGTGGGAAGAAATCAAGAATTTCCTCGAAATCGAACAGGATGGAACGCCGAATAGGAGAAACGGCTACTATCAACGAAATCTAGATACGCAATATGGCCGGATTGAGGGTCTTTTGGTTCCAAGAGACCGAAACGGGGAATTTCAAACACAGTTGTTTGCCCCTTATCAACACCACACCGGCTGGCTGGAGGAAGCCATCATCAGGATGTATCAAAGTGGCATGAGCACACGGGAAATTGGCAAGTTTATTGAACGAATTTTAGGCAATGCCTATTCTCCTGCAACGATCAGCCGGATTACCGATGTAGTGAAGGAAGACATCGAGAAATGGCACACTCGTCCACTGCACAAGCGTTATTCCGTCTTATATTTGGATGGTTTATACGTAAAACTTCGTCGCGAAACCGTGGAGAAAGAAGTCATTTATGTGGTGTTAGGGGTGAACGAAGAAGGATATCGCGAAATTCTAGATTTCTTCGTGGGAGGACAAGAAAGCGCCTATGGATGGCGGGAGATTCTCCAACAGCTCTACAAAAGAGACGTCAAGGAAGTGCTTCTTGGCGTATTCGATGGACTACCGGGGCTGGAGGAAGCCTTTAAGGCGGTTTGTCCGAAAGCCGATGTGCAGCGTTGTGTCGTTCACAAAGTCCTCAACACGCTCCATCGTGTTCGGAAAAAAGACCAATTCGAAGTGGCCGAGGATCTCAAGCTGATTTATCGCGCGCCGAATAAGGAGATGGCGTTACAAATGTTTCAACAGTTTGAGTCGAAATGGTCCAGCAAATATCCAAGAGAAGTTCAATCTTGGGCCAATGAGTTGGATGTCCTCCTTACATTTATGGATGATCCAAGCAGTATTCGAAGTGTGATTTACACGACCAATGCCATCGAACGAACGATCAAGGAGATTCGGAAACGCCTAAAACCGATGAACAGTTTGAATAGTTTAGAAGCCGCTGAAAAAATCGTGTATTTGACCATTCAAGATTTTAATGAGAAATGGGCAGGGCGAAAGTTAAGAGGATTTGCCGAAGCACAGGAAGCCCTCGAGCGAATGTTTGAAGAACGTTATCATTAACCAAATACTGTAAATAAACAAAATAGGGGAATTCTCCCTTTCCACACAAGAGACTGAATATTCAGTCTCCTGTGTGGAGGAAATCAGTCCCCTATCAATTCAAATCCATTTCAGAGAAACCCTACCCCATTTACATTACACAAAATTCTTGACGGTACCTTCCTTCCCTTTACTGTATATTCTAATTTTATTTCTTTTTGGCTCTTCACCACAAAATGTACTTGACAATCAGGTTGTTTTCTGATCAAGGGTACAAAAAATGCGAAATTTCCTGTATGGTAAAGGTGACCAAACCATCAACCATGGAGGAAATTTCGCATGCAATCTCAGTTTATCAAAGATTTGATCACTTTACCAGGCTTTCTTATTCATGGAGAACGAAAAGAGGGAGAACGATGGATTTTTGAACTTTCCCTCCCTCCTCATTGTCCGATCTGCCCGACTTGCTTCGGACGGACAACCAAAATATCATCGAAACGAAAACAATGGATTCATGGCTATACCAATACGGTCGGTTTATTTTGGATTGAACTTCCCATAGAAAGACGGCGTTGCCAAGCCTGTTTTCTGACGTTCACCGTTTCTTATCCGGGACTTCCGTCTCACAGTATCGCGACGGAATCGTTTCAACATTGGGTCGCCCAGTTATGCATCGGAAAAACGATTCAAGAAGTCGCTCGCTTGTTACAACTCGCCTATACGACAGTAGAACGCTGGTTTTATCAATATGCCCCGGCTCTTTTACCAACATCGAATCCTACAGTAGTATGTGTGGATGAATTCGCTTTCCGAAAGGGACATGATTACGGAGTAGCGGTGATGGACACACAGACTCGGAATGTCCTTTCCATTGCTTTTGGAAAAAATGAAGAAGCCATTGTGGAGGCGCTTCAACCCGTCGCCTCCAAAGTGAAGTATGTTGTCAGCGACTTGGCTCCTGCCATGAGAAAAGCCATTGAAAAGGTATGTCCAAAAGCCATCCATGTTCTTGACCACTTCCATGTGATTCAGTTATTCACCGATGCACTGGAACGTTGTCGCAAATACCTTGCCAAAGGCGGAACCAAACATGGAAGCGTTCGCCGCGTGTGCCGATGGTTAAGCCAACGTCCAGAAAAATTAACAGAAGAAGAGAGACAGGAAGTTCGACAATGGTGCCAAGAAAGTGCTTATTTACGTGATGTCTATCAAGCACTTCAACATTTCCGTTACGTATCCAAAAGCCAAACAAGAAAGCAAGCCGAAACTCGTTTGACCCAATGGTTTGACCGGTACCTTTTTAGCGACTGTGCCGCCGTACGCAGTATTGCCAAGGCACTCATCATCCGAAGAGACGCAGTGCTTTCTTGCATCGTTTTTTCTTACTCAAATGGTCCAATGGAAGGAATCAACAACAAAATAAAATTGATCAAAAGGCGAGGATATGGGGATCGAAATATCCAGCGTTTTACTTTGCGTGTCCGTCTAGAGACCTCTATCACATTTTAACGTAAAAATCAAGTACATCTTTTGGTGATGAACCCTCTTTTTAGAATTTTATGAAAAAACAACCAAATATAATGTATAGTATTAAATATAAGACATTGATATCAAAGTGCTAAAAATTGTTTAACTGTACTTGATGTTACAGAGTAGATGGGCATTTTTATTTTCATTACTTTTACTTGTCAGTATAATGGATGGAAGGGGGTGCTAAAATGAAAAACATATGGAAAAAATGGTGGTTTTGGGCCATCCTTGTGGTTTTATTTATTATCGGAAGTGTGACTGGGAACAGCGACGATGAACAGAAAGCACAACCGATATCAAAACCAAAAGCTACGCAGGAAGAGAAGAAAGAGGGGGATACACAAGAAAAGCAGCAGGGAACAACTGATAAGCAGCAACAAACTAAAAAGGATATAGAACAGCAGATAAGCAACGAAACCTTTTTGACAAAAGACGAATTTAATAAACGGTTTAAGCTCGATCCTAACGAAAAACAGTATGAGAATGGAAAGTTTCAGTTGAAAGATGGTTCGACCATAAACGCGGATTACTTAACATATGGAGAATCCGAATTGTTTACATATGCTACAGCTACCTTTTATCAGGGGAATTTGGTTCATCTTCAAGTTGAAACCGACAAACCACTCGAAGAAATACTTAAAGGACTGGGAATAACGACTACAAAAGACACCAAAGTGGAAACCCAGAATTGGGGAGATACATTTGTACATGACATTACGCTTGATAAGACATTCGATGACTCTAATATTGCTGTTTTCCCAAACGAACAGGATTAATTTAAAGATTAGACCGTTTATCAGAAGCAGAAAGAAGTATCAAATTTAATATTGGGTGCGTTAATTCAAAAAGCGATTCATCCTTTTTATTGAGCTAAAGGGCATCAATAGTTGAATAAAGAATATTACGATAGTAAGGGGGGATAATATGAGCAAAAGTGACTTTAAAGCATTTCTGGGTGGAAAGGTAGATATTTTTTCTCGAGGCACTTTTCAGCAACTCACTTTTCTAATCATCTTTTCTCCCCTTTTCACAAGCATGTTTAAGGAAAAAGTTTTGCTTTATGCCATCTTTGTTTTATTAATTACAATCAGTAATTTGGGTGTTGAGTATTTTGCTATAACAAAAAAAGGTTCTAGTCCTAAAAATTATATAGGATTGTTTTTGTTAATTAGTCTCCCTATCAATATTATAATTTTGTTGATTTTTTATATCATGCCTTAATAAGTATTTTCAAAGTAATGACCCTATAATTTATCATTTTATAAAAAAACGCCTAGCAGAATGAAGTAATCCAAAAGAAAATACCTCCTGAATCGAATGTATAATTAAGATTATTCAAGTTCATTTCGAGCGCCCGCAGAGACTCCATGTCCAAAAGCGACAAGAGGTATGAAATTTTATACAGATAATTGTATATGCTTATTTGCCATTTAATACATTTTTTAATTGCCAAAAACACAATAAAGTTCAAGTAAATGTTGACGATTATCACATGAGTGGAATCATGCGAATGAAGCAGATGAAGAATGAAACTGCGCTTGAAAGAGTGCGGTTTTTAAAAGATATTCTTGATAAAACCAAAACTTAGATGATAGAATGAAGAAAAGATAACATGAAAGAAGGCTATTTTTCAATAATTTTATATGGTTATATCTTTTTACGTTACCAATATGAGCCTTGGCATCTTCGGTATGTCGGCAAAAAAGCAGCAAAAGTGATGTTTGAAAGACAAATTACGTTAGAAGAGTATTTTCAAATCGTAAGGAAAATGTAAGGAGAAAACGGCCTGCAACCATCGGCAGGCCGTTTTTTTACTTTCTGTTGCATCATACGCAGTAGTGGTTTGCCTTTACTCAAAAAAGTTACCCGAGTAAGAAAAAGTTTGTCCACATCTATACTCCTTCCAAAAGCCAACTTTGTTGCTATAGACTTACATGTTTTTATATTGGTACACTTATAAATGCAGAAAGGACAGCTAGGTTGGTGAAATGTGTGGAAACAAAAGGAAAAGCAGAATTAGGGGCTTGGGTCAGTATCGTTAGCTACATAATATTAGCGATAAGCAAACTCATCGTCGGTTCTATTGCTCATTCTGACGGCGTCAAAGCGGACGGATGGAATAATTTTAGCGATATTCTTGCTTCTGTCGCGATTTTAATTGGGATTAAAATTGCCAAAAAACCGCGTGACCGCAACCATCCGTATGGACATTCACGCGCGGAAAATATCTCATCATTAATTGCTGCGTTCATGATGATGTCCATCGGCATCGATGTGATCATTGAAGGAATTTCTTCCGTTTTTCAATCCGAAAAAGAAAGTGCTCCTGAGCCTTTCGCCGCATTTGTCGCTGTTGCATCTGCTCTTGTAATGATAGCCGTATATTATTTTAATGCACAGTTAGCGAAACGAACGAATAGTCAAGCGCTTGCTGCGGCCGCAAAAGACCATCTGTCCGATGCGCTTGTAAGCATTGGAACGGTCGTTGGAATTATTGGAGCGCAAGTTCGTCTATTGTGGCTTGATCCGCTTGTGGCTGCACTGATTGGAGGAATGATTTGTAAAACCGCTTGGGAAGTATTTATGGAAACGTCCCATACGTTAACCGATGGGTTTGACGAACATATGTTGACGACATACAAACAAGAAATCGCAGCCATTGATGGGGTAAAGAACGTTGCCGATATAAAAGCAAGAATGTTAGGCAGTTATGTCGTCCTTGATGTAACAATACATGTTGATCCAAATTTAACGGTGGTAAAAAGCCACGAAATTGCCGATGAAGTGGAACGCCTGATGAAAAAACGCCATAATATTGAAGCGACGCATGTCCATATCGAACCGGAAAGAACTCCTTAATCTGGGCATTTGCCCGGCCGTTATGATGGGCGGATGCATATAATGACGGTGAATCGTCAAAGAAGGCGCCCGCTATAAGCGGTGTTTACTCTTAAATGATGGTTGTTTGTGCTTGCCTTGGCCGTTATTTAACGAAAAAGGAGGAGATTATGATGTGGTATTATGATGGATATGCGCCGCATTACTATGGTTACGGTTATGGAGGCCGCTTTGGTTACAGCTTTTCATTTACTTTAATAGTTGTCTTATTTATTTTGCTGATTATTGTGTTAGCAGCAGTAAGATAAAGACGCCTGTTTACGGCAGGCGTTTTTTCTTGGAAAAAAACAGAAAACGAATTATAATAAATCAGTAAAATGAAAGCAATAAAATAAAAAGGGGATAGAGCATTGAGTCAAGCAAATGAAGAGAAAATCGGAATATGGTATACGGCGTTTTCTTATTTGTTGTGGGGAATTTTACCGCTCTATTGGAAGCTTTTGGAGTCTCGTCCTGCGATGGAAATTTTAGCACACCGCATTATTTGGTCGTTTTTCTTTATGGTTGTGCTGCTTATTGTAACGAGGCAAATAGCATCGTGGCGAAAACAGGTTTCGATGATGATGAAAAAGCCAAAATTAGCAGGAGGAATAATCGCAGCGGCTATACTAATCAGCGTGAATTGGTTTGTATACATATGGGCGGTTACCCATGGGCATGTGGTGGAAACAAGCTTAGGTTATTATATTAATCCACTCGTCAGCGTTGTATTAGGAGTGGTGGTGTTAAAAGAACGGCTTAATTTATGGCAATGGATTTCCTTTATTCTTGCGAGTATCGGAGTTTGTGTGATGACTTTTCAATACGGTACATTTCCATGGATTGCGTTAACGCTTGCTTTTTCTTTCGGGATTTATGGGCTGGTGAAAAAACTGGCAAGCGTTGATTCCGCGATTGGTTTAACAGTGGAAACGATGGTCGTCACACCGATTTCTTTCATCTATTTGTTTATTTTATATGATCATTCTTCACTGTTATCAACGCTCACTATTTGGCAATTGTTATTATTGATTGGTGCTGGTCCGGCAACTGCGGTTCCGCTCTTATATTTTGCAAAAGGAGCAAGACGGATTTCGCTTACCATGCTCGGATTTCTTCAATATATCGCTCCGACGTTAACGTTATTGTCTGGCATATTTTTGTTTCACGAAGCGTTTACGAAAGCGCACGTATATACGTTTAGCTGTATTTGGGTGGCGCTTGTCATTTTTTCTTTTTCTAAAACAAAATGGATGCAAGGATGGCATGATAAAATTATTAATCGTAACTCATTTGGCATATAGAAAACGGATCGATGATATCGGTCCGTTTTTTATTTTGCATTGTGTTGAACACCCATTTTTATAAAAATATCTAACCATTTGCCATCCAAATGAATAGTCTACTAGTACAAAAGTGAAGGAGGTGCTCATGATGGGTGCAGGTTACGGTGGAGGATTTGCGTTAATCGTTGTCTTGTTCATCTTGTTGATTATTGTTGGATGCGCATGTATTGGTGGTTGGGGGTACTAACCGCTCGTTAAATTTAACATAAGGAGGTGCATACTATGTCATTTGGTTATGGTTTTGGCGGCTGGGGCGGCTGCGGCTGCGGCTTCGGCCATGGCTTTGGCTATGGCGGGTTTGGTCAAGGCCGTAGTTTCGTGCTAATCGTCGTCTTGTTCATCTTGCTTATTATTGTCGGATCAGCATGGTTCTAATTGCCGGCTAGATAACACATGACAATCGGGAAGAAGCCGATCAACGGCTTCTTCCTCATTTTATTTTTACGAAAGACTTTTCGAGATCACCAATATAACGTTAGTGGTCGAGAATTACGCCGTCTGCGATGATTATTGTAAATAAGAAGAACGTGAACTAGAAAAAGCGAAAATATTGAAATAAGCATAAATGAAAAAGAGGCTTCCGCACAGCCTCTTTTTCATATGAACAAATCCGTTTCATTCTCTCTTCACCTTTCACAAATATAATAATGAAGAATGCCGGCTTTTTTTCATCCGTTTTCATTATGATGAACATGCTTGTAGCGGCGCTGGACATAGAGAAGGCGGAAAAAGAGGAATATCGCCCCAGAAGCTAATCCCGCAATCAGCCCAATCCAATATCCAAACGCTCCGAAAGAAGTGAAATTGGCAAGCGTATAACCGAATGGCAGCCCAATGCACCAATACGAAACGAAAGCGGCCCAAAATGTAGCGTTGACATCTTTATATCCTCTAAGCGCGCCTTGAATCGGAGCAGCTACGGCATCCGAAAATTGAAAGAAAATCGCATATAGTAAAAATTGCTCCGTCAAAAATAGCACATCTTGTTCGTTCGTATAAATTTTGGCAATATCCCCGCGGAAAAAATAAAGCAAAAGCGAAGTAACAATCGCTGTTGATACTGCCATTCCAATGCCGATAAAGCTATATTGTTTCGCATCTTGATAACGATTCGCTCCAACTTCAAAACCAACGGCGATCGTCAATGCTGTAGAGATGCTTAATGGGATCATATAAAGAAACGACGCGAAATTCATTGCGCTTTGATGAGCGGCGATCGTCGTTGTATGAAACTCGCTCATCAACAATGTGACAGCGGCGAAAATGCTCGTTTCAAAAAAAATCGCAAAACCGATCGGAAGCCCGATTTTTAATAGTTTTTTCCACGTAGCAAAAGAAATACGATAAAAACGCTCGAATAGGTTAAAGCGATCAAATCGCTGAAATCGGCGGACGATGATGACCGCTATAAAAAACGAATACCAATATGTGATCGTCGTTGCATAACCAGAGCCGACACCGCCGAGCTTCGGAAAGCCAAATTTTCCATAAATGAGTAAGTAGTTAAACAAAATGTTAATAGGAAGTGCCGTTAATGTGATAAACATCGTAATTTTCGTCTGGCCAAGCGCATCAATAAAACAGCGCAGAACGTAATAAAGAAATAACGGGATTATGCCAAATGAAAGGGCGATTAAATAATCATAAGCAACTTGTTGTACTTCTGCTTCTAAATTCATGTGATTCAAAATCGGATTTAAGGCGGCGGCACCGCCAGCGATGATGGCTAGGGAGATCACAATCGCTAAATACATCGTTTGGATCACCACATGTGGAATTTGCTCGTACCGCTTTGCTCCGAAATGTTGAGCGACAATTGGCGTCAGAGCGAGTAAAATGCCGCTCATTCCTGTAAAAATCGGAACCCACAAACTTGATCCAATCGCGACTCCTGCTAAATCACTTGAACTGGCATGTCCTGACATCGTAACGTCAGCAAAGTTCATCGCATATTGACCAACTTGAGTAATAAAAACGGGTAGAAAAATATGAAGCAGCTGTATGATTTTCTCTTTGTGTGTCATCGTTTGCTGCATCAAAACCGCCTCTTTTCCAATAAAGTTGCACTATCCATATAGATTACGAAAAAAATCGGAAAGAAACAATCATTTTGTTTTTAATAACGATTATATTATTTAGTCACACATTGTTCTAAATGCAAAATTGGAATGATCGCAATAAAAGATATACAGGAAAGAAGCTGTCCTAGCTGATAAGGACAGCTTCTAGTTTCAGCAGTTTTCCAATGGCAGTTCGATAAGAAAACAAGTTCCATTGTCTCCGCTTTCGACTTTCATCGTTCCTTTATGCAGTTCGATGATTTTGCGCGATAGCGGCAGCCCAAGTCCAGTCCCAGTTTCTTTCGTAGAGAAAAATGGATCAAAAATATGGCCAATAATCGTTGGGGGAATCCCAGGCCCATCGTCGCAAAATCGAATTTGGACAATATTGTTGTATAATTTCGTCGAAATAGTGACATGCATTGTCTTTTTCACTTTTGCCTCGACCGCATTGCGAAATAAATTTAAAAACACTTGTAATAACTGGCTTTTATCCACTTTTATCACACAATTGTCGAGGCGTTCGTCTAAATCAAAATGAATATTTACATTATGTAACAAAGCTTCGCTCTGTAACAACATCCCTAAATCTTCTTGAATAAAACGATGAATAATCATTTTTTCCATTTTAATATTCGCTGGTTTGGCGATACTTAAAAAGTCGGTAATGATGCTGTTGGCGCGGTCAAGTTCAGGAATGAGAAGACGATCAATAAGAGAAACAATTTGATCTGGAAGTTCGCCTTTTAAAAATTGTAAATATCCACGAACAGTAGTAAGCGGATTGCGAATTTCATGGGCAATTCCCGCAGCGATACGACCAGCCACCGCCAGTTTTTCCGTTTCTTTCATCATGGTTAATGATTGAAATGTGCTAATCACTCGTTTGATGGAACCATCATTGTTATAAAGGAAACGTGTATTAATAATTCCATAAAAACGGTCGAATACTTCGCGATTATAAATCGGCTCCTTTTTTTTAATGGATTGCAGCGTTACGATGAGTTCATCGGGCAGCTGCAATAGTTCACGAATATGCTTTCCGATGATGGAATCACGATCTACCCCGGTATCAATTGCCGTTTGCAAGTTGCAAAGTGTAATGATGCCGTTTCCATCAACAAATACGATATGATGGGGAACAAGGTCGAAAATCGGTGTTAAAAACTTTTCAACCTTCTCAAATAGAACGTCATGATTTAGATCAATATCCAATTGTAGATCAGTGTCTTTTTTGGAAGAAGCGGGAATGGACTGAATCGTTGGTGAAATGTTTCCACGCTTCTTTTCTAATTTCATTCCTTCTTTATAATCCGTGTAGGTGAATGAAAAGGGAATTTGTTTTATTAAATTTTGATAAAACCGCGTTTCTTGTTCCAATTGTTTTACGCGTTGTTTTAACTTTTCATAAGATAAGTCCATACTTCCAGTACCCCTTGAGAAAACGTTCATTAGTTATTGTACAAAAAGGTGTTCGTTTTGACTAGCAGTGATGTAATGAGCCGTATAGCCTCTTTGTATTTGCGGTGATTGTGTTTGCTGTCGCTTTGATGTCTTGATGATAAAAGGAAGCGACCGCCTTAAGCGAATGATGTAACAGCAATGGAGATGTGGGAACATCGGCAAATGGCCCGTCAAATGGCCATGGTCCGTCCGTCTCTAAAAGCAATTGTTTGATTGGCACACGGGACAAAAGTTTTTGGTCCCGCGTGCGATAACAAACTTCAGGAGTGATTGAAATAAAGTAGCCGCATGCTACAATTCTCTCAATGATCGCCGGCTCCGCTTTCAACCAGTGAAAGTGAGCCTTTTTTATCTTATTTTTCTGCAATATATGTAAAGCAGTTGAAGCTTTGTCGTAAACAGCGTGTATTGCTAGCGGTAATGAGGCCGCAGCAGCAGTACGAACGATTTGTTCAAAGAAATCGCGATAATCAGAAAATCGTAAAACAGCTTCAGCAGAATAATAAGGAAGACCGACTTCTCCAATAGCAGAAAGATGTGGGCGTTCGATCTGAAGAAGACGAAGCCACTCTTCCCATTCTAATGATGATGGAAGAGGCTGTTCGGGATGAAACCCAATCGCCGCATAAATGAAATCAGGAAATTTTTGTTTTAGTTCGAGCGTCCGATAGCTGGAACGAAGATCGGTCGAAACGGCCACTACCGCGGCAATTCCTGCTTCTTGCCATTTTTTTATCTCTTCTTCGATATCGCTATATTGATCTAAATGAAGGTGGGCATCAATCACTAGCAATCACCTTTGTTATTTCCGTTTCTAATAAGCGAATAAATGTGTGCATGTCATGGAGCGAAGAAAATGTTGCTTGTGCTTGACGATCACTTCCTCCTCCTTTTCCATTCACTGCTTCTAGCTTTTGCTTCAACCATTGGCCGACGTGCAGCGAAAGGGAAGGAGCTTTGACGATGACGATGCGATGCTCCAACAAAGTCGCTAAAACGGCCGTTTTATGGTAACGATTTGCAATTGTGTTGGCAATTGCTTGCAAATCTTTTAACGTATATTGCTCATAGATGTGAATGATCACCTTTTCTGCTTGCTGTGCCGCTTTCTCTGCTTCGATATCGTACATCACTTCTTTACATTGTTGCAACTGTTTTTGTAGTTCTTTCTTTTCGTCCTCCCATTTTGCAAGCACGTCTAACAGCATATCCCGGTTTGTTCCAAATTGTTGGGAAACGGTAGTAAGAATACGATGGGAAATGCGATAATCGCCAAGAGCGCGTTTGCCGCAAACAAATGACAGGCGCGTCATTCCGCGATGACGTTCTGTTTTCAGCAGCTTAATGATCCCGATTTCTCCTGTACGCGATACATGAGTTCCGCAGCAGGCTGAGACATCGACTCCTTTGATTTCGACGACGCGAATATTCCCTTCGATATCGGGAAACTTCCGAAACGGAATTGTGTGTGCTTCTTCTTTTGTCACATAGTACGTTTCTACAGGAATATTGGCGTAAATAAGTTCGTTGGCGCGATTTTCAATGGCGGTGAGCGCTTGCTCGGATAAAGAAGGAATGTTTAAATCAATCGTTACTACATCAGTGCCCATATGAAAACCGACCGTATGGGCGTCAAAAAGCTCTATGCAAACAGCGGATAATAAATGTTGCCCGCTATGTTGTTGGGTATGGTCGAGACGGCGAGCCGCATCGATTTGGCAATGAACGGTGGATGTTTTAGGCAAGGAAGGGAGACGATGATACACTTCCTCGTTTTCTTCAAATACTTCTAATACACGCATTCCTTCAATCGTTCCGCAATCGGAAGGCTGTCCGCCGCCTTCTGGATAAAATGCCGTTTCTGCTAATGTGACAATATATGTATCTCCATCTTCACGAGCACTTGTGATTGTCGTTGTCCATTCGCTTGTCGCTGGAGAAGTGTAATATAATTTCACGGTCATCGTTCTTCGTCCTTTCCAAGATTGTCTGCTTTTATCTTACCAATTTTTATCGTGGCTGCCTACTTTTATATAGTTTTTACCATGCATAAAATGTTTTCCTGAAAGAGATGAAAAAATATTTCACAATCGAAATAGTGGGATAAAATTTCATGAACAAACAAGGGGATGGGCTGTTGATTATTTAGATAAAGAAACAATCATTTATGTTATTAAACTATGTTCTAAATAATCAATATGAAAAAGAGGGAGCTTCCCTCTTAAGACGAAACTTGCTGTGACTGTTTTGCAAAAACATGATAAAGGATCAACGCGAAACAGGATAATACAATACCTGCTAAGTATGGAAGTTCGATCATTGTTGTAAACATCTGTCCGGCAATTGGAGGTCCGATGATGCGCCCAAGGGAGTCAAACGAAGAAAGCAATCCGGTAGCACGCCCTTGGCCGCTTGATATATGTTTAGTGACTAGCGAGGATACACAAGGGCGGATGACACCGTTTCCGATGCCAAAAATCGATAAAAATATAGCGGCGGTCAGGAAGTTGTGAACGAATAAAATGAGGGCAAATCCAACGGCTGATACAATGATTCCGCCTTGAATGACGCGGCCTTCACCAAATTTTTGAATTAGTTTTCCAATGAGCCCTCCTTGGACAATCGCACTTGCAAGCCCCATAATCATAAAAATATAGCCTAATTGCGAGGAATATAATTCTGCGCGTTTTGCTGCGTAGTAAGCGAATGTTGCTTCTAGCCCAGCCAATGAAAAAGTAATAAGCCATTGAAGAAGGTACAGAAATAAAAGCGGCCCTTTTAGTATGTACCATATCGGTTCTTTTGTTTTTAAAGTTGCCGGTTGTTTTTCTTTTGTCAATGATTCTTTCAAAAAAAGAAGCACGAGACATGCGGTAACAGCGGATAGTGTTCCTGAGATAAAGAAAGGAATATGCAAATTTATTTTCGAAAAAATGCCGCCAATCGCAGGACCAAAAATAAATCCAAGACCGGTAGCGGCGCCGATAGCCCCCATTGCTTTTCCACGTTCTTGCGGTGTCGTGACGTCAGCAACGTAAGCCATTGCGGTAGGAATCGTAGCTGCTGATAGCATCCCGCCGATAATACGGGCGATAAATAACATCGTAAGTGTTTTTGACACGGCAAACAAAAAGAACGAGAGCGACAATCCGGCGATGCCGATGAATAAAATTGGTTTTCGCCCGTAACGGTCGGATATCTGGCCCCAAAATGGAGCGAATAATAGTTGCATCAAAGAGTACGTTGCCATTAGCAGTCCTAATTGCGTAGGAGTGGCACCCACTTCTTCTGCTAAAAAGGGAAGAACCGGGATGATAATGCCAAAACCAGACATCACCAAAAACATAACGGCAAATAAAAGAGAAAGAAAATTAGCCTTTTTCATATTGTTACCTCCGATCGTTCATACTTCTTTATCATAATGAAGTTTATGGGAATTTGCAAAACATTCTAGGAGGAAACGCACGAGAAACATCCTAACATTGCATCATATTATTGGAGAGATAGGATTTGCCTCGATTAGGAACGCATTGGGCAGATTTTTAATTTCTGTATTGGGGTGATGGATGGAGTCAGTATATTCGGCTTGCTTGCGTCATGATTAGGATTTCCTTTCTTTTTATAGCACATTTAAAAAAAGATGAAAAGTTATATTGGGGTATAGTTTGTAGACAAACTACTGTTTTATGTATAATTATCAGGGGCAACTTTGAAATGAATGATAGCTAGGTGATGAAAACGATGTTAACATTGAACGATGTTTTAGAGGCAAGGGAAAAAATGAAAGGGATTGTTCATCAAACTCCGCTTGAGCATTCCCAAACATTTACTAATCTTTCTGGCAATGAAGTATACATGAAGCTCGAAAATTTGCAAAAGACGGGATCGTTTAAAGTGCGGGGATCATTTAATAAAATTATGTCGTTAAGCGAAGAGGAACGAAAGCGTGGGGTGATTGCCGCTTCAGCTGGAAACCATGCTCAAGGGGTCGCCTACTCCAGCGGCATGATCGGTATTCCATGTACGATCGTCATGCCCAAAGGAGCGCCGTTAAGCAAAGTGGAAGCAACGAAAGGTTATGGAGCGGAAGTTATTTTACATGGAGACGTATTTGACGAATCGCTTGAGTATGCGTTCGAATTGCAGCGGCAGCGAGGAGCGACGTTTGTTCATCCGTTTGATGATTTAGCGGTCATGGCAGGCCAGGGAACGATTGGCTTAGAAATTATCGAACAGCTCCCGGATGTCGATGTTGTCCTATGTCCGGTTGGGGGCGGCGGACTTCTTGCCGGATTGGCATTTACATTAAAACAGTTGAAACCATCGATTCAAGTATATGGAGTCGAATCGTCTGCTTGTCCTGGAATGACGGCGGCGCTCCGTCATAAAAAGCCAATAACCATTACTTCTTCTGATACGATTGCCGATGGCATCGCGGTGAAAAAACCAGGAAATATTACGTATCAATATATTGAAAAATATGTCGACGGCGTCGTCTGTGTCGAGGAAGCGGAAATTTCTCGAACGATGCTATATTTATTAGAACGTAACAAGCTGCTGGTCGAAGGTTCTGCGGCGTGTCCGCTTGCGGCGCTATTGTATCAAAAATTTCCATTTACTAGAAAAAAAGTTGTCACCATATTAAGTGGGGGCAATGTCGATGTCACCCTCATTTCACGAATCATTGAACGCGGGCTCGTCGAATCTGGACGGTTTGTGACATTTACGACTGTTATCTCCGATAAGCCTGGCCAGCTCAATAAACTGTTGCGAATTATCGCCGAATTGGAAGCAAACGTTATGTCGATTCACCATCAGCGCATCGGAGCAAAAGTGTTGCCGGGTCAAGCAGAAATTCATTTCTCTCTTGAAACAAAAAATCAAGATCATATCCAGCAAATTCATCAAGTATTATTGAAAGAAGGATATGACGTCGAGTTTCTCCAATAACATCAAGGGATGGCGCAGGCACGCCATCCCATCTTGCTTTTTAATGAACGTTTGGCATATCTCGCAGTTTTGTTTGTCCGATTCCATCGTGTGCCATTTTCGCTTTTAGGCTTTCAAGAATGTAAAGCCCCACCATCCCCATTAATTCCTCATCGGTCATTTCTTGAATGAGCTGCAGCAAATCATTGCGGTCGAGCTCTTCCAAAATCGACATCGTCATCACTTCCGCATCTTCTTCATCGCCTGTGAGTCGGTTTTTATAGTATTCATATAGCTCGTCAACAAATTTCATTCGTTTTTCCTCCATCTGTTTCGTTTATCATCAGTTTGCATAAAATTTATGTATATGATGATTGACTAATTTTGGTTCAGTATAGTATGATAGTAAAAATTTAAAAAAGGGGGAGAGATGATTCGGCGTCTAACAAAGCATGACCATGACCAGCTTTTTTCGTTTCTGCAAAAAGAACCATCGTTTAATTTATTTATTATCGGTGACATCGAATCGTTTGGATATGATACCGACTTTCAAGAAATTTGGGGAGAATTGGACGAAACAGGCAATCTAAAAGCAGTGCTGCTTCGGTATTATAATTCTTTTATTCCGTATGCGCAAGGAGATTTTGACGTCGAAGGGTTTGCCACGCTGATTCAGCAAACGAATGTTTTTCCTTTCATACTTTCCGGCAAGTCGTCCATCGTGGAGCGGTTTGAACAATGGCTGACGTTGGGAAATAAGCGTGTCATGTATTTTTGTGAATGCGATACGGATGAATACGCAAACGAATACGCGAACCAAATGGATTACTCTATAGAAATTAAAAAGGCCACGCTGGAGGACGTAGATCGCATTATCAAGCTGCGGCAACGCATCGCTGAATTCGCCACTGTCCCAAGAACGAGAGAGAGCCTTGCAAAAAGTTTAGAGACAAAGACAGGAAGAACGTATTACATTGAGCAAGATGGTAATATGGTCGCTTCTGCGTCCACGACGGCAGAAAATTCGCTATCCGCGATGATTGTCGGCGTCTGTACCGATGAGGCGCATCGACAAAAAGGGTATGCGAGCGCCATCATGACAAAGTTGATTCAAGATTTGATTTCGGAAGGGAAAACATTATGTTTGTTTTATGATAATCCGCAAGCAGGCAGCATTTATAAACGCCTTGGTTTTCGCGATATCGGTACATGGACGATGTATCTCTAGAAAAGGCGGGTTTACTTGACTAAGAAGTAGACCCACCTTTCATGGTTATTGCCCGTCCGCTCCGTTTGGCGTAACCCGGCGAATATGCTGGTCGCCTTTTTCTCTCATCGCCTTTGCCTCGTCGTTAACAAGCTGTTTTTGGTCGACCAACGATGATGGAGTTTGTTTTTTGTTTGCTATATTGATCACCTCATTTGTGATGATTTTGCTCGTTGAATAAACATTTCGGCATCCTCAATTAATCCACATGCGCCGCATTGCACGCGATAGCTTGGGCCGCGGTAAGGAAGATGGAACGGTTCTAACGCATCGTTTGTATATTCTTGTTCAATTTCACCGGTTTGCGGATTCAGTTTTACCGCTTTGGGCTGCTGCTCGATTAAATGAAAGCGCGTTCGGTTCGTTTTACAGTTTGGACATAGCATCGGTTCCAAATGAAACCACCTCCCACCCTTATTTTTTTGAAAAGCTGCCGTGATTATGTATGAAATGGTGAAAAAATATTCCATATGCCATGGAGGAATCACATACAAATATAGCGCGCATAGTAGTGGATAAAATAGCTGGGTTTTATTGGAGAGCACAACATAGCGCAATGCCTTTCTGGGAAGTAAAGAAAAATTCCCCAGCACTAAAGCTGGAGAATTTTATAACGAACAAAAAAATGTATTCCAATATTTTGCTTGACTGATTGCTCGTTCATCACGAAGCACATCGCCAGGGGCGTTTCCTTCTCCAATCACATAGCCGATATATTCAATTCCCATAAATTGAAAAATGTATTGAAACTGCTGAATGAGCGGGAGACCTTTGATATATGGATTGTCACCGCCGCAAATGATGACAAAGGCTTTTTTCTTTTTCATTTCCTCTTTAAAAGAAAAACGCGTATCTCGCAAACTTTGTGACCAGCGATCGATAAATTGCTTCATATGCCCGCTCATTCCATACCAATAGATTGGCGTCGCAAATATAAGCACGTCATGCTGGCGAACGAGTTCAATTATTTGATCATAATCGTCGGCAACTGTCGTAAATCCTTCTGGATCATGGCGTTTGTCGACAATCGGCTGAATCAAAAAGTCTCTTATATTGATACGGGTGGAGGAGACTCCTTCCAAAATAACGTCTGTCAGCTGTTCGGTATTTCCGTTTTCTCTTGAGCTGCCATTTAACACTAAAATTTTTGCCATCGTATCCATCCTTTCTTTTCCAATCATATGATGATGATAAACGACAGTTGACATTTCCAGCAACCATTCCGTATTTTATAATTAAATGAAATTAATAGGTAAAAAATATTTTATTTTTTCAGAAAATAGTGGTAATATAAAAGCAAAGGAGACTTTCCATGGCAGAAAAAACGTTAAGAGATCGAATTATCGATACTGCTCTTCATCTATTTGAAAAATACGGCTATCATGGTGTGACGGTTGATCGGATTGTGACGGAAAGCAACACGTCTAAAGGTGGTTTTTATCATAACTTCAAGTCAAAAGACGAGCTTCTTTATCACATTCATGACGTATTTATTACCTATGTGTTGAATAAAGCGCAAGAAGCGTACGAAAACTACACCACTTCGACAGAACGCTTATATGCAATTATTCAGTCATTTGTAAAAGTGTTTCATTTATATAAGCCACATATTACTGTTTTTTACCAAGAAAGCACGTATTTAAAACCGGAATATTCCGAGAAAATCAACCGAAAACGCGATGAGTTTAAGGAAGTGATTTTCCGCGTTATCCGCGAAGGAATAGAAGCTGGGGAGTTTCGTTCCGAGTTATCGGTAGAGATTACGGGAATGTCCATTATCGGCATGGTGAACTGGACATACAAATGGTATAACCCAGACGGTCCGATGACCATCGAACAAATCGCAAACTACTTTGCTGATTTTATCTTGCATTCCATTTTGACGGAAGAAGCAAAGCGGCGTCCACAAATATCGAACTTTTTCATCAAGCCGTTTTCCGGTTCATTTTCAAAATAAAATTTTTTAAAAAATGAGAAAAAGGTCAACGCTTTTTCATACACAAATCAAACCAACTAGTCGGTCTTAATGGTTAAGTGTTTTATTTCCTCTTTAAAAACCGACTAGTCGGTTCAAAGATAAATCTATGAAATGGGGGAGAGAAGATGAATTTTGAACTAACAAAAGAACAACAAATGATTAAAGAAATGGTTCGTGAGTTTGCGGAGAAGGAAATTGCACCAAACGCGGCGAAATGGGATAAAGAAGCGTATTTCCCTGTTGAAGTTTTTAAGAAGATGGGCGAGTTAGGACTTTTAGGAATTCCGTTTCCGGAAGAATATGGCGGCGCCGGCGGAGATACGATTTCATATGCGATAGCCGTAGAAGAAATCGGCCGCGCGTGCGGCGGGACTGGATTAAGTTATGCTGCTGCGGTTTCCCTAGGAGCAAGTCCGATTTATTACTTCGGCACGGAAGAACAAAAACAAAAATGGCTTGTACCGATGGCAAAAGGAGAAACGTTGGGCGCATTTGGGCTAACTGAACCAAATGCTGGGTCTGATGCGGGAGGAACGCGGACGACAGCGGTATTGGATGGCGATGAGTATGTCATCAATGGAGAAAAATGCTGGATCACAAATGCAGAATACGCACGACAAGTCATTGTTACCGCCGTGACAGGAAAAGACGAACGGGGCAAAAACATCATTTCCGCGATTATCGTACCAACGGACACTCCAGGATTTACGATCCGTTCAAACTATGACAAAATGGGCGTCCGCGCCTCGAACACGTGCGAATTAGTGTTTGAAAACGTACGTGTGCCAAAAGAAAATGTACTCGGAGATCCGAAAAAAGGCTTTAAGCAATTTTTATATACGCTGGATGGCGGACGCATTTCCATTGCTGCGCTAGCGGTTGGCATTGCCCAAGCGGCATTTGAGAAAGCGCTTCAATATGC
Source organism: Parageobacillus toebii NBRC 107807 (assembly GCF_003688615.2). Lineage (GTDB taxonomy): Bacteria > Bacillota > Bacilli > Bacillales > Anoxybacillaceae > Parageobacillus_B > Parageobacillus_B toebii. The sequence continues at coordinate 2,684,800 of NZ_CP049703.1, read as the reverse complement.
GAAGGAGCGTGTCCAATTTGGTCAGACTATTTCAAAATTTCAAGCAATACAATTCAAGCTTGCTGATATGGCGATGGAAATTGAGCTGGCGCGCAATATGGTGTATAAGGCAGCTTGGTTAAAAGACCAAGGGAAACCGTTTACAAAAGAAGCGTCATTCGCAAAACTGTTCGCTTCGGAAATGGGATTCCGCGTTTGCAACCAAGCCATTCAAATTCACGGAGGCTATGGGTATATGAAAGAGTACGGAGTCGAGCGCCATTTACGAGACATCAAACTGATGGAAATCGGAGAAGGTACGTCAGAAATTCAACGTCTTGTTATTGCCCGTCAACTTGGATGCTAAATACCGGGAAATGCGCATAAGGTAGAAATGAACTTGTACGAAAGGGAGGAGACGGTTTATGTTGACGGTCACGGTGGGGAAGTTGTTGGAAGAAAAAGCAAAGCTGCATCCAGATCATGAAGCGGTGGTGTACGCAGACCGCGGCTTAAGAATGACGTACAAACAATTTGATGATTATTGCCGTCTTGTTGCGCGAGGATTCATGAGGCTGGGAATCGAAAAAGGAGAACATGTTGCGATTTGGGCGACCAATGTGCCGGAATGGCTTGCATGTCAGTTTGCCACAGGAAAAATGGGCGCAGTGCTTGTCACGGTAAATACGAATTACCGTGCGGCAGAGCTGGAATATTTATTAAAACAGTCTGATTCTACAACCCTTCTTTTGATTGAACAATATCGCGATTCCTCCTACATCGATATCCTTTACGAAATTGTTCCGGAGTTGCGTGAATGCGCACCTGGGCAATTACAGTCAAAACGGCTTCCAAAATTGAAAAACGTTATCGTGATCGGTGATAAGCGTTACCCAGGTATGTATACGTGGAACGATATTCTCGCAATGGCGCATGAGGTGACGGAAGAACAACTCGATGAACGGATGAACTCGCTTGATCCGCATGATGTCATCAACATGCAATACACCTCAGGAACAACAGGATTCCCAAAAGGAGTTATGCTCACCCACTACAATATTGTCAACAACGCTTATAACATCGCGCAATGTATGAAGCTGACAAAAGAAGACCGGCTTTGCATTCCAGTGCCATTTTTCCACTGCTTCGGATGCGTGCTCGGTACATTGGCGTGCGTCTCGGTCGGCGCGACGATGGTGCCGATTCAGGAATTCAATCCAAAACAAGTGCTTCAAACGGTCCAAGACGAAAAATGCACCGCACTGCACGGGGTGCCGACGATGTTTATTGCGGAATTAAACGACCCTGATTTTGAAAAATACGATTTATCATCGCTTCGGACTGGAATTATGGCTGGCTCACCTTGCCCGATTGAAGTAATGAAAGCGGTCATGGAGAAAATGGGGGCGAAGGAAATTACGATCGCATACGGGCAAACGGAGTCATCGCCGGTTATTACGCAAACGAGAACAGACGACCCGATTCACCTTCGTGTCGAAACAGTCGGACGTGCGCTTCCAAATGTGGAAGTAAAAATTGTCGAGCCTGGGACAAATAAAGAAGTGCCGCCAGGTGTGCAAGGAGAATTGTGCACGCGCGGTTACCATGTAATGAAAGGCTATTACAAAAATCCAGAAGCAACGAAAGAAGTCATTGATGAAGACGGATGGCTGCATACCGGCGATTTAGCGGTGATGGATGAAAACGGATATTGCCGCATCACCGGCCGTCTAAAAGACATGATTATTCGTGGTGGAGAAAACATTTATCCGCGCGAAATCGAAGAGTTTTTATACCAACATCCAAAAATTTTGGACGTTCAAGTCGTTGGTGTACCAGATGAAAAATACGGTGAAGAAGTGATGGCATGGATTATTTTGAAAGAAGGGGAAACAGCGACGGCGGAAGAAATTCGCGAGTTTTGCCGCGGAAAAATTTCCCGTCATAAAATTCCGCGCTATATCGAATTTACTGATTCGTATCCAATGACAGCTTCTGGAAAAATCCAAAAATTCAAATTGCGGGAAATGGCGAAGCAGCGTCTTAGATTAACCAATTAAACAGCTGCCGTCAAGCGGCGCTTCTTGTGTGAAGCACCGCTTGACAATAAAACGATGACGTAAAGGGTGGATGTGATGTTTTCGAAAGTATTAATTGCCAATCGCGGGGAAATTGCAGCGCGTGTCATTCGTACGTGTAAAAAATTGGGGATTCAAACGGTTGCCGTTTATTCGGAAGCGGATGCCGATTCGCTCCATGTTCAATGGGCGGATGAAGCGTATCTTATCGGTAAGCCGCGCGTTAGTGAAAGCTATCTAAATATCGAGAAAATTATCGAGGTCGCGAAAATGACGAAAGCGGAAGCAATCCATCCAGGGTATGGGCTGCTGTCGGAAAATCCGGAATTTGCTCGCCGTTGTGAAGAAGAAGGAATTGTCTTCATTGGACCGAGGGCGGATGTGATCGCAAAAATGGGAAGTAAAATTGAAGCGCGAAAAACGATGGAAGAAGCTGGCGTTCCGATCGTTCCAGGCATTTCATTTCCGCTCAAAGATATCGATGAAGCAGCCAAAACAGCAGAAGAAATTGGCTATCCAATTATGTTAAAAGCTTCCGCAGGCGGCGGCGGCATCGGCATGCAAATCGTACGCAATGAAGAAGAGCTGCGCAAAGCTTTCGAAGGAAATCAAAAGCGCGCTGCTTCGTTCTTCGGCGATGGCGCGATGTATTTAGAAAAATATATCGCCAATCCTCGCCATATCGAAATCCAGCTTCTCTCTGATGAACATGGAAACTGCATTTATTTATGGGAGCGCGAATGTTCGATTCAGCGCCGTCATCAAAAAGTCATCGAAGAAGCACCATCTCCGTTTTTAGATGAAGAAACGCGGCGGAAAATGGGGGAAACGGCAGTAAAGGCGGCGAAACATATCGGGTATACAAACGCGGGGACGATTGAATTTTTAGTCGATGAGCAAAAAAACTTTTATTTTCTTGAAATGAATACAAGATTGCAAGTTGAACATCCGGTAACGGAAGAAATTACTGGCCTTGATTTAGTCGAAGAACAATTACGCATCGCAGCCGGTGAAATGATTCGTTATAAACAGGAAGACATTCGCCGCGACGGCCATGCGATAGAAGTGCGCATCTATGCGGAAGACCCGAAAACGTTTTTCCCATCTCCGGGGAAAATCACGGCCTTTGTGCTGCCGCAAGGTAAATACGTGCGCAATGAAACAGCGGTGCAAAGCGGCATGACGGTCACGCCGTTTTACGATCCGATGATCGCCAAACTGATTACAAAAGGAAACGACCGCCAAGAAGCGATCGAGCGCATGGTAGAAGCGCTAAACAACTACCAAATTGAAGGAATTAAAACAAACATTCCAATGCTAAAAGATGTGCTTTCCCATCCTGCGTTTCAAGCGGGAGACACAACAACCAACTTCGTAGAAAAACACTTGCAAACAACAACGACAAAATAAGAAGGAATGGGGGAAGAAAATTATGAGTCAAGTAGTCGCATCAATGGCAGGAAGTGTATGGAAAATTGTCGTATCGGTAGGAGACAAAGTAGAAGAAGGGCAAGATGTCATCATTTTAGAGTCGATGAAAATGGAAATTCCGGTCGCCGCTGAATCTTCCGGGGTCGTTAAACAAATTCATGTGCAAGAAGGGGACTTCGTCAACGAGGGCGATGTGCTTCTCGAACTAGAGTAAGAGGTGAAATGCAATGAGCAAATGGCCAAAGCAAGTCACGATTAAGGAAGTCGGTCCGCGCGATGGCCTGCAAAATGAAAAAACGGCAATCTCGACAGAAGATAAAATCGCCTGGATTAATCAATTGTCCAAAACTGGACTCACCTATATCGAAATTACTTCATTTGTCCATCCGAAATGGATTCCGCAACTTTCGGATGCGTTCGAAGTAGCGATGAGAATTGAACGGGCACCAGGCGTGACGTACGCCGCGCTCGTTCCAAATCAAAAAGGATTGGAAAAAGCGCTGGCGGCACAAGTGGATGAGGTCGCGGTTTTTATGTCGGCGAGCGAAACGCATAACCGCAAAAATATTAATAAATCGATTGAAGAAACGTTTCCGGTGCTAGAAGAAGTGGTTCGAGCAGCGAAACAAGAAGGGAAAACCGTACGCGGCTACGTATCGACCGTATTTGGCTGCCCGTATGAAGGAAACGTATCGGTCGAACAAGTTATTCGCGTTTCTGAACGTTTGTTTGACATGGGAATTGACGAGCTTTCTTTGGGCGATACCATTGGTGTCGCTACGCCAAAGCAAGTACAAGAGCTGCTTGAAATCGTCTTAAAGCGGTTCCCAAAGGAAAAGCTTGCGATGCATTTTCATGATACGCGCGGCACGGCGCTAGCGAATATCCTTATTTCGCTCGAGATGGGGATTACCACTTTTGACAGCTCTCTCGGCGGGTTAGGAGGCTGTCCGTATGCACCGGGCGCATCAGGAAATGTGGCGACCGACGATTTAGTATATATGCTTCATGGCATGGACATTGCCACGGGAATTGACGTCGGGCGTCTTATGGAAGCAGCGCTGTTCATTCAAGAGAAAATCGGCCGCCCGCTTTCAAGCCGTTACTTGCAAACGATTTCTATGTAAAAAGGGGGCGACATATATGTCAGAACTTGTTCAATACACGGCACTGGAAAACGGGATTGCGATCATTACGTTAAACCGTCCCGAATCGGCAAATGCGCTATCGACGGCATTGTTATATGAATTATCGCATCTTCTTTACGACCTCGCTTTCCGGCGGGACGTCCGTGTTGTCATTTTTACCGGAGCAGGTGAAAAAGTATTTTGCGCTGGAGCTGATTTAAAAGAGCGTGCAGGCATGAACGAAACGGAAGTACGCAAAACGGTGACGCTGATTCGTGAAACCATTAATCAAATAGAACAGCTCCCGCAGCCGGTGATTTGCGCGCTAAATGGTTCCGCGTTTGGCGGAGGGCTTGAGCTTGCGCTTGCGTGCGATATTCGCGTTGCCGCAGACACGGCGCAGCTTGGTCTTACGGAAACATCGCTTGGAATCATTCCGGGAGCGGGAGGGACGCAGCGGCTTCCGCGCCTAATCGGAAAAGGGAAGGCGAAAGAATTAATTTTTACAGCAAAACGCATTACCGCGAAAGAAGCGGAACAAATCGGCCTTGTTGAATACGTTGTACCGCGCGAGCAATTGATGGAAAAGGCGATGGAAATCGCCGAACAAATCGTAGTGAATGCGCCAATCGCCGTCATGCAAGCGAAAATTGCGATCAACCGCGGTTTAGATGTTGATTTAGCGACAGGATTGCGCATTGAACAAATGGCATATGACATCACGATTCCAACAAAAGACCGTCTCGAAGGACTGCAGGCGTTTAAAGAAAAACGGAAACCGGTCTACAAAGGGGAATAGGGGGAAGGCAACATGCAAACAAACGATGTGATGAACAAGCAAAACAAAACACTTACAGAGCAATTGACGGAGCGAATCAAAAAAATCGAACAAGGAGGAGCTCCAAAATATCACGAGAAAAACGCCGCACAAGGAAAATTGTTTGTCCGTGACCGCTTAAAATTATTGTTGGACAACGGACTGGAATTTGAAGACGCGCTATTTGCGAACTGTCTTGCCGATGGGCTCCCTGCCGATGGCGTTGTTACAGGAGTCGGAAAAATTAACGGTCAAACGGTATGCGTAATGGCGAATGACTCTACGGTGAAAGCAGGTTCATGGGGAGCGCGCACCGTTGAAAAAATCATTCGCATTCAAGAAACAGCAGAAAAGCTTCGCTGCCCGATTCTTTATTTAGTGGATTCTGCTGGCGCGCGCATTACTGACCAAATCGAAATGTTCCCGGGGCGGCGCGGTGCCGGACGCATTTTTTATAATCAAGTAAAATTATCAGGAAAAGTGCCGCAAGTCTGCTTATTGTTTGGGCCGTCTGCAGCCGGTGGCGCTTATATTCCAGCGTTTTGCGATATCGTCATTATGGTGGAAGGAAACGCGTCGATGTATTTAGGTTCGCCGCGCATGGCGGAAATGGTGATTGGGGAAAAAGTAACGCTCGAAGAAATGGGCGGCGCTCGCATGCACTGCACTGTTTCCGGATGCGGGGACGTGCTTGTGAAAACGGAAGAAGAGGCAATCGCCTACGCCCGCCGTTATTTATCGTACTTTCCAGCAAACTACAGCGAAAAACCGCCAGTAGCGGAAGCGAAACCGCCGAAAGCATTTGAAAAGACGATTGAAGAGATCATTCCGGAGAACCAAAACGCTCCGTTTAATATGTATGATCTCATTGAGCGCGTGATCGACGAAGGATCGTTCTGTGAAATTAAGAAGCTGTTCGCGCCAGAGTTAATCACGGGATTGGCTCGTTTAAACGGGCAGCCGATCGGAATTATCGCCAATCAGCCGCGCGTAAAAGGCGGTGTTCTGTTCCATGATTCCGCTGACAAAGCGGCAAAATTCATCACTCTTTGCGATGCGTTTAACATTCCGCTTCTCTTTTTAGCGGACATTCCTGGGTTTATGATCGGGACAAAAGTCGAGCGCGCCGGAATTATTCGTCATGGCGCGAAAATGATTTCAGCAATGTCGGAAGCGACTGTCCCGAAAATTTCCATTATCGTGCGGAAAGCGTACGGTGCCGGACTTTATGCGATGGCAGGGCCGGCGTTTGAGCCAGATTGTTGCTTAGCGTTTCCAAACGCGCAAATCGCTGTGATGGGTCCGGAAGCAGCGGTAAACGCCGTGTATGCAAATAAAATTGCGGAACTGCCAGAGGAAGAGCGGGCGGCATTTGTCGAACAAAAGAGAGAAGAGTACCGCCGCGATATCGATATTTACCGCCTCGCATCCGAAATGGTCGTTGACGGCATCATCGCTCCGAATAACTTGCGAGATGAGCTAATTCGCCGTTTTGATGCGTATATGTCCAAGTATATGACGTTCTCAGAAAGAAAACACGGTGTGTATCCGGTTTAAAGAGTAAAGAGGCAACAACATTTCCGAGCAAGTTACCGAAAAAAACAATAAATTATCCACTTGCAAAAAGAAAAAAGATTATGTATCATAATAACCACAAAAATCATCTGCTGCGTTGCACGTTGAAGAATGAAGTTTCAACCGATGGCAATAGAAAGGGAGTTCTATATCGAAACGGGAATGTCATGCCTCCCTACTTTGGTAGGATCGAGGACGACAGGAACGTTTCTGCGAACACCCACCTGGTGGAGTGTGGTTGAGAAACTGCATTCAACCAACGGCAAACGCGGCAATATGCATGTGAAAATGAAGAAGCCGATCTCTTACGTAGAGATCGGCTTTTCTCATGGATATTTTTATTGAAAGCCGAAACTCTTCCTCTTTTCTTATTATCGTTATCTATGATGTACGAAAAATGGGGTGATGTTTCGAATCGTATAAAAGTGAAAGAAAAGGGGGGATTCGGTTGGAACAAAGCCGATGGCAAAAGAGGAAAAACAAGAGGAAATCATATTGGAAGAGAGCGGGAATCATTGTTGCTCTTTTCCTTATTGGCAGCTACATTGCCGTTCAAGCGTATATTGCGACTAGAGATATTAGCAAACTTGATCATCCGCTGCCTGCTCCAACCATTATTTATGATCAAAACGGCCGAGTGGCGAGTAAAATTTCCGCATCCAAGATGGAAGCCGTATCGATAGAGCGCATTCCAAACCACTTTTTAGAAGCGATCGTCGCCACGGAAGACCGCCGTTTTTATGATCATGAAGGAATTGATTATTTCGGTATTTTGCGGGCGCTCGTCCACAATATGAAAGCTTTAGAATGGGCGGAAGGCGGAAGCACCATTACACAGCAGTTAGCAAAAAACGTGTTTTTAACGAATGAAAAATCGTTGCGTCGCAAATGGGAAGAATGGTTTATCGCGAAAAAAATTGAGCGAACGTATTCGAAAAAAGAGATTTTAGAAATGTACGTCAACCGTGTTTACTTCGGCGAAGGAGCATGGGGCATTAAAAAAGCGGCGGAAACCTATTTTGGAAAAGATGTTTCCGAATTAACGGTAAGCGAATCCGCGCTGTTAGCAGGGCTGATTAAAGCCCCGTCCGCCTTATCGCCAGTAAGCCATTATGAAAAAGCGATTGCCAGAAGAAACGTTGTGCTTCAGCTGATGAAGGAACAAGGATATATCGATGAACAAACGTTTTTGCGCGCCAAGAAAGAAAAGGTTGTCATACAAAAAGAAAAAGCGGATCCGTACAAAGGCAAATATCCATACTATGTTGACCATCTGATTCAAGAGGCGATTGAACGGTATCATTTAACGCAAAACGAAATTCTTTCCGGGGGACTTCATATTTATACGGAATTGAACCCTCATATGCAGGATGCGCTAGAGGCGGTGTATCAAAATGATGCTCTATTTCCAAAAGGAACGGACGATCAGCTTGTCCAAAGCGGCGCGGTGCTTCTTGATCCGAAAACAGGTGGGATCAAGGCGTTAATTGGCGGGCGCGGTGAACATGTATTCCGCGGATTTAACCGGGCGACGCAATTAAAGCGGCAGCCGGGGTCGACGATGAAGCCGCTTGCCGTGTATACGCCAGCGTTAGAACAAGGCTACCATATATTTGACGAATTAAAAGATGAACCGATGGAATTTGATGGCTACCGTCCCGAAAACTATGATCACTTCTATCGCGGCACGGTGACGATATATGAGGCCGTTATTCATTCGCTAAACATCCCAGCTGTATGGCTTTTGGATCAGATTGGACTCGAGAAAGGAATCGATGCGTTACATCGTTTTGGCATTCCACTCGAAAAAGACGATCATTATTTAGGAATCGCGTTGGGAGGAATGCAGCGCGGCGTATCTCCATTGCAAATGGCAGAGGCATATTCGGCATTTCCAAATGACGGTGTACGAAAAGAAGCGCACATTATTACAAAAATAGTCGACCAAAACGGCAATGAGATTGCGAAATGGAAACCACATGATGTTCGTGTCACATCAAAAGAAGTTGCACAAAAAATAACGTTTATGCTTGAGGGAGTCGTAAAAGAAGGAACAGGGAAACTCGCGCGCATTCCTAAAAGAGCATTAGCGGGAAAAACAGGATCCACCCAAGTTCCGTTAGATGGAGTAAATGGAGTAAAAGATCAATGGATGGTTGGCTATACTCCACAGCTTGTCGGAGCTGTCTGGCTTGGATATGATCATACCGATGAACGCCATTATTTACGAACGACAAGCAGCCAAACAGTTGCCGTTATTTTTAAGGAAATCATGGAAAAAGCGCTCGAAGGCACGCCAGCGCAATCCTTTGCCTACCCTGCTTTAAAGAAAGAAAAGAAACAATGGCAACAATGGCATAAACACAAGAAAGAAAACGAAGAAGAGGAAGAGAAAGAAGAGGAAGAAGAGAAAGAAGAAAAATGGAAACATGAACGCGGCCCGAAACAAAAAAGAGAGAAGGAAAAACGACCACACCATCCGCATGACAAACATGAAAAGAAACAAAAAGAAAAAGGAAAAGGCCATAAACATGATGATTAAAATCGGATTGGCGTCATAGCCAATCTGATTTTTTTTAGTTCTGATTTTTTGTTTCCGCCGCATATATTAGGACAAAGTGATGAAAAAGGAGGGGGAGGTCTATGGCTTATTTCGGTTCGAAAGGTTGGCTCGTCCAGCAGTTAAAAGAGGCGGGAATTCGCTATCATCCTGTGGAAAGAAAAAAATTAGAAACATATAGAACAGCCACTTTATATGGACTGTATCAAAAATATGTAAAGAAAAATCGATAGCCGAACGATGCAATCGTTCGGTTTGTTTTTTGTACCGAAATAGGTATCATAAAAAGAAAGGAGGATGATGGCGATGAAAAAAAGATTTGTCGTTGAAGAACATGAAACGATTGACGAGTGTCTAGAGCGTATTAAAGCGGAAGGATATCGTCCCATTCGCCGCATGGAACGGCCGATTTTCCGTGAAGTGAAGAAAAATGGAGAAACGGTCATTGAACCATGTGGAAGAATCATCGAGTTTGAAGCTGTCTTAAATGAATAAACGAGAATACAAAATAGGCATTCTCGTTTATTGCTGCAAATCGCGCGTTTTTTTCGCTTCATCATGACTTCCGGTCGGATTGCTGCTTGATGCTTCGTATCCGACCCGATATACGTAGTTTTTTGGCGCGTTGATTACGTTATCCATGTTGTATTGCTCTGCATCTTGCTGGAATTGGCGCTCGTTTGGACGTGTTTCCATCGTGACTCCTCCTTTATTATAAAAACTTCCATCTATAGCATGCCCAACCGCACTCCCATTCATCGAAAATTAATTGATATTGCAGCCAAATCGAAATATCGTTAAAATGGGAATAGTAATGATGACAAAAAAGGAGAGTCGAACATGATTCATCGTACTTGGTTAGAACGCCCAACGTTAAAAAAAGTGAAATGTGTACATACAAACGCGGAAAAATATATCGTTAATCATGTGTTAACACCAGGGAAAATATATGAAGTGAAAAACGAAACTGAAGAGTTTTATTTTATTATTGATAATACCGGAAAAATTGGCGGATTTTATAAAGACTATTTCGAGGAAGTACAAGAGGCGAAGTAAGGGCAGGCAAATTCAGCGTTCTATGAATCGTGAGATCATTGCTCGATGAATGCTATCAAGCTATAAAGGCAGTCTTCTTTTATCAAAGAAGACTGCCTTTTCGCCTATTAGGAAGCGAACGATTTCTCTTTCGGCAACCACCATGTAAGCACCCCAAACAGCGGAAGGAAACTGCATAATATCATTAGAGTATTTAAATTATACAAATCAGCAATTTTTCCAAGAACAACAGCCCCAAGCGCTCCCATCCCAAACGCAAGGCCAACGATCAGCCCCGACGCCATGCCGACATTTCCGGGAAGCAATTCTTGGGCATACACGACAAATGTGGAAAAACTTAATGATAAAATAAAACCGGCAAGAAAAATGACAGGCAGTACCCATGCAAGTGGAAGATATGGAAGCATGAGGGCAAACGGCGCCGTGCCGAGCGTCGAAAACAACATTAAATTTCGTTTTCCGAATCGATCCGCCAGCGGCCCGCCTACAAATGTCCCGATGGCTCCGGCGATCATAAAAACAAACAAATAAACTTGTGCTTCTTGAATCGGCACATGATAGTGTTTCATTAAATAAAATTGATAATAATTGGAAATGCCGGCCGAGTACCATGACCTTGCAAACACTAAAAAGATTAATAGCGTTAAGGCAAACATGATATTTCGTTGCTTTTTGACATCGCCTTTTTCTGCCTTGGTTTGTTTCTGAACCGTTTCGTATTCTTTAAGACGGAGCGAATACCAGCGCGACACGCGAAACAAAAGAACGATGCCAAAAGCAGCAATCGCGGTGAACCAAGCTGCGCCTTTTTGCCCAAACGGAACAAAAATCAGTGCTGTAAATAATGGAGCAAGGGCATTTCCCGTATTCCCACCCACTTGATAAATGGATTGGGCAAATCCTCTTTTTGCTCCTGCGGCAAAATATACAACGCGCGACCCTTCCGGATGAAAAATCGCTGAGCCGAACCCTACAAACAAGACGGATAATAAAACAAAGAAAAAATGCGGTGCAAACGCAAGCCCAACCATGCCAAGCAAGCTCGCTGCCATTCCGAGCGGCAGGAAGTAAGGAGAGGGGGTTCGGTCCGTAAAAAAGCCAACAACCGGTTGCATCACCGAAGAGGTCATATTTAAGGTAAAGGCGATCCATCCAATTTGAGTATACGATAAATTCATGGATGCCTCTAAAATCGGAAACAACGCCGGAACGACCGCTTGCATCGAGTCATTCAATAAATGGCCTAAACTAATCGCGATTAAAATGGGATATACGGTTGTTTGCACCCCCGTGACACGTTGGACATTCACTTGCATTTCTCCATCCCCCTTATCGTTTTCAAAAAAAAATCCCCTTCGCTTAAAGCGAAGGGAGCCATTTATTCTTTATTCCATTATAACCCATTTGAAGGTGATTGCAATAACATATGTTTACGTTCTAGCCAAAAATGATCGAAGATGCATCACTGTCTAAATTTCTCTTTTCCAGACGTATCAATGGAAATTTTTACTTTAATCTTTTTTAAATTTTCGTCTGTTAATGGAATCTTTCCGTTTTCGGAAAACTTCTTCCAATCTTCTGGTTTTTTGCGATACATCGCTTCAGAGAGGTTAAGGATATCCATATCGTATTTCAGCCCCAATTTGTAGAGGCTTCTTATTTCCTCTTCCACCGTTTTTTGCGCCAAGCGAATTAATTGTTTTTCCGTTAATTTTTCTCTTAACTCCACTACACTTCCTTTGCCGGATACCTTGATGTTAAACACGGGAGTATTTCCTTTGATTTGGTAGGAAATTTTGGATTTAGGTTTAAGAATGACGATCGATGCGACCACTTTGTTTCCTTTTTTTACATAAATAGGAGTTCTGCTTATATCTTTTTCCATCCACCTGATTCCCAGCAACTTGGAACGATCGATACATTGTTGAAGCTCATAATGGTCAACAAAGCAAATTCCTTTTACATTTAACATCGGTTTTTCTTTTTCATTTTCCGACCAACTACGCGAAGCAATGTTGAGATAAGGGAGTCGTGCAGTTTTTGAATCTTCATCCATATCAGCGACAAAGCGATTTAAACGAATCGGCCGAATAAATGAACTTTGTTGAAAAAGCTCCTCAGGATTGGATAACAAAGAATAGAATGGAGTTGTATGCAAAAGTGGTGTTGCCTCAAAAATTTTTTTTAATGGCTCATCTGTCGCATAAACCCATAGTGTAGGCCTAATTTCGTTATATCGGTCTAAAATGTCCAAGACGTCTTCTAATACTACTTTCTTCAAGGCTCTTTTTGTAAACACGATACTTTTCACATGCCCCCATGATACCATTCGTTGAATAGAAGTATACAACTTATCGGTTGCAATATTAAACGTTTCGCCTGTGAATCTTCCAACGGCAACGGAGGTTTTTTCTTGGGCGCCTCCAGTCTCGACTTTCGCCAATCCGGTAAAGCTAATGAGCTGCACATAAACGATAAAATGATGATCCTTATAATCAACACCTATTGCATCAATATAAACAAGTTGATCAATATTGCGCGCTCCCCAGCAGCCTGTTAACAAGAATATAGAGATGACAAAGGGAAAGGCGGGTTTGAAATTCAATTCGCTTCCCCCCTTGGTGTATCGTCCTGCGGTTTTAGCAAATCTGCTCTCTTTTTGAATTTTTTCCATCCATTCGGGATTAAGACTTTGAAAATATCCCTGGTTGGAGGAGAGAGCGGAGTAAGATACGGTATTCCGAATATTGTTAAATTTACCATGTATGTTAAAATTATAAATAAAGAAGCGATAAACCCAAAAAACCCTAGTGCAGAAGAAGCGGCTAAGACAATAAAACGCAATAACGTCACGGTTCCCGCCAAGTTTTGATTCACTAATGTAAACGTGGCGATAACGGAAATGGCCGCAACAACAAGGCTTCCTGGTGTGGATAAGCCAGCGTTGACAGCCGATTGTCCAATAATCAATCCGCCGACAACCGATAACGTTTGCCCAATCGCTAACGGCAAGCGCATGCCCGCTTCTTTAAAGATCTCGAACAACCCCACCATGATAAACGTTTCTAGTGGAACAGGCAACGGCACTCCTTGCCTGGAAAGCACAACCGTTCCTAAGAGAGTGAATGGCACTTCTTCTGGGTGAAACGATAATAACGCGACCCAAAATCCAGGTAAATAAATAGACACGGAAATTCCCATGGTGCGAAGGAATCTCTGAAAAATGACGAAGAAAGGTGATGTAACGTTATCTTCCGATGTATTTAGTAAAAACAATAAGTTTCCTGGACCAATAATGACGGTGGGAGCACCGTCTAGCAGGATGATAAATCTTCCATTTAATAAACAATTCACTGCAAAATCCGGCCGTCCTGTGTAGGCAAATAACGGAAACAGCGAGAACCGTTTATCGCCAATCTGCTCTTCCAACTGATTGGTGCTCGTAAGAGAATCAATATTTACCTGTAAAATTCTTTTTTTTACCTCATGAATCATTTCGGGATTGGCGATGTCGTCAATGTACATTAATCCCACTTTTGTTTGGCTTCTTGTTCCGACGATAAATTGTTCATAACAGAGCTTATGGGATTTGATCCGCTTACGGATGAGAGCGACGTTTTTCGAAATTTCCTCAATAAAACCGTCTTTCGGACCGCGGATCGACACCTCCGTGTTCGGCTCTTCCGGGTCGCGGTTCGGTGGATTGGCAAGCGTAAGGGAATATAAAACATCCGCTTCTTGAAAGTAGATTAATAAATCACCGCTAAAGAGAAGATAGTTCAGATCATCGATCAGCACTTCTTTTCCAAGCAATTCCATTGGCATCAGTTTGTTTGTTTCAATTTCCTCCACCGACTGGCAAGGATATTCGCGGCACATTTCGCGAAACATTGGAAATATGACCTGTTTCATCTGCTGAGTGTCACACAGCTCCTCACAATAGACAAACACTAAGGTAAGCGTGCCGCTTGCGGTTTTTGCCGGTTGAATCGTCGAGGTAAGAATCGCGACATCTTTACAATGAGAAAAATGAACGCGCAACGTTTGCTCGGAAATGATGAGTGTTTCCTGTCCGCTATGATCATTTGGATTATTTCTGACTTGCGGCGCTCTGGAAGGAATTTGCATGATTAAGCTCTCCTCTTCTTTAAATATGAAATGAGTGCCAATATCCCAATGAACAAAGAGAGAGATAGAATGGATAGTAGCGAAAGCGGCAGAACCAATTGATATAGCAAATCTAAAAATTTGTCGTCGCTGATCGGAATCAATGATAATAAAAACAGAGTGATATAAATAACGGCCAGAATCCATAATCGTGCTTTTTTATCCGTTACATGAAATAGCTCTGGTATAAGCGCGGAAGCCAGGGAAATTCGGATAAACGCTCCAGACATCCACTGATAAATAGCAAGAAAATCGAGATATTCAATATACGTTCCTAATTTAATCAATCGCCATTCGTCAAAGGCCGGGTAACGCAAGTTCGCTGCTTCTTTCGGTCCATATTCAATAATCGCGCCAATCGTTGGACCAATGCTTAAGCTTGCGGCGAGAACACTAATGATGAAAAGAGCTTTAAAAGAAAAACGAGTTTGAAGATGATGTTGCATGAATAAAATAATAAAAATTTCCACATATCCGGCACCGGCATAGATCATTCCTTTGAAAACAGGAGTAAAGCCATTCTCCATGATTGGCTTTAACAATGAATAATCTTTATGCGGCGTAGTTGCGATCGCAACTAAAATCCCAAAAATAAAAACAAATGGTAAAAGAATAACCGCCGTCTTTGCGATGGATGGAATGCCATGATATGCGTTATAAAAGCACATCACTGTTAAGATTAATAAAATGGCCCAATCGGGTGTCCGCGTTAAGTAGGCAGTAGTAGTAAACGTAACCGTGTCGTTGAGTGTAACATAGCCGATAACAAGTAATAATAGGCTTCCAAGAATGGCCACGAAATATGCAATAGCACGATTAAATTCTGTTTTTAACCATAAGAATAAATTCATTTGATTGGATTGCTTCATGACAAAGTACAACAGCGGAAGCCATAATGGCAATGCCGCAAGGGCTATGATTGACGAAATCCATGCATCACGACCGGCTGCTTGTAATAGCAACGGGACTACGATGACATGATTCATTAGCCCGATAGATAACATAAACACACAAGCCAGTTGAACAGTATTTAACGGAGTATTATTCACGGCGGACACCTTTCTTTTGGATGAATTACTAATCATGTTACTATTTTTTCCTAAAACAGAATACCTATTCTTTTTTGCAACATACATGGAATAATATGCAAAAATAGTAATGTGTATTTGACGATCATTTGATACAATGAAACAAAATGGAATGATATAGAAAAAAGGTGGGAACGGTGAGAATGTATTTCGATTTATTGGAAAACGACCAACCGTCTGCTTGTTTCTAAGACGAGGCGAGCAGCCAATAACCACGCCTTGTCTTAAGGATGAGGTTTTAATCCCTATAAAGACGGAGGTTTGTTTCACGATGAAAAATACATTTTTTGGTGCTTTCTGTTTATCTTTGGCAGCAAGCATTTGGGGCGGAATGTACGTTGTCAGCAAATACGTCCTTGATTTTGTTCCGCCGTTTACGTTAGTGTGGCTTCGTTATGCAATCGCGTTCGTTGTTTTATTTGGGATATTAAAATTTCATCAATATAAAACAAAAACGAGGATATCCATTCGAAAACAAGATTGGCTTTTGCTAGGGTGGATCGGTTTTATCGGTTATTTTGTTTCGATATCTTTGCAATTTATCGGAACAAAATTATCCGATGCGCATACAGGAGCATTAATCACGTCGGCGACTCCGGCGTTTATTGTCTTATTCGCAAAATTTGTCCTAAACGAATCCGTCACCTTGAGAAAAGTTATCGCTCTTTTGCTGGCTACTATCGGGGTTGTCATCGTCATCGGCTTTGACAATAGCGGAGGACAATCATTTTGGGGAAATATGATGTTAGTTGGGGCGGCGCTGACATGGGCGCTTTTATCTGTGTACGTGAAAGTGGCATCAGCCCGTTTTTCGACCTTAATGATCACAACATATGCCATTTGGTTTGCCTTATTATTCACTACACCGGTTATGCTTTGGGAACTGCATGAGCAACCTGTTTCTTTTCCTAATATAATAGTGGTGTTTGGAATTCTTTATCTTGGGATTATTTCAACCGCAGGGGCGTTTTTTCTTTGGAATAAAGGAATGGAAATGATGGATGCCGGGATTGGCTCGTTGTTTTTCTTTTTTCAGCCGCTTGTCGGCACTGTGTTTGGCTTTTTGTTTTTACATGAACAGATAACCGCCTCGTTTTATTTAGGCGGGTTGCTGATTATCATAGGGGTGTTTATTGCCGTTATGTCTCCTATCCATCAACATCAGTCAAAAGAAGGGGAGAATCATGCTCGCACAAGTCTCTAGTCGAATAAAAGGTCTAATGATGGTCATCACCGGTGCAACGCTTTGGGGATTATCAGGAACAGCGGCGCAAGTGTTATTTCAGGACAAGCAAATAACTGCAGAATGGCTTGTCGTGGTGCGAATGATGATTGCGGGAAGCGCGTTGTTATTGTTTGCGGTATGCAAACGGATGGCGATATTTTCGATCTGGACCGATATCAAAAGCATCGTAAGCTTGCTATTGTTTGGGTTTGTCGGCATGCTTGGAGTGCAATATACGTACTTTGCATCGATCGCCACCGGCAATGCGGCTACGGCGACATTATTGCAATATTTAGCTCCTGTCTATATCGTGTTATACGCCATGGCTGCTCAAAAACATCGTCCATCGAAAGAGGTGATGCTTGCAATTGTATTGGCTCTTTTAGGAACTTTTCTATTAATTACAAACGGTTCAACCGGAGAATTAAAAGTGCCGTTGATATCTGTCGTTTGGGGAATTCTTTCTGGTGTTGCCTTGGCATTTTATACGTTAGCTTCGGCACAGATGCTGAAAAAGTGGCACTCCATCATCGTTGTCGGCTGGGGAATGGTCATCGGTGGGGGAGGCATGTGTTTCGTTTTTCCTCCGTTTCCTTTGCCGGCGATTCGCTGGGATGTGGAGACGTGGCTGCTTATCTTGTTTGTCATTGTATTTGGCACTTTATTTGCATTTTTATTATTTGTCGAAAGCATCCGCTACTTATCGCCAACGGAATCGAGCTTGCTGTCTAGTGTAGAGCCGCTGTCAGCCGTAATCGCCTCGATTGTTTTTTTACATGTTCCGTTCGGCCTGTTTCAAGCTATTGGAGCCGCTTGCATTATGGTGACCGTTCTTTTATTGTCTCCAAAAAAAGAGAGACAATCTTCCAACTCGACATCTATAACATAAGAAAGGGATGTGGATTAGCTCCACCTCCCTCTTTTACTGACAGAATCAGTTCGCAGCTTCAGGAAACGTAATCGTCAACGTGGTTCCTTTATTAACCTCGCTTTGAATATGCAACGTTCCCTGCATCGTTTGAATCATCTTTACCGCGACCATGGTTCCAAGACCGGTTCCCTTTTCTTTTGTACTAAAGTATGGCTCACCAAATCGATTCATTTGTTCCGTTGTCATTCCCACTCCTGTGTCTTTAATCGTAATGATGACATGATTTCCATGCAAGCAGGATGAAATCGTCAATGTCCCTCCGTTCGGCATGGCTTCGATGCTGTTTTTTATCAAATTTAAAAAGCACTGCTGAAAGTACTGAATGTTTCCAACAATCGCGCCGGGTTGTAGCTCTTCAACAATTTCAATCGAGTTCATATGTGCCATTGGCGCCAACATCTGAATGACCTTTCGCAGTTGGTCATCTAC
Source organism: Parageobacillus toebii NBRC 107807 (assembly GCF_003688615.2). GTDB lineage: Bacteria > Bacillota > Bacilli > Bacillales > Anoxybacillaceae > Parageobacillus_B > Parageobacillus_B toebii. The sequence goes on along the minus strand of NZ_CP049703.1, from coordinate 2,666,337 downwards.
CATCAGGCGTTCCACTTTGTTCGAGGATGGTTTGGCGAAGGTTAAATATTCGTTAATAATCGCTTCCGCTCGATTAATTTCGTCTAAAGCAATTTGAATGTAGCGATCTTTTGCGTCTTGTGAAAGAGAAGGAGTTTTTAATAATTGAATAAATCCTTTGACAACAGTTAATGGATTGCGAATTTCGTGTGAAATGCTCGCCGCGAGTTGACTCACCACTTCCATTTTCTCGACTTTTACTAGTTTGGAGCGCATGATAATCGCTTCTTTTAATGTTTCCATTATATACACGACAAATAGCATTCCAATGGGAGGAAGTAAAATGAAATAAACAATATAAGAGTCCGTTACTGGAAATTGGGCGATGATAATGGCGAGAAATGTGGTGAGAACCGCCAGAAACAAGGTTAACCAGACCGACATAGAAAGTTTGCTTGAACGTTTTAATGCCTTAAAGGTTGGTGAAACGAGAGCCGCAATAATAAACATGGTCATGTACACAACCGCGGTAATATATTCAAACCCGTAAATCAGAGAGCGAGAAGCTAGCAAAGTTAAAAGCAAAATAAATCCAACGATTCCACCACCATACAGTGTGCCTACAAGAAAAGGAATTTGCCGGAAATCATGAATACACTGTTCATCAATGTAAATAGGAAATTTCATGCATAAAATGATCGGAAGCCCCATGCAAACGGCAAGGAGAGCATCTCTGTATGATGTTCGTTTTTTAAATATCTCCCCGTGGTCATAAATAAAATAAAAAACAAATACACTCACTAAAATATAAAACAAATTGTTTAATACATGTTGGTTGATATATGCCCCCATATAAATATCCCCTATCTACGAAAATTCAACACTATTATTATACGGAAAGAATGGGATGGAAAAATATCTTTTTTATAAAGGAATTGTGTTTACACAGAGTGTTTTGGCTTCAGTAGGCAAAAATTTTGCCGTGACATAATTTAGCATGTTGTCGTTCATAATGAAACTAACGAACCGTGATCAGGATGGTGGCAATAGATGAAATGGATGCATTTAACAGTTGAGCTTGTGACAGGATTTGTACTTTTGTTTCTCGTTGTGAAAGTAGCCGGCAAAAAACTGATCCATCAAATAAGCCCATTTACGTTTATTTCAGCGCTTGTATTAGGAGAGCTGTTAGGAAACGCTCTGTATGATGATCATGTCCATCTGTGGTATATCATCTATTCGATATCGTTGTGGGGAGCTTTATTATTGCTTGTCGAATACATGAATCAAAAATGGCTCTCGTTTCGCCGTCTTAGCGAGGGAAAACCGACAGCGCTAATCCGCAATGGGGTCATTGATTATGAAGCGTTGAAGAAAAATCGGATGACGCTAAATCAACTGCAAAGTTTGCTTCGGCAAAGCGAAACGTTTTCCTTGAGGGAAGTCGCTTATTGTTATTTAGAAGCCAATGGTTCGATCAGTGTCTTAAAAAAATCAAAATATCAAAAAACAACGCGGGAAGATTTTCAGCTTCCTCCGCAGTCGGTTTACGTTCCGATTACGCTCATTCGCGATGGAGAGCTGCTTATCGATGAACTGCGTGAGCTTGGTAAAGATGAAGAGTGGCTACGGCGGGAGCTCCGTGCCTATGGGGTGGCATCGTATCAAGAAGTTTTAATTGCCGAGTGGCTGGAAGGGGACGGTCTGTTTGTGCAGACGTATTCGTAATGTAAGGAATATCATTTCCTTATGTTACGTTTTTTTATTTATGGAAAATACTTGCTATTTAACTGTTATAAGTGTGTTATTATTAATAGTACAGTTGGTACAGATAATGAAAGGAGGTATAAGCAGTTTGTTAGACATCTATAAAAATGTATAAAATCATGTAATCTACTGTTATTGAACGTGGAGAGTTGGATGTTCTCCATCTTTTCCATCGTCACCTGTCTGATGATAAAAAATCATCTGTCCCTTCCTCAATGTAAAAAGGAAATGAAGAAGATTTGGCGAATATATGTTCTTAAGGATCCAAACAAGGGGGAAGGCAAGGGGATGAAAACGGTTCGGGGGATGAAAATCGTTTCCGATGATGAAACACAACTTCGCTCATTAGATGAGTTGATGCGCGTCTTTGGTTCCGCGAAGCGATACGCGTTCAACCGCTTGCTGGAGGGAAGGAACGCAAAAGACATCATCAAGCACCTTCCGCATCAATTTCAGCTCAACAAACGGTTTGCCGAAGATGCGGTCTTGCTTGTTCAATCACTGATTTCTTCCCAACGTGAATTGCTTCCAATGCGCTTGGAGGATGTGCGGGCGAAAATCGAAAAAACCGAAAAGAAAATCGATGACTACCAACATGGAAGAAAAACACCGAAAAAAGTCGATCTTCCAACATGTCTAGGTGGATTGCACCAACGGTTAGAAAAGCTCAAAGCGAAAGAAGCCGAGCTAACGCATCATCTGGAACAAGGGACCATTCCACGTGTGATTTTTGGTGGCAAAGAGAATTTTTATAAGCGCTTGAAAGGAAAAATCACGAACGAAGAATGGAAAGATGTGCGCTCGAATCAGTTGTACGCCAGAGGAGATAAAAGCAAAAAAGGAAATTTGAATATTCGCCTCACCTATGACGACAAGACGTACCAATGTTATGTAGAAATCGCCAATCCACTTGGACAACCAAAAGGGAAACACGCTCCACGTTTACGATTTCCTGTGTCTGTTCCTGAAAAATATGAAGAGGAAATCATCGATCTCGTTATGGGAGAACAAGTCGGAGTGAATGCAAAAGGAAAGCCCATTATCAAATATCGACCATATACTGTTGAAATCAAACGCAAAAACGGAGAATATTACATTCATCTCATCTATGAAGAAGAGGTATATGGAAGGGAACTTGCCTATGATGAACCGATTCAAGCGGAACGAATCGCAGGGATGGATATCAATATTGACCGCATCGCTGTAAGCATCGTTTCGAAACAAGGAAATTTTCTTAAATCAAAAGTGTTTTATTGCCATGAACTCGAATATGTGCGGACGAATAAACGAAACAACATCGTTGGAGAAACGGTACGAGATGTGTATGACTGGCTGCTTCAAGAGAATGTCGGGGCAGTGGTCATCGAAAACATTCAACTAAGACAGCAGCACGATACGGACAAACGATTCAATCGCTTGACACATCATTTCAAAAAGAAAAAACTGACTGATACCATCATTCGCCGAGGCTTACGGCTTGGGTTTCGCATCAAAAAAGTGAATCCGGCGTATACCAGCGTCATCGGTCGTTTCAAGTATAGGAAAAAATATGGGTTATCCGTTCATGAAAGTGCCGCTTTGGTGATTGGCAGACGGGGATTGGGGTATCGTGAACGATTACCAAAAGAACTCATTCACATCATAAAAACGAAAGTGAAGCGCCATTTGATTGCTTTGTTAGGGTCGATGGAAGAATCCTATAAGCAATCGAAAAGCGGAACGAAACAACGGCAATATCTAGGTATGATGTTAAAAAAGATCGAGAACTTCAAAGAGGAACATGAATGGTCATTATGGAACATCCTGCACAAATTCTGCTGGCTGAACCAGTACCAAATTCAACTGCGGGAGGTGTAGACCTGGTTGCTAAAATCGTTGTCGTGTACTGACCGATGGAAGGAATGGTGCACGGCAGGTGCCGTCGCTGACAGCGATCCACGGGATGTCTTTCACAGCGGGTGAATGACAAGGGGATTACCTTCCTGATGGAACTCGGTGAGAATCCGAGCGGCAAGCGATGTTTCCTGGTTCCATCGTGATGAGTCGATTTTTATAGATTTTAGTAACCAGGGGATATTGTTTGAACTAGATGTCCGCAGCCGCCAGCCGATTTATGAGCAGCTTGTCGAAAAAATGAAAGAGATGATCATCCGCGAAATATGGAAACCGCATGAGCAGCTGCCATCCGTTCGGATGTTGGCGAAACAATTGACGATTAATCCAAACACGATTCAAAAAGCGTATCGGGAATTAGAGCACCAAGGGTTTATTTATTCAATTCCAGGAAAGGGAAACTTTGTTTCTCCGCAGCCAAAAGCAGCAAGCCAAGAAAAAATCGAAGCCATTCGTCACGATATTGTCCGCCTAGCTGCCGAGGCGCTTTTTTTAGGGGTGGCCAAAGAGGAAGTGCTACAATGGATTGAACAAGCGGAACAAGGGGAGAGAGGGGGAGAAACCGATGATTCACTTGACGAACGTAACGAAAACATTTGATCGCTTTCAAGCGATTCGCAAAGTGAACATGACAGTGCAAAAGGGAAGAATTTACGGCCTGCTCGGCTCCAATGGCGCCGGAAAAACGACATTGCTAAAGATGATGGCTGGCATTATCCGTCCTGATCACGGTACGGTGCTCATTGATGGAGAAGAAGTATGGGAAAATCCAGAAGTGAAGCGTCGAATCATGTTTTTGCCGGATCATGTATATTTTTTCCCACAGACAACGATTGAACAAATGGCTGCGTTTTACGAAAGCGTCTATCCATCTTTTCATCGGGAGCGGTTTACAAGATTACAAGAATTATTTTTGCTCGACCCGCGCAAAAAAATTCACCAGTTTTCAAAAGGAATGCAGCGTCAAGCCGCGTTTTGGCTCGCCTTTTCAACGATGCCGGACGTGCTCATCATGGATGAGCCGCTTGATGGGCTCGATGCGGTCGTTAGACAAAAAGTGAAAAATATTATCGTCCAAGAGGTCGCTGAACGCGAAATGACAGTGGTTATTTCTTCACATAACTTGCGGGAGATGGAAGATCTTTGCGACTGTATCGGCATTTTACATGAGGGAGAAATGCTGTTTGAAAAAGAGCTGGATGCGATGAAAACCGATATCCATAAAATTCAAGTCGCTTTTCGGAATGGAATTCCAAAGCAATTTACCGAGCAGCTTGATATCGTTTACAAAGAGCAGCGCGGCAGCGTCCTTCTCCTTATTGTGCGCGGCGAAAAGCAGGAAATCGTTTCCTATATTAAGACGTTTCAGCCGCTCATTTTCGATATCCTGCCGCTTACGCTCGAAGAAATTTTCATTTACGAAATGGGGGATGTCGGCTATGCCATCGAAAATATTATCGTTTAATCGCGGGCTTTTGGTGCAAAATCTTCGCAGCGTCGGATGGATTGGCATCGTGCATTTCTTGCTGTGGTTCGCCGCCATTCCGCTGCAATTATTGATGGCTTACTCCCAGCAGAAAGATAGCGGTATTTTTCCAGAATGGGAAAGCTTATACAGCATTTCCGCAGAGTTTCAAACGATGATCGTTTTTACGCTGCCGGTGTTGTTAGCCACACTGTTATTTCGTTACATGCAAGGAAAACAATCCTCTGATTTTATGCATAGCTTGCCTGTGCAGCGAGCAGAGTTGTTTTGCCAGCAAGCTGTGTTTGGAGTGGGACTTGTTGTCCTCCCGATCGCGCTTGTTTCGTTGCTTACCATCGTTTGTCGCTATGGATTAAGTCTTTCCGTGCCGCTTGCCATCGGTGACATCATCCGCTGGATGTGGGAAACGGCTATTATGGAACTGTTTGTTTTTGCCGCTTCTGTTTTTGTTGGCATAATGACAGGCATGTCGACGCTGCAAGTTGTATTTACTTACATTTTGTTTTTATTCCCGGCAGGCATCACTGTTTTGTTATTGACCAATACTTCGTTTTTATTGGTTGGCTTCCCGGCTGATTATTATTTATCGAAAAATCTGGAGGAAATTGTTCCGTTTTTCCGCTATTTACGGCTTGAAGCAGCACCGTTGACAGCAGGGGAATCGCTTGTTTATCTGCTTTTGATGATGTTGTTCCTTATTTTCGCGATTTGGCTGTACCAAAAACGGCATAGCGAGGCGGCGACGCAGGCGCTGGCGTTTCCGGTGCTCCGTCCGGTCTTTAAGTACGGCGTCGCTTTTTGTACGATGCTTCTTGGCGGTTTTTATTTCGGCGTTACACAAAACCAGTTTTTCTGGATTGTGTTCGGATATATCACCTTCTCATTTATCGGCTTTTTCGTTGCCGAAATGATTATCGAAAAAACATGGCGCGTTTTCCATAAGTGGAAAGGGTACGCTTATTTTGCCGCGGCGATGGTGGTCATTGGCATTTTGGTTCATCTGGATATAACCGGATATGAAAAACGGCTGCCGGCGCTAGAGGATATCCGCCAAGTCTATTTCGGCGGTTCCGTCGTTGATTTTGTCGAGAATGGCGAACGTTCGTATGTGCCGTTTGAGCAAGAAAACCAGTTTTTAAAGGAAAAGGAAAACATTCGCGCCGTCTACGCGTTTCACCAACAGTTAGTCAACGATCAGCCAAAACCGTCGCCGTTTACGGAACAAAGACAAGTGGTCATCGGCTATGTGCTAAAGGACAGCAAGCGGATGATCCGCCAGTACCATGTGCCTAGCGATCAATATTTTTCCTATTTCCAACCAATTTTAGAATCGAAAGAGTATAAGAAAAACTATTATTTATTGCTCCGCGATCAAGGATATTCGCCGATTCGCCAAGTTGCCTTCCACACCCCGGAAACGGGCGAGAAAACGTTGACGATCATCGAGCCGCAGCAAATTGATTCATTTATCGAAGCGTTAAAAGCCGACTTAATGGAAGAGCCGGCAAGCGCAATGCTGGATGACAACGTATGGGAGGGGGATATTGAATTGCTGCAAAGCGACGGTGATATCATCCATCTTGAATGGAAAAAAAACGTATACTCATGTCGAAAAATGGCTCAAAGACCACCATCTGCTCGAAAAAGCCAGGGGGAATGCGGAATGATAAAAGGGAATCATCGTGATTCCCTTTTTTTGATGAAAAACATTCAAATTATCGTTTGAATGAATTGACGTTTTTGTTGATGAAGGAATATACTATATTCAAATGAATATTTGAATGAAGGTGACAAGATGGCGAACGATGTATGTGAAGTATTTTCCATTAACGCGGAAAAAGTGGATGCCGTCCGGCAGCGCATCAATGAAATCAGCGGGGTGGAACAGCTGTTTAAAGCACTTGCCGATGCGACGCGCTTAAAAATCACGTATGCGTTAATGCTCGAAAAAGAGCTGTGCGTCTGTGATGTCGCGATGATTATCGGCTGCACGGTCGCAACCGCTTCCCACCATTTGCGTTTGCTTCGCGATATGGGAATCGCCAAGCACCGCAAAGAAGGGAAACTCGTGTTTTATTCGCTGAAAGACGACCATGTCGAACAGCTTGTAATGCTGGCGCTTGTCCACGCCAAAGAGGGGGAAGAACACGATGGAAAATAAACATGTGTACCGCCTTCAAGGCCTTTCCTGCGCCAACTGTGCGGCAAAGTTTGAGAAAAATGTGAAAAGCATTGCGACGGTCAAAGATGCCGAAGTCAATTTTGGCGCGGCGAAGCTAACAGTTATCGGCGAAGCGTCGATTGCGGAGCTGGAAAAAGCGGGTGCTTTTGACGGAATTACCGTCATTCCGGAAACAGAGCGGAAAGAACAGAAAGCAGAACCGTTTTGGAAAAAGAAAACAAATGTGATTGCGATGATATCGGCTTTGTTTCTCCTTGCCGGCTATGCAGCTGCTTATACGATCGGGGAACGGCATATTGCGACCATTTTATTATTTACAGCAAGTATCATCATTGGCGGCTACCATTTATTAAAAACCGGAATCAACAATCTTGTTCGCCTGCAATTTGATATGAATACGCTCATGACGATTGCTGTCATTGGTGCAGCGTGCATCGGAGAATGGAAAGAAGGAGCGGTCGTTGTCTTCCTATTTGCGGTTAGCGAAGCGCTTGAGCGGTATTCCATGGATACGGCGCGCCGTTCGATTCAACGGCTGATGGATATCGCTCCGAAAAAAGCGATCGTGCTTCGAGATGGCAAAGAGTATGAAGTGGATGTGGAAGATATCGTTGTCGGCGATACGATAATTGTGAAACCAGGGCAAAAAATCGCAATGGATGGCATCGTGCTTCGCGGTGAATCATCCGTAAACGAAGCGGCGATTACAGGCGAATCGATGCCGGTAGCCAAAACCATTGGCGATGAAGTATATGCCGGAACGTTGAATGCAGAAGGCGCGCTCGAAGTACGAGTGACAAAGCAGGTGAAGGACACAACGATTGCGAAAATCATTCATCTTGTCGAAGAGGCGCAGGCACAGCGGGCGCCAGCCCAGCAATTTATCGACCGCTTTGCGCGCTATTATACGCCAGCGATTATGCTCATTGCTTTCCTTCTTGCAATAGTGCCGCCGCTATGGCTTGGCGGAGAATGGCTGACGTGGATTTACCGCGGCTTGACGGTGCTTGTCGTCGGATGTCCGTGCGCGCTTGTCATTAGCACGCCGGTCGCAATTGTAACCGCCATTGGGCAAGCGGCACGGCAAGGAGTGCTTATTAAAGGTGGAGCGTATTTAGAAGAAATCGGAAAACTTTCGGCTATTGCGTTTGATAAAACAGGAACATTAACGACTGGAACCCCAGAAGTGGCCGATATTTATCCATTTGGCGGCCTGGATGAAAAAGAAGTGCTAAAAATCGCCGCAGCCATCGAAAAACAGTCAGAGCATCCGCTTGCTTCTGCCATTTTACGCAAAGCAGAGGAATTACAAATATCATTGGACAGTTTGCAAGTAAGCGAGTTTCGCGCGATGACCGGCAAAGGAGCGGCAGCATGTGTGAACGGAACCATGTATTATATTGGAAAACCGTCCTTGTTTTCCGATGCGTCTATCGGTGAAGACGTGCGCGCGCAAATCACACGAGCACAAAAGCAAGGAAATACGGTCATGCTGCTTGGTGATGAAACAAAGGTGCTTGGAATGATTGCCGTTTCTGATCAACTGCGTGAAAATGCTGCTTTTGTGCTAGAAACATTACGTAATCTAGGAATCACTCAAACCATCATGTTAACCGGCGATCACGAAACGACAGCGCGGGCCATTGCCTCTTCCCTTCCACTTACCGATATTCGCGCTGAATTGCTTCCAGAAGAAAAATTGACGGCGATTCAAACGCTACAGCAACAATCAGGACGTATCGCGATGGTCGGCGACGGTGTCAACGATGCTCCCGCGCTCGCTGCGGCAAACATTGGCATTGCCATGGGGGATATTGGAACAGATGTAGCGTTAGAAACAGCGGACGTTGTCTTGATGGGCGATGATCTTGGGAAACTCCCATATGCCATTCGGTTAGGACGGAAAACGATGCGCATTATTCAACAGAATATTGCTCTTGCTTTTTTGTTAAAAGTGCTGGCACTTGTTCTTATTATTCCAGGTTGGCTTACGCTATGGATGGCCATTTTTGCGGATATGGGAGCGACGCTGCTCGTATTGCTCAATTCGATGCGGCTGCTTCGTCTAGGCGCGGTCAGCAAATGATAAAAAAGGTTTCTTGCCTTGGCAAGAAACCTTTTTTACATTTTCTTGTGTTTTTGAAGAAATAGCGCCGCTAACACATCGAGCACCCATAACAATAAAATGAAAAATAAAATAAACATTTCCGGTGTTTCCATGACACGAAAAGGGTTCAGGACGTTGCGCATCGATTGACGTAATGTAAAACCCATTAACATATCCATTTCAATGGCGAGACCGATTAAAATGCTGCCAATGAACAATGAAATGCCTAATAGTTTCATCTCATCCCACCTACTGTCGGGGTTTTCTTTAGTTTTTGTTTTCTACCATTAAAACATTCTTTGTTTGTATATTAGAACCCTTCGCTGTCTATAATGGCAAGTAAATGAGTTGGAGCGAGGGGAGTACGATGCTGTTTCAGTGGGGATTGCGAAAAAAACAACAAGATAAGCAAGGAGCGGCAACACGCCAAGAACGCGATCAAAGCGGTCAAGTCCAAGATATTCCGCATGAGCCGATTCATTCGCTGCTGGATGTGAATATCGATATCATTCGCCATACGACGGGAAACAGTTCCGATATTGTCATCCGTCGTTTTATGATTGGACAAGAACGTTCGATTCGCGCCGCGCTTATTTTTATCGATGGGCTTGCCGATGAAAAAAATGTGTATCAATTTTTGTTGGAGCCGCTTATGACAGCAACGTTTCCGCTTTCCTTATCCCCGAAAGATACGTTTTGCTTTATGGAAAAAAAACTAGCTGCTGTCGGCAGAATCGAGCGCATCTCCCAGTGGGTTGATTTATTTTTGGCACTTATGTCAGGGGAGACGATTATTCTTCTTGATGGAGTGACGTTTGCTTTAAGTGCAAGTACGAGTGGGGGAGAATATCGGGCGATTGAAGAGCCGCAAACACAGCTAGCTATTCGCGGTCCGCGCGATGGATTTACGGAATCGCTACGCATGAACACCACCCTCATTCGCCGTCGCATTAAAAATCCGAATCTATGGCTCGAAACAATGAAAATTGGCGAAGTGACACAAACGGACGTTGCCATTATGTATATTAAAGGAATTGCTAACGATGAAATCGTCGAGGAAGTCAGAAAACGGCTTCGCCGCATACATATTGATAGTGTTCTTGAAACAGGATATCTTGAACAATTAATCGAAGATCAAACATTTACTACTTTCCCGACAACATACCATACAGAGCGGCCGGATGTGGTAGCAGCAAACCTTCTCGAAGGAAGAGTAGCAGTATTTGTGGAAGGAACTCCATTTGTGCTCGTTGCGCCCGCTTTATTTATCCAATTTTTTCAAGCTGTTGAAGATTATTACGCTCGCTTTGATATTGCAACAGCACTTCGATTTTTGCGTGTTCTTGTTTTCTTTATTTCACTTGTTGCCCCGGCGATTTATATTGCAGCAATGACGTTTCATCAAGAAATGATCCCAACTCCACTTGTCATTGCGATTGCTGCTCAACGTGAAGCAATTCCATTTCCAGCGTTTGTCGAAGCGTTGGTGATGGAAGTAATTTTTGAAATTTTGCGGGAAGCAGGGGTGCGCTTGCCGCGTGCTGTTGGTCAAACTGTTTCGATTGTCGGAGCGCTTGTCATCGGACAGGCGGCGGTGGAGGCAGGGTTTGTTTCATCGGCGATGGTGATTGTCGTTTCCATTACGGCAATCGCCAGCTTTGCGACCCCTTCGTTTGCGATTGCGATTTCCGCGCGCCTCATTCGTTTTGCGCTCATGTTTCTTGCGGCGATGTTTGGGTTTTACGGCATTATTATAGGAATTTTAGTGATGACGATTCATTTATGCAGTCTTCGTTCCTTTGGCATTCCATATATGTCACCGCTTGCCCCGTTTATTCCGTCCAACATGGGCGATACGCTTTTCCGTGTGCCAGCATGGGCGTTTAAAGAGCGTCCGCGTTTAATCAATCAGAAAAATATTATTCGCCAGGGAAATCATCAACGATCTCAGCCGTCTGCTTCCAATCGTCAGGAGAAAAATGAGGGAGAGCAATCATGAAACGAAAAATCGCAATCATCATTTCACTTCTGTTATGTGCCACGGTTCTTTCCGGATGTTGGAGCGCAAAAGAGCTGAACGAATTGGCCTTTGTCGTCGCTGTCGGAATTGATAAAACGAAGGATGGAAAATATGTGATGATATTTCAAGTTGTCAACCCAGGAAACGTTGTTGGTGCGAGACAGAACGGTGGAGGTAGTGGCGGGGTGCCGGTTTCCATCTACAAAGCAACAGGAGATAACCTTGTCGAGGCAAGCCGGAAAGCGTCCAAAAAACTATCGCGGCTTATTTACTATGCGCATACAAATTTATTTGTTATTAGTGAAGAAGTGGCAAAAGAAGGAGTCAACGGATTGTTTGATGCACTCGAAAGAAATAGTGAATGTCGCTCGACAGCAATGGTCGTGATCGCCCGGCATCATTCAGCGGAAGAGGTTCTGAAAATATTAACGCCCATTGATAAAATTCCAGCAAATCAAATTATAAAAACATTACAATTTTCTGAAAAAATATGGGGGCAATCGATTAATGTTGATATAGGAACAATAATTAACGATCTTGCTTCTCCAGGAAAAGCGCCAATCATTAGCGGTGTGGAGATTGTTGGGAGCGTGCAAAAAGGAAAACGGCAAACGAACGTGCAAGCTTCTGAACCTGATGCGCGATTGAATATCAATGGTTTAGCGATGTTTAAAGAGGATAAACTGGTTGGATGGATTTCTGGAGAAACAGCGCGTGGAGTGGTATGGATTCTTGATAAAATGGAACAAACAGGCGTTACAGTTGAAAAAGAAGACGCTGCCTATAAAGTCGTTCGTGCCAAAACGAGCGTAGCGGCGCATATGAAAAAAGGAAAACCATCCATTTCCATTCATATTCAGGCAGAGGGAGATATCGGCGAAGAGTTTGTCTCCATTGATTTTACCAATCCTAAGCAAATTTTTGCATTAGAAAAAAAAGCGGAAAAAAGTATAAAGAAGGAAGTGGTCAAAGCGATAGAAGAAGCAAAAAAAGCAAAAACGGATATCTTTGGGTTTGGAGATATTGTCTATCGTTCCTATCCGCAGCAATGGAAAACCATGAAATCGGACTGGCATGATCGCTATTTTCCGCAACTAGAGGTGAATGTAACGGTAGAAGCGTTTATTCGCCGGACAGGATTGCGAACGAAATCGTACCTATTTGGACAGTGAGGGCGGTGAAATGATGGAACGAGCGAAGATAGACGCACGGCAATTATTTGTACTAATCGTACTGTTCGAGCATGGAAGCGCAATCGTTATTCCGCTTGGTGTAGGTGCCAAACAAGATGTTTGGCTTGCGATATTATTAGGTTTAACATTTGGTTTATTATTGTTTTTTATTTATTACCGCCTCTATCGTTACTATCCAAATGCCCCATTGACTACGTATGTACAAGACATTACTGGCCCTTGGATCGGTAAAGTTTTGGCGTTTGCATATATTGTTTATTTTCTTTATATTGCTTCCCGGGTGCTCCGTGATTTTGGCGAGCTGTTGTTAACGTTTGCGTATCCAGAAACCCCGCTCTTTATTTTAAATGCGATTATGATATTAACGGTGATGTATGGCGTTTATAAAGGGATTGAGGTCATTGCGCGGACGGGGGAATTGTTTCTTACTTTGCTTTATCTCCTCGCAGTATCTGGATTGATTTTAGTCATTTCTGCAGGACTGGTCGATCTCCATCGGCTGCAGCCGGTGCTCGAAGAAGGATGGCGACGGGTATGGAAAGTCGTGTTTGCGGAGACACTTTACGTTCCATTCGGGGAAATGATTGTTTTTACGATGTTGTTTCCATATATGAATAACCCGAAAAAAACGAAACAAGCAGCGATAATAGGTATGGCGCTAAGCGGTCTTAATTTGGCAATTATTATGACGATCAACGTTGCCGTACTTGGAGCGGATGTTGTCGCCCGATCTTCGTTTCCGCTTTTAGATACGATACGGAGAATTCGAGTTGCGAATTTTTTGGAGCGTCTGGATGTATTTTTTATGATTGCCCTTATTATTGGTGGATTTTTTAAAGTATCCGTATTTTTTTATGCTGCGGTGATTGGAACAGCGAATGTATTTCGCATTCAAAATCATCAGCGTCTCGTATATCCGCTTGGGCTAATGGTTTTGCTGTTATCCATCGCCATTGCAAGCAATTATCCAGAACATATTACAGAAGGATTGAAAATGGTGACAATTTATATGCATGTACCACTGCAAATTATCATCCCGTTATGTTTGCTCATTATTGCCGCCATCCGTCATCGCTATTTTAAACAATAAAAAAGAAGAAAAAATACTTACTTCTTTTATGATGAAAAAAGCAGGAAAAAAAGTATGATAATCGAAATAGATAAAAAGAAAACTTTTTATTTTTGGGAAAACTGGTCTCCTTTTTGAAGGTGGCCTTTTGTCATAAGAAGGAATTTTATGTATTTTTGAAAGATTACTATGAAAAAGGGTTGAACAATGGTGAAACTAGATTCACAGGTGAAAGGAAAAACATGCGGTCATCATACAAGCGAAGGAATTGTCATCACAGATCGGAATAAAATTATCGTGGCAGTAAACGATGGAGCGGTAACATTAACCGGTTATTCCAAAGAACAGTTAATCGGTCAATCCTTTCAAATTCTCCTTTCCGATGAACATTATGTTGAGAAGTACGAATTAATCTGGAAATCAGTGTTGGAAAACGGCTATTGGGAAGGAGAAATTGATCATCTTATTGACAGTGACCGGAAATTAGTCCGAATGTTAACGGTTTATTCACTCACAGGTGCAGCGGACGAATTTTACGTCTGGCGCTTTTCTGATGTGGAAACAATTATTCGTTCACCAAAACCGGAACAAATGATTCAAGCTATTTATGAAACGGCTCCAATTGCAGTCATCCCATTATGCCAAAATATGACGGTAATGGATTGGGGAAATGCTGCAGAAGCATTATTTGGATGGAAAAAGGAAGAAGTGGTCGGCCGGCAATTTTTCTCGTTTTTTCATGATCATCCTCAATGCATAGCAATGTTTTCTCATCAGTTAAAAAATTCAACAGGCGAACGCACAGTTAGACGAAAAGATGGAACGTTCGTGGACGTTGCTTATTCTGCCATTCCTGTTACTGATTCGGCTGGAAATGTTACGGGATATATGATGATGGTTACGGATATCACAAAACAAAAACAAAAAGAAGCAGAGTATAAGAAGCAATTGGAACTTGCGAAAAAAATTCAACAAAGCGTGTTAACCCCTCCGATACAAAACGATGCAGTGACGATGGATGCCATTTATATTTCATCGGATGACTTGTCTGGGGACTTGTATGCATGTTACCAAATTGATTATGACCGCTATGGCGTCATTATTATTGATGTGATGGGACATGGCATTTCCTCTTCGCTTGTCAGCATGTTGCTCCGTTCACTATTAAGGGGATTAATTGTGCGTGTCATCGATCCAGTGTATGTCGCTATAGAACTCGAAAAGCATGTACAAAACTTATTTCCTAACGACGCAAATGGAATAAGATATTTATTTTCCATGATTTATTTAGTGATTGATACGAAAAAAAAGCAGATTGAATATACGAATGCAGGTCATCCTGCTGGATTGTTGGTTACGGAAGATGGAGAAATCATTGAGTTGGATAAGGGAGGACTAGCGATTGGCAGTCCGTTTTCCGTCCCGTTTGAAAAAGAAGTTATTCATTATCAAAAGCGAACAAGATTATTTTTATACACGGATGGGATTTTAGATGAAATGGATTCATCCATTTTACAAAGCATGAATAAAATTCGCAACTATACAAAAATGTATAGCCATTTACCAGATAAACAATTTTTGCATATGCTGATTGATCATAGTCGATCGCCAATGAATCCTGCCGATGATATATGCTTATTATCTATTACGATTCAATAACGATCGTTTCTTGAAATTAATGATCAGTGGGTGTAAAGCAATGTACGAAATGAAGATTCAATGTGAAGCGACGGACGAGGCGATTGATTTTTGCGATTTGCTAGCGGAACAAATTGCTCGTTTTTTTTCGGTTCACGATCGCGATATGTTTGTGTTATCTGTTCATGAAGCGGTTATTAATTCAGTGGCAGCAATAAGACAATCGGGAGAAGAAACAGAAAAGAATACATTTGTATTATCTTTGCGAATTACGGAAGAGGATGTAACTGTCACTGTTACGGATGAAGGCAGCGGAATTCCTATCAAACAAATTGAGCGAATGCGGGAGAAAAGCCTTGAAGATATGTTGCTTGCTGAATCTGGCCGCGGGCTTTTGCTGATTAAAGAAACCATGGATGATATATGGTTTGAACGGCGAGAAAATGGAAAATGCGCAATTGCGATGAAAATGAGGAGAGGGCGCAATGGATAGTCGGATATCCACTCTTGAACTGAAAATTACATCGTTAGAACAATATGAAAAAATATTGCTGAAAGGGAAGTTGGTTTACAGCACGCAGCAGCTTGCTAGACAAAAGATTCAAATGGCATTGGCGGAAATAAAGGGAGATATCGTCATTATTGATGTCCATGAGCTTCTGTTTATCGACAGTACCGGTTTGGCACTATTAATCCATTTTTTAAAAAAGGAAGTTGCGAAGAAAAAGAAAGTGGTCTTTGTCGTTTCATCGAATAAAACAGTCGAAAAGCTATTGATGATTGCGAAATTTCATAAGTTGTTTCCAATCGTGGAAAACGAACAAGATATTATCCAGTTTTTTGCTTCGCAAAACAGAGCGATTGCTGATCAAGAAATGTTTATGCAAATTTGGGCTAACTACCGGAAACGGAACTGACAACTTTAATGGATATCGGTAAACAAAATGTTCTGTAACATCGATGTCAAAAGTGACACTCCCTCGGTCATTCGCTATGGTAACTAAATTTTACACATGAAATCCCGTGACTTAAGCCATCGGGAGAAAAACGGTTTTGAACCGAACCGACAGGGCGCCAAACACCAATGAGGTGTTTGTCCATAAAAGTTTGGCCGAACAAGAGTGAATGTTTGCACGCAGGCGCAGGAAAAACTTTTTAGTGCCGACTTTCCTCATGCAGAGGGTTGAGATCACAGGTACGGGGGAGTGAAAGGATGCAGCAAGTACTATCTTACTTAAAACCGTATCGAAAATGGATGATCGTCGCATGGGCGCTCATGCTGATTGAGCTGTTAGTAGAATTATGGCAGCCGTTGTTGATGGAGAAAATTATTGACGACGGAGTAATGGCAAAAAACCTTTCTGTCGTCTGGACGTGGGGAGCGGTCATGCTCGGCGCCTCGCTTTTGTCATTTGCTGCTGGGATTGCCAATTCTTTTGCCGCTAGCTACGTGGGCCAAGAGTACGGATTTGCGATTCGAAAACATTTATTTGAAAAAATTCAATCGTTTTCGTTTGCGAATTTGGAACGCTTTCCAACTGCTTCGCTGATCACGAGAATGACGAACGATGTGACGCAAATACAAAATATGGTGTTTATGAGTTTGCGAATTGCCTTAAGGGCGCCGCTTCTTGTCGTATTTGGGGTAGTCATGTCTTTTGCCGTTCACGTTCAGCTGGCGTTTGTGCTTGCTGTTGCCGTTCCGATGTTAGTGATGTTCCTTTTATGGATGATGAAAAAAGCGGTTATATCTTTTTCGATCGTGCAACAAGCGCTTGATCGTGTCAACAGCGTGATGCGCGAAAATTTAGCGGGGATGCGCCTCATTAAAGCGTGGATGAGAGGAACGTACGAGCAGGAGCGGTTTATAAAGGCGAACGAAACGCTAATGAAACGGACAATCAGTGTATTACGTTTAGTAGAAACGATTACCCCTGTATTGTTATTTGTCATGAATATGGCGATTATTGTCATTCTTTTCATCGGTCGTATCGATATTCAAGCAGGAAGCATAACGGCAGGTCAAGTAGTGGCAATTGTCAATTATACGACTCGTATTACTTCGGCGTTATCGATGTTTGCATTCATTACGATGGCATTTTCGCGTGCTAAAGCATCATCTGGGCGCATTGCGGATGTGTTAAGTGTGGAAGTGGATATCGAAGATGATAAACAGGCATGCAATAAAGCGGTCGAACAAGGAGAAGTCCGCTTTGAGAATGTGTCATTCCACTATCCGAATAGCCGTGTTCTCGTTTTAAAAGATGTCTCGTTTGTCGTTCGCCCTCATGAAACAGTGGCGATTTTAGGAGCGACCGGTTCAGGAAAGTCAACTTTGCTTCAGTTGATCCCTCGTTTATACGACCCGGTGGATGGGCGAGTGATGATCGATGGCATCGATATTCGACAAATGAAACAAGAACAGTTGCGTGCTTCCATCCGTTTCGTTCCACAAGAAGTGTTGCTATTTTCCGGAACGATTGCCGAAAACATTCGTTTCGGAAACGAACATGCTTCGATGGAAGAGATGATCCAAGCGGCGAAACATGCGCAAATTCATGATACGATTATGAAGTTTCCGAATGGATATGAGACAATGATTGGGCAGAAAGGGGTAAACTTGTCTGGCGGGCAAAAACAGCGCCTTTCGATTGCTAGGGCACTTGTTGGAATGCCGAAAATTTTATTGCTTGATGATAGCACAAGCGCGCTAGATTTAAAAACAGAGGCAAAATTGCTGAAGGAGTTAAAGTGGTATACGTGTACCACATTCATTGTTACACAAAAAATTCAAACGGCGATGGAAGCAGACACGATTTTCTTGTTAGACGATGGCAAGCTTTTAGCAAAAGGCAGCCATGATGAGCTGTTAGAGAAAAGCGAGCTGTACCGGAAAATTGTAGCATCGCAATTAGGAAAGAAGGGGCACGAATGTTACGACCGCGACATAGAACCATGGCAGCTGCGGGACAAAAGCAGCAAGCAAAAGACAACATAGGAACATTAAAGCGGCTTTGGTCATTTCTTTCGCCTCAAAAAGGATGGCTTATTGCGGTTGTTGTAATGGTGATCGTAAGTTCCTGTTTAAGTCTGCTTGGTCCATATATAGTAGGAAGAGCGATTGATACATATATTGTCACGAAGCAGACAGACGGTTTTTTTCTTGTTTTAGCGCTTCTTCTTTTTATTTATGTGGCACTTTCCGCCTCAACTTTTTTGCAAAACTATTGGATGATCCGAATTGCCCAAAAAACGATTTATGCGATCCGGAAACAGCTGTTTCGCCATTTTCATGAACTGCCGATTTCATTTTTTGACAAGCGCCGGCAAGGGGAATTAATGAGCCGGATTACAAACGATATCGATAATATGAGCCAAACATTTAATAGTACCGTCATCCAAGTGATATCAAGCACGCTTACACTTGTCGGAGCGATCTGCGTCATGCTCTGGCTAAGCCCGCTTCTAACGTTTGTCACTTTGCTAGTTGTCCCGATGATGTACATTGGGATGCGATGGATTACGAATCGCACGCAGAAACGGTTTCGTGAGCAACAACGTTGTTTAGGAGAGATGAACGGATTTATTGAAGAAGTCATTTCTGGGCAAAAAGTCGTAAAAATGTTTTCGCAAGAGCGGAGAATGATTGATGGCTTTTTACAAAAAAATGAGCAGTTGAAGCAAGCGGGATTTTGGGCGCAAACGTATTCGGGATTTATCCCGAAACTAATGAACTTTCTAAACAACGCCAGCTTTGGTCTTATTGCTGGCGTGGGTGGTATTTTAGCGCTTAAAGGGATGATTTCAATCGGCGTCATTGTTGTGTTTGTCGAATATGCACGCCAATTTACACGCCCGTTAAATGATTTGGCGAACCAATGGAATACGCTGCTTTCGGCGCTGGCTGGCGCGGAACGAGTATTTGAAATTTTAGATATGGAAAAAGAAGAACGGGACGAAACGGGAGCGATTTCGCTCAACCATATACAAGGAAAAGTGGAATTTGACCATGTCGTATTTTCCTATGATAAAAAGCGAGATGTCATTCGCGATGTCAGCTTTTCGGTTTCTCCAGGAGAAACGGTGGCGCTCGTTGGTCCGACCGGTGCAGGAAAAACGACGATTTTACAGCTGCTAGCCCGCTTTTACGATCCGGATCGCGGTCATATTTTTATCGATGGGCACGATAGCCGTACTATTAAACGCGTAAGCTTGCGCGCCCATATGGCGTTTGTTTTGCAAGATACGTTTTTATTTGAAGGAACGATTCGCGATAACATTCGATACGGAAGATTAGATGCAAGTGATGAAGCAGTGGAACAAGCGGCAAAATGGGCGAATGCGCACTCGTTTATCACCAAACTGCCAAACGGTTACGATACGGTGCTGAAGCAAGATGGCAGCGGCATTAGCCAAGGACAAAAACAACTGTTAGCAATTGCGCGCGCGATGGTCGCCAATCCATCTATTTTAATTTTGGATGAAGCGACGAGCAACATTGATACAATGACCGAAATGAAAATTCAAGAAGCGCTCGAGCGGCTTATGAAAGGGCGGACGTGTTTTGTCATTGCCCATCGGCTTAACACGGTCCAAAATGCCGATCGCATTCTCGTCTTGAATGAAGGGAAAATCATTGAACAAGGCACACATGAATCACTGCTAAAGGCAAAAGGGTTTTACTATGATTTGTATTCTCGTCATTTTCAAAAAGAAGAGGCATTATAAAAAAGCGGCTTGTACGCGTGTGTCGTACAAGCCATTTCGTTTTTAATCGCTTTGTCATAACCGCCGTGATGTACTAAATCCGCCTGTCCATCTCCATTGAAGTTGAGTTTTGTTACGAAAAGCGGCTCTGACACAGGTTCTTTATAAATTCCTGTTGTGAGCGGTTTTCCGTCGATCATCACTGTTTTCGGCTCGCCTGCATTGACGGAAATAACTTTCATTTGCTCCTTTACCCCCATAATTCTTCCGCGATTAACCGGAATGATGTTAACTTATCTTGAAAATCATATGTAATCGTTACTAACATAATTTCATCTGTTTCATATGCTTCACTTAATCGGAAAAGCTGTTCTTTTATTTGTTTCGGCGAGCCGATAATCATCCGTTTTCGGTTTTCGAGAATACGCATTTTTTCATATGGACTATAGGAGTAGGACATCGCTTTTTCCGGGCTTGGCGTGCCATTGGACACCATGCCTTGCTCAATCATTAGCAGCGATAAATCAAGGCTCGATGCCACCCATTCCGCCTTTTCTTCTGTTTCGGCGCAAATGGCAAATATAGCGACCATATTGCGCGGCTTGTCCAAATATTTCGATGGAACAAACTGTTGGCGGTACAATTTTGTATAATGTTCCCCGCCTTCGCCGTTAATAAATTGCGCAAACACATATGGAAGCCCTTTTTGTGCTGCTAATATGGCGCTGGAGGAACTGGAACCGAGAAGCCATACATTCGGTGCCGTTTGTACGTTCGGTGTGGCTTTTAAGCCGTGTAACGGATGTTCTTTCGGCAAATCGTTATGCAAGTATGCTAATAAATCATCAATTTGTTCCGGATAGCGGTCAATGTCTCTTCGTTTTCCTTCTTGGAGGGCAAGGGTCGCGATTGGCATGCCTCCTGGAGCCCTTCCAACACCTAAATCAACCCGACCGGGATGAAGCCCTTCAAGCACTTTAAAGTTTTCTGCTACTTTGTAGGCGCTATAATGCGGTAGCATCACCCCGCCGGAACCAATGCGAATGCGGGACGTTTTTGCTCCAATATGACCGAGCAGCACTTCTGGGGATGAACCGGCAAGGTGATTTGTATCGTGATGCTCTGATACCCAAAAACGTTCATAGCCAAGCTCTTCCACAAATTGCGCGAGCCGGACGGTATTAGCAAGCGCTTCTTCCGCTGTCATTCCCTCTGCAACTGGGGATTGGTCTAGCACGCTTAATTTAAGGCTCATGGTAAACATCCTTTCATGTTCTTCCTGTTCCAAAAGGGATTAATTATTTTTTATTATGCGCCGCTGTGGAAAAATTGTCTATTGATTTGCCTGTAGGATGTGGCGTCATAAAGGACATGAATAATACCTATGTGATATCATATTCGGCTATTCTGTTTTCGTTTAGGCGCCAAGTTTGTGATTCTTTCTCTTGCTTTGGTATAATGAAATAAGCAGAAAATTGGGAAAGGATGTGGACGTATGCCAGCAGTTGAATCCAATATGTTTCCGTTAGGAAAAGAAGCACCATCGTTTGAACTAGTGAATGCGGTGGATGGAAAAACAGTCCGTTTAGAAGATATCAAATCGGATGTCGCAACAGTTATTATGTTCATTTGCAACCATTGCCCGTATGTAAAACATGTACAGCATGAACTTGTCCGTCTTGCTAATGATTATCAGCCAAAAGGAGTTACGTTTGTCGCCATTAATTCCAACGATGTCGAAAAATATCCAGAAGATTCGCCGGAAAATATGAAAAAAGTGGCAGAAGAATTAGGGTATCCGTTCCCATATTTATTTGATGAAACCCAAGAGGTAGCGAAAGCGTACCAAGCAGCGTGCACGCCGGATTTCTATATCTTTGACCGTGACTTAAAATGTGTTTACCGCGGACAGTTGGATGATTCACGGCCAAATAACGGCATTCCGGTTACAGGAGAATCGATTCGCGCGGCATTAGACGCATTATTGAATGGCGAACCAGTGCCGGAAAAACAAAAGCCAAGCATCGGCTGCAGCATTAAATGGAAAGAATAGCAAAAAATCTTGACTTTCTTTTGTTTATAAAGTACTATTAACGAAGCGCCATTTCGTTCGTTATATGGAAGGATCGTAATAAGTCGTGCCTCATTCAAAGAAAGGGCCTTCTTATGTATGCTCCCTTTCTTGCATGAGCGCACGGCTTTTTTCTATCGGTAACGGAACGATGGTCAACTTTTTATTTTGGAGGAATCCCAATGAATAAAGGAAAAGTAAAATGGTTTAATGCGGAAAAAGGGTATGGATTTATTGAGATGGATGGCGGCAATGATGTGTTCGTTCATTTCACGGCGATCCAAGGCGAAGGATTTAAAACGTTGGAAGAAGGCGAAACGGTTACGTTTGATATCGTAGACGGCGGCCGCGGCCCACAAGCGGCAAACGTTCAAAAAGCATAAGTGATGAAACAAAAGTGATACCGCTTTTGGCGGTATCACTTTTGTTGTGGCGGTCATCTCCTTTCGAAAAGACAAATTCACACTGGCGCAGCTTCGGAGCTGCAAGGATGGATGAGAGGCAGGGCTTCCATTGTTTTTGTTTTTTCGGTATGGTTATTAGTAGAATATTATTTTCCACCTTATATATAACCATAATATTATTATGTAAACTTATAGGGGAGAAAAGAAATGAGACCGATGCTGCATCGTGTATTTGTGTACGGAACGCTGCTAGTCGGGGAGGAAAATCATCATATTGCAGCGCCGTACATTCGCCATATTCAGCCAGAAAGAGTGAAAGGGCGCTTATATGACGTCGGTGCATACCCCGCGCTCGTTATCGAAGAAGAAGGTGAAGTAATCGGCGAATGGTTTACTGTAACAAAAGAGGGGCTGCAAGCGATGGATGAGCTTGAAGAATATGAAGAAGGCAGCCAATATAACGAATACGAGCGGGTTTGGGTGAAAGACATTGAACAGCCAATCGAAGGCTACGTGTATGTGTATCCGAAAAGCAAAACGGTGATGATAACAATTTCTCTTGATATGGCTACATACGTTTATCATGGCGGCTGTCTAAAAGGTTGTTGATGAATTCTCCTTTATAGGCGGCTGTCTTTTTATTAAAGTAATTGCATAAATATGCAAATGCATAACTATTTATTATTCAGGTTTTGTAGTTTTTTTGAAAACGCTTTCCTATTAGCGTTATAAAAATACAGAAAAATTAATAAAAAAGTATTGCCAAACCTACTCCCCTTCCCTATAATAAAAACATGTTATAAAAACAAACATTCGAATGTGAGGTAATATAACATGTCAAATATAGTGATTTCTCCAGCAAACGATCAAACGACAATGCTTGAGCAAATCAAAGAAACGATAAAACAAAGACACGTTGAGCTTTTGCATCTGCAATTTGTCGATATCGAAGGAATTTTAAAACACGTTACGGTGACGGCGGAGCAACTTGATGATGTTGTGGAAGGAAAAATGATGTTTGACGGCTCCTCAATTAAAGGATTTTCTCCCATCAACCAATCCGATCTCTATCTTCTTCCTGACTTAAACACGTTTGCTGTATTGCCTTGGACAGTAGAAGAAGGATACGCTGAAGCACGTTTCCTTTGCTCTGTCATCAATCCCGATGGAACGTTATTTGAAGGTGACCCTCGTAACGTATTAAAGAAAACGATAGAGCGTGCGGCAGAAAAAGGGTTTACTATCTCTGTCGGTCCGGAATTGGAATTCTTTTTATTCAAAGCGGACGAAAATGGAAACCCGACGACAGAACTCCATGATAACGGCGGATATTTCGAGCCATCTCCAAGAGATCTTGGCGAGCGCGTTCGTTTAGAAATTTACCGTGCGTTAAAGGCAATGGGCTTTACCATTGAAGCATCTCACCATGAAGTGGCAGAGGGGCAGCATGAAATTAACTTTAAATATGCCGATGCGTTGGGGGCGGCAGACAATGCAACTACATATAAGTGGGTGGTAAAAACGATTGCCAATAAATATGGACTGCACGCCACGTTCATGCCAAAGCCGGTGTTCGGCATCAATGGTTCTGGCATGCATGTGAACATGTCGCTATTTAAAGACGGCGAAAATGCGTTTTTTGATCCAAGTGATGAAAATCAGTTATCAGAAGCAGCCTATCAGTTTATCGCTGGTTTGCTCGCGCATGTCAAAAGCTTTGCCGCTGTTACGAACCCGCTAGTCAACTCGTACAAACGGCTTGTCCCGGGATATGAGGCGCCTTGCTACATCGCATGGTCGGCGTCGAACCGTTCAGCATTAATCCGCATCCCAGCAAAACGTGGTATGGCGACCCGCGTCGAGCTCCGTTGTCCGGACCCGTCAGCCAATCCTTACCTTGCGTTTGCCATCATTGCTGCCGCTGGGTTGGACGGAATCGAAAAAGGTTTGCAGGTTCCGGCGCCAATTGATGAAGATATTTTCCATATGACAGAAGAGCGCCGCGCCGAACTTGGCATCGAAAATCTTCCAGCTAGTTTAGGAGCGGCAATTCAAGAATTCGAAAACGGCACAATCGGTCGCAAAACCCTAGGTGATCACGTATTCGGTGAATATGTCGCCATGAAAAAAGCGGAGTGGGACAGCTATCGCACCGCTGTGCATGCTTGGGAAATTGAACAATATCAAGCCAAATTTTAATATTTTTCCCCAATCCCCCTCGAAACGAAAGTAAAGGGGGAGATGATCACATGATAAAATTCCGTTGGTTTACACTTGGACAAAACAGGGTTCAGACGATGGGTCTGAACCCTGTTTTGTTTTTTTATAATTCATAGTTGACAACTGTGATTACTTGGTATTAATGTATAAATTAATAGGAATATTTCGATTATTTTAGGTGGAGGGAAAAAATGAAAAAGTTAATCGTGTTTGTGATTGTTGGATTCATCGCTCAGCTCATCGACGGTTCGCTCGGAATGGCGTATGGGGTTACATCAACAACACTGTTGCTTGCGTTCGGGATTGCTCCGGCGGTCGCTTCCGCCTCGGTGCATCTAGCGGAAGTGGTCACAACTGCAGCTTCAGGCGCGTCTCATATTAAATTTGGAAATGTCGACCGTGACATGGTGATCAAATTAATTATTCCCGGCTCGCTTGGCGCGTTTTTCGGTGCCTGCTTTTTAAGCAATCTTCCAGGGGATGTCATTAAACCATATATTTCACTATTTTTGTTGGCGCTTGGGTTTTATATTATGTATCGGTTTTTATTTCTTTCACCTAGACAAGATCAACAACCACCGCGGAAATTTTCGAATAAGCAGCTTGTTCCTCTTGGTTTAGTGGCCGGCTTTCTCGATGCCACTGGCGGAGGAGGATGGGGCCCGATTTCCACCCCTGTTCTTCTTGCGAATAAAGGAATGGAAGCGAGAAAAGTGGTGGGAACAGTTGATACGTCGGAATTTGCCGTTGCTTTATCCGCTACCATTGGATTCGTCATTTCGTTAGGCTGGGAACAAGTCAATTGGTTTTGGGTAGGAACGCTAATGTTAGGGGGAATCGTCGCTGCGCCAATCGCCGCGTGGCTTGTTCGTAAGATGCCATCCCATTTGCTTGGGGTTCTAGTTGGAGGCATCATCATTTTCACAAACATTCGCACCTTGCTTCATGCATGGGAAACTCCTAGAAATTGGCATGCAACGATTTACGCAATCATCATATTTGGCTGGGCTGTTTCGATATGGTGGGCAATCCGCACACATCGGAAAGCGTCTCTATCTAATCATCTTGCGTCATAATGACAGTTGAATAATTTTTTCGCAAAGGATATTTAGTTCCGCATTGTACTGATCGCTAAATTCTCCTGTTAGCTGCGAATATTATAGACGCTTCTTTACAATGGAACAATTTTCATTGGGCATGAACGATGGATTTCAAAGTTGTCTTTGCTTGAAATCGGTTCATGTCCTTTTCCATTTTTTAAAATAATATAGTTTCTCTATTTATATGTAATTTGGTAGAATATTCAGTAAAGATAAAAAGTAGGAGATGATATGATGAAAAAACCTCGTGATTTAGGGCACAACATTTCGATGATTGATCTGTTTGATTTAGGAGTTGCAGAGCGCACCGGTACATATGTGCTTCACGAAGAAGAGCTTGCTATTATTGAGACAGGTCCAAGCCCTTCTGTTCCGTATTTATTAAAAGGACTAGAAGCGCTTCAAATTGATCCTGCGGATATCCGCTATATTATTGTGACACATATTCATTTGGACCACGCTGGCGGCGCTGGCGTGCTGCTTGAAAAATGTCCGAACGCCCTTGTTGTTGTTCATCCGAAAGGGAAGCGGCATCTAGCAGATCCATCACGGTTAATCCAAGGAGCAAAGGCGGTGTATGGGGAAAAATTTGACCAATTGTTTTCCCCGGTTGTACCGATTCCAGAGGATCGTCTCATCGTGAAAGAAGATGGTGATACGCTTACGCTCGGCAGTGAGCGTACGTTGACGTTTTTGGATACGCCTGGCCATTCCAACCATCATTTTTCGATTTACGATTCGCGCAGCCGCGGCGTTTTTACTGGCGATACGATCGGAGTGTTTTATCCGCAATTGCTAAAAGATGGGCTTGAATATTGTTTGCCGTCCACTTCTCCGAACCAATTCCGGCCAGAGGCGATGCTGCAATCGGCAGAGCGATTGGAGCAGCTTCAACCTGAACGCATTTATTTCGGTCATTTTGGCATGCTAGAAAACCCTCGCGCAGCGTTTGAACAGCTTCGTTTTTGGCTTCCAAAGTTTGTCGAAGCAGGAGAAAAAGCGATTGCCAACATGCCTGGCGCATCGATGCAGGAAAAAGCTGAATCGGTTTTTCGCAAGCTGTATGAAGAAGTCAGCGCTTTCTTGCAAGAAAGAAATATTTCACCGACATCAGAAGCGTATGACATCATCCGTCTCGATTTACAAGTATGTTCGATGGGAATTGTAGATTATTTGCAAAAACGGTAAGGCACTAGAAATTTGTTTGAACATAATCCAGTAAGAACGGCTTGGTGAAATCACCAAGCTTTTTCATTGTGGCGGCTGTTTTATAACGGCGTGTTTTTTACTATCAAATGCGGAGAGTCTAAAGGTGTAGCCTGGATGAAAATATTGTATGATAAGTAACAAAGATAAGAAAGGATGATTGCATGAGACGCGGTATTGTAAGCACCATCACGATTGTATCCGTGCTGGCGGGAATATTATGGCTTGGCGGTTTTGCCATGGGCATTCAAGATCAATTTTTTTCCGCCGCGATGCCGCCAGCAGGCACGACGAAATATACAAAAGAGAAAAAAGCGGACAACCGTGAAATTTATATTGTCGCTCTTGGCGACTCGCTGACAAGGGGAACGGGAGACGAAAGCGGAAAAGGGTATATTGGCTATATGGTCGATTCTCTCCGTAAAAAAACAACGAAACCGATTCGTGTAACAAACTTGGCTATTAAAGGACAGCGATCTGACGGACTCCTTAAGCAATTAGGACAAGCTGAGATAAAGAGGCAGCTAAAAATGGCTGACATCATCGTGATGACGATCGGCGGGAATGATTTGTTTCAAGGCGGAGAAGCGCTAAAGCTTGCGCCAAAGCAAATCGAGCAGGCAAAAAACGCGTATTTACACAACTTAGACCGTATTTTTCAAACGATTCGCAGCGTCAATAAAGATGCAGTTGTTTTTTACATCGGGCTTTACAATCCGTTTAGCGACCTCGGTGACGCAAAGAAGACATCCGCGATCGTAAGGCAGTGGAATTTTGCTTCGGCAGAAACGGCAGCTCGCTATCCAAATATCATTGCTGTGCCGATATTCGATTTGTTTGAGCTTCATGTGAATGATTATTTGTACAGCGACCATTTCCATCCGAATAAGGAAGGCTATAAACGCATTGGCGAACGTGTCGCTTCTTTAATTACGTGGACGGAGGAGGACAAACAATGACGACAACACACGCACCGCTTGTCGTAACCGATTTACGCAAAACAATTCGCCGCAAAGAAATTATCAAAGGAATTTCATTTGAACTGAAGGAAGGTGAAGTATTTGGGTTTTTAGGACCGAATGGCGCGGGAAAAACGACCACCATCCGCATGCTTGTCGGGCTTATCAAGCCAACATCGGGACATATTTCTATTTGCGGCTATGACCTAGAGCGTCAGTTTACCAAAGCGATTCGCCATATCGGCTGCATTGTCGAAAATCCAGAATTATATCCGTATTTAAGTGGATGGGAAAATTTGGAGCACTTTGCGCGCATGGTTCCCGATATTCCAAAAGAACGAATCATGGAAGTGGTGGAGTTAGTCGGTTTGCAAAACCGCATTCACGATCGGGTGAACACGTATTCGCTTGGGATGCGACAGCGTCTCGGCATTGCGCAGGCGCTGCTAGGAAAGCCGAAAGTGCTGATTTTGGACGAGCCGACCAATGGGCTTGATCCTGCCGGCATTCGCGAAATGCGCCAATTTATCCGCTTTTTGGCAGAATCAGAAAGATTGAGCGTGCTTGTCTCCTCACATCTGTTAAGCGAAATTCAATTAATGTGCGACCGCGTGGCGATTATGGCAAAAGGGCTGCTGCTTCGGGTGGACACGGTGGAACGGCTGCTTAAAGAACAAGCGCGAGTTGTCTGGAAAGCCGCCCCCATCGAAACAGCGAAAGAAATACTAGAGAAAGAAACGTCGCCTGTCGCCATTCAAGGAGATAGGCTGGTGACTCCATATGAAAGAAAGAATTTAGCTATATGGAACAAAAAACTAGTAGAAGCGGGAGTACACGTCCATGAAATTCAGCCAAAACTGCCGACACTTGAAGATTTGTTTATTGAATTAACGGGAGGGGATGCGATTGAGTAACCTCGTGTACAACGAAATGCTGAAAATTGTCCGCAAAAAGCGGTTATCGGTAATTGCGGCGATTGTCGCCGTACTCGTTGTCCTTTTTACATACGCGCAATATAAGCAGGTGCAGGAAATACAGGAACGGCTCGGAACAACAGATTGGCGGACGCAGCTGCAGCAGCAAATTATCGACGCGCAAAACCGTCTGAATTCAAGCAGCATTTCGGAAGAATGGCGCAAATATTTGCACATTCGCCTTCAGCAGCAACAATATTATTTGGAACATGACATTAATCCATCCGCTCCCGGTGCGCCAACGTTTATGCGCATGTTTATTGAAAATGCGATCGATTTGTTTCTTCCGCTTTTAATGATGGTCGTTGCGGCGGATTTAGTATCCTCAGAAGCAAGCATAGGAACGATTAAACTGCTGCTTACAAGACCGGTCAAACGCGGAACGATTTTGCTTAGCAAATACATAGCGCTTCTTCTATCGATTTCGTTTATTTTATTGATGGTCGCTTTGCTTTCTTATTTGATTTCGGGGATTGTATTTGGGTATCAAGGATGGCGGCTGCCGTTACTAACTGGTTTTACCATTAACGGTGAAGAACTTAATACGGAAGGGGTACATTTGCTTCCACAATGGAAGTACGTGTTAATCGAACTAGGGCTTGCTTGGTTTGTTTCGATTGTCGTTGGAACATTGACGTTCATGCTTTCTGTATTGATGCGCAGCACCGCCGCAGTGATGGGCATTATGCTTGCGGCATTGATTTCCGGAGCGATTTTATCGAATATGGTGTCTTCGTGGGAATCGGCAAAATATTTGTTTATGGTCAATCTTCGCCTTACGGATTATGTCAATGGGACAGCGCCACCGATTGAAGGCATGACGCTCGGGTTTTCCATGACGGTGCTGGCGGTGTGGGGACTTGCGGCACTCGTGATTTCATTTATCGTCTTTACGAAGCGGGATGTATATTGAAAATAGAGGGGGACTTTCCTCTGACATAAGAGGAGAGTCCCTTTTTCTCTTAAAAAGATGATTGGGATGGGTGGCTTGGTTAGTCGACGATTGATCACGAACATGATAGAGATTGTACATCATATACGTAGAAAAATGCTGGCGAAAACATGTCAGGATGCGTTATTCTTTATTCGAAAAGTTTTTTACTAAAAAAGTATTGACTACCCTATTTTTTTAATATAGAATACTAATTGGCGCTAACGAGAGAACAATGGATATGAACGGGAAGTAGCTCAGCTTGGTAGAGCACACGGTTCGGGTCCGTGAGGTCGCAGGTTCAAATCCTGTCTTCCCGATCATTTCGTGATGGGGCTTTCGTTCAGCTAGGAGAGCGCCTGCCCCGCACGCAGGAGTCCGATAGGCTCCATCAACGAAGTGGAGGAGTACCCAAGTCTGGCTGAAGGGGTCGGTTTCGAAAACCGATAGGGGTGTCACAGCCCGCGGGGGTTCGAATCCCTCCTCCTCCGCCATATCATTATCTTAACTACATATTATACTAATTTGGAATCATACAGCTTGTCGATTACATCGGCAAGCTTTTTTATTTTAATAGAAAAATCAAAATGACCTGCCCCTTATCAAAGGAACAGGTCATCATTTTGTTAAAAGTTTTTCGCTGCTTGTTCTGCTTGTTTGATCGCGTTTTGTTTAATTGTTTCGGCTTCATTCGGGAATTGTGCCATTCCTTCGACAAAAATGGACTGAACATCAGTAATTCCGATGAAGCTAAGCACTGCCCGCAAATAACGGTCTCCGAATTCCATTTCTTTCATTGGTCCTTCTGAATAAATTCCGCCGCGTGCTTGAATGTGCACCGCTTTTCTTCCTGTTAATAGCCCTACCGGACCATTTTCCGTGTAACGGAACGTTTTGCCTGCGATGCAGATTGTATCGATATAAGCTTTCATTTTTGGTGGAAAACTAAAATTCCACATCGGTGTGACAAACACATATTTATCTGCGTTGATAAACTGATCGGTTAGCTCATTGATGCGGCTGATTTTTTGTTTTTCTTCTGCGCTTAACTGTTCAAATGTATGCCCTTGTTGCAATTTGCCCCAGCCGTTTAATACATCGGCATCAATGTAAGGGATGTCGGTACGATAAAGGTCTAATTCGACAATCTCGTCTTGCGGGTTTTGTTGTTTATAAGCGTTAAGAAACGCTTTTCCAACGGATAAGCCGTAAGATTCCTCTTCCCGTTTTGGATTTGCTGTAATGTACAATAATTTAGCCATGTTCTTTCTCCTTTCGTTAGTATAAATAGCGTGGAATGAAAACAACAAACACTATGGAAATCCATGTAATATCAATGGCATAGTGTTTTAACGTAAATATAATAATGTAACTAACTTACTTTTGTAAAGTAATTTACTTTTAAGAAAAAAGATGATGCGTCAGCAGGAACATAAGCATCTTATGACGAAATGTATGTAAAAGGAAAATAAAAAGGGGGGAGAAAGGAGTGAAATGTCTTCGTTGCGGACATGATTCACACTCCTAGCATGATGTTCGATTACCGAAAAGAAATTCCGCTTGATGATGTGCCAAAATATAAAGAGCATGATGATGTGACAGCAACGAATGAAACAATAAGTGAAAAAAAGCCAATTTCCTATCCGTTTGAGTATAGGAAAGATATACCGTTACCTGATGTCACAAGGTAAATCGTTTGCATTCATTGTTGTGTAGAGTACGATGCAGATAAAGATCATAAGGAGGAAACACATAGATGCCAGCACAGCGTCGCATCCGCCGTGTAAAAACGGTACAAATAGAGACAAATAGCCCGATTCATCGCAGCGGGCCGGTGCTAGAGCCGGGAAATTGGGAAGAATACGATCCGTTTTTGATGCTAATGGAGGATATTTTCCAACGCGGTACGTTTGACTTTCATCCGCATCGCGGCATTGAAACCGTTACGTACGTGATTGACGGTCAGTTGGAACATTTTGATAGCAAAGCCGGCCACGGAACGCTTGGTCCCGGTGATGTACAATGGATGACGGCAGGACGAGGGGTGATTCATAAAGAAGATCCGGCGCCAGGCTCGACCGTGCACAGTTTGCAGCTATGGATTAATTTGCCGAGCGCAAAAAAAATGACAGAGCCGCGTTATCAAAATTTAAAAGCAAGCGATATGCCTGTCCGGCGTGAAGAGGGAGCAATCATCCGCGTATTTTCCGGGTCATCGAAAGGAGTAAAAGCCCCGACACTCAACCATGTTCCGGTTACGATGGTGGAAATGGTGCTCGAACCAGGAGCGAGTATCGTGCAAGATTTGCCAGGAAGCTACAACGGCTTTCTGTACATTTTAGAAGGTAGCGGAACATTCGGCGCCGATGCCACGGAAGGAAAAGCGGGGCAAGTATTGTTTTTAAGCCGCGTTGAAAACGAGACAGAAAGCGAAATCACTGTCACCGCCAAAGAAAAACTGCGCCTCCTCCTTTATGCCGGTGAGCCAATTAACGAGCCGGTTGTCGCTTACGGACCGTTTGTGATGAATACGCAGGAAGAAATCCGCCAGGCGATCCGCGATTATCAAGAAGGAAAATTCGTTGAATAACTATAAAAAAGCGTTCCGATATGGAGCGCTTTTTATAGTGGGATTATTTACAAAATTCAGACTAAATAGATACAATTGTTTTTGGGAAACAAAGCGAGTTATTTATTATGAGCGATAAACCAATCCATATCTGCAATTTTCGGATGGAGATGTTTGCGGCGAACAAAAAACAACGGATCATCATAGCATCGGTGAGCAAACGTATCACATTTTGTTAGACGGAGACAAATACGGTGTTGTTTCTGAATAATGACAGAAGCGAGGGAAGGATATGAAAATTGAATTTTTAGGAACAGGCGGAGCGGTGACGATTCCGCGTCCGCTTTGCCAATGCCGCGTATGCGTCGAGGCGCGCGTGAAAGGAATCCCTTACAGCCGCAGCGGTCCAAGCCTGTTTGTGCACGGTCCGGACGTCTTAATCGATACGCCGGAAGATATTTATATGCAGATGAATCGTTCTAAAATTAAACAAATCAACGCGGTGTTTTACTCGCATTGGCATCCTGATCACGTGATGGGCAGGCGGGTGCTGGAGTCCATCAATGCCGATTTTCGGAATTATCCTCCTGCTTCCACGACGACGGATGTCTACTTGCCGCAGCAGGTCGCCATCGATTTTCAGCACCGCCTCGGCAGCGGCGAACATCTCTCTTTCCTCGAAAAGATGAAATACATCCGCCTTCATACGCTGCAAGATGGGGATAGCGTATTGATGGAAGGAGTGGAGATTCGCCCGTTCCGCTTAGCCGAAGACTACGTGTATGCGTTTTTATTTTCAGAAGGGGAGAAGCGGGTGCTGATTGCGATGGATGAATTGAATAACTGGGATCCTCCACGGGAAGTACAGGAAGTAGATGTTGCGGTTTTACCGATCGGCATTTTTGAGCTTCATCCGCTGACAGGGGAACGGCTGCTGCCTGAACATCACCCTATATTGAAAATAGAAGCAACATTTGCAGAAACATTGAATATTATTCACAAATTAAAGGCGAAGAAAACTATATTGACTCATGTCGAAGAAATGAACAGATTAGGCTTTGATGATCTCAAAGAAATAGAAAAACAGTTGCAAAAACAAGGGCTGTCCATCGAAATCGCCTATGATACGATGATGGTAGAAGTATAGTTTTTCGTTGATGGAGAGGACACATGGTGTTCTCTTTTTGTTTTCTCAGGTTATTAACAGAAAACTGAATATTTTATATAATGTAATTAAATAATTAGATAATTTTCTAAATAACAAAATAAGCACGGTGAACGTATATGAAAATGAACCTTGTTTATAAAGCGCTAGCCGATCCGACGAGAAGAGACATTCTCAACCTGTTAAGGAACAAGGATTTAACAGCAGGGGAAATCGCCGATCATTTCCGCATTTCCAAACCGAGCATTTCCCATCATCTAAATTTGTTAAAGCAGGCGGATTTAGTGCACGCTGAAAAAGACGGGCAGTACATCTATTACTCCATCAACACAACGGTGTTGCAAGATGTACTTGCTTGGATTTTATCTTTGCAAGAAGGAAAGGGGAAGAGGGAATGAAAAAGCATTGGTATTTTTTCTTGCTGATCATCATCAATATTGGAATCTCAGCATGGGCGTACCCACAATTGCCTGACCAGGTTCCAACGCATTGGAACTTCTCGGGGGAAGTGGACGGCTATTCATCAAAGCTTTTTGCCGTTTTATTTGGACCGATTTTGTTGACAGGGATTTATGGGATATTGTTTGGGGTGTCGAAAATCGATCCGCGCAAAGAGAATTATGAAAAGTTCGCGGGAGCGTACCGCGTTTTTATGTATACTTTTCTAACGTTTTTAACCGTCATGCATATTTCTATCATCTTTAGCGGCCTTGGCTACCATGTCAACATGGTTTTGATTGCCAATATAGGATTAGGTCTGCTTTTTGTGGTTCTCGGAAATTATATGCCAAAAATCAAAGCGAATTATTTCATAGGCATTCGCACGCCGTGGACGCTGGCGAACGAGACCGTTTGGGCGCGGACGCACCGGTTTGGCGGCAAAGTGTTTTTCATCGGGGGAGGGATGCTCATCGTTTCCGCTTTTATGCCTTCATCGATTCGCGGCTTTCTTCTCATTTCATCCATTGCCTTTATCGCGGTTGTGCCAATTGTGTATTCTTATTTCGCGTATAAAAAAGTAACGCAGATATAGAGACGAGTGTCAATCATTTTTGATTTTGATATGATAGAATACAAAGCTATTCAATCTATTGTATAGGAGGCATTTACTGTGAATTCAGTCATTGAAACAATTTTGCGGCACCGTTCGATTCGGAAATTTGAAGACCGTCCGTTATCGGATGAACAAATTCGCACGATCGTCGAGTGCGCGCAAGCGGCATCGACATCAAGTTACGTACAAGCTTATTCCATCATTGGGGTGAAAGATAAAGAAACGAAACGGAAGCTTGCCCAAATCGCGGGAAATCAGTCTTATGTTGAGCACAATGGCCATTTCTTCGTGTTTTGCGCCGATTTTCACCGTCATGAAGTGATTGGCGAAATGGAACAGAAAGAGGTGCTGCCATCACTTGAGAGCACGGAAAAATTTATGGTCGCGCTCATTGATGCAGCACTTGCCGCGCAAAATGCGGTGATTGCCGCGGAGTCGATGGGGCTCGGCATTTGCTATATCGGCGGATTGCGCAACAATTTGCCGGAAGTATGCAAATTATTAAAAGTGCCGAAACGGGTCATTCCGCTCTTCGGGCTTGCCGTCGGCTACCCGGCACAGCAGCCTGATAAAAAACCGCGTTTGCCGTTTGAACACGTATACCACGAAGAAACGTATGAACAAGACCGCACCAAATTCGAAGCACAGCTGAAACAATATAACGATATCGTTTCCGCGTATTACGAACGGCGGACAAAGGGCAAACGCCGCGATACATGGACCGGGCAAATGGCGAACATGCTCAGTAACCCTGTCCGTATGTATATGAAAGAATTCATAGAAGGAAAAGGGTTTAATCTACGTTAATCTCGCTTCAAAACGAAACGGGATTTTTTTACGTTGATCCGCCACATTTTGACCACGCTTTTTTCTGTAGGGGTTTGGCGAATTTTTGAGCTACTTGTTCTTGCATGTCTGGCGTGACGGGAGAATAAACGCCTAACGTCATCGAAG
Organism: Parageobacillus toebii NBRC 107807; assembly: GCF_003688615.2. Taxonomy (GTDB): domain Bacteria; phylum Bacillota; class Bacilli; order Bacillales; family Anoxybacillaceae; genus Parageobacillus_B; species Parageobacillus_B toebii. The sequence continues at coordinate 2,630,689 of NZ_CP049703.1, read as the reverse complement.
CAGGGGAATGTCCTAGGCGTTCGCTGACCACTTTCACGTTGGAGAGGGCTTTTTGAAATGGTTGAAAATTAAAAATGACATAAAAAATGGAGTGCAAACTGGTAACAGTTTGGCCACTCCATTTTTGTTGTTAAATTAAGCTTTTAAAGCAAATTCCTATTCATTACTTATTCTGTAACTTCTGCAGTTCATTAACCGTGACAAATTTATAACCTTTTTTTGATAAAGAATCTAAAATCCCTTCAATGGTTTTTAGTTCGTTGCCAGTATTGTCATACATTGGATGCAACAAAATGATGGATCCTGGTTTTACATTTTTGTTTACATAGTTTATTTTGTCAGAAATCGAAGAATAATAGGTGTCGGGTTCAAGGCTCCAAACGCTACTACTTTTTGGTTTGTATCTATGTGACTCGTTAATCCTCCAAATAACTGGTATGTTCTTGAGTTCATTAATTTATATGTACCGAATAAAAAAAGTAATATTGTTAGCGAAATTATCCCAGATGTGGCTATTCTTTTTTTCATCATTTGTCTCCTCTCTATCTGAATCATTTTTCTTGGTGCATTTTATCAACGAATATTCTTGAAAGCAAGTGAAACAATTATGGTGCTTCCATGGAGAAAAGAATTAATTTCTATCATCTGTGGTGAAGTTCGCTTCATGGGTGGTTAACGGGGGGGAAATCCATGTCCCTTAGTCTTGACAGTGATTCATCAGCTTGTCGGATTTGTCGGCAAGCTGAAGCGGGATTGCTCCCGCTTTTTTTGTTTGAAGGTGATGACATTGGCTTGACTACACGGCCACATTTTGACCATGTTGCATTTATCGACACTAAAATGCGGTCGGAATGGTAATGGATCGCTATATTATTTTTAGCCAACGGACGTATATGTATGTGAAAACTCGTAAAAAGGAAAAACCATGCAATTATCCGCAATGTACCGCTGATTATCAATGACAAGCGGTTCATTTTTGCATTACAGCGAAGCAGCTAAAGGAGTTTTATGTTAGAAAAAATTAAATCATTCTAATTGCGATTTATACCCCTTACCGGTATAATGTATATAGAACAATGGAATGAGGTGAAATTCATGAATCATCGTGAAGAGAATCAGCCCAATCCAAAAATGGTTCCGCGGACGGAAGAGGAAATTGAAAACATTATCAAACGTCTAAAACGCATTGAAGGACAAGTGCGCGGCGTGCAAAAAATGGTTGAAGACAATCGCTATTGCATCGATATTTTAATCCAAATTTCCGCAATTGAAGCGGCGCTTCATAAAGTCGGTTTGAATTTGCTAGAGCGACACGTTCGTCATTGCGTCGCCAAGGCGATTCGCGAAGGCAACGGTGACGAATCGATACAAGAATTAATGACCGTTATCCAGCAGTTCTCGAAATAGAGGAGGAAGCACCATGGGTGAGAAAAAGCATGTGACGTTGCATATTACCGGCATGACGTGCGCCGCCTGCTCAAGCCGCATCGAGAAAGTGCTCAATAAAATGGACGGAGTCGAGGCGAACGTCAATTTAGCAATGGAAAAAGCAACGATCGATTATGACCCAATGAAACAAAGCATTCACGATATTCAAGAAAAAATCGAAAAACTTGGGTATGGCGTGGCGACCGAAAAGGTGATGCTGGATATTGAAGGGATGACGTGCGCTGCTTGCGCAGCGCGAATTGAAAAAGGTTTGCGGCGCATGGAAGGCGTGGAAAGCGCTACGGTCAACTTAGCAACAAACAGCGCGGTGGTGGAGTATAAGGAAGGCATCACATCGGTCGAAGCGATATTAGAAAAAATAAAAAAACTTGGCTATAAAGGACAAGTGCGGAAGGAAGAAGAGAGCGCGGGGTTCAAAGAAGAACTGTTGAAACAAAAACAGCGGCAGCTTGTGATTTCGATTATTTTATCGCTTCCGCTTCTATATACGATGATTGCGCATCTTCCGTTTGATCTTGGTCTGCCGATGCCCGCTTGGCTGATGAATCCGTGGATGCAGCTTCTGTTAGCGACACCTGTCCAGTTTTATATCGGCGGTCCTTTCTATGTCGGCGCGTATCGAGCGCTAAGAAACAAGAGCGCGAATATGGACGTCCTTGTCGCGCTCGGCACGTCTGCGGCTTACTTTTACAGCTTGGTGGAAGCGGCCAAAACGATTGGAAGCCCTCACTATATGCCAAATTTATATTTTGAAACAAGCGCGGTGCTTATCACGCTTGTGCTTGTCGGCAAATACTTCGAAGCGCGGGCAAAAGGGCGGACGACCGAAGCGATTTCGAAGCTGTTAAGTTTGCAGGCAAAAGAAGCGCTCGTGCTTCGCGACGGCAAAGAATTCAAAGTTCCGCTTGAACAAGTGGCAGTCGGTGACACGATTATCGTCAAACCAGGCGAAAAAATACCGGTAGACGGTATCGTAATTGCGGGAGCGTCCGCTGTTGATGAGTCGATGATTACGGGAGAATCGATTCCGGTTGATAAAAAAGAAGGCGACCGCGTCATTGGCGCAACGATCAACACGACAGGCACTCTTACGATTCGGGCGGAAAAGGTTGGAAAGGACACAGCCTTAGCGAATATCGTGAAAATCGTCGAAGAAGCTCAAGGTTCGAAAGCGCCGATTCAGCGGATGGCCGATGTTATCTCGGGAATTTTTGTGCCGATTGTTGTTGGTATTGCTGTGTTGGCGTTTATTGTCTGGTACTTTTTTGTTGCACCGGGCGATTTGCCAACAGCGTTGGAAGTGGCGATTAGCGTGCTTGTCATCGCTTGTCCGTGCGCTCTCGGTCTTGCTACGCCGACATCGATCATGGTCGGCACCGGAAAAGGAGCGGAACACGGCATCCTCTTTAAAGGGGGTGAGTACTTAGAAGAAACGCATAAAATCAACGCGGTGCTATTGGATAAAACAGGAACGGTGACAAAAGGAAAGCCACAAGTGACGGATGTCCTTGAATTTCAAGAAGGAATGCTTAATTTCGCGGTATCGGCGGAAAGCGCTTCGGAACATCCGCTCGCGCAGGCGATTTTCGAATACGGCAAACGGCAACAAATCGCTGTGAAGCCGCTTGAGCACTTCGCGGCGCTTGCGGGCCACGGTATTGAAGCGACAATCGATGGCAAACGTGTTCTCGTTGGAACGAGAAAACTAATGAAAGAAAACAACATCGACATTTCTCGACATGAAGAAAAAATGATACAATTAGAAATAGAAGGAAAAACAGCGATGTTCGTGGCCATTGATGGACAGCTTGCCGGCATCATCGCCGTTGCTGATGCGATCAAAGAAAATGCCAAAGAAGCGATTCAAGCATTAAAACAAATGGGGCTTGACGTCTACATGGTCACAGGCGACAATGAACGGACGGCAAAAGCGATTGCCAAACAAGCGGGAATCGACCATGTATACGCCGAAGTGCTTCCGGAGGACAAAGCAAACATTGTCGAAACACTGCAGCGTGAAGGCAAACGGGTGGCCATGGTCGGCGACGGCATTAATGACGCTCCGGCGTTGGCAAAAGCCGATATCGGTATGGCGATCGGCACGGGAACGGATGTCGCCATCGAAACGGCCGATGTCACATTAGTTGGCGGCGATTTATCGCATATTCCAAAAGCGATCGAGCTTAGCCGTAAAACGATGACAAATATTCGGCAAAACTTGTTTTGGGCGCTGTTTTACAATACGATCGGCATCCCGGTTGCCGCCGCTGGACTGTTGGAACCTTGGATTGCCGGAGCGGCGATGGCATTTAGCTCCGTATCGGTAGTAACGAACGCACTTCGCTTGAAGCGCGTGAAACTATAAAAACATAAGGAGGAATACATCATGACAACAACATTACAAGTACAAGGAATGACGTGCAACCATTGCAAAATGGCGGTCACAAACGCTCTTCAAGAGTTAGAAGGAGTCAACCGCGTCGAAGTGCATTTGGAAAAAGGCACGGTCGATGTCGATTTCGATGAAACGAAAGTCAGCATCGCCCAATTGAAAGAAGCTGTTGAAGAACAAGGTTATGATGTGGAATAAACGAAGGCCTCCCTTTTTCTAGGGGAGGCCATGATTTTTCTTCCGAAAATTGTTTTCTTATCGAAAGGAGTAGAGCCTATAGTTCGAATCCACTTTTTGGTGATCATTTTCTTACAAAAACATCATGAGAAAGGATACCAATATCTCTTGTCAAAATGTGACAGGTACATCGTTGGCATATATGAAGAAACATGCAATATGTAGCTGAAGTGGCTTGCTGTATGGTTTTCTTGTGCGCAATCGCGTTGTCCATCAATAATGTAAGGGATAATAGTACTAATTTTTTGCAAGCTGTAGACATAAAAAATAATAACTAAACACATTTATTAGTCTCAAAGTCCTTAAATAAAAAGGAAAGGAATCCACCTTTCCTCTCTTTTTGTGGGTATATTTCCATGATATAGTAAATCTGGTTACCTACTAAAAGTAGGAGTTTTACTGTAGGAGGGCAATTGCATGACCCTTGCTTACTATTACTCTTTATTGCGCAAGAAGGAAGAAGAGTTACAGCGTGTTTACCATTGTGAATCAAAGTTGTTGAGTTCGCAGGCGGAGTTCCAGGCTTATCAGCGTTTTATAATGGATCCTGAACTATCGTCTAACACGTGGAACGGGAAGAAGGCGGAAAAGTTCCAGCAAATAAGGAATGAAGATATGTTGGAATCCTATCAAGATATTATTGAACAACAATTTTCCGTAGTTTTCGATCAGCTTTCATCTAAAGCAAATGACATCAAAGAAGAAATTTATTTGATTAGACAAATGATTGCGCAACTAGAAGCACAACAAGCGGAGCAATAATTATTCATGCTTCTATGTTTGTTTAGAGTGATGAAACGGATTGAAAAAGAGGGGGAGAGTTGTAATTGAGCGGTGAAATCCATATACAATTTGCACAGGTAGAAAAAAAGCTTCGTCAACTGCAAAACTCCACGGAAGCGTTAAGTATTTCCTATCCTTCTTCTGTAGCCGGAGGAAATGAGCTAGGTGTTGTTAGGAAATTGGATGAACTTAACGGCGAATTACGTCATCTTTTAGAAAAATATAAAACGCTTCTGCTTTCTAATATACAGTCCACCTTTCATTCTCTTGATGCCATGAAGGAAACAGACCAAGCGATAAGTTCCTCAATTATCGGAAAGAGCCAAGGGGGAGAGAGATAAGTGAGAGTCTTAGATGTTTCTGATTTAGAAAATGGCGTCAAGGAATTAAAAGCTATATTAAAAGTGCAAAAGGAACAAATAAATAACATTAAAGATGATATGCAATCATTTACGCATTCTGAATCTTTTTATGCTGGTGAAGGAGCTAAAGCTATTCGCTTTTTTTATAACGAGTGCCACGTTCCGTTTTTACGGTTTCTCGAAAATTTCATCGATAACTATCAAAGATTTCTAGTTAACTTAGGAAAATCACTGAATGATTTAGAGCCGGCAAATAACGGATTTATTCGCGAAAGTTTTTTGGAATATGAGATTACTTCAGCATTACGGCGAATGAAAAATACCGTCATAGACTTAATAGATGAAGCCAATGGTTATATGAATGAAGTAAATGATATCGTTTGCTTGACAAGATTAGACGATCAGCGTTTTATGCACGGATTAAAAAAAGCGGAAGATTATGTGGCAGAAACGGTGGAGGATTTGCGGAAGTTTGATTCCGAACAGATGAAAGAATTAAGCGGCCTGGAAGCTGATCTTCAAATCATGAAAAATTATACTGCGCTTATCGAGTCGATGTTTTGCCAAGGAGATTTTTCGATTTTATCGTTTAACATGGATAAGCTAAACAGTCATCCAGATTATAGAACGCTGACGGTTAAATTGCGAAATGATGAAATGAAGGAAAGGGTATATCCTTTCACTGATTTTTTCGCCACAATAAACGAAAAATTAAGTACAGGAGATAATATCATTATTGGCACAAGGCTTGTGGCGTTTCTCGCTTCCATGCAAGTAGCGAAAGGTTTGCAAATAAAATATATTCGTCAAGCACCGACCTTATGGCAAAAAATAAAAGGCGACTATCGATTCGCGGTGAAAGCTCACCCTTCATGGACAAGCGAAACAAAACACGAATCGCCCCTAGCCAAATTTATTATTAAACTGACGAGAAAAGAACCGAATAGTTGGTATGAAAAAGTACTGAAAAAAATTTTTTCTGGTTATCGGAGTCCATCAGACTTTATTAAACATATGGCAGGATACCCTAAAAATATTGAAGGCTTATTGACCGGGGAAGAGTTCAGAAATGCATTGATAGACCGGGTATCGGCAGGGGTTAAAGAAACAACTGAAGCTGCAACAAAAACGAAGGGAATGCACAAAACAGCTGGGTATATACCTGGAGTTGGGATTGCCATTACTGCTGTGGCTAATTTAACTGAATATGTAAGTCCGGAAAATCAAAATAAAAGCCCAGCAGAAAGAGTTGGCCGTGTTTTTACTGGAGCATTACTGGATATGTTTGCTATAAACGTAGGCACAAGAGTGGGAATCCTGATTGGCAGTATAGGAGGGCCGCCGGGGATGATTATAGGAGGGGCGGTTGGAGCGTTTGTAGGCGGAACCGTTAGTTCTCTGTTTGGCGATAAAATAAAGGACGCTGGGGGAAAAGTAGTTGACGAGGCGGCGGATGCGATTAAAAAGGTTGATGACAAGGCGGTGGATGTAATAAAAAAGGCAGAAATACCAGCATCAATAAAAAAGTGGTTTAGCTAGCGATAGTTTTAAGGAGGCATATATTGATGACATCAGATTTCAGGTTTCTATTGTCAGACCTATGGTTTCTATTATCGGAACCACATACATGGATTACTCTGCTTGATTATACATTAGGGGCGATTTTTATATTACAGTTTAGCACTGCTGCCGCTGTCTTTTTAGGTGCTAATTTGGTGGTATATTCCTATGACTTAGCCTATGCACAACATCCGGAAGCGATGTGGGAGAAAATAATCATTCTAATACTTAACTTGTGTTTTTGGTTTCCTGTTTATCTGTATAAGAGAGTATCCCCTTATCCATTTTTGATTCGGAAATTGTTGTATGCGGTTTTTACGGTTGTGGGGGCAGCGGTATATGGAATTATATGGATGGCTCTGCACTATTTATTAAAATTGCTGTTGTTGGGGCATCTATAATGGACAGGCCAGGTTTTTGAGCTGGCAGCAATTGTAAGAAAGCAAGATACATAGAAAGTCAAAAGTAGAATGGAAAAAGGAAAGAGGAGGAGTCCGATGGAGCTTGTCATGACGTGTACAACGGCAGAATTGATGCTGTTGGTGGGGGTATGTGATTATCCTGGTGTTGCTAAAGGGATAGGAGCAGCAGCGTTTGGAAAAAGGAGCGAAAAAGAATGGAAAGCTATTTTGGAGACAGCGGAGCATCAACTTATTTTAAAGGGGATTATCGATGATGAAAAAGCTGAGCGTGGCGAAGAACCAATATCCGATGAAATGAAAATATTTATCAATCGTTATGTGCAGTCAAAATGGGTAATAAGAGGAACGGACATGCCTCGCAAAAGAGCGCTAATGTTCCATCATTACGAAGGGGACGACTGGCTGGCGCATATTATATATAAAGATATTATTCATGAGTTTTATTACGTAACATTTGACGAAATTTTAGATCAAATTCGTGAGTATTATTCATTTTCATCAGGAGATTCCGTGCCTGCAGAACAATTTTTTCTGACCGAGAAAGCGTTCGATTGGTTGAACGAACCGAAAAAAGTAGACAAAGTTAAGAAGAAAAGTGAATTTACGGACGAGGAAAAAAGAAGTTTTGAACATTTCCTTGAGGATCTTGAAGCGAAAAACCGGTATTTATACAATCTCACTACCTTTCATTTCCCTAATGGAACGGATAATCTTTCGCCCGATCTCTATATGGAGAATGTGCTTTATCATATGAGAGATCTTTTCTTTTTTCTTCCATCTCAAAACGGAGTGTGGCTTGTCGAGTATACGCCGCATCCGAAAACACCGGTCCGTATTTATTTAGTGACGGTAAAGGAATGGATACAGCGAGTAGACCGCTTTAAAGAAGTGATCGAAATGTGACAGCGAATGGCGTGTCCTTAGGGGAATTGGCAATTGATGCGGATTCATATTTTTTGCCCCCGCTAAAGCAGATATAGAGCAGCGTTTCCCAGTAAGCCTGGCTGCATCACGCCCGTTTCATAATAATAACTGTGAAGGAAGTGGATGAAATTAAAAGGCAGAAATACCTGCGTCAATAAAAAAGTGGTTTAGCTAGCTAAGGTTTAGGGAGGCATATATTGATGACGTCAGATTTCAGGTTTCTATTGTCCGATCTATGGTTTCTATTATTGGAACCACATACATGGATTACTCTTCTCGATTATACATTGGGGTTTATTTTCATATCGCAGTTTAGCACTGCTGTTGCTGTCTTTTTAGGTGCTAATTTAGTGGTATATTCCTATGACTTAGGCTATGAAAAACATCCGGAAGCGCTGTGGGAAAGAATATCTAATCTAATAATTAACTTGTTTTTTTGGTTTCCTGTTTATTTGTATAAGAGAGTATCCCCTTATTCATTTTTGATTCGAAAATTGTTGTATGCGGTTTTTACGGTTGTGGGAGCAGCGGTATATGGAATTATATGGATGGCTCTGCACTATTTATTAAAATTGCTGTTGTTGGGGCACATATAATCGACGGAACAAAATTTAAAATAAGGTTAACGAAAGGAAAGTGTTCTATGAAGCTGCCAGTTTGCTGCAAATGTCATTATTCATTTCGCTGAAGAAGCGCCATAAAGGTATTGTTTGGATGGAAAAGGTTTATCTGTCCACATTGTAAAACAAAGTTGTACCCGACCGCGGAATCACGACAAAAAGCGTCATTCGCAAACTCCCTTTCGTTGCTAGTATTATTGCTTTTGCCATCTTTCGGAGTATCCTTTCTATGGACCTTTATTATATATTTCGTGCTTTTAGCAAGCATCTTGGCGCTATTGCCATTTTCTGCACATTTGTTGATCAAGAAGAGCCGTTTTGGTGATAATGATAGAATGAATAACTTATCCTTGCGTAATGTATAATGATGGTACGTTGATTTTTTAGGAGGATTCCATTTATGAGGCGGAACATCGCAACGAAGCGAACCGGTTGGATACTCATTGTTCTATCCACGATTGTATTTCTCGTTCCTTTTGTGATCCCGTTTTTTCCCGTTTCTACCACAATAAAAGTGGCAATTGGCGGAGCGGCATTGGTAACGGCGGAAGCGTTATTCTGGCTAGGAGCGCTGCTAGTCGGCAAAGAAACAATTCAAAAATATAAGAAGCGGTTGTTCAAGAGAAAAGTAAAAGAATAGATTAAATGCTATGAAGGTAGTGGTCTATGAAAAGTTGTAATAATATTAACTTTTCTTCGGATATTTTGATTATATTTGGTCTATTGCACGAGTGATGTTGTTGTATTCAATAATATTATTATGTAAACTTACTGGGGATAACATGAAAAAATCAGGCTATGAAATGAACCTTTATTGCAATAAGAAGTGCCCCCTTTTTGTTGTACTAACGGCACTAACGGGTCAAGTTTAGTTGAAAAAGGAATAAAAGCGAAACAAGAAGAATAAATAAGAGTATCGATTTACGGAAAGTTACAATGAAAAAAACTTTCTTATTTGTAATTCTTTTGGTTTCAATTTTGGTCGGATGTAATAATAAACAAATTTTTCTTTCTGGGGAAAGTGAGAACTGGAGATTAATATTGTTATGTCCGAAAAAATTGACATCTCAATCATCAATCTAACTAATTTACTTAATTGTGATTTACAGTTGGGAAATTTCTGAGTATATAGTTAAATATCAAAGCCCTTCTCATTCGAGAGGGGCTTATAATTATTTAGTAACACTATCATGTTTTTTCTTAAGTGCCAAAAATAAAATGCCAGCAAGAATGATCAACCCACCTACAATTGACAAGATAATATTCGTTATATTTGGTACAACAGCCTCCATATATATTTTGTTTTTGTCTCCAGGAATTAATTGCCATTCAAGTGTTTGGCCATCATTTTTTACATCTGAGGCATTGTGATTTTTTGCTTTCACTGGAAGGTCGAGTAAGAATTTTAAATCCATTTGATTTAGTACAGCATTATTAATATTTGACATTTCTTCAGTTGAATCCATTGCCATATCACTTAGATCGAGTTGTGTATCCAATACATATCGCGTACTAAAAAAGTCTTTTTCAATTTTTACAGGTTTTTCGTCTTTACTGTTCACCATAGTATAGAAAATAGGAACATCATTTAACTTATCAACATGCTTCTTCGCTCTTATTCCTGTATATCCGTTCTCTTTGTAGTTAGCAACTGTAAATCCTTGTTCTTCAGCTTGTTTACGTATTTCCTCTATCGGATTTTGACCATCTGAACTAGCAAACCCCAATAAAGTACTCTCAAATCCTAGATCATAATTTAAGTCTGCACTTCCATCCTTATTAACTTTTACATGAAATACGCCTTTTACACAGCCACTTAACAACCCTATGGATAAAATTAAAACAAAAAGTGATAGCAATTTTTTCATTACGATTCCCCCTGTTCAAGTATATGAAAATGTTAATTGTACCAATATTTTTATAATATCCTAAATTATAGTAATAATCCATATTTCAAAAGCAGATTACAAAAAATAAAAAAGCCTACTCGCTTTGTAACTGATTCCGTTTTGGGATGCAAAACAGGCATTTGACACACAAAATGGCGTGCGAATTGGCAATCGATTCGGCATGTTATTTGTCTTTATAAGGTTTTTCAAATAAAGTTATTCACTTTTGCAGGGGAAAGTTTGAACTATCTAGAAGATGAGAAAATGAAAAGAATTTATGGAGAGTGTCAATTACATACCAATTCAAGTGTCATTTCTAATGCCGATTTCCATGAAACGAGATACCCCATCCATCACAGGATTCCTGTGGTGTTTATATGTGAAGAAGGGATGAGGAAAGATGAAATTGGTGGGAAACAAAATCTATTTGCGATTTTTAAAGAATACAGATGTGGGTCCGTTGACAGAGATGCACCGTAGAAACCGAAAATTTTGGCAACGGTATACGCCAGATAGGACCGAGGAGTTCTATACGGAGGAATATCAGTTAAATCGAATTCAAACCAGCTTGGCGAAGATGGAAAGAGACGAGCAATACACGTTCGGCATTTTCCTCATCGGTACTGATGAACTGATTGGCATCATTGAGTTGACTGAAGTGGTCCGTGGTCCTTTACAGGCATGTTGGCTAGGCTATTATGTAGATCAATCGCACAACGGACATGGCTATACTACTGAAGCTGTGCGCCTAGTCGTTGATTATGCCTTCGAAGTTCTCAAGTTGCACAGAATTGAAGCAGGGGTCATGCCACATAACATCGGATCGATTCGAGTTTTGGAGAAAGCAGGATTCCATAAGGAGGGGCTTTCCAAGAAGAATGTGAAGATTAACGGAAGGTGGGAAGATCATTTACACTTCGCTATCGTGAATCCAAATGATTCAGAATGACCAGAATTACCCAATTTTCCTATTTATCTCTTAGATTTTTTCTAATTATTGAAAAGAACCGTTAATTGAAGAATGAAACCAAATTCCTGTTATATCCGTACTAGTAGTTGCATCAGATCTGGAAAGGCAGGGAATATGGTGAATCGATTAGAGTATCGTCTCTGGCTTGGCGAGGAAAACTACCGCTTGCTTTATTTTTATGAATCGATAGATTTGCCGCAAATCATTGCCCGGCGCGAATGCGAGTTTTTTGTAAAAGAAGGAGTGGCGTATCAGCAAGTTTCTTCCGCGCTCGAACACGATACGTTTGTCATTTACGTCGAGGAGTATGAGCGGGGACCGAAAGAAGCGGAAGTCGATAGCAACGATTTACTGCTGGAAGTTCGCGAACTCGATGCGGAAAATGGGCATCCCGTGATTGCAACGCTGGAGCTTCCTTCCAGTCTTGATGTGATGGCGTACATCGGCAATTCGTTTACGTATTTTCAAGGGAAAGAATGGCTTCGTGACAGCTCGGAAATCGACGAGGACCGTAAAGTGTATGTTCTTTATGTCACTGCAACAGGATTTGTTATGGAAGAAGGAGAGACTAACCGATGAATAAGACGAAAAAAATGATGGTTGGCGTGCTGACGACAATGATGGCCGCTTCACTTACTGCCTGCAGAGATGAAAGCTTGCCGCCGAAACCTAATGATCAGGATTGCGATGATTGGGAGTGGGATGCATCAACGGGGACGTATGTTTGTGACGATGATGACAGCTCTCATTACCGCCATTATTACTATAGAGGCCATTATTATCCGTCGAAGCGCAAGTTACAACGTTCTGCGGCATATAAAAGTTATCAACAGAGCGCGGAATTTAAGGCAAGGGCGAAATCCGGAATCGGTTCAGGGACAAAAGGCAGCTTTTTTGGAGGGTAACAATGTATTCGATTGAAGAACACCGCCAGCGCCGCGCCCAATTTTACGGGGCAATCCCCAATTTTTGGGCTGACTTATACGGTGCGGAATATGCTTTGTTCGATTACTATACGTTAACGGCTCGGGAAGTCGAGCAAATACGAACGACAACGGACCGCATCGGCCATTTGTATCGAAAAACGGCCAAACTGTTGCGCCAATTGCCTGTTGAAACTCTACGGCTGTTAGGGTTTCATCCAGATACGCTTCCGTTTTTGCGCGCTTCCACACTTCCGGCGGAAACGGTGATCGCACGTGCCGATCTCGTATATGTCGACGGAACGTTTAAGTTGATCGAATTGAACACGGATACACCGACATTTATTCGTGAAACGTTTGATATTAATGAACAGATTGCTTTCTTCTTACGCATGGCTTCACCGAATGAAGGAGCGGTGAAAAACGTAACAGAAGCGGTCCGGCATGCCGTTTGGCAGTCATACCGTTTATTGCATTGCGATGGAGAGCCATATGTTGTGTTTACTTCCCATGAAGATCATATGGAAGACCGTGAGACGGTTCGGTATTTGCAGCGAATAAGCGGAATGGAGGCTGCCTATGTGCCGCTTCATGAGCTCTACGTTGTTGCCGAGGATGTTCCACTAAGTGGCGGCGGTGTGCTGCGGCGCGGATTGTACGATGCGGAAGGAAGGCGGATCGATGTGCTATATCGTCAAACATATCCGCTTGAGCATTTAGTCGAAGACCGCTCAGCGGATGGAACGAAAGTAGGAGTACAGCTGCTGGAACTGTGGAAGGAGCGGGAAGTCGCCCTCATCAATCCGCTGTCGGCGTTTTTGCTTCAGTCGAAAGCGGTGCAGGCGCTCATATGGGGACTTTATGAGGAAGGGAATCCGTTTTTCACGAAAGAGGAGCGTCAATGGATTGCCGAACATTTTCTTCCTACGTATTTAGATGAAGAGTATTTCCTTACAAAACGAACGATGTATGTACAAAAACCCGCGTTCGGGCGCGAAGGAGACACGGTAGTCATCAAAAACGGAAACGGTGAACCAGTCGCTGTTGACAGCCAGCAAACATATAAGGACGAAACACCAGTTTATCAGCAATATGTTCCGTTGCCCGAAACCGTTGTCAAAACGGTAAACGGATATGAAACGGTGAAACTATTGCACACGTGTTTTTTAATAAACGGAAAAGCGGTTGGAATCGGTCTGCGTGCGGGAGGAATAATTACAAACAACTTGTCCTATTATTTACCTGTCATGATGAAAGGGTGAAGAAAATGACGTATGTGGTGAATTTTCTGATTTATACCGTTTTAGGTCTTGTGCTGATGGGAGTTGGGATCGGCCTATTCAGCTTAACGACGAAATTTTCAGAGCGGGAACTCATTCGCCAAGGCAATATGGCGGTAGCGCTGAAATTGTGGGGAAAAGCGCTAGGATTGGCGATTGTCATTTACGCCGCCTGGAGCAACAGCGTCAGTTTGCTTGATGCCCTTCTATGGGGCGCAATTGGAATTATCACGCAAATTCTTGTTTATTTTGCTTTGGAGTACATTTTCACGCCAAAGACCAACTTAGCAAAAAAAGTCGAGGAAGGCAATCTCGCGGTCGGCTTCAGTTTATTTGCCATTTCCATTATTGTCGGCTTGATTGTCGCGGGAAGTATGTCGTATTAAAGTGAGCCCGTTACGCTTGTTTCGGGTTCTTTTTCTAAATGAGGAGGGAACGGGATGAAAATCATCCAAACCACTAATGCAGACATAATTGCAAAATTAAATCGATCTGTCCATGATTTGCATGTTCAACGGTATCCGCAGTATTTCAAAGAGTACGCTTATGAAGCGGTGAAAGCATTTTTTCAAAGCATTATAAATAAAGACAACTTTATTTTTCTTCTTTTGGAGGATAATGAAGAAGCCATTGGCTATGCTTGGATAGAGATAAGAAAATACCAAGAAACTCCTTTTCGAAAGGCGTATAAATCTATATACGTTCATCAAATCAGTATCGTAGAAACCGAAAGAAAAAAAGGATATGGTTCAAAGTTAATGGAAGAAATTTATCGTATTGCCAGCCATCACAAAATCGATTTAGTCGAATTAGATTATTGGGCGGAAAACGAAGCAGCAAAAGATTTTTATCGGAAGCAAGGATTTTCTACCTATAGAGAAATCGTTTATAAAAGGCTATAGATTTCCAATCATCGTTTTGGAGAAACGGTTTATAATCATCACTTCCAATTCGAAATAATTTGGAAAGGAAAACAATAATGATGAAGGCAGTCATCTTTGATTTGGATGGCACATTGCTAAATCGCGACGTTTCCATACAAAAGTTTATCGAATACCAGTATGAGCGCTTGCAGTTATGGTTAAGCCATATTCCGAAAGAATCGTATATCGCTAGATTCATTGAATTAGATAATCGAGGGTATGTTTGGAAAGATGCTGTATATCAACAAATGGTCAAAGAATTCGAGATTATTGGCATCACGTGGGAAGATTTACTAGAAGATTATATGAATCATTTTCACAAAAGCTGTGCCCCGTTTCCTCACCTTGTATGGATGTTAGAAGAGTTAAAAAGAAAGTCATTGAAATTAGGAATCATCACAAATGGAAAAGGACAATTTCAAATGCATTCGATAAAGGTGTTAGGCATTGAAGGCTATTTTGATACGATTCTTATCTCGGAATGGGAAGGAATTAGTAAACCAGATCCCCGACTATTTCAAAAAGCGATGGATCATTTGAATGTCCTGCCAAATGAAAGCGTATTTGTTGGCGACCATCCAATCAACGACATTCAAGCGGCACGGAATATAGGGATGAAAACCATTTGGAAAAAGGATGTGGCATACGAGTCTGTGGAAGCAGATTTTGTCATAGAAGATTTAAGAGAAATTCCAGGAATCATCGAAACGCTTCAGCAACAATAAAGGGAGAGAAGAAACGAATACAATTTGTTTGGGAGAAAATAACGTTATTGTTCGAGAAATTTGTATAGCCGATTCTTTGGAATTATATTGAAGAAGCCGATCCCGAGTGGAAAACGTGAGGATAATCCAACGATAGAATAGTGCGGGTGGAAAGAAAATAGAAGCGAAAAGGACCAGCGATTTTCGTTGGTCCCTTTACGCGCCTTTTAATTCCGCCGGCTTGTGATCGAGCGATTTTGGTTTCATGATGAATGGATATAATACCAACCCGGCGACAAATAAGCCGATTCCTAAGAAAAACGTGTACCAGTCAGCCGTTCCGGTTTTAATGACCCAAATCGAGTACACTAGTGCCGCTGTTGTAATGATGCCGTCTCGGATGCGAATGTGTTTCGCGTTTTCATATGTTTCTCCCGTTATAATTAATTTCAGCTGATATAAAGCGGAAACGAGATACGGAACTAAATAGGCGAGCGTTGCGACGACAATCGCGAAATTGTACGCTTCGTTCACCGTTCCCGATACGGTCGAAAATAGAAAAATTTGCGTCATGAAATTCGTAATGAACAAAGAACGAACAGGGCTGCTGTTTCGGTTCGTTTTCGCAAAGAAAGTAGGGAACAATCCTTCTTTTGCCGCTTGATAAGGCACTTCTGAGCTGACGACAATCCAGCCGATCGTTGAGCCGAACAACGAAATGAGCGCCAAAATTGCCATGATGTAGGCGCCGTTGCTGCCGATGACAGCGTATAGCGCATCTACGAGCGGTTTTTGCGATTGCTGGAGCTGTTCTTGTGAAAGAGCCCCCATCGTTAACAGTGAGATTCCCATATAAATAAGCACAGAAATAAGTAATCCAAGCAATGTCGCTTTTTTCACATCTTTTTGCGACTTCGCGCGGTTGGAAAGCATAACGGCCGATTCGATGCCGATAAATGCCCATAGCATCGTAATCGCCGCTCCGTTTATTTGGCCTGGAACGGACACCGCTTGCCCTTTTTCATTCGTGAATGCAAACCCGCCACCTAAATTAGCGGCGTTAAACACCCAAACGGTCGCGATAATATAAAGAAGAAATCCGATGACTTTCGCTCCCGTCGTCAAAATATTAATGCTTCCTGCGCGTTGAAAATCGCGGGTAAGAATCCATTGAATTCCCCATAACACGATCGTGCAAACCGCAAAAGTGAGCGCTTTTCCTGTCTCTAATTGAAACGTTCCGATCGTAAGTAAGACGTGTTTGCTTTGCATAATCGGGAAAAACGTGCTTAAATAGCCGGCAAACGAAATAATGACAGACGCGGTTGCCGCCCAGTTCGCGGCCCAATATCCCCACGCCATGCTGTAGCCTGCTACCGTTCCCGCTTTCGGAGAGGAAAACATTGCTTGCGCGTAGCTTTGTGGTCCTGCTTTCAGTTCTGGCTTTCTTGTCACTAAGCTACCGAACACGAGTGCAATCGTTAAAACTCCCAATCCGGTTGCCATCCAGGCAAGAGCGGATCCCATCGGGCTTGCGACTTGCGCTAGACTTGCCGGAATCATAAATATGCCACCGCCAATCATATTTCCGACGACAAAGGCGGTTAAAATCCATAGTCCCCATTTTTTTGTTGACATCGTATAATCCCCCTTATATGCAAGGTCTGATGTGAATCTATGATTCATCCTAATTTTGTTTACTTATTCATCATATACTATTATTTTAATTTGGTAAAGTGATAATATGGTAAAGTAAAAAAGTTGATAAATTGCGAATAATGCCTATTTTCTTAGGACGATTTATCCAATGAGATTTATTAGATTTTTCGCTTTTTTCATGACTCTATTATTTCTCTTATATCGTTTCTATTATTGTTTTCATGAAAAAAAGCATAAAATGAACTCAGAAAAGTCCCCGCTTTTTGGGGGCTTTTTTATTGAGGCACCGACAGAAGAAAATAGTATATTGCTTGTGGAAAGAAAAATCGGGAGTACAATACTTATTGTGAGGCATTGCGTTTTAACCTCTAAACGAAGGGGACAGGAGATGAATCAGGAATTTTTGATTCATAAAAACGAAAATATGTTTAGAAGACTTCCGATGTAGCATCAAGTAGAAGGCGGCAGCCTTTTCTATGCAGAATCTTCTTCGATGGAGATGGTAAGAAACTCCCATCTCTAAATAAAATGGTGGTGGGAGAGTTTGATTCAGGAAAGGAGAGAGAGCATGGACGCTATCAAAGAGTTCGCACAAATGATCAATAGTGCTGACAAGATTACTGTTTTAACCGGAGCGGGAATGAGCACCGAATCGGGAATTCCAGATTTTCGAAGCGAAAACGGTATTTATGCTCAAGAGGGAAACGTCGAGCATTATATTTCTGAATATTATTTTGAAACACATCCTGTCGATTTCTGGCATAAATTTAAACGCATTTTTTCATTAAAGTTAATGGGAAATTTTGCGCCAAATCAAGGCCATCTCTTTTTGAAACATTTAGAAGACATGGGGAAAAAGGTGACGATTTTGACGCAAAATATTGACGGACTGCACAAAAAAGCAGGCAGTTCGCGCGTCATTGAATTACACGGCACGCTGCAAACAGCAACATGCCCGAAATGCCAAACAAAGTATGATTTAGCGTTCGTTAATAGCCATGATGTACCGCGGTGTGAGCAGGAAACATGCAATGAAATTTTAAAACCGGATGTTGTTTTGTTTGGAGGAATGGTTCATCGGTTCGAAGAGGCGCTCGAAGCTGCATATGATAGTGATTTGTTGATTGCGATGGGAACAAGCCTTGAAGTAACACCTGTCAACCAAATCCCGTTTTATGTATCCACAGAATCTCCTCGTGCTCATAAAGTTATCATTAACAAAACACCGACGAGAATGGATTATTTATTTGACATTGTTATTCATGCAGGAATCGGAGAGACAGTTGCCAAAGTGCAGCAATATATCGCGGATGCTCGTTGAACATTGGTTCAACTGCATCTGCTTATTTTATTACCTTCTTGGTGAGAAATCATTTTTTAAACCCAAAATATATTGTATTTTTTAAAATTTTAGAATATAATAACATTAACATACCAACTGGTTGGTATAATTTCCGGCAATACGTATATGCATGAATATAGAAATTCAGATAAAAATGGAGGGGACAAGATGCATTTGCGCCTTAGTGATGAACAACGGATGGTGCAAAAGGCCATTCGCAAATTTGTCGAAAAAGAATTAATGCCGTTAGAAAATGAAGTGTTGCGAAACGAACGGGAAGGAAAGCCGGGGCTTTCTGAGGAGAAATTGAAAGAATTGCAGTTAAAAGCAAAAGAAGCGGGTTTTTGGGGGATCAATACACCAGAGGAATACGGAGGCGCCAATCTTGGGCATGTGATGCAGGCGATTGTGACGATGGAAGTGTCGAAAACGTTTGTTCCATTCCGATTCGGGGGGTCAGCGGATAATATCCTCTATTATGCCAATGAAGAACAAAAGAAAAAATATTTAATTCCAACCATTAATGGCGACAAAAAATCATGCTTTGCCATGACGGAACCGGGTGCGGGGTCGGATACAAGAAACATTAAAATGACGGCGGTAAAAGACGGAAATGAATGGGTGCTAAACGGAGAAAAAATATTTATCACCGGCGGGAACGAAGCGGATTTTGTGATGGTGATCGCCATTACGGATAAAGAACGCCATCAAGCGACAAACGGGCGGGAAGGAGTTACTTGCTTTATCGTTGACCGCGAAATGGGCTGGCGCTCTGAACCAATACATACGATGGGACCATCGACACCAGCCAGTTTAATTTTTGAAAATGTGCGCGTGCCGGAAGAAAACATTTTAGGGGAGCTGCACGGGGGATATAAACTCGGATTGGAGTGGATCGGATATGCCCGCTGGATGGTCGGCGCCCGCGCGGTCGGAACGGCGGAACGGCTATTGCAAATGGCGATTGACTACGCGAAAGAACGCGTGACGTTTGGCAAGCCGATTGCGGAAAGACAAGCGATTCAATGGATGATCGCCGATTCGGCCGTCGAAATTGAAGCGGCGAAATGGCTTGTGCTAAACGCAGCGTTTACGCTCGACCAAGGCGAAGACAACCGCCATTTAGCATCGATGGCCAAATTGTTTGGCGCCAACATGGGCAACCGCGTCGTCGACCGCGTCCTGCAAATTCACGGCGGCATGGGCTATACGAAAGAAATGCCGATCGAGCTCTGGTACCGCGAGGCTAGACTTTGGCGCATTTATGATGGCACCGATGAAATTCAGCGCATGATTATTGCCAGAAACCTGCTTAAAGGGCATGTCAAATTGGGGCAATTTCTATAAAAGTTGAAAGCGTTATCGAATAAAAGGGGGAAGCAATCATGAGTCAAAGATTTACAGGAAGAGTCGCATTCGTTACAGGAGGAAGCCGCGGAATCGGTAAGGCGATCGTTACGCGTTTTGCCGAGGAAGGAGCGAAAGTGGCGTTCATTGACTTAAATGAAGAAGCATTGCAGGCCACTGCAAGCGAATTGCGCGAAAAAGGCTATGAAGTATATGCAAAAGTCGCAAGCGTCACCGATCGCGAACAAGTCGAAACGACGGTAAAAGAAATCGTTGACCAATTTGGATCGATTGATATTCTCGTTAATAATGCCGGAGTCATTCGCGATAACTTGTTGTTTAAAATGACGGATGAGGACTGGGACACGGTCATGGATGTCCACCTTAAAGGGGCGTTTTATTGCGCGCGCGCCGTCCAAAAATACATGGTTGAAAAACGGTACGGCCGCATTATTAATGTTTCTTCCACTTCCGCGCTTGGCAACCGCGGACAGGCGAACTATGCGGCGGCAAAAGCTGGAATTCAAGGGTTTACAAAAACATTGGCGATTGAATTGGGCAAATTCGGCATTACAACAAACGCTGTCGCTCCTGGATTTATTGAAACCGATATGACGAAAGCAACAGCGGAAAGATTAGGCATTTCGTTTGAACAATTAATTCAAGCTAGCGTTGCAGCCATTCCGGTCGGACGAAGCGGCAAGCCGGAAGATGTCGCGCAGGCGGTGGCGTTCTTCGCCGATGAGAAATCTTCCTTTATTAACGGCCAAGTGCTATATGTAGCCGGAGGTCCAAAATGTTAACGGAATAAGGAGGAAACGATGCATGTTTGCCGAACATATCGGAAAATGCTCCAATAAAGTAAAAAACGTCGTCGAGCGGGGAGCGGTGAAAAAGTTTGCCGAAGCGATCGGCGATCCGCATCCGATTTACTGGGACGAGGAAACGGGAAAAAAAATCGCGATATAAAACAAATATCGCTCCACCGACATTTCCAAGAGTGTTTGACTATGGCGTGATTGAAGGGTTGAAGCTTCCAAGCAAAGGGCTTATTCACGGCGAGCAACGGTTTCATTATGAAAGGCCACTTTATGTTGGCGAGGAATTGTATTGCTATTCAAAAGTGGAAGATTACTATGAAAAGAAAAGCAGCATGGGTGAGCTTGGATTTTTAGTCATCACGAATTACGGGGAAGACCCTTCCGGAAACGTTATTTTCACGTCCACATCGACAATTATTCTTACAGAAGCAGTAAGAAAGGCGATGGTTGTATGACGAAAATCAGTGAATTGAAAGTAGGAGAGTCGTTGCCGGAGGTTAAGCTTTCGCCTGTTTCCCGCCTCGATCTCATTAAATATGCCGGTGCTTCCGGCGACTACAACCCGATTCATACGATTGACGAAGAGGCGAAAAAAGCGGGGCTGCCGGGCATTATCGCCCATGGAATGTGGACGATGGGCAATCTTGCCAAACTGTTTACCCCTTATTATGAAGAAGGATTTGTGCAAGACTATTCCGTTCGCTTTAAATCCATGGTGTTTTTAAATGATGTCGTCACGTTAAAAGCGATGGTGAAAGAAAAAGAGGATCACGCTTTGCGTTTTGAGGTGGCGGCTATCAATCAAGACGGAAAAGAAGTCGTAAAGGGAGAAGTCGTGTTTTCTATCTATTAATTGGTTGCAACATCCATCCCGGTAACAATAAAACCCTTTTGTTACCGGGATTTTTATAAAAACGAATGGGAGTGGCATACATGAAACGAGATGCGGTCATTGTTTCCGCCGTCCGCACGGCGATCGCCAGACAAGGCGGAGCATTAGCGACCGTGCCAGCGCATATTTTTGGTGCGGAAGTGATAAAAGAAGCGATGAGGCGGGCAAATATCGGCACGGAAATGGTTGATGATGTCATTATGGGCAATGTGCTAAGCGGCGGCGGGAATATCGCGCGGCTTACAGCATTGCAAACAGGATTATCGCTTGAAATCAATGAAGCGTTTGCCGCCCAAGTGATCGCCTGTGACCGCGAATTAAACATGAACCCGGAAAAAGTGAATGTAAACGGCGGCGCGATCGCCCATGGCCATCCGCTCGGCGCAACCGGCGCGATCTTAATTACGAAAGCCGTGTATGAATTGCAGCGCTCAGGCGGAAGATACGCGCTCATAACGGCATGCATCGGCGGCGGGCAAGGAATCGCCACCATTATCGAACGAGAATAAATAATGAAAGGAATCGGCAATATGAAAGAAAAAATCATTGAAACAAGCATTGAACTATTCGACCGCAAAGGGTTTAAAGAAACATCGGTGCAAGAAATTGTCGAAGCAATAGGAGTGACAAAAGGTGCATTCTATTATTACTTCAAAAGCAAAGAAGAGCTGCTAAAAGATATATGCATCTCCTATATAGAAGATCTTTTAGAGCAGCAACAGCGCATTTTGCAAGATTCGGAGAAAAGCTGCACGAAAAAACTGTACGAAATCGTCTATATGCTCATTCGCAATATTAAAGCAAGACGGAAAAGTGCACGCATTTTCTTTCGTGAAATGCGTCATTTGCATGAAGATCATTTGCAAGAAATTAAAGCAAAGCGGCGGGTGTTCCGACAACATTACCAGCAGTTGATCGAAGCGGGAATCGCCCGCGGGGAATTTAAGCCGACGCTGACTCCGGATATGATTACATTTGGCATTTTGGGCATTACAAACTGGAGCTATTACTGGTTTCAGCCGGATGGCGAAATATCGGAAGAAGCGTTGACAGACATTTATGTCGATTTGATTTTAAACGGAATCAAAAATCGCGAATCATTGAAGGAAAAATAGAGGAAAGAGAATCCGCCCATTCTCTTTCCGTCTATCAATCTCCTTGAAAGTGATGCATCGATAAAAAATGGTTCAGTTCATGTATAAACATGTGAAATTACAAATAAATTTCAATAAACAAGCTAAACCAAGGGGGGAAATGGATGGAATTATTGATCCAACAATTGTTAAATGGGCTGACTGTTGGAAGCGTTTACAGCTTGGTCGCCTTAGGATTAACGCTTGTTTACGGAATTTTGCACATTCCGAATTTCGCCCATGGAGCGCTTTATATGATGGGCGGCTATGTGACGTTAACGATGATGAATCAGGCGGGGCTTCCGTATTGGCTGTCCATTATCATTTCAATGATTGCAATCGGATTGCTCGGCGTACTGATGGAACGGCTTGTCTTTTATCCACTCCGTGACGCTCCACCCCTTCATGATAAAATCGCAGCAATCGGCATCCTCTTATTTTTGGAAGCGTTCGCCCAATTTGTATGGGGAGCAGACTACCAAACAATGTCCACACCTTATGGAAATGTCATTAATGTACTTGGTCTCACCTTAACAATGCAGCGAGTCCTCATCATTGTTTCCACGATTGTCATTATGTTTTTGCTCTATTTCTTTCTAAAAAAGACGTTTATCGGCGCCTCCATTATCGCGATGTCGCAAAACCGAGAAGGGGCGAATTTAGTCGGCATTAACACGAACAAAGTCGCGATGATGACATTTATGATTTCCGGCAGTCTCGCGGCGCTCGCCGCCTCCTTGGCATCTCCGATTAATCTTGTCTTTCCGGGCATGGGCCATCTCGTCATTTTAAAAGCGTTTGTCATTATTATTCTTGGCGGAATGGGCAGCATCCCTGGAGCGATTATCGGGGGATATATTTTAGGATTTAGTGAAAGTTTAGGCGCGACTTATATATGCAAGAGGGCCTTAAACATATTCCAAAGGACAAACAGGTATATGTGGTTCCAAAAATTGGAGATGACGGCGGATTTGAATCGAAACAAAGCGTCGCGGCCATAGAAAACGGCAAGATTGCGCCAATAAAACTGAAATAAGAGAACACCAAAGATAAAAAATGGGGATGGGAGTTGAGCTGTCATCTCCATTTTATTATTTCAATCTTCCTCGGCATCTTTAGTATTAGAAAAACATTGGATAACACATCTATTTGGTTTGTGCCGATAGTTAATCCAGATGGGCTGGCAAATGCGGTTTAACAAAATTTATTATTAACAAAGCGCCCAATACAGCCTCTTGCCGTTCATTTTTGAACTGTAAGGGGCTTTATATATCCTTTTCCCCACCTAATCTAAATATCTCTCCAATTTCCCTCCTCTTGTTTCCCCGAAACATGTAAATAAACATCGGCGGCCATATTTATTTTTGTATGCCCAAGCCGATCACCAACTGTTTTGACATCTACTCCACTTTCAAGCAGCATAACCGCATGGGTATGACGAAGTGCATGCGGATTTATTGGAGATAAGTTTACTTTCTCCACCATATTTGACAGAACTTCTCCATCAAACACCAAAAGCATTGTGTTACGTATTCGACACATATTAATGTGTAAATCATTTTTTTCTTCTTAGTTACTACACAAAACGCCCCACTTGATAAAAGTGGGGCATTCGTGTTGATTAGCAGCAATGAGTAGGGTATCCAGGGTCAACAACTACGTTTCTTGTGATAGGTCTATAAATATGTCTAGGAACATTGACGATATTGTAACGATTAACATGTACAACTGGATGGATATAAGGAACTACACGAGGAATGAAACAGTCGCGCACCACACATCTAGGTGGACATATAACTGGTCTAGGACAAAACATGGAAAATCACCTCCTATAAATATCTATAAACATTAAATGCACTAGTGGAGCTTTTTGAAACGGACAGATGTCACGAGGTATATAAAAAAATAAATGGAGTTGTAAAAGATGAGACAATATTAACTATTCGCCTTATGTCTCTTGGAGGTAAATCGAACCCCATTAGTGAAGTAATAAAAATATCGTCGAACGGTAATTTTACTGAACTGTAAACATCGACTCTTTATCTCCATATCAAAATGTTGAGCTAGTTTTTAGACCTAAAGGTTTTCTTTAGTTTTTTTTCATTGTATGAATCCAAAATCAGAATATATTCGTATGTAGTGATTGAAACGAATTTGAAACAAAAATCAACAGTATAACGTTTGACTGTACAGTTTTTTAAGAATATAATCTAATTAGCATTATGAAAAATATTAGGGAGTGAGTTCATTGGGAAGTTGTTTAAAATTGGTGAACTTGCAGAATTAGCTGGCGTTTCGAAACGAACCATTGATTATTATACACAATTAGGGTTGCTAGAACCTGTCCGCTCCGAAACAAATTATCGCTATTATCCCGAAGAAAGTATCGAACGTTTACGGTTAATCGATGCATTAAAAAAACAGCATTTAACTCTGGAGGAAATCAAAGAGCGATTGCAGATTATCCAAAATCAACCAGATGCTGCAGATGAAATTGTAGATAAAATTGAGCACCTTCAAGAAGAAATGAAACATATTCAAGAAGAACTGTTGGAATTAAAACCATTACTCAAACAATTAAATGAGCAACAGATCAAGCTGATGACAAAACCATTGGCCCAACAAGGTTATACTTTGTTACACACATTAGCGATATTGCTTGGAGGAGATCCTTTTATTAATTAAAAAAATAAATGTTTAAGGAGAGAGATAAAAAGGATGTTTAGAAAATTTTTATCGAAGCTGGGGATTGGCTCTGCGAATATCAATCTTGTGCTGCATCATTCTCAAGTACGGTTAGGAGAGACCATTAGTGGTGAATTTTTCATTGAGGGCGGGACAGTAGAACAGGATATCAACAAAATTGATGTAGAACTCCGGTTAACATTAAACCAAAACGGGCAAGTGCAGACAAAAACAGTGGCAACGATCCCAGTAGCTTCTGCTTTTGTCATTCAAGCTGGTGAGAGAAAAGTGCTGCCATTTACATATGAACTACCAAAAACTCTTCCAGTGTCAAGACATGGCATTCGCTATACCTTTGTTACTCGCCTTGATATTGCTGGCGGTATCGATCATTTAGATGAGGATGCGTTGCAAATTCTTCCACCACTACCATTAGAGAAAATCTTTGCTGCTTTTGAAAAATTAGGCTTCCGGGAAAAGGCAACTTCAGGATCACTAAAGCCGTATGGCCAAGAATTTGAGCTGTTCCCAACTGAACAATTTAGAGAGATTGTTCAAGAAGTGGAGTTTTTTGCATTTCTAGAAGAAGAGGGAGTTCGTCTGCTTCTTGAAGTAGATGTACATGCAGGAGCCTTTGGTTTACAGGAGAAAGAGTTAAAACGGGAAATCTTTTTCTCATATACAGAATTAACTGATGTAAGCATACTAGCTGACAAGCTTCGCGAAATAATTCAAGAAATGATCGAGCAGCCGTATCAATATACAGCATCATCTTACATGACTCATTATTCCCATACTCCTCATTTGCATGGACACAGACATGGCATGATGGGAGCGATTGGCGGTTTTGCTGCAGGAATGTTTGCAGGAATGTTAGCAGAAGAACTCGTAGGTGATGCCATCGAGGAAGCACTAGGCTTTGATGGGGAAGCTGAAGAAGGATTTTTTGACAATTTCTTTGGTGGAGAAGATGAAGAATTTTAATACCAATAGTAGTGTAAGGGGGGAACGTAATGTTATTTCATCCAATGGATATTCTCATCTTTTTAGCATTTGGACTGTCACTTTGGGCACAATTTAAAGTAAAAGGTACATTTAATAAATGGGCGGAAGTCTATGCTAATTCGTCTCTCACTGGGGCTGAGGTAGCACGAAAAATTTTAGATTCCAACGGTTTATATCATGTTCCCGTTGAACTGGTGCCTGGTACATTAACAGACCATTACGATCCATTGTCACGCACCGTTCGATTATCTGAGCCTGTTTATTATGGACGTTCTATCGCTGCTGTATCGGTAGCTGCCCATGAGGTTGGCCATGCAATTCAGCATCAACAATCCTACGGTGCATTAGTTTTGCGGCATCGTATGTTTCCAGTAGTGAATTTCTCTTCTGGAATTGCTCCATTTCTATTGTTAGGCGGGTTTTTGTTGCATCAAGCTTCACTCATTGGGCTTGGCATTATTCTCTTTTCAGCAGCCGTGGCATTCCAAGTAATTACGTTACCGGTAGAATTTAATGCGAGTTCTCGCGCCAAAAAGCTTCTTCTTGCTGAAGGATTTATTCGCAATGATGAAGTACGGGGAGTGAATAAAGTCTTAAATGCTGCTGCATTAACCTATGTAGCTGCGGCATTAATTTCTGTGTTAGAGCTAATCAAGTTTGTTATGATTTTCTTCCAAGGGAATAATGAAGAAGAGTAATGTAATAAATTAAATGTATAGCCAAATTAACAGGAGGTGGATTCTCTAGCTGTTTGCATACAGCTAGAGAGCTTAATTGGAGATAGTTAATTTACTGATGGTTGGTGTTTTAATTGCTTTAACGGCATTCTTTGTTGCATCCGAATTTGCCATTGTTAAAGTACGCAGTACACGTATTGATCAACTGATAGCTGAAGGAAATCGAAACGCTAGGGCTGCAAAACGAGTCATTAGCAATTTAGATGAATATTTATCGGCTTGCCAGCTTGGTATTACTATTACCGCATTGGGGCTTGGTTGGCTTGGTGAACCAACGGTGGAGCATTTGCTTCACCCTGTATTTGAACGAATGAATTTAAGTGAGTCCGTAGCGTCTTTCCTTTCTTTTGCGATTGCATTTGCAACGATTACCTTTTTGCATGTGGTCGTTGGAGAGCTGGCTCCGAAAACATTGGCAATTCAAAAAGCAGAAACCATTACGCTGTTATGTTCAAGACCTTTAATCTTTTTCTACAAAATAATGTATCCGTTTATTTGGGCATTAAACGGCTCTGCTCGCGTCATTACCGGATTATTTGGGTTAAAACCAGCATCCGAACATGAAGTGGCCCATTCAGAGGAAGAATTGCGCTTGATTTTATCTGAAAGTTATAAAAGTGGAGAAATTAATCAGTCGGAATATAAATACGTAAACAATATTTTTGAGTTTGACGATCGGATTGCCAAAGAAATCATGGTACCGCGTACAGAAATTGTCGCACTGGATAAAAACCGTTCCATTGCGGAATATTTTGAAACGATAAAGCAAGAAAAATATACGCGCTATCCTGTTATAGACGGAGATAAAGACCATATCGTTGGGATGGTCAACATAAAAGAAATATTAACGGATTGTATTCAAAATCCAAAGGCCACTGAAAAGAAGTTAGGTGATTATATCCGCCCAATCATACAAGTAATCGAATCCATCCCTATTCATGACTTGCTCGTAAAAATGCAGCGTGAACGAGTTCATATGGCGATCTTAGTTGATGAATACGGCGGAACAGCAGGGCTTGTGACGGTTGAGGATATATTAGAGGAAATTGTCGGTGAGATTCAAGATGAGTTTGATATTGACGAAGTTCCGATGATTCGCAAAGTGAACGAACACACCACCATTGTTGATGGAAAAGTATTGATTGAAGATGTAAATGACTTACTTGGAACGGATATCGATGATACGGATGTTGATACGATTGGTGGTTGGATTTTAACAGAAAAATTTGATATTCAACAAGGCGGCATTATTTCGTACGGCGATTATGAATTTAAGGTATTAAAAATGGAAGGGCATCACGTCCAATTAGTTGAAATCACAAAACGCGTGAAGGCTCCTTCTCTTATTGTACAAGAAGCGGCAATAGAATAGCAGCTAAAATAAAATAACGAAAGACGGCAGCAATAAATGGCTGCCGTTTATTTTTTGCGAAAAAGACAAGTTCTTTATATGTAGGACATACATATAGACAAGAAAGAAAGTACAACTGAGGAGAGAAAAAATACAAGAAATCCAAAATTATTTTGAAAATGCTTGGGATATCATTAAAGAAGAAGTTTATACTGCAAACAATGTACATTGGTTAGCCGTTGACCAAAATTCTGCAACTTGTACTTATACATATCATTATGAAGGTTATCACAACGGAAAATTTGTTACGGGTAGTGGTAGAGCCACTAATGTGTTCATTAAGAACGAAAAAGGAGAATGGAAATTAATTCATGAGCATTTAAGCAGTCTTTAATATTATAGCGGTTTAACAGAATTTAGAGCGGCAAAGGAAGCCTCTTATCATTCATGTTTAAACTGTAAGAGGCTGTTTTATAGGATAAAATTAATTTATTTAAACTATGTTCTAAATAATCAATCAAAACAAAAAAAGAAAATAATCAACAAAGTAAATGAATGGAAGAAATGATTTTTCATACGAGATAACATCTACTTCTAATTGGGGCGGGGTGTAAACCAATAGAAGTGGGAAGAGGAATTGCTATATCGTAGAAAATAACGAACATATGTGCTATAATTAGATTATCTTATACAGATTGCTCTGTGAAAATGAAAGAGGTGGAGGAAAGGGGCTGTTACGTAAAACTTTCCACCATCATACATTCACGCTGATCGAAAAGCTAAGCTTTCGCATACGCCAGCATGTTGAGTCCAACGTACAAGGAACTCGCATTCAGTGCTGAAACGGTACATAGAGCTTGGTCAACTTCTCTTCGTTAGAAGGGATTATCTAAACAAAGTGAAAGTGGGAGCAGTTTAAAAAAGGGGAAAAATAACATGGAGGCAACGTACCAAAAGCGAAGTCGCGTAATTTTCCATGTCGACTGTAATTCGTTTTTCGCCAGCTGCGAAATCGCTCGAGACCCCTCATTAAAAGGAAAAGCGGTTGTTGTAGCGGGAGATCCGAAAGAACGAAAAGGAGTTGTGTTAGCGGCGAACTATATCGCGAAACAGCGTTTTGGTATTTATACGACAATGCCATTATGGGAAGCGAAGAAAAGGTGCCCGCAACTTGTTGTTCTAAAACCCGATTTTCATTTATACCGCGAGATAAGTGAGAAAGTATTTCAATTTTTAGCAACGTTTACACCCGTTTTAGAGCGCGCTTCGATAGACGAAGGATACTTGGATATCACCGATTGTTATTCGCTTGGTTCACCGTTGGATATCGCGGAGCAAATTCAAAAAGAGTTGTTACAGATGCTACATATTCCTGTAAGCATTGGCATTGCACCGAATAAGTTTTTAGCCAAAATGGCAAGCAACATGAAAAAACCATTAGGCATCACGGTGCTGCGCAAACGCGATGTGCCGAAAGTACTTTGGCCTCTCCCTGTTCAGGAGATGCACGGCATCGGTGACAAAACGGCAAAAAAATTAAATAGCATCGGCATTTTTACGATTGGCGAATTGGCGAAGGCGGAAAAAGTGACATTGCAAAATTTACTTGGCATCACCGGGGTTCGATTAAAAGAGTGGGCTAATGGGATTGATCCCCGTCCTGTTGATCCAGAATCGGGAGAAAAGTGGAAATCCATCGGAAGCTCCACAACGCTTCCCCGCAATGTGACAGAAGAACGGATTCTTCTTGAAGTGCTGCGCGATTTGGCGCAATCCGTCAGCAATCGCATGAAACAAAAAGGCGTCGTCTCTTCCACGGTTCAAATTATGATCCGCTACAGCAATTTTCAAACGATCACCCGCAGTAAAACATGGGAAAATCCGTTCCAGGAGGCGGAAGAAATTTTTCAGCGCGCCGTCTACTTATTAAAACGCCATTGGAATGGCAATCCGGTAAGACTGTTAGGAATTACCGCCGTAGACGTATTTGATAAAAAAGAGGCGGTGAAACAATTAGACTTGTTTCACTTTGAAGAAGAGGCCAAAAAAGAATCGTTATGGAATACGATTGAGCGGCTGCAACAAAAATTCGGTAATAGTATTATTCAAAGAGGATCTGAACTTTTCAGAGACAAAAGCGGTGATAATGGAAAATCGTTATAACGATAGAAGTGATAGCGTTAGTCATCCTTGTTTTTGCCTTGTTTCAAAGACGAAAAGTTTATGTATCGCTAATTATAGAGAACTCGTTTCAGAAAGATATGTTGATGTTTTTTCAACAACAATGGTAATATTGATACATATACATCAATAAAAAGAGGGATGTTATGAAACCAACACCAGCTATCTGTTTTGCTGCGGATGTCAAAAAGTCCAGACAGATGGAAAAGGGCCGTTTACTAAGTATCTTGAACGAATATCAACTATTCATTTCATCTCTCTATTTTTCTATTGCTTGGACAAGTCATTTTGCTTATTTCTATTTGTCATTATCTCATTGACTACGGCAAAATCAAATGGAACGATAGGTTGAAAGGAACAGGAAGCCAAGCATTTTTATTTCTTATTGACCAAATACTTCATTTTTTAACCATTTGGATCGTTTTTCATGATATGGCTATTCCAGCACGGTTATTAGAAAACGGCATACCATCTTTTTTGGAAGGATGGGACACGGATGAAAATTGCTAGGAATAGTTGCTTCAAAGATTTGGTGAATCCACTCTTGCGGCTATGAAACGATCATTTATCACATCTTTAATAAACGCATCCCATCATTCCTGATTATTGAGAAAATGAAGGGGATGTTGTAAGGAAAGAACCATACCGATTGTGATAGCAGTGGTAGAGAAACTAGCGGCCTAAATTCGTCTAATGTAAGAAAAAGCGGCAGGTAACCCCTTGCCGCTTTATATTTATACTAATTTATCCAGATGGGCCCGCCGGTTTACCGCATACATAATCGGTGCGCCAACCGCCATGACGACAAATTCGCCTGCGGCGGTCGTCAGCCACGTGAAAAGGAATGGCAGGTCAAACGCCAGCTTTAACTCCCACGCAATCAAAAACATCGTAAACGTAAATACCAGCGTATTGACGGCCATCCGCGCCCATATATTTTTCACATACCGCATCGAAAAAATCGTGATCAGAAGGGCGATAACCGACTGCCCGACCCCGAAAATGAGATCGTACGCCACCATCGGCGAAAAAAACAGATTGGCAAAAAAGACGCCTAACACAATGCCAAAGAAATACTTTTTATTAAACACGATGAGATGATTCAGCATTTCCGACATGCGAAACTGCACATTAGTAAATCCAAACGGCTGAATCAGCATCGTTACCGCGATGTACACAGCTGCTAAAATGCCGTTGACGACGATCGTTCTAATGTTCATATGCTTCTCCCCTTACATCGTTAAGGTATATACAAAAAAGCACCATCGGAATACATGGTGTGGCAAGAAAAGCAACATTTATTATTTTAGCAAGAAAAGAAGGAAATGCAATGATTGTTTTATTTTTCGTGATAAATAAGGATAATACCATTTTAATCATTTTATTATAAAAGAAAAGTGTGACAAAATGCATAGGGAGACGACTTGTTGTTTGTTATTTCCTATTTATCCTGAAATCGTTGGAGGTTCGTATGCCGTATTATGTTTGGATAATCATTAATGTGTTATTCATCATTGGTTCTGTACTGTATATATGGGGCGCTCATTCATATGATTCCACTGTCATTTTATTAGGAAAACTGCTCGCCCAGCTAGCTATATTATTGTTTCTCATTAACGTTAACATGTACTTTATATTTCTTGTCATTAGAAAATCGAAAGTGCGTAACGTGAAAGTTGCCTTAAGCAAACTGTCGCGAAAAATGATGAGGGCACATATTCCCATTGCTTTAGCAGGAACAAGCCTTATCGCGCTCCATGCAGGGATTATGCTTTTTCAGTTGGGAGAAATAATCGGATTTTTTCATCCAAAAATGATAACGGGATATTTTGCGATTTTCATGTTAGCACTTACTTTGTTCGCAGGAGTGCTCCGCCATAAAAAAGCTTCCGGTTTTCGTCGAAAATTTCATTTAACGACGGCGATGATTTTTGCGGGCGTGTTCATAATTCACCTTTTTCTTCCATTATAATGAAATCGAGGGATTGTTGATAAAAAGACTCGTTTCCTGCAACCGGAAATTCACAACTGCTTTTACTTGCACTGTACGAGTTAATGTCATCGATGGATGGAAAGACAAAAATGGGATATATGAAATTCATTTAGGATATTTTCACGAGGAATATGTCAAGCGACGGAAATGGCTGGATGAAAAAACGCAGAATTAGCAAAAATGGCTCCTACGGATAAGGAAAGGGTTCAAATTCTTGAAATTCGTGACGATGAAATAAAACATTATCAACGATTTACAAAAAATATATGTAAGTCTGACAGGTATGCAGCTTGATGTCAAAGTTATGGAGGAATGTCCTAATACCTATGTTGAAGGGTTAGAATATGACCTGGAAGATGAACGAAAAACTGTTGATTTTTACCCAGATATTGCTGAAGAGTTGAATAATCCATATATAAAAGAAATTTTCCGCCGTGTAGCAGCAGATGGACAAAATCATGCAGTCTGGTTCCTATACTATTTTATAAAGAATAAAAGAGCTGAACTGTAACGAATTCAGCTCTTTTATTATATGAAAAAAGATATATTTAACCATCTTTTTAGCCCTGACGTTATTTTAAAAAATGGGCAGACCGAATGAAAGACTTGTTAGTAACCAACAGTACCTTCAGGGAAAGCAGGAGTTATTCCTGTAGCCGCAACTTGCATTTGTTGGACTTGTAATACTTTTACAGTAAGATCCATGACGATTTTTTCGCGCAATGAGCTAAACTCTCCCTCAGGGCTTACATGAGTTGGCGAAAAATCAAGTTCGTAGAAATTCGCGCCTATTAACTCGCCGTATGGTTGTTCATTATATTTGACGAGATTTTGGAAGAAATATTTATCTAAGCGAGGAGTTAAGTCGTTTTTCTCGTTAAGGAATAAAGCTTTGCTGTTTTCTGAAATACCGATAATTGGGAAAGTGAGGAAATCGCCTTCTAGAAGTTCTGCAAAACCAGAAAACGGAAGATCCGCAATTCTATCTAGGAGTGCTCCATTACATGCATTGGAAGCATATTCAATATCTTTGCGAATGAAACCTGACACAAATAATTTGGCTCTTGTAACTCTAAAGAAGTCCGTGTCGTCAATACGCGCAAATCTAACAGGCACCAATTTCACTTGTTCTAAAAATACATTCTTTGTCACTCTCTTAATTTCAGTTGCAGCCGGATCAAGCGGAATATCTGCCTCTAAAACAACTTGAATGGTTCTTTCTGCTAGTACAACTGGAACTTTAAGAATTGGTGTAAGACCTGGTGTAGTGACTACCGGGGTAGCTTCATCGGAAAAATGGGATTGTGTATTTGCTTCTACTGGACAAGCTGGGGAAATCGGTTGTTTATTCTTATTGCAAAATTGCGAGTTGCTCATCAAAAATCCACTCCTTACTATTTTTTGAGCTTTTCTCAAGCTCTACGTTAATACAATATTCAACATTCATTTTAAAGTATAGGTTTATACAATGATCATTTTGCTCATTTTTAATCAAAGGAAGGGATTTTCACGAATGGTCAATGCGTTCGATGATTTTCTAGATGCCTTTACCATCATAACTGACTCGAACTTGTTGTACTTGTAGTAAATGAATGATTAAATCCAACACGATTTTTTGGCGTAATCGGCGTGAAGCTGCTGGCTCTTTTTGTATGGTACCCGCATTTCTATTGTAAACTGCAGTATACTCAATATTTTGGTGTATATATCCTTCTATCAATAAATTTCCTTTTAATGCTGCACATGTTCCATTACCGAATGATGAAGAAAATTGGGTAGGTACGAATTTGCAATTTGTCAGTACGACTTCTTTAGAGATTTCGTTTACTTTCATAATCTCTTCTTCAAACATCACATCTTCTTCTAAACATATTTCAATTTCGTATTCCCCGACTACAACCGGAACTCTAATTTGTATGAAATCATGATGAGTACAAGATTGATTATTTGTTTTTTTCTCATGGACGGGAAACACAACCGATTTATAAAGGTTTTTTTTGTTCTTCGCGCCATAGGTGTGAACAGTGTCAGTGAAGAATATAATTTCATGAATTTTAGAGCAGATCAAATGACAATAAGGCTGTTCAGGATAATAAGTCGTCGTATGAAATAGTTTCGTGTCTAATTGAGGAGTTTGTCTATTGTTTAGGTCAAGAAATTCAGCTGTATGTTGAGCTTTACCTCCAAAGATAGGAGGGTGAAGAAAATCGTCAATTTCTACAAAAGTGGAGAATGGGCTTTTTATAGTCATAGAACGTATTGTTCCGTATTGATTCATATCATCAGTACGATTGGTTTCATCGAACTTCTCTCTAGCAGGTATATGATTCATTTTATCCACAAAGCCGGATTCAGAAGTATGCACAGGTTCAAAAGCAGAATCGATTTGAGGCTTATCATTCGTTTTATCGACATGACAAGTTTGAAAATCACGCTTAAATTTAGCACGTATTCGCTTCATTCTCTCATGGTTCATCCTTTTCATTATTTTTCACTCCCAAAACTAGTCGTCACTGTATTATTTATGCTTTATTTCTGCTTTTGTCCCTGTACAATTCCCGAAAATTCAAAAAAGAGAAACTTGATAAAACGTTTAGATTCAATAGATATGTGTGAATGCGAATGAGAATGCGAAAAGGGTTCGTGCGCGATGAAAAGTTCTTTATGAAGAAATCTGTGAAGCAAAAACTCCTTCTCAACATAGTAAGGTGATCTTGAAACAAAAATTAGTAAAGAGATTCTCTTACCTGTATACAGGAGAACTAGCATCCGTTATAGTGTTTTTCTTTATTAGTTTTGCGATGAATATACGATTGTATTCCCTTTATTCATTTTGGGCCTCTTTTCTTCTATTCGAAATAATTTTGGCGCAAGGAAGCGTATATTGGTATATGAAATGAAAATGATTGAAGGAGGGGAAATCATCGATAACACCGAATCATGTTTTATATAAATTTATTGGCAAAGCGTTTTTATTTATGGGGTATAGAAATATCGAGGAAGTGATTCCGTGCTATAAATATCAGAATATTATGAAACTAATTCCGTTTAGAATCGTCTAATGTTAGGGAGGTGTAAGTATTTTATGTTCAAGAAATTTTTTATTTTAACTATTGCAATTATTATTTCTTTAACTACTGTTGGATGTAGTGATGCTGCTAACAAGAAAGAAGAAGTTACATCTGAAAATTTACCAAATGTGAAAACACAAGATTGGAAAGAAAGTTCTTTGTTTGAGTCAAATGGTTATACTATGATTGGGGAAGAAGGACGATTAGGGTTTATTTATGATGATTCGGAAGTTACAAGGTTTTATCCAAATAAGGTACAGAAATATATGTGGCATTTTTGGGGAAATGAAAAAGAGTTTAATGGGGGACTGAAAGTTATTGCCACTCATGAAACCGGCGGGGAACCAATAACTGTATTAGAAGGTCTTAGTTTGGGTGGTCCTAATAACGGAGCAGATCATCACGTTCCATCAAATATGTCACTGCCAAAGAGTGGAATGTGGAAGTTAGATGCTTATATTGGAAACAAGTTATTTGGAAGTATTTTTGTAAAAGTTTATGAGAAATAAAAACGGCATCCAAAATGGGTGCCGTTTTTAATGCTATTTTTTGTGCATCTTTTCAGCCAAATGGGAAGTAAGCACTTTAGCAATTCTCAAATCCTTATAAGAAGGGGGTAGTACTAGAACCCAAATCCTAATCCATAACCACCAAAGCCACATCCTCTCCCGTAGCCACCAAAGCCCCCTGTCATACAACTACAGCCAACAATGATTAATAAGATGAACAGAACGACGAAAAATGCAAATCCAGCACCTGCATATCTTCCATCACTCATTGAATTACACCTCCATTTATTTGCCCTCAGTTTATAATACGGGGCTTTTTATCAATTTGATTGGGCTTTAATATAATTTTCTGTGAATGCTGATTATTTAGTTGTTGAATTATACTGCTCCGTAGTTGAACAAGAAGGTCATTCTTCTTTATTCCATCCAACATACCAAGCCCCGTCATTATCCTGCCGCTTACCTCCCAGCTTTCATCCACCATTTTCTATACAAAAGGGGATAGGGGTTTTTTATAGGAATTGATATATTTTCGAAATTTGCGTGATGAATTGACAATAAAGAATTCTCTATTTATCTAGTTCTTACAGTACTGTGCCAAAGAGCTTCACACACCGACTGTTTGCACAGGAGCCGATCGTAACTCCGGGCGGGACGGTGAGCATAGTCGATACCACCAGTTTCCCTATTTCGACTACAATTGCGGCGGTGTGGCCACGAAGTTATTTTGCTGTACGGTTGGAACATAGTAAAATATTTCCTTTTATCTATTAAGAACAAAAAAATAGTTGGCCAAAAGAATAAATACTTTTTTTGGAGCCAACTATTTTTTAGTGTGAGCAAATGGAAAATCACCTTTACTTTGCTCACACATATAAGTTTTCCTTTTTAAATATTTTGTGCAATATGGAGTTCTTTTTTGAATTCACAATAGCTAGGGTTTTCTTCGATAAAATTTTATGAGGGAAATGGAACAATTTTTTTAGATTAGCAGGCAAAGTGCGGCACGGCACTTGAACGCGCTTGTTCCTCCACGAAATGGGCCTTCTTGTCCCTATATGAAACCCCCAATCTCCAAAAGACGGAATAATCGTGTGGTAGCTAAGCGTTTCAAATCCTGCGCTTTCAATCGTTTTTCCGATGCTCCAAAAGACAATTGGCGTATCTTCTGGGGAATTGGATTGACAAACAAACACTCCGTCATCAGCAAGAGAACGTTTTAGGAGGGAGTAAAATTCAGTTGTATAAAGATCGCTAATCGTTTGATCTGTTGGGTCCGGAAAATCGACGATAATGATATGATAAGGAGAACGATTAGAAGCGAGAAAGTCTACGGCATCTTGAGGATGAACGGTTACACGGGAATCATAGAGCGAGTATTGATTAAGGGCTGCTAAGCTTCTGAAATTCTTAGCAGCATCCAATACTAATGGGTCTAAATCAACAAGGTCAACATGTTTCACATCGTCGTATTTGAGCACTTCTCTTAACGCCAGGCCGTCCCCCCCGCCTAAAATAAGCACTCGTTCATGATTGGAAGCAAAAGTGAAGGCGGGGTGTACAAGCGCTTCATGGTAAATTCGTTCATCTAAGGAACTAAACTGCAATTGCTCGTCTAAATACATTCTTAAATCGGTTGCTTCAATAATCTGGATGTTTTGAAACGCGCTTTTTTCATTAAATAAACTTCTATGCTTGACGTTTAAAAGCTCTTGCAATCCGATTTGGTCCCATTTGTCTCCGCGAACAATCCCAATACTACTGTCTACTCGCGGTGTTAAAGAAGCGGAAGAGGAATGTAACCGGCGTTCATATTCCGGAGAAAACCAAGGTTTTGTCTTTTGTTTTCTTAAGTTCATGTGAATCTATCCTCCTTTCGAAGGATCAAAAAGTGTCATTTCTTTGCTCGAAATTAGTTGAAGCTGTTTAGCCCCGCGAGAAATGGAGTAAATCATCGCTCTTTTTGAAGAAAGCCCTTTTAATAGAGATTCAACTTGGTCCATTGGGTCTTGTTCCCCGCACGTATAAAAGTCCAACGATGCATATCCTTCTTCAGGCCATGTATGAATGGATATATGCGAAGTGGATAAAATAAGCATTCCCGTTATTCCTTGTGGGTTAAATTGGTGGAAATAGGAATATAAAATCTCCATGTCCGCATCTTGTGCCGCTTTTGTAAGCAATTGTTCCAAATATGTCATGTTATCTAAAAGAAAAGAATCGCATTCAAATGCATCAATGATCACATGTTTTCCTTCCACATTCACCGAATCATCATTCCCTTCTATATCCTGTTGCATTTATCCTATGGGATTTTTTAAAAAAATCTTGTATGATTGTCCTTTATTATTAATAATTGGTTAATTGCTGAAAAAGCGGACACATAAACATTGTTTGTGTTTTTAATATGCTAGCATTCATTCATCTTCTATAGTAACAACCTTAAAAATAAGAGGATGAGCGAGCGAAACAATACGTCTTATCGAATGGGATGGCCTGCATAAAAAGGCAAAACAGTTTGTCGACTGGTGATTGAAGCAATCTGCCTTCGTGTGTATATCGGAAACTTTCTAAATGTGAATAGTTAAATTTGGAAACTTTATGTATAATGAATACGTATAGGAATTGCATAGATTCGTTGCCTTTATTTACGGGGGGATAAACGATGAATGGAGAGCCCAGAAAAAGAATCTCCGAACGAGCGCTATCGGTATGGCGGATATACGGCATGATCGGATTGGCCGTTTCTTTTATCGTCTTTGCGGCTATCATTATCCTTATTATCGTTTTTGACGGACCGAAATGGATTATTCCGATGCTGATTATTGTATTGATTGGAGAAGGCTATTTTTTTATCTTCTTTATTCCCGCATTGCGTTGGCGGAGATGGCGTTATGAAGTGCGTGAACAGGAAATCGAGATTCAAAAAGGACTGTTTGTCGTGAAACGTACATTGATTCCAATGATTCGGGTCCAGCATGTTGATTCAAGTCAAGGGCCGTTATTAAAAAAATACAGACTGGCATCTGTCACCATTTCCACTGCCGCAACGGTGCATGAAATTCCGGCACTTGATGAGGAGGAAGCGGAGGAGCTGCGTTATTCTATTTCCAGATTGGCGAGGGTGGCGGATGAAGATGTCTAAGAAAAAACGACTGCACCCCATTTCCGTTGTAGCCAATATCGTAAAACAACTGAAAGACGCGATTTTACCGATCATTCTCGTCATTATTGTCGGGAATAAAACGATTTCCTCTATGTGGGATATCGCCGTGCCGTTTGCCATTATCATTTATACGATTGTCATTGGAATTGTTTCTTGGATTCGCTTTACCTATCGTTTGGAAGAAGGGGAATTGCGAATCGAATATGGCGTTTTTGTAAGAAAAAAACGGTACATTCCTTTTGAACGCATTCAAGGCATTTCCATATCACAAGGCTTTCTGCAAAGAATGTTTGGAGTTGTAAAAGTAAATGTAGAAACAGCTGGCAATCAGCTGGGAGAAGCGGAGGCTGTGTTAACAGCCGTGACAAGGGAAGAAGCGAAACAACTTCAACGCTTGATTCAAAAATCAAAAGAAAAAGCAGGAGCAATCGAGAACATTTTGCCGCAAGATGAAAGCACAACGTCTTTTGCCCAAAATGATCAAGAGTTGGAACAAGAAACGAAAAACATTATCTTTTCGATGAGTTTTTGGGAAATTTTCCAAGTAGCCGTGACTAGCGGAGGAGCATTTGGCGTTATTTCCGCCATCCTCATTTTTGTCTTACAATTTGACGACATCATTCCTTATGAGAAGTTATATAAAGATGCGCAAAAATTTATTGCGCATGGCATGTTTTATACCGTGGTGACCATCATATTGATTTTTATTGCTGCCTATATTATCTCCATCATTCAAAATATGATGAGATACGCATTTTTTACGGTGGAAAAAGCAGGGGAGAACATCATTATCTCAAGAGGGCTCCTTGAAAGGAAAAAGATTGCGATCCCGACAGAGCGGGTGCAAGGCATTGTGGTAAAGGAAAACATTATCCGACGGTGGTTTGGGTATGCTTCCGTTTATATCATTCATGCAGGAGGAGCTTTCAATGAAGGCGATCCCGAGAGTATTGTCCTTTGTCCTTTAATCGAAAAAGAGCGGATCGCTTCCGTTATTCTATCTTGTCTTCCGGATTATAGCTTAAATCATGAATTCATTGCACCGCCAAAGCGGGCGCGCATCCGCTACATGATCCGTCCTTTATACTTTTTGCTTTTACCGGTTTGCATAGTAGCTTATTGGCTGCGTCCGTGGGGATTATTGCTTTTGCTATTACTGCCAATGGCTTCTTATTTTGGCTATCTCAGTTATCGGTTTGCCGGTTGGTCGATTTCAAATTATCAGCTTGCGCTAAGAAGCCGCTTTTTGAATGTCAGAACCGTATATATGTTAAAAAATCGGATTCAATCCATGGAATTTTCTTATAATTGGTTTCAGCAAAGGAAAAGTCTAGGAACCATTTCGGCAACGGTCATGTCGGGAATTGGCGGTGCTCAAGGGGAAGTGATAGACCTTGATAAAGAAGATTTACAAACAATTTATATGTGGTTTAAACGTACAAAAGGGGAATAAAGTTTTTCTTAAGATGAGACAGCAAGCGAAATTTCCTGTTTAACAACGTTGACCAAACAGGAAATTTCGCTTTTTT
Organism: Parageobacillus toebii NBRC 107807; assembly: GCF_003688615.2. Taxonomy (GTDB): domain Bacteria; phylum Bacillota; class Bacilli; order Bacillales; family Anoxybacillaceae; genus Parageobacillus_B; species Parageobacillus_B toebii. Next base: position 2,589,830 of record NZ_CP049703.1, on the reverse strand, counting down.
TTATCACTATTGAAGACGTTATGGTGAACGATCCAACATTTAATACCGATTGCGAATCGCAAAAGAACGGTTGATCAGATGGTTGCACGGCCAATGCGGCTGGCTTCAGGTACTTCAATCAGACGACCGCTTTTCACGTCGTAAATAAAACCGTAGATCGTAATGTAGCCCGGAACGAGAGGGTGGGAACGAATGCGTTCAACATCGTCGATAACACTTTGTTCAAGATTGCTGATCGTTAAGAACTCGATGTATTCTCCCGCTCTGGAACCAGGTCCTTTTCCTATGTCACGCCAATTTTCCCCATCGAACTCAGCTGGCTCTAGACTGTTGGCGAGCAAATTGCGGATAGTGTCATTAGTAAATGTCTCCATACCGCAATCGGTATGATGAATCACGAACCATTCGCGTGTTCCCAACAGCTTGTACGAGATTACGAGAGAACGAATCGCATCGTCACTTGCCCGGCCTCCAGCGTTTCGGATCACATGAGCATCACCTTCGGCAAGTCCGGCAAACTTGGCAGGGTCGAGGCGCGCGTCCATGCAGGTCAGAATCGCAAATCGACGCTTCGGCGGCATCGCTAGATTCGCTTTGTCCCCGAAATTAGCGGCATATTCCTCATTCGCGGCCAATACTTCCTTTAAAATATCGCTCATTTTCCGTCAACCTCTCTTAAATTAATTTTTATAAATCATATATGTTTACTATGATTATAGTACGTGGTTATCCTATCGTCAATTAATTCTTGCACGTATTTCCTCTTTCTTTATATTTCCCTCTGAAGTTAAAATGGATTTGAGCTTATTGTTTGATAATAAATAAAGATCATTGTAATTTAAAGATAGTTCATCAAAAGTCTATTTAGGAGCTGGTTATATGAAAGTGCTAACCGTTGTCTCACATCCTAGAAGAGAATCCCTTACTTTTGCGATTGCCGAACGTTTCATTCAAGGCTTAAAAGATGCTGGGCATGAAGCGGAAATTGCGGATTTGTACGGTGAAGAATTTAATCCGCTTTTATACGAACAAGATGAACCTGATTGGGACAATCCTAATAAAACATATTCTCCACGTGTTCATGCAGAAATGGAAAGGTTGAAAAGAAACGATGGACTAGCCTTCATCTTCCCATTATGGTGGTATTCATTACCAGCGATGGTAAAAGGATATATAGACCGGGTATGGAACTATGGTTTTGCTTATGGAGGAGCGCGTCTCCCACACAAAAAGGTATTGTGGATTCCGCTTGTCGGAGAGACAGAGGAAAGTCTTAAAAAAAGAAATTTCGATACGATGATTTCCCATTATTTGAATGTTGGTTTAGCCGGTTATACAGGTATTCCTCAGTCGGAAGTGGCATTTTTGTATAATACGTTAGCGGAAGATATTGAAAACGAAGAGGAATTCAACAAACATTACGAAAGTCTTTTCAATCGAGCGTATGAGCTAGGGAGTACATATAGCCATTCACTAACGGAAAAATAATTATGGTACATGGTGATTCCGCTATAAGTTTTCCCACTTATTATGATGGAGATCATCGGCGGCTTCATTGTATGGGAGCTTTCTGTAAAGTTTGCATGTCCACAGTGCGGTGGAAGTAAAAAGCTTGTTGCTTATCACGACGATGGAACTGATGGCAACTGTTAGTTTCAAGTAATTCATTAAAAGAGGCATTGCGGTTTTCGCAATGCCTCTATTTTTAAGTCAAAATAAATTCATGATGTTAACTTTTCGTGTCCAAAATATTGACTTATAATCATATAACCTAACAAAGTCAAATACGGAAAAATGGCCAATTCTAATGTAAAAGCTCAGTTAATAGGGAACGGGGATTTCAAGAGAACATCCGGTTTTATTAAAATCCTTGTTGAATTCTCTTAATAAGGCAAGAATGGTAAGACGTGATTTATCGCCTAATAACTTAAAATGCTCTGCCATCGTTTGAATAAGTTCCATTTATTATCACCTCCATATCAAGTTCTTTGAGTAAATTCAGCTGCCATTTAACTCTGAAAGTGATTATGCACTGATCGGTTTGTTCACAAATTCCTACCGAATCAATATATTGGAAAGTAAATATATAATTATGTTTTTATATAAACAATACTTTTCATGTTAAATAATTGTTAAAAATAAAAAAGGGGTAGTCGATACTCAATATTGCATCTATACACGCAAAAATACGTTGTTGAAATATTTCTTTTTGAAAACTCCTTGCGAAAATGAATGCGCATCCCGCGGCGTTAGTCAAATAATAAACAAACTAAAATATGAGAGATTTTGCGATTATTTGACTATTAAACTGCATCTCTTTTATACTTTTGTTAGCTTTATTATAAAAACGTTTTTATGGGAGGGTGATATGATGGCACAACCGAAGTATATTACAAATATCGAAAAAATCACACAAATCCCTAAGGAAGAGAGAGAAAAGTTAAAAGAAATCACTAACAAATTTGTATTTAGAGTGAATGATTATTATCTTAATCTGATTAATTGGGATGATCCGAACGATCCTATCCGAAAATTGGTGATACCGAACGAAGGGGAATTAAATGAATATGGCAGTTGGGATGCTTCAGATGAGGCGGCCAACTATGTGGTGCCGGGATGCCAGCACAAGTATAAAACGACTGCATTACTCATCGTTTCAGAAGTTTGTGGAGCATATTGCCGATTCTGTTTCCGGAAGCGTTTGTTCCGTAACGATGTAAAAGAAGCTATGTCAGATGTAACGCCTGGTATAGAATATATTGCACAAACTCCTGAAATAAATAACGTTTTATTGACTGGCGGAGACTCTCTTATTTTGGCAACCAAAAAAATTAGATATATTGTAGAAAGATTGCGAGCGATTGACCATGTGAAAATCATCCGTTTTGGTTCAAAATTGCCTGTCTTTAACCCTATGAGAATTTATGAAGATCAAGAACTGCTTGATCTGTTCCGGCAATATTCCACACCAGAAAAACGCATTTATGTCATGGCACATGTAAACCATCCACGTGAAATAACAGAAGAAGCTCGTAAAGCGTTCCAAGCTCTTCACGATGCTGGAGTTATCGTTGTGAATCAAACTCCTATTTTAAAAGGAATAAATGATGATCCTGAAGTGTTGGCAGAATTGCTAGATAAACTGTCATGGGCAGGAGTAACACCGTATTACTTCTTTGTTAATAGACCGGTAGCGGGTAACAGCGATTTTGTATTAACACTGGAAGAAGTATACAAAATAGTTGAACAAGCAAAAGCAAGAACATCGGGATTAGGCAAACGCGTTCGCCTCGTTATGAGCCATTCCTCAGGAAAAATTGAAATATTGGCAATCGAAAATGGCAAAGCATATCTAAAATATCATCAGTCAAGAGATGATGAACAATATGGAAAGTTTATGATTTTGGATTGTCCAAAAGATGCCACTTGGTTTGATGACTTACCTGGAAGTGAACAATATTGGAAAAAACCAGTAAAAAAAGCAGTTCAATTGAGCTCGGTTAACTAAATGGACCTCTCCCACCTTCATTTAAGGGGTGGGAGTTTTTTATTGCCTTCACTGAAGAAGGTTCTGATTAAGACATAAATTTGATGTTAGTCTAAAAAGCGGACACACCAACAAATAAACGGTAATATTCACCGCCTTTTCCAGGCGCATCACACCCAGCAATCACAAAAATCGTTGGATTTTACCATCTTTTACCGCCTGAATAATTTCTGGAGCGATGCCGATGACCGTCTCATGATGGAATCCAGTCAGCAATGTTTCATCGGATTCAATATTCGCTTCAGGAAGTTCTAACGCTTTTTCGATCAATGGAGTAAAATCATCATTTTCAATTTTTCGGACATTTTCCAATCCTGCGACATCATACGAGAACATTCGATCGGCGTATGTTCCTTTAATAGGCATGACACAGTTTGTCGTCGCTAAAATAGCACCTGGGAATTCTGCAATTCCTTTTAAAGCAAATACGATAATGTCTTGTAAACTCGCAATCGTTTCATCTTTTCCACATACCCCAGCGACGGTGCAGCCTCCCATTGGCGTTTGTTCACACTGATGGCAAAACATTACTTCCCCTCCCTAAATATAGTCGGCATTTTAAAAAATATAAGAAATATTTTCCAGCATAAGTGATTTATATCACACTTCAAATCGGAAGTGTGGCGAAAATATGAAGAAAAGATGACGACTAACAATGGGTATAGATTCATGTATGTATAAAATGTAGTGGGCGAAGGGGATTCTTAACTGTCGAAAAGACGTTTTTGGATGTCATAAAAAATTCACCAAGTATCATTATACTGTTTTTATTTTAACCGTTCTTCAAGAACACGAATCATGAATAAAAAGTGTTCAGCTTCGCGAAGAACGTGGTCAGCTAGTATGGTCAAAAGAACCGCTGCGATTGTCATTGTTTTTTAATGTTGGTCTAAAAAGTGGACACGTCAAATATAGAAACGTTATCATAAAACTAAGGGTGCTGTTACGATTATGCCTGCATGGGGTCGTTTCACAGTAATTATCAAGAAAGAGCTTGTTTTTCTTGAAAAATAGGAAACAAGGGAAAGGCCAAAGGAGCATATCAAGTGTTTTTATCATTACCAACGAGTTCATTTTAGTAATGTCTATCCATCTCCAGTGATGCACGAAAAGGCATACGAGTCATCTGTTTTCCTGACATGGCCAGCAAGCGGAGCGAGGTAGAAAAAAATCTCTATTTTTTGACATAATTATAAAGTCGAGGTGCATAGGAAATGTTGTTTATTGATAATAAGGGGATTACAGATCCGAGAATTAATTTGGCAATCGAAGAGTATGCCTTAAAAAACCTTGACATTAATGAAACGTATTTATTGTTTTATATAAATGAGCCTTCCATCATTATCGGAAAAAACCAGAATACTATTGAAGAAATTAATACAGAGTATGTAGAGAAAAACGGGATCCATGTTGTCAGAAGGCTGTCAGGCGGCGGAGCCGTTTATCATGATTTAGGAAATTTAAACTTTAGTTTTATTACGAAAGATGATGGCGACAGTTTTCTTAACTTCCGGAAATTTACGGAACCTATTATCAAAGCATTAAAAAAACTTGGTGTTAATGCAGAATTAAGCGGTCGTAACGATATTATTGTGGAAGGAAGAAAAATTTCCGGGAATGCCCAGTTTTCAACAAGGGGAAGAATGTTCAGCCATGGTACACTGCTGTTTGACTCGAAAATAGAGAATATCGTTTCAGCGCTTAATGTAAAAAAAGATAAGATTGAATCAAAAGGAATTAAGTCCATCCGCAGCCGGGTGGCAAATATTTCTGAATTTCTAAAAGAAAAAATGACAATAGAAGAGTTCCGTTCCGTCCTGTTAGAGAGTATTTTTGGAAAAGACAAGGACATTCCTGAATATGTCTTGACAGAAGAGGATTGGGCTAACATTCACAAGCTCTCTAGAGAACGCTATCAAAATTGGGAATGGAATTACGGAAAATCGCCTAAATTTAATCTTCAGCATTCACACCGGTTCCCGGCCGGCCAAATAGATGTGAGACTCGAAGTTCAAAAGGGAATCATTGAAAATTGCAAAATTTACGGCGACTTTTTTGGCGCCGGAGACGTAGCGGAAATCGAAGAGAAACTTATCGGAAAACGATATGAGAAATCTGAAATTGAAAAAGCGTTGCAAGATGTCGATATCAAGCATTATTTCGGAAATATTGAGAAAGAAGAATTTATCAATTTGATATATTGAACAAAAAGGCAAGCGGCCCCATTTAGCCCTGACAAACATTGACCCTGCACTATCGTGCAGGGTTTTTACTTTATCTGGGGATGATAAGGAGAAATGTTATAGAAGGTGTTTCAGTGTTAACACGCAAATATCGTTTACAAGTGAATACGACATGTACTGGGTGTGAAGAGCACGCTAAAGCAGCTCTTAATAGCATAGGAGCAAAGATTTGTGCATCGACGGAGGCATGAATCATGTGTGAAAGGGAGAGTTTTTCATCATTCGGATCGTGGAAGTCAAAATTCATGGCCTTTTTCTTGGTATCGTTAATGTCTTCCAATCTTTTGATTTTATTTGTTTTGCGATGTAGACAATTTGCCCAATATGATAGGAATAATGGTACATTTGATTTAATTTAGACGTTCACGATCTAAATTAGACAGTGCGGCTTTTCTAGATTGGCAAGCTAGAGCGGTACTATATAGATTCAGATTAATTTTCCGAAGCCTTGCAATCAGACGAATGACTGCAATTCGTTTTGCCATGTTCGCCTTTTTCATTTTGCGTTCCTGTTCTTGAAGGCGTTCGATCGTCCAACCATGATCGTTTGTAATTTGTAATCCTTTTTTCCTCATTCTTCTTCCGCTCCTTTGATTTACTCATTTAGGAGCAGTATAGACAAGGATGCAGGTTGATTAAACATGTCGGAATTTCAAACTGGATTTATATAGTGCCACTAATTGTATGGATTGAAAGTTCCAATACGAAACAACCATATTCCGCTGGTGAAGGTCAAGGGCTAACGGAGTTCAATCGTTAGTAATCATCGTCGGTTTTCTGTTTTCGAGTAGGTGCATGTCCGTCTCGAGCCTGTTCATAAATTCATACGTTAGTAGTGAATATCGGGAATCAATCTATGGCGATTGAGGATTATTTTTCAATAAAAATAAGCTGTTTGAACATTTATTGAAAGCCGAGCTTGATTTCATGCCAGAGCGATGTTTCTCTTTCCTCCTTTTCCTCCATCCGGTCAGGAGGCAATAAGGTCAGCACAAGAGCAGATAATAGAAAAGCTATACCTACTACCGCCATAGAGATGTAGATGCCGAATTGTTGAAAGACGAAGGTGCCTAAAATCGGACCGATGATCATAAAAATAGCCATCATTGTCTGGAATAATGACATCCCCGCCTGCATCTGTTCTCCCGGAACATGTACTTTGAACAGCTTCATCCCCGAAGGTTGAGAGAACTGCGATAGGATCGCGGAGACAAATGTCGCGAGGAAAACAGACTTCCATGTGCCAAACAGGAGCGCCATTAATATTACAAATATCGATATAGCGCTTAAGAGGTCGCACCAGATCATCGTTCGTTTTGGCCGCCAACGGTCTGCGAACGTACCGCCAATAAAAGAAAAAATAAAAATCGGTGCAAACTCGGCCACCGATATGAGTGAGACGGCAAACGCATCCCCATTTGTCTTCTCGGTGACAAACAATAGAATCGCAAAGTTGCGCACCCAAATGCCAACCTGAATAAACAAGCTCCTTGATTGCCATATTGACAATCTGGCGGCTGATTTTGTGGTTGATGTCTTTCATAATACGCTGCTCTTTATTGTTCATTTTGCGAATAGCGGACAACTTCTTGAGTTTCCCTAACTTTCTCCTTCTTTGTTGATATTTACGGCGAATATATTTGTTTTGCCTCCCATTTCCGAAGAAACGAGTTTTTCCATTAGAAGTCACCGCTACCGCAGGAACTTTTAGTCCGAGATCCACACCCATGACCTTTTCCTTTTTCTTTTCAGTCACAGGGATGCCTAATGAAACTTGTGCATACCACTTTCCTCTCTTTTCCACAATGCGCATCAGTCCAAGTTTGGCATGTTGGATCAGGTTTTTATCACGCTCTGTCACCATCGCTCGAAATCTTGTTTTTCTCGTTTTTCCATCCAACATAATCGGAAATGCGATCATTTGCTCGCCAATGGTATAGTTTTGATTATTGACGAAATATACCGGTTTTTTGAGGATGGGGCGCTTCCCTTCTTTTTTCATTTTCTTTGATACACTTTTCGCATCACGAATCGCTTGATTCAGAACAGCCGAAGGAAGATGGGCGTCCACATCTTTTGTTGTTACTTTCGGGAAAGAACCTTCTTTCTCGGCTTGTTCGGTTAAAGCATTTACGGTATGGATATATTCTCTGCTCAACTGACGAAGCAGTTCAGGGTTATCTGGAAAGAATCGAATTTTAATTGTCAATGCTTGCACCGTTTCACCCCCCTTGTTTTTTGTTCTTCCACATATCGTTGGATGGTTTCACTTGATACGTTTCCTTCGGTGCTGACAAAGAAGGAACGTGTCCATAGACTAGGCTAATGAGCAAGATGAGTGAATTCTTGCTTTAAAATCCGGGAATTGAGCGAACATACGTTCCTATTACATTATCTGTAATCGGACACAAATTGTCAACTGTTACAATTTTATCTTGTTAAACAGAAGAGAAATATTCACATATTTAGAACTGCTTACTAGCCTGTAAAAATGTAGACGGATTCTTATATTTTTGCTAATGATTTGTTATAATATTCTCAAAAATAGAGGGGCAGTGTGAAATGGAAAATATCATAAGCATGAAAAATGTATCCTTGATAAGAGGAGACCGGGTTATTTTAAAGGATATAAATTGGGAAGTAAAAGAAAAGGAACAATGGGTCATACTAGGTTTAAACGGTTCAGGCAAAACGTCCATATTAAATGTCGTAACAGGCTATCAATATCCGACAAAAGGGGAAGTTTCTGTTTTAGGACATCAATTCGGGCAAACTAACTTGCCTGAGCTTCGAAAGCAAATTGGATTTGTCAGCAGTTCTCTTGACCGTTTCAATCAAACGTTAAGATCGGAAATGGTAGAGGATATTGTAATAAGCGGTAAATTCGCTACGATCGGATTATACGAAAATGTGACCGATGAGGATCGAGAGCAGGCCGAACAGCTAATGGCATCTTTGCGAATCGATCACTTAAAAGGGAAAACGTATGACACATTATCAGAAGGAGAAAAAAGAAAAGTACTTATTGCAAGAGCGTTAATGGCAAAACCGAAATTGCTTATATTAGATGAACCGTCTATAGGATTAGACATTTTAGCAAGGGAAGATATTTTATCATTAACGAAAGAAATTATTGCACATCAACAATGCCACGTACTGTATGTCACTCATTATATTGAAGAAATTATAGAAGAGATGACACACGTATTATTGTTAAAAGAGGGACAAATTGTAGCCGCGGGACGAAAAGAGAAAGTATTAACAGATGAATGTTTATCAGAGACGTTTCAATTGGCAATGAAAGTTCATTGGGAAAATAATCGACCATGGGCTTCCATACATAAAAATATTAGCTGGACAAAATTTGCGGAGGTAGAATCAAATAAATAAAGGAAACTTGGTCTCTCCAAGTTTCCTTTATTGCTTTATAGCAGCAGGACATACAGGATGTCTCAAATGAGCGGTTTCGTTTTGCGGGATAATCAGATGGTTGCCCGGCCAATGCGGTTAGCTTCAGGTACTTCAATCAGACGGCCGCTTTTTACATCGTAAATAAAACCGTAGATCGTAATGTAGCCCGGAACAAGAGGATGGGTACGAATCCGTTCAACATCGTCGATAACACTCTGTTCAAGATTGCTGATCGTCAAGAATGGGTGCTAATTAATCATGCGTGGCAGGGTACTCAAAGCAATCGTTTGAAGATGGGATTTTTGGGGAGTAGTTTTTATGCTTTTTTGGCTTTTGCGTTAGCTTATCAGTTAGTAACGCTGAAGTCTTCTTATCCAAATGAAAATACTTGTATGGGGGATTATTGGTTTAGTATTTGGTATAATAGTTACAATAGTTGCGTTTGTTACTTATTTCACAATCACAGGATTTTTGTAAGAATCCAATTAAACAAAATTTAAAATGGGGGAATTAGAAATTGATTAAAGCAATCGTGTTTGATTTTGATGGATTAATTGTAGATACAGAGTCAGTTTGGTTTGATGTGTTTAAAGAAGTAATGATCGAATATGATTGTGATTTAAAGTTAGAAGACTTTGCAATTTGTATTGGAACAACGGACGATATATTGTATGAACGGCTTGCCCAAATTGCCCATAAGCCCATTGATCGTACTGAAATTAGCCGAAAAACCCGTGAACGATATCAGGACAAAATGAGTCATTTACAGCTTCGAGAAGGAGTATTGGATTACTTACAAACGGCAAAAAATCTTAGCTTGAAAATTGGGCTTGCGTCAAGTTCCAGTAGAAGATGGATTGAGGGGTTTTTGGAAAAATTCGGAATCAAAGAATTTTTTGATGTTATTAAAACATCGGACGATGTAAAGAGAGTAAAGCCCGATCCAGAACTTTATTTACGAGCTATACAAGACCTAGGGGTTGAAGGGCATGAGGCTTTAGCATTCGAAGACTCTAAAAATGGTCTCACCGCAGCTATTAAGGCAGGGCTTCATTGTGTGATTGTACCGAACCCTGTTACTAGTTTTCTAGACTTTTCTGGGCATTTGTACCGTTTATCATCAATGGGTGAAATAGGATTGCATGACTTGTTGGCACTAGTAGAAGCAAAATTAGCGAGAAAGTTCAACTCACACCAGTAGGAGGTGAGAAAGCGCCATTGATGAAATAGCTAAATAAAATGTGTCCAAAATTAAGGAGTCAATCCGGGGGAACATCGCTATGAGAATCCGGAGCATCGGCATTCAATCTGTACTTAACTATGGAGCGTTCGAACTCGATTTTGGCGAAGATGATACGGCTCTTCACATTCTCTATGGACCGAATGAAGCCGGTATATTTACATACCATTGCGTAAAATGCATTAGGCATATCCTGACGCTTTCCACTTTTACAATCAAAATATATTCAGATATCCATACCTAGAAAGCCAGATAAAAAGGACGAAGAAATTTTTAATGAGATCGTATCATTTATTCAAAAGGATGCTGGATTAAAGCATGGAACGGTTTCAATAAATTATGTTAAAAAGGGTGTACCATTAGATAAAAAAGAATGACGCAAGACCTTTTAATAATTCCAAAGAGCATAATTGAGTAAACATTTCATAAAAGAGTTTCGGCATAGCTCATCTCTCTCTGTTTAACGTGTCTGTTTTCTTGACATAACACCATATTCGACTGTCATGACAATAGGTTTACAAAAATGAGAACAGCCAAGGCTTTCTTGAAAAAGCGCTTGGCTGTTTGTTTATTCTTATGATTGATAAATGGCATCAAAATTTTTGTATCAGCATCCTATTTATAACCTTATGATTATTCTGTTTTCTAGTTTGCTTTTTTCATCATATACGCTTGCTCTTGGTGAGAATCTTTTTGGCGCTTCGTTCTATAGATAAAATAAATACTCAAGCCTATAATCATCCAAATGCAGAAATACAACCACGTTTCAAGCGCAAGGCGAGTCATTAAGAAGATACAACACGCGATCGTCAATATTGGAAGATACGGAACAAGCGGCGCCTTAAACCCTCTTTGCAGATTTGGATGTGTTTTGCGCAGTACCATAACGGATAAGGCCACCATCACAAAGGTTAACAAAGCACCAATATTGATTAAGTTGGACAATGCTCTCAAATCAATAAATCCAGCAATTGCCGCTCCAGTAAATCCTGCAATCCGTGTCGAAAAAACAGGTGCTTGAGAGTGTGGATGAACTACTGAAAACGGTTTTGGCAGTAAACGATCGCGACTCATAGAGAACAGAACGCGCACTGTTGCGTAAAGATAAACAAATATAACTGTTGTGATGCCGACAATTGCTCCAACTGATATAACCCCTGCAGCAAAATCTTGTCCGACTGCATGAAGCGCAAATGCCATTGCGTCCGAAACATTTAATAAATGATATGGAACCATTCCTGTTAAGACTAAGCAAACAATAACGTATAAAAGAGTGCACACAACTAAAGAAACAACAATGCCGATTGGCAAATCACGCTGCGGTTTTTTCACTTCTTCTGCCGCAGTTGCAACTGCATCAAACCCTAAAAACGCAAAGAACACCGTAGCAGTTCCCGCGAGAACCCCTTTCCATCCAAACGGCATGAATGGATCCCAATTTTCCGGCCTAACATAGAATATTCCGACAATAATAAATAATAAAATGATAGATAATTTGATGGCAACCATCGTATTATTCACTTTCTTACTTTCTTGCACACCTTTTGATAGCACCCATGTCATAAGTAAAATAATGCAGACAGCCGGCAAGTTTATCATTCCGCCTTGCTGGGGTACTGCACTTAGCATTTTCGGGATATGCAAATGAAATCCTTCCAACAATGAGCGAAAATATGCAGACCATCCATTTGCCACCGCTGCAACGGACAAAACATAAATTAAAAGTTGTGTCCATCCTATTAAATACGCAACTACTTCCCCGACTGTTACATACGCGTATGTATAGACGCCTCCGGAAACGGGAAGAGCAGATGCTATTTCCGCATAACAAAACGCTACAAATCCACACACTAATGCCGCAAGCATAAACGAAAAGATAATCGAAGGACCTGCATCATTTGCTGCTGCGACACCTGTCAACACAAGAATGCCGATCCCAACAATCGCCCCGATACCAAGCAATATTAAATCATAGGCCCCTAATGTCTTCTGCAATGTTTTCTTTTGACTTAACAAGTGAGTAATTGACTTTTTTTGAAGTAAATTCATGACGTCTCCTCTCTCTTCTCTTATGCAATTAGTTTAAAACGCCAAGCAATTTGCTATTATATCATATTTCTACTTTTTTCGACATATTTTTTGTTACAGGTATGACTCCGTATCATACATTGAATAATGCGGCGCCAGTAGCCAAAGTCTTTAAGTAATGTCGGATTGAAATGGATCACGTTATTCATTTCAGCTTCTGCCATTGCGGGTATTCTGTCTGTTTTATTTTCTTTTATGCTTGCGGGGTCGCGCATATGGTTTGCCATGAGCCGCGACGGTTTATTGCCAAAATGGTTTATGAAGGTGTACAAATATAAAAACACCTTATTGTCCAACCTTAATTATTGGTGTTATTACCGCGCTTGTTTCAGGGGTTACCCCTATTAGTGAAGTAGCTGAACTAGTTAACATCGGGACGTTGTCAGCGTTTATCTTAATTTGTTCATCCATCATGGTGCTGCGAGTGAAACGGCCGGAATTTGAAAGAAAATTTAGAACGCCGTTTGTTCCGGTTGTTCCTTTGATGGAGTTGGATTTTCCATCTACCTTATTATCCATTCTTCCTCCGATTACTTGGATTCGTTTTATAGTTTGGATGATTATAGGCCTTGTTATTTATGTGTTTTACAGCAAAAGAAAAAGTAACTTAGCAGAAAATTCAGGTAATGTACAACAGAAAGAAGCTTCTTAAAAAAACATTAGTTTTTCTAATTTGTTTCTCTCTAGCCTAATGACAATTCAGGCTATTGAAAAAATAGACTTCAGACATTTGTCTAAAGCCTATTTTATTCCATTAAAAAGAAGATATCTGGCTGCTTCATAATACGAACAGAGCCTATTATAGCACTCTAACGATTTCACTTTTCACTAAGCGCCATCTGTGTACCAATAAGCCCTAATAACAAACCTTTTATAATGTTCATTCGCTTTGCGATGAACGAATTAGCAAGCAGGACATGGCGCAGCTTCTCGGAAAATACGCTGACAGCAACAAAAATCACTAAAGCCTGAACCAGAAAAATAATCCCCAAAATCAACATCTGTAACGCAATGTGTCCCATCGATTTATTCACAAATTGAGGTAACAATGCTAAAAAGAACAAGGATACTTTTGGATTAAGCAGATTCATGAAAATTCCTTTTTTATACAAAGATTTATACTTTAAAGGCTTGTGATGGTTAATCGTAAAGCCTGTTTCTTTTTCCTTAAATGATTGCCATGCTAAATACAGCAAATAAGCTGCACCCATATATTTTACAACGGTAAAAGCCAAAGCGGATTGATAAATGATTGCGGAAATCCCAAGTGCTGCAGCCGTGATATGTACAATAAGGCCTGAACAAAGTCCCAGTGCCGTTGCGACTCCCGCTTTTTTGTCCTGTGAAATACTTTGGGTAATCACAAACAGAATATCTGGTCCAGGCATTAATGTCAGCAATATCGCCACACCTAAAAAGGACATAACTAGTCCGAAATCCATTTAGAACACCTCTCTTAGATAAGTGGACACCATTTAACAAACTAGCGAATGGTGCAGAATTCAATCATAAGCAGTATACTTAGAATTTATTTTTTTATATGTTTATATCTGCATTTTCGATGAATTCAAACACAATACTATTTCTAAAAATAAAAACAATGCGTGGCGAATGAATTCTTTTCTGTAAGAAAGTTAATAAATTCTTTTTATTAAGACTTATGGATTTTTCAGCCGCTATTGCCGCATATACGACGTAATTTTAATAATTTATTGAATTTTCAGAATTAAAAAGTGATATCGGATGTTTGACAGAAATATAAATATACGGATATTAGGTTGTCTGATAACAGATCGCTAATGGGCAACATGCTGCATCATCCGCATTTCTGATTGACGAAAGGGTGTTGCTGATTTGGGGCGGCCACACTGCCGACTGAATGCGCCGGCTGATTTTCGCGGCTGAAAAGCGGCGCTACGGAAACGATGATCGGTTTTCTGCAATCGCTTTCAGAGAGGCGGACTGCGGATCCAACAGCCGCTCCCAGCCGGTTTTGTCAGAAGCCCGCTCACCTTGCAGGAAAGGAGGTTGCCATGCGAGAAGTGAAGCCCATTTCGTCGAAAAAAGTATCCGGAAGAGATAGTCGAAAGAAATTAAGCGATTAATCGAACAGGATGAGCTTCCGTCAGACAGCAAACTACCTTCGGAAAAGGAATGGAGCGATATGTTTGGCGTCGGTCGCTCTAGTATCCGTGATACGTTGAGCATGCTGGCGGCTGCTCGGATCATCGAAACGTGGAATGGTGAAGGCACATTTGTGCATAAAAAAACTATTGAAGCTAAAAGAGTAAAAAATGGGGGTTGTGTCATGAAACGATGGATCATGATTGGACTCATGATGGTGATGGCGGCACTGGCCGGGTGTGGAGTTCCCAATGCGAAACCGCCCGGTGAAGCGAAACCGGCCAACAAGTCGTCAGACAATGTGAAGGAGATTACGGTTGCCGGGAACGGCGGAAAGATTGAAAAGGCGATTCGTGAAGTGATTGCGCCAAAATTTGAAGAAAAATACGGGATCAAGGTGAACTTTGTGCCAGGGTTGTCGGGTGAAATCCTGTCAAAAGTCGAATTGCAGAAAAACGCTCCTCAATATGACGTTGCGTTTTACGTACCGATTGACGTGCAGCGAGCGGCCGATAAAGGATTGACTGGGCAATTGGATCCAGCGGCGATCCCCAACATGTCTAAGGTTGACCCGCGGTTTGTCGCAGTGGATAATATCGGAGTTCCCGTATTCGGATTGGTAATCGCACCTGCATACAATACGAAAACCTTTGAGAAGAACGGCTGGGCGCCGATAACGTCTTGGAACGATCTGATTCGTCCCGATTACAAAGGAAAGACGGCGTTCGCCGACATCGCCAACGACTGGGGATTCGCTCTGCTCTATAACCTTGCGAACGCGAACGGCGGCAGCCTTGACAATCTGGAACCTGGTTTGAAAAAGGCGAAAGAACTCGCCAGGTATTCGGATACGTTCTACAAAAACTCCACCCAGATGATGCCGGCTATGCAACAGGGGGCAGCCGACGTAACGGTGATGGGCAGCTATGCGATCGCCGAACTGATCGATTCCGGTGTACCGTTGAAAATGGTGATCCCGAAAGAAGGGGCGCCGTTGCAAGCGTTCAGTGCGACGGTTGTGAAAAATGCCCCTCATAAAAAAGCGGCGATGGATTTTATCAATTTTCTGATTAGCGAAGAGTCGCAAAAGCAGATTGCGGAAAGAGGGTTCTATCCGGTTCTGAAAGGAATGAAAGCGGCTCCTAAATATGAAGCATCGATCGGCTTGAAAGACAGCGATCCTGTCTTCCGTCCAGATGTGAAGAAACTGTCCGAGATTCGGGCGCAATGGACGGACAGATGGACTAAAGAAGTCACACCGGAACTTGGCAAAAAAGTGAAAAAATAGGGGGATAGGAGGCGGAAAGATGCAGGCGTTGACGAATGACGTGGAAATACGCGGCGTTTACAAACGAATCGGCCGAAACGTGATCCTAGACGGTATCGATCTAGAGGTCAAGCAAGGTGAATTGCTCACCTTGCTTGGCCCTTCCGGTTGCGGCAAAACGTCAACGCTCAACGTGATTGCCGGTTTTCTCGACATCGATCAGGGGGATGTATTTATCAAAGGGCGGCGGGTGAATGACGTTCCCGCCTACAAGCGCGATTTGGGAATGGTGTTCCAGACGTATTCATTGTTCCCACATATGACTGTGTATGAAAATCTCGATTTTGGCCTGTCTCTGCGCAAAGTGCCGGAAGACGAGAAAAAACGGCGCATCCAGAAAGCGCTGGAACTGGTGAAAATGACTGGACTGGAAGAACGTTATCCACGCGAACTGTCCGGCGGTCAGCGGCAACGCGTTGCCATCGCCCGGGCGCTGGTGGTGCAACCGAAACTGTTGTTGCTCGATGAACCATTGAGCAATCTTGACGCCAAGTTGCGTCATGAATTGCGGATAGAGATCAAACGATTGCAAAAAGAAGTGGGTGTCACCACGATTTTTGTCACTCATGACCAGGAGGAAGCGCTCTCTATGTCCGATCGGATCGTCGTGATGAACAAGGGGAAAATTGAACAAGTCGGAACGCCGACTGAAATCTATGCCCATCCGCGCACCGAATTTGTCTTTCAATTTATCGGAAAATCAAACCAATTACATGGCAGGGTCAAATCGCTCGACAGCCGAATGATCAGAGTGGAACTATCGGACGGGGGGCAGGTACTGGTCGAAGCGGAGAATGTGATGGGATCGGATCGCACCTGTACGGTGGGGGATGCGGTCAAGCTCTATATCCGCCCAGAAAAGTTGATGATCCAGCCGTTGGAAAATCCGACTTCCAACTACAATTCACACACTGCTACCATTGTCCAGATGAATTATCTAGGTTCTGCTTGGGAAATTGAAGTGTCACTGCTAGGTGAACGGATGCAGGTGTTGCATCCCTCAATCGAAGCAGGCTGGACGATAGGAACTGAGGTGATGGTCGGATGGAACCCGTCAGACATGATGATCGTCAAGAAATAGCCAGCTTGCGGTTGCAGCCGGCTGTATTGGGAAAACGCAGGAATTGGAAAAAACATCTGGCCGCCGTACTGCTGTTACTGCCATTGTTGCTGTTTATTATCGGTTTCTTTGTGGTTCCGATGCTTTATATCCTGTATCTAAGCTTTATTGACACGGAAAGACTGAGCGGGACAAATGCGGTTTACAGCATTGACAACTATGTCCGGTTTTTCACCGATTCCTATTACTTGCATTCTCTCTGGCTGACGATCAAAGTGAGCCTGTACACGGTAATCGTGTCGTTACTGCTTGGTTATCCAGTGGCGCTGACGATGGCAAAATGCTCTCCACGCGTCCGGGGATTGCTGACCCTGTTGGTGGCATCGCCGCTTTTGATCAGCATCGTGGTTCGCAATTTTGGCTGGTATTTGCTTCTGTTGCCCAACGGCACGGTCAATCAACTGTTGACAGGCCTTGGCATCACCGAGTCGCCACTGAAACTTTTGTTTTCGGAAGCAGGGGTTGTCATCGGTTTGTCGAATGCGTATATGCCGTTTATGATTTTGTCCATTGCTACCAGTTTGTATAACATTGATCCGTCTCTCGAAAAAGCGGCTGCCATTCTCGGAGCCAGCCCGTTCCGTTCGTTTCTATCGATCACTCTGCCGCTCAGCCTGCCTGGTATTGTGTCCGGGATGGTGCTGGTGTTCAGCATGTCGATGAGCGCTTACGTAACCCCAGCTCTGATGGGGGGAGCGAATGTGCCGATGCTGCCGGTAGTGGCATATGACCAGATCATTCACCTGTTGCGCTGGACGTACGGGTCTGCCGTCTCGTATGTATTGCTCGGCATCACGTTGGCAATCGTCACGATTTTTACGAGGATGATGGAAAGAGGACGGTACCGGGAGGTGTTTCGCTAATGAAAATTTCCGGAAAAATCAGGGTTGCGGTGGCTATAGTCAGCCTGATTTATATCCTGATCCCGTTGCTTGTCACGATTCCGGCTTCTTTTACAAGCGCAAGCTATCCGAGCTTTCCACCACATGGATTTTCGCTGCAGTGGTATGTGAAATTGCTGGAACGGCCTGAGTTTGTCGAGGCTTTCTGGAACAGCGCCAAGTTTGCTTTTCTGACAGCGTTCTTTTCCGTCTTGCTGGGCACTCTCGGTGCGCTGGCAATTGCTAAGTATGACATTCCAGGAAAAAGTTACCTAGTATCGTTGCTGACCGCCCCGTTGACGGTACCGCAATTGGTATTGGGGGTCGCCTTATTGATTTACTTCACACCGATGCTGCTGGCGGGGACGCCGACCGGATTTTTGATCGCACATATTATCATCTGCGTACCGTATGTGATCCGGTTTGTGCTGACCGGACTGAGCGGTTTTGATTACACGTTGGAACGGGCGGCAGCGATTCTCGGCGCCAGTCCGGTCACCGTTTTCTGGCGGGTGACGCTGCCGCTGATCCGGCCTGCAATTCTGTCTGGGGCTCTGTTTTCCTTTTTGACTTCGTTCGATAACGTAACTGTCTCGCTGTTTATGGTATCTTCCGATATGCGAACACTACCGCTTGAGATTTTTTCGAACATGCAGGATGCGTACAGTCCAATCGTCGCTTCTGTATCAAGTGTTGTGATTCTGATTTCGGTGGTGCTGATCCTGATTCTTGAGAAAATTCACGGCGTCGGACGCCTGTTGGGAAGCACCCATTAATCGACAATGGCTGGAAGGTATTTGTATGAAACTGCCGGAATTATTAGATGATTGAAACAAGGGAAGGGTAGTAATGATATTTATCCCCATAGTAGACAGAAAGTGATGTACTGTTTACTATAAGGGGATATTTTTTATGAAAAAATCAGAAAAACTTTACAGTAAATATAAATTAGACGTGATGAAGAAGTGTATGAGGAGTGGACTAAACGTGAAATCATCGACCAATTTTACATCTCTTCATTGTCATGAATTTTTCCTTCGTGTAAATATAAAATTCGATTCCCTAATTTTTTTGCTTCCTCATGATGATGTGTTACTAATATAATTGGAATGCGCCAAAGTTTATGGATACGTAATAACTCCTCATGGCCTTTCGCCCGTGTTTGATCATCTAAAGCAGAAAATGGCTCATCTAAAAGTAAGGCATCCGGCTCGGTTGCAATCGCTCGTGCAATGGCTACCCGTTGTTTTTCCCCGCCTGAAATTTCAGATGGATATTTGTCTCTAAGGTGTTCAATTCGCAGCTCTTTCATTAATTCTTTTGCAAAGCTTTCGTTTTTCATGCCATAAGCGATATTTTTCCAAACGGTCATATGGGGAAAAAGCGCATAATCCTGAAATACATAGCCGATATTTCTTTTTTGTATAGGAACAAATACCTTTTTATTTTCAAATAAAATGGTGTCATTTAATCGGATTATGCCAGCAGTAGGTTTGCTTATTCCAGCAATACAATTTAAGATTGTCGTTTTTCCAGAACCAGAAGGGCCAAAAAGAACAACAATCTCATTGGCTACCGAAAATTTGACATTTAATTCAAAATGGGAAAGCTTTTTTTGGATGTCAACGATAAGCATAAGAAAAACTCCTTTACACACACAATAAGCTGTATATATTGATTTCATTTGTGTACATGCTTCATCATGTTCTTTTTGCTCCACCAATTAAGCCATAAAATAGCGCTAAAGCCAAGGGCGATGATAATGATCACCCAAAATTTTGCCACCTCCATATTACCTGACTCCACTGCAAAATAGATGGCTAGAGGAATGGTGTCGGTGACATTCGGAATATAGCCGGCGATCATGAGGGTGGCACCGAATTCTCCTAACGCTCGTGCAAAGGATAAAACTAAACCAGATAACAGTCCTGGCCATGCAAGTGGAAATGATATCGTCCAAAACACTCTCCATTTAGATGCTCCCATCGTATAAGCGGCATTTTCAATATTTGGGTCATACTGCTGGAACGCTGCAGCTGCACTTTGGTACATTAAAGGAAAGGATACGACTATTGCTGCGATCAGAACACCATACCAAGTGAAAACAATCTGGAAATCAAACCAGTCGAGCAGTAATCGACCAATAAAGCCGTTTTTACCGAATACATACAATAAACCAAAACCTACAACTGTAGGCGGGAGCACGAGCGGCAGTAAAATAATCGCTTCTATAATACTTTTCCCTCGAAAGGAACTACGGCCGATCAATCGTGCCAACACAACCCCGGCAATAAATACGATAAGCGTTGAGATGGTAGCAGTTTTAAAAGAGAGTATAAGTGGAGAGTAATTCATATTTGCCATTCACCTTTTCGTAAAATTGGTTATTTTTCATTATAAATGGTTATATTTAATTATTGCTTATATTAACTTTGGAACAGAAGCAATGATAAAATAAGAATCAACATACAAACGTTGAGGTGTTTCTGTGTAGACAATGAATTATATACAACAAAGAGCCGAACAAAACATGATATAATAAGGTTAAATATAAACTATTTCATACATAACCAGTTCTTAATAGAAATATAATTAATTTTATTTATAATTAAATATAAATCATGATATGGAGGTTATCAATACATTATATAAAATTAAATTTAATTACTTATAACGAAATTTTCTAATGAAGGAGTAAGTAGTATGGAAAAAAATCATTCTTATACAACCGAGGAAGTCGCAAACATATTAAAGGTTTCAAAACTAACCGTATATGATTTAGTGAAAAAAGGGTTATTACCCGCTTATCGTGTCGGACGGCAAATGAGAATTGATCCTTCCGATCTAGAAGAGTATATAAAAAGGTCAAAAGGAGAGTTACAGCCAAGCTCCTCACAGTTATTAAGCAAAGAAACAACGAGTGGAGCACAAGGGTATTCGCAAGTTAGGCAATTGATCATCAGCGGCCAAGACATAAGTTTAGATATTTTGGCTAACTACCTAGAAAAATCCTCGAAAAGGTTCCGGCCATTACGTTCTTATGTTGGAAGCTTAGAAAGTCTAATTTCAATGTATCAAGGATATTCAGACATTGTAAGCACCCATTTAATCGAAGGAATTTCAGGTGAATATAATGTTCCATATATAAGCAAGATATTAGTTAATTTTCAGTATATCGTGATTCATTTACTAACAAGGAAGGCAGGCTTTTATGTTAAAAAAGGAAATCCATTGAATATAAAGCATTGGGAGGATTTAAGAAGAAAAGATATTAAAATCGTGAACCGGGAAAAAGGGTCAGGTGCACGAGTTTTACTAGATGAAAGTTTGAGAAAGTATCGCATACCTATATCTGAAATTAATGGTTATGACAATGAGGTAACCAATCATGTAAGCGTCGCAAGCGCTGTCGCTAAAGGGGATGCCGATGTCGGAGTAGGAATTGAAAAAGCTGCAGACTTAGTAAAAGATGTTGATTTCATTCCGCTAGTTAACGAAAGGTATGATTTGGTGATTTTAAAGAACGATGAGAATAGAGAATTAATTAGTCAAGTCCTGCAAATTTTAAGATCTGATAACTTTAAAAACGATTTAAAAGCACTAGGTGGTTATGATTTATCCCAAACTGGACAGGTGGTTTATGAAAACTGAAACAAAGCTAGCTAGTAGAGTGAAATTGATTAAAAAGCCAGAGGTTTTTTCTTAAAAATAGAGAAAAACCTTTGGCTTTTGTTTTTCAACTTCACAAAAGATCTCTTTCGTATGTAAAAAGACTAAGAAATAAAAGTAGCTATGCTTTCCTATTGCTTTTTTGATCATTAGTAGCTCACCCAACCTGATCAAGGGATATGCAGGGTGGGGCATAAGCGAAAAAATAATCTTTTATTGAAAAGGAGGTATGATCTGGAGAACGACAGCTGAAAAAAGCGCCACATAGAGCGCTTTTTTCATTGTGTTGGATCTATCCAAATAACTGTGAGATACTTCATAGTTCTATATAATTATATCTTATATAAATTAATTATAAATAATAGTAATTATATACTGTACAAACTAGTTATAAATAATTATAATAAGTTTGTAATAATTCGTATAATTTATAAAATTCAAAAGAAAGGAAGGGGCAGAAAGCATGAAGCATTCTATCCGCATCATCATGAGTGTGTTTTTGTGTGCTTCACTCCTCTTTATTTTCGGTTGTACGAAACAAGAAGAAAAACAGGAATCGAAGGAGGCAGAGGCAAAACAGACAGTAACATTAACCATCTCAGCAGCCGCAAGTTTACAAGATGCCCTAACGGAAATTCAGAAAAAGTATGAAAAAGAACACGAAAATATAAAACTATCATTTAACTTTGGAAGTTCTGGTGCATTACAACAGCAAATCGAGCAAGGGGCGCCAGTAGACCTATTTTTCTCGGCTGCTGAAAATAAATTTCGTCCTCTCGTAGACAAAGGATTGATTAACAAGGAAGAGAGTAAGAACTTGTTAGGAAATGAACTCGTTCTAATTGTTCCAAAAGACAAAGCAGACACAGTAAAGGGATTTCAGTCTTTGGCAGACAACAGCGTAAAGCAATTTGCGATCGGGAATCCTGAAACTACTCCGGCAGGTCAGTACGGGAAACAAACCCTGACCAATCTAAATCTTTGGACAAAAGTAAAAGGGAAAATCGTATACACAAAGGATGTGCGTCAAGTATTATCGTATGTAGAAGCAAATACCGTGGATGCAGGAATTGTATTCAAAACCGATGCACAAATATCTGATAAGGTAAAAATGGTCGACACAGCAGCCGCTAATATGCATGATCCTATTATTTATCCGGTTGGTATCATTAAGGATACGAAGCATAAAACAGAGGCTAAAGATTTCTATCAATACCTACAGACGAAAGATTCCCTCCAAGTCTTTGAGAAATATGGATTTAAGATTTTGAAATAAGTGATATAACACAAGAACTTTGGAACCCTTACGCCAACTTGTAGTAGATTCGTAAAAAACACTTATATATCTCAGTGCAAATGCTATTTCTGATCCGTGTTGATGGATGGTTGTGTTCTGAAGGAAAACTCAGAAGTGTTGGCTAAATGTTTTTTGAAAAAAGAGAAGGACTTGTGCCAGCCTTCTCTTTTTTGTGTGCTTATCCCTCAAAATAACCTTATATGTGGCTCTTTGCCAAAAGATGTACTTGGCTTTCTGCAAAATATACTAATTCCTTGGATTACGAATAACAAGTGGCAACCATATGACATCAAATCAATAGTTTGACAAGTACATTAGTGATGAACCACAATTGAAGATACCCATATGTAGAAATTACGTCTGGTAATTTAGAAATTCCTCTGCCGCTTGTTCAAGCAACAAAGGCTTTGTTCATTATAAGCCGTTTGTTAATTGCTCTAATCTCTCAGCCGACGTAGCAACATTGTTGGTGGCATCATTAATATCCGCAATAACATCGACGTATCGTTTCATCTTTTCGTTAATTTGATTGTTTTGGGTGCGAATTTGCTGGAGCGACTGTGATAATGTTTCAAAAAACTGATAGATTCTCTCCATATCGGTTGTCCCACGATCAATAAAGGTATGGACTGAATTCATCGATTCAGAAGTAGCTTCTACTTTTTTATTCAATTCATTTAAAATGTTTGTTACATCAGCGAGAGATTCTTTTGTTTGGAAGGCAAGTTTTCGCACTTCATTAGCAACAACGGCAAACCCTTTTCCGTGTTCTCCCGCACGCGCCGCTTCAATCGAAGCGTTTAACGAAAGCATGTTTGTTTGATCGGCGATCTTTGTCACGATGCTGTTGATTCTTTCGATATCACGGGCTGACTGTTGTAAGCTTTGAATTTCTATTTGGATATTTTTCATCATTTCTTGAATATGGTGAATGTCAGAAAGTTGTTTTTGCAATTTGTCCTGCCCCTCGGCAGAATGATGTTCACTTTTTTTCGAAATGGAAACAGCTTCTTCAGTAGATTGCAAAATATTCATCGCTTCCGTTGTCAATTCAGAAACCGAAGCATGGACCTCTTCGGATATGTCAGAAAGTTGTTGCGCTGTCTCTTGTAATTGCAATTTGAGATCATTTTTTACTTGATACATCTGCATTCGGACTTCTTCATGCGCTTGCCAGTATTGTTCTAAAACAAGCTGTTGTTCAAAGCTTAATATTTTTGTGACCGATTTTACTGATTCAATTAATAACAAAGGATCGTCTATATGTGAAGCGATTGCTTCCAAAATCGACAACTGAAGCTGCTGAAACGCGCACATATACCATTTTGGCAACAGTTCAATCTTTAAATGTGTGACCGCAATGCGCGTACGCTTTTCGATAAACGCTTCATCAATGCGTCCGTCAAACATTTCAATCACATGAATAGTAAGGGTCTTTTTTAGACGTTCAACGGAACTATGCCGATGAATAATTTCAAATAAAGATGGTTCTTTTTCTAACGTCTCGTAAAAGCGCCCGACAATCCAATCGATTTTTTCTTCCACCCATGGTTTTAACTGGGTTAATATGGCTAAATCGCGATGCGTGAGCTCGATCATTTCCAATTGCCTGTTAATCGATGCGTCTTTCACGCGAACAGGTGTGGGCTCGGTTTGAAGCGCGGTAGCAACCTTGTGAGGTGGCTTGGTTTCTTTTTTAATCCAGAAAGAAAGATTCATTAGAAGCCTCTCCTTTTTCTTCTAAATTTCGACAACTTTATTTTAACGAATATTGTAAAAAAGTAGAAGTAGAATAAAAAATTAATTCTATTACAATAACATTTTAATTTTCATCATCTGTGGTGAAGCCCGTTCATAGTTGGCTAAGGGTGCAGAAAAGTTGAAGAAGCAAGGAATCCGTTATCGTTTGAAAATGCTTGAAAATATGTGATAGGGGCGCTTATCACTATTGCAGATCAGAAAATTAGAGAAATTCTAAGTATAGAAACGCTATGTTGGCTTTTCTTAATCGGTTCTTTATATGCGCTTTATCGCTTAGTAAATCTTCATCACGCAACCCACAAAGTTTTACGCGGTCTCATGTTAGGGGTAAATGCGCTTATACACCTTGTCTTCCTTTCTTCTATTACTAGCGTCATCACAGAAAATTGGTCTATTAGTATGCAGATGATGACATTATCCTTTGCTTGGGCCTTATACGCGGTAGCAGGTGTAGTCTTTGGGGTAGTGAAAGGGAAGAAAAATATCCGTTTAGTCGGAATTATCCTTCTGTTGCTCACTCTTTGTAAGATTGTGTTAGTGGATCTTCAGTTTGTTACGATTATTGTGAGAACAGTCTTATTTATTGGTTTAGGTACAATCGGACTATTGGTATCCCGCTTATTCTACGTGAAAAAGTAACGTCAAAGCCTTGTGTATCGATTTCGGTACACAAGTGTTAAACGAACAAGATAATGACTATCATGAGATGAACCAAAAAAACATTGCACAATTTGGAGCAGGGGATGTAGCGATTGTACCAATTCTACACCCACAATTAAAAAGATCTATAGGATTGCATTCTTTTCTAAATTGGCAAGGAAAAAAGGAGACTAAATCGTTCCAAATTAAATCTTTGTGCAATTAAGCCGTTAACGCTCAAAGAACGATGCTAACTGCTGTGAGTAAATAGAAATGTAGAAATGGGAAACGGGGATTCCAAAAGGAACCCTGTTTCCCTTTGTTTCTTAAAGGTTTTGTTTAAGCATTGAATAAACTTCTTATTATTGGCCTTCTTTAACGAATTGTTCAATGCGTTTTTTTATGGAGTCGCGAACTTCACGGAACTTCGCCATAATTTCTTCTTCGGTTCCCGTGGCTTTTGCCGGATCGTCAAAGCCCCAATGCCATCTTTCCGCTTTGTCATTACGTACCACCGGGCAGTTGTCGTTGGCGTGACCGCACAAAGTAATAATGTAATCAGCTTTGCTTAAAATTTCTGGGTCAATCACGTCAGAAGTATGGTGACTAATATCTACCCCTGCTTCTTTCATTACTTGAACAGCACGGGGATTTAAACCGTGGGCTTCAAGACCAGCACTTTTGACTTCATATTGATCTCCGCCTAAAGCTTTTAGAAAACCTTCCGCCATTTGAGAGCGGCAGGAGTTACCTGTACATAAGAAGTAAACGAGTTTTTTGTCCATTTTTGATCCCTCTTTCATGTGAGTGGTTTTTGAACTAAAATCTCAGCATCACTTTCCCTCCCAAAGCCGTTTTGTCATCATCCGCTCCCACCACTTCCACGGCAGCACATGTTTCAAGACAATTCCTAATTTCACGCCTTTGCCAACCGGATACCGCAATTTCGGATAGGGAGACTTCGCCACTTGCACAATCTGTCGGATCACTTCATCCGGAGCAGGTGCCGTGTCGGCAACCTGATTGACATATTTCAAAATCGCCTTCATCTCTTTCGCATAAGGAGAATTCGGATGGATCGTTACCGCTCCCAACCCTTTTGACCAGATATCTGTTTTATAGGACCCCGGCTCAATCAAAACTACATGAACGCCATACGGCAGCATCTCTAAACGCAAAGACTCGCTGAATCCTTCCACCGCAAACTTGGATGCCACATAAGGTCCCATAGAAGGGAAGCCGATCCGTCCGCTGATGCTGCTTATATTCACAATCTTGCCGCTTCTGCGTTTCCGCATCGACGGCAAAACAGCTTTCGTTACTGCCACCAAGCCGAAAAAATTAGTTTCAAATTGCCGCCCCCATTCTTCAACAGCAAGTTCCTCCGTGAAGCCGCCCGCTGCATAACCCGCATTGTTCACCAACAGATCAATTCGTCCGTAGCGGCGAATCACATCCTGAATCACCGTTTCCACGGCGGAAAAATCGGTCACATCCAATTGGACAATCTCAATTCGATCTGTTACACCCGCTTCTTTAGCTGCCGCTTCCAGCCGTCCTTTGTTATTCAGGTTTCTCATTGAAGCCAGCACGCGATAGCCTTCGCCGGCAAGTACCACACTTGTCAGCAAACCAAAGCCGCTTGAAGCTCCTGTAACAAACGCAACCGGTTGTTTGTCAGAAGTCTGATCCACAAGATTCCCTCCAGCTATTAACTATTTCTAACTATTGAAATTGTATCATAAAAATAATGGAATAAATTTTGCGAAATTTGTTTCAAGAAGGATAATTGTATGCGAATGGTCGAACTGTATCTTCAGTAAGAGAAGCGATGCAAATAGAGAGGTGGTTCGGATGAACAGATCTTGGATTATATTGGTAGTCGTTTATATCCTTGGCTTTTCTTTTTCGGTATACCGCTACACACAACTTCCACTGATAGTCGAGGATTCGGGAAAATTGCTGCCAACTTCGATTAAACAAATTCGCTCGGCTACTGATGAACGGTCTCTTCAAGAATGGATTCAAGCGGCTGCCAAACAAGGAGAAAAAATTTCTGTGGCTGGCATGCAGCACAGCCAGGGCGGACATACCTATTACCCCGGTGGGATCGTGATTGACATGAAATCGTACGATAAAATCTTAGCATATCACCCAGAAGCAAAAATGATACGCGTTCAAAGCGGAATTACTTGGGAAAAAATCCAACAACACATAAATCCTGATGGTTTGGCGATACGAGTCATGCAATCGCAAAATATTTTCACCGTTGGCGGTTCATTGAGTGTGAATGTCCACGGTCGAGATATTCGCTATGGCTCTTTGTTGGATTCTGTGGAATCATTCCGTTTGCTGCAGGCCGATGGTTCTATTATTGAAGTAAGCCGAACGCAACATCCGGAACTATTTAATCTTGTCATCGGTGGCTATGGGTTATTTGGGATTATTTTAGATGTTACACTGAAATTGACAGATGACGAGCTTTACCAAATGTATACCCATAAAATAGATTACAAAGATTATGCCTCTTATTTTAAAGAGAAAGTACGAGCCAATCCTGCCATTCGGATGCATATGGCTCGCATTTCCGCTGCTCCTGAGTCTTTCTTAAAAGAAATGTATGTGACCAATTATTTATTGTATGAAGACCAATCCCTTCGTGAAAAATATCAACCATTGAAAAAAGAAACGATCATTGCCTTGCCGAAATTTTTGTTAGGATTATCACGATACAGTGATTGGGGGAAGCAAATACTCTGGGATACACAGCTTGCTTATTTCCAAAGCAAAAATGGCGACCTCATTACTAGAAATAACGTGATGCGCTCCGAAAGCCAATTCATGGAGTATGAAAACCCGAACAGAACAGAAATCCTTCAAGAATATTTTGTTCCTGTTGATGAATTCGCTTCTTATATCGATGATTTACGGAAACTTCTGAAAAGAGAGGACTTGAATTTATTGAATATCACCATACGGTATGTGGAAGAAGACAAGCAAGCGGTTCTTTCGTATGCGAAAGAAGACATGTTTGCCTTAGTGCTCTTAATCAATCAGGGGCGAAGCGCAAAAGAAGTAGAAAAGACGCAAAAGGTCTTGAGGAAGATGATTGATGTTACTTTAGATCACCGAGGTTCTTATTATCTCCCTTATCATCCGTATCCAACGAAAGAACAACTGCATAGAGCCTATCCAAGAGCCAAAGAGTTTTTTGAAAAAAAACGCCAATATGATCCCGACGAGGTTTTCGTCAATCTCTTCTACAAGGAGTATGGAAAATGAATTATCAACGATTTGTAGCAGCGCAAAGTTTCGTTATGACAGCAGGCAGCATTGTGTTTCCATTTTACTTATTATTTATTCGAAATATCGGTGATAGCTATTCGCAATTCGGCTTGGCTTATGGTTTATTTGCTTTGACAGCGGCTTTATCCCATGTATGGATTGGGAAGCTCACGGACCGTTATGGCGATCGCATAATGTTGTTAGTATATGCATGGGGGATGGCTGGGTTGATGTTATTGATTCCTATTTCAACAGAAATATGGCAAATATACTTTATCCAGATTGTGATGGGATTGCTTGGTGCCGTTCAAAAAACGACAGAAAAGACCAGCCTTTCCAGATTCACTGAACCCGCTACCGCTGGAAAAACAATTGGTTATTATCATTTTTGGACATCGATTTGGCCAGCAATCGCCGTCATTGCCACCGGCTATCTCATCGATTTCTTAACGATTGGGAGTTTATTTTATTTCGCGTCTTTGCTATATATGGCAGCCGCACTTAAATTAACATCCACTGTTAATAGAAATTAGTGATGGATGGTCAGGATTTTTGGAAATTATACTTAATGTAAGATGGTAATTTAGAAATATTTTACTTTTTGTTTAATGAAAGCGATTTACATCATTGATACAATAATGTAAATAATCCAAAATTCGTTGATCGCGATACTAAAAGCGAGTGGATTGTGGTAGCAGTACTTTCTTCCATGTTTTAAACGTTTCTTTAGCAGAAACTGCTTTATTGACATCTTTTTGGTAGAGATCATCAGCTAACACATGTTGCATAAAATATCAACTCGTTCTCCACGGTAAATCTTCCAACAGGCTTGTTCTAAAAACTATTGGGAAACTAGATTGCCTAGTTAGTAATTGTACAAAAGCTACGAATATATGGTGGGATTACTAAATTATTTGAAAGGGGAGTACACATGATGGAACAACAAAAACTGTTAATTAATGGTGAGAGGCTAAAAAATACGCTTGAACAATTTGCAAATTTCGGACGTACAGAAAACAATGGAGTAACTCGTTTATCATTGTCTGAAGAGGATAAATTAGCTCGAGATTATTTTTGTTCTTGTTGCGAAGAATTAGGTATGTCCATAAAGATCGATGATATGGGGAATATTTATGCTACTTTAGAAGGGCTTGAAAACAGGCCGCCAATAGTGATAGGTTCGCATTTAGATACTGTAAAAAATGGCGGACGGTTTGATGGAGTCTTAGGAGTGGTTGCTGGTTTAGAGGTGGTACGAACTTTATTAGAAAATAATATTAAACCACAAATCCCACTCATGATTGTTAATTTTACCAATGAAGAAGGTGCTAGATTCGAACCTTCATTGATGGCATCCGGAGTTCTTTCAGGTAAATTCGAAAAATCTATCATGCTGCAAAAAACAGATGCTTTTCTTTAATATGGAAAAGTATATTCTGTTACAAATTCTGTAGAAACTATCTTCAACAATTGGGCGCGATAGTTGAATAACAAGAAGATTTATTAAACAACTTTTTAAAAGTGAAATCGTTCCTGACTGTTACAATTTATTTAAATCCATAAATTCTGCAAATTTAGTTGATAAAATAAAAATTACTTCTCCTGTATAAACGTCTAATAGGTATAAACAAGGAGAACATTCCAAAGTTTTAAGTCTCAACGATTTAGTTTTAAATACCAATATGTCAATTCAGAGAAATTTGATTTAATCGCTCCGAATAAACGAAAAAGAGATCAAGAAACAGCTTTTCTAAACTATATAATAGAAGTTAATGAGCTGATAAGGAAGGGACAAAAGTGCGAAAAATTTCATTTAAGTTAGGACTATTATTTTTTGTATTCGTATTGGGAATAGAGACGGTTTTATTTGTGTCTTTATATGTTACTCTAGTTCATTCTCGAATTAATGAGGAATTTGAGCAGCTGTTAGCAAGAGGGAATAGCCACCGTGATGTGTTAGAAAAAAATTATGATCCTTCCACGTTAGAACATGTTACCATGATGGAGTCTGAAGCGGAGACGGACGTCGTTATTACAAATGACAAGGGGAAGATATTGTATTTTTCAGATCATATTTTGCCATTTGCTAAAAGAGTAATAAAAAAAGCAAATAAAAACATTCCCTATGGCGGAATGATTGTGCAAAAAAATTGGCAAAAAGAGTCGCACATTTCAACAGTAAGCCCGATTCGGATTGACGGCAAGATCAAAGGATATGTCTATATGTTTCAAAATACGGATTCTATTCAAAATATGATTTATAAGTTAAAACATCATTTCCTTATGGTTGGAATTTTTTCTGTATTTTTAACGATTATTACGATTGCTTTCTTATCAAGAGTCATTACCATTCCTCTCATTCGCATGAAAGAGGCGACCGAAAAATTGTGCAAAGGTGATTTTTCTGTTCGTCTGCAAATAAAAGGGGAGGACGAATTGGCGGAATTAGGGAAAGCGATCCAAACATTGGCGAGGGATTTAGAATACTTAAAAAAAGAAAGAAGCGAATTTCTCGCCAGTATTTCTCATGAACTTCGCACCCCGCTCACTTATGTAAAAGGGTATGCGGATATAGCTAGGAGACCCAACATGGAGGAAGAGGAGAGGAATCGATATTTGTCCATTATCTACGAAGAAGCAGAGCATATGGAAAAATTGGTGAAGGATCTTTTTGAATTAGCGAAGATGGATCAACATTCCTTTCAAATTCACAAGGAACCTACAAACTTATGTTCTTTCTTAAAAAAATTGCATGACAAAATGCATCCTGCGTTTCAAGCGAAAAAAATGTCTTTGGTATATCAATGTGAAAAAAACATTACTGTCCATATTGACCAAAAACGTTTTGAGCAAGTGATGATGAATTTGTTGGATAATGCTTTAAAATATGCTGATCAAGGTTCTACCGTGTCTATTGATGCAAGAGTGGAGAAAAACAATATTGTAATTATTGTTTCAGACAAAGGCAGAGGGATTCCTGAAGAGGATTTGCCTCATATTTTCGAACGGTTTTACCGAGTGGATAAATCAAGATCAAGAACTAGCGGCGGAACAGGACTGGGGCTGGCCATCGCCAAGGAAATTGTGGAAGCGCACGGAGGATCGATTTACGCTACAAGTGAATATGGAAAAGGAACAAACATGATCATTACATTGCCGGAGGAATGAGCATGTATACGGTTTTACTGGTTGACGATGAAAAACGAATGTTAGAGTTGCTTGATCTTTATCTTTCGCCTAAAGGATATCATTGTGTTAAGTGCGAGTCCGGTTTAGCAGCGATACAGTACTTAGAAAATCACAAAGTGGATTTAGTCTTGCTTGATATTATGATGCCGGAGATGGATGGCTGGGGAACTTGCCGACGAATTAGAGAATTTTCCGATGTTCCGATTATCATGGTGACCGCAAGAGATCAGACGTTAGATATCGTCAAAGGTCTCAATATTGGGGCGGATGATTACATCACAAAACCGTTTGACGAAGCCGAGCTCCTTGCGCGCATTGAGGCGGTGCTGCGCCGCTCCGTAGGAAAGCGCTCGAAAATAGAATTTCAAGGGTTAGTGTGGGATGAAGACGAACATAAAGTCCACTATCAAAACGAACCGATTTTTCTAACGCCGAAAGAGTTTGCCATATTGGGTCTGTTTTTGAAGCACCCAAACAGAGTGTTTAGCAGAGAACAAATCATTGTGTCATTATGGGGCTATAATGCAAATACAGAAGAGCGTACCATCGACTCTCATGTCAAAAATATCAGAGAAAAGCTTAGACAAGCTGGGTTTCCGGTCGATCAATTTCTGCAAACCGTTTGGGGGGTAGGGTATAAATGGGAGGCATAAGGCAAGAAGAGGATGAAAGAGCAAATCATTACATTGCTTAACACATATGAAAATGCTGCTTATCTCATCAGCATCGTGATAAATATTATGATCAGTATTTTAGGACTTGTACCAAGCGTTTTTCTAACAGCTGCCAATTTGGCGGTGTTCGGGTTTTGGAAAGGCACCTTTTTATCTTTTGCAGGGGAAGCAATCGGAGCCATTATCTCCTTTCTTTTATATCGTAAAGGATTCAAGAAGCTTTCTGAATTCAAGTTATTTTCCCACCCGAAAGTCAGACGTTTGCTTGAAGCAAAAGGTTTAGAAGCCTTTTTTCTTATTCTGTCTTTGCGGCTTCTTCCTTTTGTTCCGTCAGGAGTAGTGACCTTTGTTGCGGCGATCGGAAAAACATCCTTGCTTATCTTTATGATTGCTAGCTCAATAGGGAAAATACCTGCATTACTTTTAGAAGCCTATTCGGTTTATCAATTAATGAATTGGACATGGCAAGGGAAAGTAATATTAACATTTTTGTCTGTTTTTTTATTTCTTTTTGCTTGGAAGAAAATCAATCGAAAAAAGGCTCAAACCAACAAAACTTAGAGAGTTTATGTTTATGAAGGGTGACAAATATCATATTCAAAGAAGCAAACTCCATAAATTCTGCAAATATTTCTGCTATAAATAACTATGTCTACTCAATGCACAAAAAGGAGCATCAGCAATGAAAAAAATGACGAAAGCTATGATGATTACATCGTCCATTCTTCTTCTAAGCGCTTGTTCATCATCCAATGAAAAAGAACAGTCCTTTATTACGAGCAAAGAACAAGCAAAATCCAACACATCTGTTACAAATAATCCTTTCTTTAAAGAAAAGAAAGAAGGAAAGTTCGAACATTTACATGGAATTGGTTATGCAGGCAACCAAAATGCGATTTACTTTGCTACACATGAAGGTTTACTTGTTTACCAAAATAATAAGTGGTATGAAACGACTTCCAATAAACATGATTATATGGGCTTTTCTGCAACAGACGATGGGTTTTATGCATCGGGACACCCAGAAGAAGGTTCATCTTTAGGAAATCCGCTTGGTCTTGTAAAAAGTCTTGATCATGGACAAACGTTGATGAACTTAGGGTTTTATAAAGAATCTGATTTTCATTATATGGCAGTAGGCTATAAAAGCCATACGATTTATGTCGTGAACCAAGAAGAAAACAAAAAGCTAGGACAAGGGTTATTTTACAGTAAAGACGACGGCAAAACGTGGTCGCAAAGTCAATTAAACGGCCTACCGCAAACTGCTGCAGGAACGATTGCTGCCCATCCAACGGAGGAAAATATGGTCGGAATTAGTACGCCAGAAGGAATTTTCGTTTCAAAAGATAATGGAAATACCTTTGAACGCTTTACCCGAAAGATTAATACGATGACGTTTATCTTCCAAGAAAAATCAATTTTATTTGCGGCTGTAGAGAACAATAAGCCTGTACTTATAAAACAATCATTAGAGTCAAAACAAGAGGAAGTCCTTTCTGTTCCTAAACTCGACGAAAAAGACCATATCATGTATATGTCCTCAAATCCGACAAATGAGAAGGAAATTGTGATCGCCACCATGAATGGTGATATTTTCATGACAAAAAATAACGGTGAAAGCTGGACAAGACTAGCATCCAAAGGGAAAATAAATTTTTAATAAAAGACATGCGGGCGCATGTCTTTTTGCTTGCTTAAAAATATACTACTCCACAATTTCTGCAAAATTTGTTGCTACAATATAGACATCAGGTAGAGAAGAAGGTGAGAAGAAGGGTGTATTCGTTCTTAAGCCAAATAAGCAACCTTCTAAGCCAACCATTTCTAAATATTGCAAATAACACGACAGCTATTCCCATTTTGTCAGCTTTTGTTCTTGGGATAGTTGGAGCGATGGCTCCGTGTCAAATCACTGGCAACTTGGGAGCGATCACGTTGTACAGTAATCAGTCCTTGCAAAAAGGGATTGCGTGGAAAGAGTTGCTCCTATTTATTTTTGGCAAAATCATTGCTTTTTCCGGTTTAGGTTTGATTGTCTGGCTTATGGGCAAAGAGATTCAAAGTACACTAACATTGTATTTTCCGTGGTTAAGAAAGCTGATCGGTCCCATTCTCATTCTGGTAGGTCTATACTTGTTAGGGCTTTTTAAAATGTATTGGAACGTAACCCTGCTCAAAATCCCTGAGAGGTTTTTAAAGAAAGGAAAAATAGGCTCCTTTTTAATGGGTTTCGGCTTTTCGTTAGCTTTTTGTCCAACCATGTTTGTGCTGTTTTTTGTTACTCTCATGCCTCTCGTATATTCAACGTCTTATGGAGTGTTATTGCCGAGTATCTTTGCCGTCGGAACCTCTGTACCTGTTATTTTCTTTATCCTTATCCTTTGGTACTTAGGATTTAGCGGCACTTTAATGAAAAAAGGAAAACAAGCAGGAAGGTTCGTCCAAAAAGCAGCTGGAATCGTGATGATTTTACTTGGCATATTAGACACCATCACTTATTGGTTCTAAAGTTAGGAGAAGGAGGAAAGTGAACGGCGATGTTTGGAGGTTTGGCCATGATGATCGGGATGATGTTATTCTGGGTTGTATTAATCGCCATTGGTTTTTATCTCTTACATCGTTTTATCAATGACCGCAAAGAAGAGTTATCCCCGATGGAAATATTAAAAGTACGATTAGCCAAAGGAGAGATCACTTTAGACGAATTTGAACAGATATCCAAAAAAATACAGTAAAATCCAGCATTTTTACGTTATATTGTACACAGGAAATGCAATTTACAATTCTTCACCCTCTTTCAATTTATATAGATGAAAGAAGTTGTTGATTATTCAGGTTTATTTGTTGTGTCATTCGGGTTTGGTGTATAGTCAGATTTGTAATCTTTATATTTTACTTCTGTAACCATTCCGGCTGAAGCATGGTGCAAGTCATGGCAATGGAACATCCAATTTCCCGGATTGTCAGCTTTAAATGCGACTACATATTCTTCACCCGGTTTTACATTCAAGGTATCCTTAATCAATGGAGAACCTGTAATTGGTTTGCCATTTTTACTTAATACTTGGAAGAAGTGTCCGTGTAAATGCATAGGATGTAGATCTTTCGGTGAATTGTTCACCAATTTTACTTTTACTAGATCACCTTTCTTAACATTTACAGGTGCTGTTTCAGGATACGTTTTCCCATTAATCGTGAAGATCGTGCCATCTTTGCCCATCGCTGTTCCTAAATCCATTGTGTACTCTACATCATATTTTTGATCTAATGTAAATTGACCTAATTCATGTTTTCCGTATTTTGTCATATCAACGATAGGGAGGTCTTCTTTTGCATTTGCTTTGTCCGTATTGTTTGTCTGACCTTCGTATTGAATTTTCACTTTCATGCCATCGGTACCTTCCATATCACCATGGCATTCTAATAGCCATTCCCCCGGATTATTGGCGATAAATTCAATATCATAACGTTCACCCGGAGCAATATTTAAAAGTTCGTCTTTGATTGGCTGCGGATCTTTTAACAGCTGCCCGTCTGTTGCGGCAATTTTAAACTCATGACCATGCAGGTGGAGTTTGTGGGACATGTATCCTGCGTTTACAAGGCGAAGCCGCACCTTTTCGCCTTTCTTCACTTTTAAAGGTTTGACAGCGGAACCGCTTTTCCCGTTAATCGTGAAAATATCATACATGCTCATATCATGTCCCATGTTGCTCATATCCATATGTTGGTTATCGGAGCTGTTTCCATGTCCCATATTGCTATGATCCATCCCACTCATATGCATATTTCCTTCATCTGGATTGCTCATCCATTCGTCTAACACGAGTGTATAATCTCGATCTACTTTTTCCTCATTCTTAGGTTCTACGATTAATGTGCCGTATAGTCCCTTGTCCACTTGTTTCGCGCTTTCTTGATGGGAATGATAAAAATACGTTCCCGGTACAGTAGCTGTAAATTCATACGTAAAGGTTTCCCCCGGTTTAATTGCGTCCATCGTGACACCCGGAACGCCATCTTGACTATTCGGAACAGGGTAGCCGTGCCAATGAATTGTCGTCGGTTCTGGTAATTCATTTTTAAAATAGATTTTTACTCGATCCCCTTGTTTAATACGGATTTGCGCTCCGGGAACAGATCCATTATACGTGTAGACCGGAAATTTCACTTTATCATTTATTTGTAATAATGCTTCCTTAGCAGTAAGATTAATCTCTTTACCGGATAAAACTTCTGTGTTTGTTGCCAAAGGCAGTTGCTTACTGGAGTCCTTAGCGATGTTTTCCTCCTTCATATTCATGTTTGACATATCGTGCCCCTGCATGGAACTGTGCGAAGCATTATTTGAGCAGGCTGCACCAATAGCAACAACTCCCGCTAAAATGGTTCCAACCAATAATTTCTTCATGTATTTCCCTCCATAAACAAACATGTGATTTAAATGCTAATATCATCATAGAAAATAAATGTGCAAAATTTATGGAGAAAAGAGTTATTAAGCAATTTTGCACAAAGTATTATTTGATATTAATGGGAGATACGAAATAAAAAAGACAAGCTATTACTTAATTGCGGAAGAACAGAAAGGTTGAATAAGCGGTAGAAGCGTTCGAGGAAAGGCGTTTATGATTATTTTATAGAAATTAATACCAGATATCCATAAATTTGTTGTACAATGTATAAAAGATAAAGAGAATTTTGTTTTGGGGGCGGGAATATTATGTCCTTAATATTATTTCTCGGTATTCTTGGGGTATTAATGGTTATCTTCATCGACCACTGCAGAAAAGCAAAAAAGATACAGGTTGTACAAGTGGATGATTTCTTTGCGTCGTTAAAGCTAGATCCATTATTAGAAACGGAAAATGCGTTTTTGCAAAAATATGAGCTGGAGTTGATTTATAAACATTTGTCCAACATGAAAGAACTGCAACAAAAAGCCATTATGCTCGTCGATTTAAAAGGATTTAGCTACAAAGAAGCGGCGGAGTTGTTAAACGTAAAACTCCCTTATTTAAAAAGCCTTGTGTTTCGGGGCAGGCGGGAATTAGAAAAACGATTACGCAATGAGGTGAAGGGATGAGAAAAGACGAGTTAAAACCATTATTGCAGAAATATCAAAATGGCACACTAAGCAAAGAGGAAGAGCAGAAAATAGAGGAGCTTCTAGAAAGTTTTGACGTATACCATGAATTTCTCCATGAAACCCTTCATGATGAAGGGATGAAGGAACCCAATCTTACAAAAATGATGAAAAAGGCCCAACAAAAATTCTTTTTTAGAAATACGCTGCTTGTTGTATCGTTTATACTCACGATTGTTCCCTTATTGACTATGTTTACTTTTGTTTATTACGGCTGGGGGCGAGAGCATAACCGAGGGAACGAATTGATTGAAACCATTCGAACGGTGAGTGAAATGATGTCTCCAAATGTGTATGTAGATTACGATACGGTGGATGTTGAGATCAAGCCCTTTACTATGACTGTCACGGCCGACAAA
Organism: Parageobacillus toebii NBRC 107807; assembly: GCF_003688615.2. Taxonomy (GTDB): domain Bacteria; phylum Bacillota; class Bacilli; order Bacillales; family Anoxybacillaceae; genus Parageobacillus_B; species Parageobacillus_B toebii. The sequence goes on along the minus strand of NZ_CP049703.1, from coordinate 2,551,827 downwards.
TATAAATGGATGGATGATAAAAGAAGTTATCTAGGCAAGGATACTTACAAACTATTTTTCAATGATGTGTTTGCTAAAGAATCGAATTATCGAGCGATTGGGTATTCACTTCATCACATTGGAATCAACTTTATTCATCCGAAAGCCAAATACTTTTTACCTGACGAACGAAGAAAAATTGAATCTCTCCCAAGCGATTGGCCGGTTGAAATCTATATTTCCCTGAATCAGTCCTATTCCTTAAAAGAAATAAATGAAAAATTCAAAGGATATCATATGACATGGCTTGCGTTGGACACAGGTGTAGAGGAACAGATGAGGAATGATTTAGATTTCATCCAAACACCAGCAATTGGCTTTCCGTACAAAAAAGTGCATGTAGATTCTGTATTCCATCGCTCGTTTACTGATTACGAAGAAGTAGTCAAAGGGCTCGAGCTATTGAGCAAAAACGAAAAATGGGCAACACAACTAACGGAATACAAAGACTTAAAGATGGCCGAGCGGCTAAAATGGATAAAAAAACATAAGGAATTGAAGATTTATGGAATCGCTATGACAGGAACCGCCAAAGATGTTTTGTCTCTAGAAAAGATGAAAGAAGTCAACGTGATTCGATTAGGTCAGATTAATTTGCCGTAGCAAAAGGAGGGAATAGTCGAAAATGATGATGGTAAGAATCAATATGCTAAATACATTGGTGGCTATATTTTTGCTTATTTTGTTAAATGTACAAATTATAGCGGAAATCCCTGTTTTTCATATCCGTTACATTTGGATTTCATTGTTCGGAATGCTTATATGCTTGCTTGGCCTCCTAAAAGAAGATCGGTTCTACTCCTATTTAGGCGGCATCCTTCACTTCATCCTAATCGTTTCTTGTATGGGAATGATTTGGTTTGGTATAGGTATTAACTACAAGCCGTAACTTTACTGCAGCAAAAGCGAAAAGGACCGTCCAAATAAGGCTGTCCTTTTTCAATATAGGAACGTGTTGCAAAAGACATAGATGCATACCTGTAAAACCAATACCAAATATCCCAAATTTATCTTGATATATTTTATTAGAACATTTAGATTATTCTATGGATACAAAAATGAAATTTTCTAAAAAGTAAGTAACATATATGGTTTCGAAGGTAGAGGTTTATGGAAACACAATATAGTTACTCTTTCTAATATGCTGGTTATATATTCATTTTTTATAATTGGTTTTAACAACCATAAAAGAGATTCTTTTTAATTCGTTAATCGAGCGAGGGCAACCGTGTTATATTCATAATTTCATAATGGGGAAAGGTGCTTGAAATGACAAGTTTAAATGAAATGGTTGTAGTTTTGAAAGGGTTTATTTTACACAAAGGCAAGGTGTTAACGGTACAACGTGCTCATGATGACGAAGTGGGCGGGGGAACATGGGAGTTAGCCGGAGGAAAAATACACTTTGGAGAAGATTTAGAAGCGGCGCTGTTGCGCGAAATCCAAGAAGAAGTCGGATTGGATGTGACGGTGGAGCGGATTTTATATGCGACGACGTTTCAAACGCACGCAACGCGGCAAGTCGTCATTCTTACATACTTATGCAAAAGCGATCATCATGAAGTTGTTCTTTCGGAAGAGCATATCGATTATTGCTGGTCGACTAAAGAGAGAGTGCGTGAACTGCTGCCTCCGGCCATTCTTCACGACTTTGAAAGAAATGACGTGTTTTCGTTGGAAGAATGGGTATAGAGTAGAGATGGAAGATAGCTAAATGAGTTCAGTTCATGCCGAGTAAGATCCGCGGACCGCGCTATCCAAACAAGATGGTTTGACGGATTGATAAAAGATCAGGTGCTTTTTATCGGGTCACAATCTCAACTTCCAACACACAAACCATATCTACCAATTGCTTAATAAAATAGGTTCATCACCAAATTTTGTGATTTAGTGACAAAAAAGAGAAAGCACTGACGAGATCCTGGCAATAATGTTAGCGGTGAAATAAACATTAAGGAGGTCTCGTAAGTGCTTTCTATACCACTAGGATTGCCAGAATTTAAAGTGATTAAACAAGAACTTCTTTCCTATGGTTATGCGATTCATGTAGAGAAAACAGAGACACGGGAACGTTGCCCTCATTGTGGGTTTGCCACTTCCTCTGTCCACGACAGACGGACAAGAAAAGTATGGGATTTGGCGATTTTCCATCAACCGGTGTACTTGTTTGTAAAGGTAAAGCGCTATCGGTGCTGGAATTGTTCCCAAGTGTTTTCCGCCTCTTTGGAATCGATTCCACTCAATCAACATTACACCAATCGATTTGGTGAGTACTTGTATGAACTTTGTGAAGGCTCCACCATTCAAGAGGTTAGCCGAAAGCACCGTATTCCATATACGACATTGGAGCGCATCTATTACTTCATTGCATCGAAAAAAGCAAAAGAGCGTCAAACAGCGATAGAAGCATCTTCTCAAGAAGAGATAGTGCTTAGCTTAGATGAAATCGCTGTAAAAAAGGGACATCAGTATGAAACCGTATTGATGGATGCCAAAGCCGGATCGGTCATGGGAATGCATGCCGATCGCCAATGTGACTCCGCCATCAACTTGTTGAGCCAAAATATCCTGTCGAAAGAAATGGTCCAAACGGTGATTCTTGACATGTGGGGACCTTATCATAAGGCGGTTCGTGCCCTGTTTCCATCTGCTTCGATTGTCATCGATAAGTACCATGTGGTTCAAAAAGTGACACAAGCCTTGGATCAAGCAAGAAAGGAATTTTCTCCATTGAAAAAGGCTCGATATCTTCTCTTAAAAGGCTGTGAAAAGCTTCGTAAGGACCAACGGCTTCGATTAGACGATATCTTGGAGGAGTATCCGGCACTTTCCATTGCTTATTATCTGAAAGAGTTGTTTCGGGATTTTTACCGAACCGATGGATATAATGAAGCAAAGGAACGCTTGGAAGAATGGATTAAGTTAGCCAAACAGAGCCCTTTTGCTTCTTTTCAGGAAGCAGCCAACACGCTTGAAAGGTGGAAGGAGCCTATTCTTTCCTACTTTTTGTGCCCATATACGAATGCCCGAATTGAGGGGACGAATCACAAGATCAAAAACATCAAACGCCGGGCATATGGCTATCGAAATCTAGAACGGTTTCGTTTACGTGTATTTCTGGAGTGTACAGGGAACACTACAGGTAGTCAGGCTGCCTAAGCACTCCCTTCTTCCGCTATCGGTATGATAGTTGGTAGAATGGAACCCGTCAAGGAAAGCACTTGACTGTTTCCATTCTACCAACTTCGTGGTCTGTATGCGGAAGAAGGATCCTGACTGATGAACCTATTTCATCCAGCTAACATGTTTCTAGGATTGAGTAGAAATCACAGAAAATGGTGAAGACCCATAAATTATATATGGTTTCACAGGCAAGATAGTCTATCATGACCGCCTATAAAGTTATAAATTTATAACAGAAATAGATGCATATGCTTAATTGCTAAATTGTGCTCCTTATCCCGCAGAAAACATCTCTTTTGATGAGAGTTTAATGTTTTCATATTTAGAAAATCCAGAAATTCTTTAATTTCTGTTCCTTTCTAACACGCCGATTTGATGACTAGTGATAAAGATCCAAGGTGATTCAACTCTTTGAGTATTAGTATTTATTGGCAGTAAAAAGCCGTTCCTTATTATTAACTTTTTCATATATTTGGATTGTTTTATTGTTAAAATCAACCTTCTCCCGCTTCAAATCAACAACTTCCTGTCTGTGCATTCCAGTCGCAGCAAGCAATTAAAAAGCAGATGATATCGCCAGCTTTAACATGGTGTATTGCAATGAGTTCTTTGGATGCCTACGAGGGAAGATGGTGTACCTTCTATATGTGCTGTATTAGCAGGCATATAGTGTCCTCCGTAAGGGACACTTTGGACATCCCTATATGGCTACTTCCCTTGTTGAACAGAGGAGGGCGGCTTGTTTCCTTTGAGCAACAACGGCCAAAGGAAACAAACAAGAATCCCCCACTTCCATCGTCCATTAGCCGGTAAGTGGGGGTAGTTCGATCCTTTTTGTACAGGAGGTGTTTGAATAATTAATGCGTTCCTAAAAACCCGTACATAAATAGAAAAGTAAAGATAAAGGTTAATACGGCACCTAGTATTGTTTGATTAAGTGTGTTTCCATTACTGTGTAAATTTTTTAAAAAGCTTGCTAAATTTAAAAACCACAAAACACCTATTATTGGTAAAACAAGTAAGTATATATATTCCATTTAAAGAACTCCCTTTTACTTGTTAAGTATAGATTAATACAAAAGTTATTAAAATATTTTAATTTTTATTCTTTTCTCTAACAAGATAACAAATGTAGGAAGTATAAGATCTACTAATAAGTTAGTGTTAAAGCGTAAGAAGCAGTATCTACTGAAGATGTTGGGGTTATTGATAATCCTGCTGGATATACTGATACACTAGGTTGACCGGAATATAATTTGTGTCCATATTGAATTTTAATATTAATTGTACCATTAGTCAAATTCACCAGCAACTCCAGCATTTGGTTCCCAATCACTAGGAGTGTAATCAATTGCATAATCTACCCAGTTCCCATTACCTTGTGGATCTTGACTATATCTATGTTGATGTTGTGTTACTGATCCATTACTAGTTGGAAGATAAAATCCTGCACTCGAAGGAAAACCGAAAGTCATTTTATCAACAAGTTCGTAAAAAGGTGATTTCAGCCATTGAAAATTAGCGTAGATATAAAATTTATCGTTGTTTGCCCGATCAGAGGTTACTTTATAAACTGTACCCCATAATTTCATCGTGGAGGAAGAAATTGTACCCATCGTTGTGAAATCACCAGAATTATTCCCTTCATCTTCAAACGAAAATATTTCAGTTTTTGAATCTTTGATGACAGCTTTATCTTTAATTAGTTGTTTTGCAACTTCTAAAGGTAACATATCTATTTCTTCTTCAGTATGTCCTGTTACCTCCCTCCTTTATAAGGGTTATCTTTTATTTAAATTATAGGGCATTTAGATAAAATTTACCTTAATTTTCTAGACTAACCTGAATTCCGTCACTGATACTTCTGGGAATTTCACGACTTATACCTATGATAAAACAACTGTTCTACTCAACAGAAGGAAGGGGCGTCCAACAAGGTCGATTACGTTTTCGACGCTAATAGCAACCTAACTGAAAAGGAGGGAATTAGCTGCAAGTTATAACTATTTAACCAATCATATACATTTAGTAAAAAAATAGAACGGGAGATTGGTTTTATTTACTCATTTTTACCAACCATAAATAGCAAACATATTATGGAATGTTATTGAAAAATGGTACAATAATACCATGAATAATGGAGAAGGAGGATTTAAATGATTGCCCCACAACAAACAGAATCGATAAAGGATTTGGTCGAAAATATACATAAAGAAAATATCTTATTACCAGAATTTCAAAGAGACTTCGTATGGGAGCTAAGCAAAACATGCGAACTTTTTGATTCTTTGGTTAGGGACATTTTTATAGGTTCTATAATATATGGTAAACCTTCTTTTGAAATAACGGTTAGAGAAATAGATACAAGACCTAGAAAGGGAGAAGGTAGTCGAAGAAAACTAGCAACCAAATTTTTTAATAAAGAAGAGATTCAACGAATGACCCAAATTAATAACTTTAGGATTATACTCGATGGCCAGCAAAGGGTTACTTCTATTTATAGAGCTTTAACAGGTGTTGATGAAGTATGGTTTATTGCGAAAAATGAAGAGGAACTCGAAACATCTATTCGTGAAAAAGCGTTGAGGGAAAGAACTTTGGAAGAAATGTTATTTGAATTTAGTCTTCAAGAAGATGAAGATCGTCTCTCTGTAAAGTTATCTGATGCTTTTTTAATATCAAAAGGTGATATATTAGATGATGACATTAAGGAGAATTATTTCGGGAAATTATCATGCATTGCAGGTATGGATGAAGAGGAATTGAAACTAGCGTTTATAAAATATCGAATGATATGCGTAAAGCTAGGAGAACTCTTCAAAAGTGACAAATTACTTTCATATTATTTGCTAAATATGGATACGGAGAAATTTGCTCTTTTTTTCGAACGAAGCAATAGCAAAGGTATTCAGCTTAACTTTATAGATATTTTGGCGGCCAAGTTATACAAAGGATTTAATTTAAGACAAAAAATCGAAGAACTAGAGTCAGGCTTTCCAAATTATTATTTTAATCGAGAGGTAATTGTTCGTACCATTTCCTATATTGTAAGCAATGGCAAAGAAGTTGATCGAAATTATATTTTATCCAATTTAAACTACGAACATTTCAATATGTATTGGGATGAGGTTTGTGACTGTTATAGAAAAGTTCTTGATTTTCTTTTTAAAGAGAGATTCATAATTTCTCAAAAATGGATGCCGTATGAAAACATGTTGATACCTTTAATTATCTTTTTGCGCTCTATCCATAAAACTGATTTTTCTCAGATGAATGAAAATCAATACGAATTTATTAAATACTGGTATTGGTCATCAATCTTTGCTCAACGGTATTCTTCAGGCTCTAATGAAGCTATAATTCAAGATGCATCTATTCTTTCTAATATTGCTCAAAATAAGAAGATAAGTGATAAAGCTTTTTTTAGTCGCCTAAAAATTCAAATCACTTCGCCCGAAGATATCTTGTCTTTCTCTAAAAAAGGAAATGTTATTTATAAAGGAATTTTAAACCTTATAAATTTTGCATCGAAAGGTTTAATAGATTGGAGCAACTCAAGTCAGCTACACTTAAATAGCAAGTTAGAAGATCATCATATCTTCCCTAAAGAATACATTAAAAATAAATTTAAAGATAATGAACAAATATTATCACTAATAGATTGTGTAGCGAACAGGACATTGATTCCTAAAATCACAAACATAAAAATTGGAAAGAAATCTCCATCACAATATCTTAAAGAGTTGATGAAAATTAATCCAAATATTGTAGAGAGTTTAAAAAATCATTTAATACCTATAGAAATAATAGATGGTGCCTATGATGACTTTTATATTGCATTTTTAGAAAAAAGAGCGGAAGCAATTTTCAAATTGATTGAGAAATATATTATAGCAAAAGAACAAAAGATAGTAGATCTCTTCTATCAACCACCAAAAACAAAAGGGAATATAAAAATATTCGCTAGTTATTATAATAAAAAAGTGGAAGCTATATTTGATATTGAGACTCAACAGGTGCATTACAATGGTGAAGTTTTATCTGTTTCAGCCGCTGCAGATAAAGCAAAATATAATTTAAGCGGTAAGGATAATACTTCTACGAATGGATGGAGATTTTGGAAATATATAAATGAACAAAATCAAGAAAGGTATATAGATGATTTTAGAAAAATAAAGAAATAATACAGTATGAAGTTGTGAAGAGTTTGTTTCGTGAAGAATTATGAAAAAATACATCGAATGGTGCAAGAACGAGTAAAAATTGATTCCAAAATCCAAGATGCGTTATCATCTATGAGAGGGGATAAAATCCCATAGCCATCAAGTTAAGAATTTGATCTTTTTTCAGCGCCAAAAACATGGTATCCTTTCTAACGAAAATCATCGTTGGAAAGGATTATTTTTTGATGGCAAAAAAGATGAAGGCATGGATAAAAACGATTCGTCAACTCTTCTCCTCTGAAGAACTGACCCGTCTGGCACGGAAAGTCGGATTCATTCAGCGGCAGCGTTCATTAACAGCGGAAGCCTTTCTGACGCTATGTGCTTGGGGAGACGGATCGCTCGCCTGTCAGTCGCTTCAGCGGTTGTGTGCCGATTTGGCGCTCTGGCATGATTGCTCTCTCTCGAATGAAGGACTGAATCAGCGGTTTACGCCTCGTGCCGTGGCGTTTTTAAAAGAGGTCTTTTTTACTCTCCTGATGCATCAACGTCCGGCACTCTCTTCCATCACCGAAACGTATCGCGCTTGTTTCACCCGTCTGCGGATCTTAGACTCTACCAGTTTTTTACTTCCGACCGACTATGGTGAGGACTATCAAGGTTCGGTTTCATCTGGCGCCAAAATCCAATTTGAGTATGAGCTGTTATCGGGCACCTGTCTTCAGCTGTGCGTCCAACAGGCCAATGATTCCGATGCCCGCTTTGCTTATCATACCCAGCACACGATTTTACCGAATGACCTTTGCATTCGGGATCTGGGGTTTTTTTCACTCGCCACGCTGGCGGAGATCGATGCTCGAGGTGCTTATTATATTACCCGGTTGCGTTCCGATATCAAAGTCTATATCAAACAGGACGGGGAGTGGCACGAATGGGATTGGGAATCGATAGGAAATCGATTGGGCGAGGGAGAAGCCGTGGAAGTGGAACACGTGTATATCGGACACCAACGCCTGTATGTTCCGCGTCTGATTTTTCGCCGTCTCACGGCGGAAGAATGGGAAAAACGGCTGACGTATGTGCGGAAAAAGGAAAAAAAGAAAGGGAAGGCGCTGTCACGCCAAACCCTTGAACAAAAGAAATATCACATCTTACTGACCAATTTACCACAAGAATCGTTTGATGCGCAACAAGTTTATGAGCTGTATTCGCTGCGCTGGCAAGTGGAGCTGTTATTTAAGGGCTGGAAATCCTTATTTGATCTTGACCGTGTCAAAAAGATGAAGAAGGAACGATTCGAATGCCACTTATATGGGACATTGATTGCCATTTTAGTCACGCAGACTCTTCTGTTCCAAGCCCGAAGGTATTGGCATCAACGGGAGGGAATCGAGATCAGTGAATGGAAAGCGCTTAATATCCTCCAATCGTATTGGCATCGGTTTCTTTTGCATCCCCAAGCGATGGAAACCGTCCTTCCATCTCTCCTGTCTCTGTTAAGGAAACACGCGAGGAAAGACCGAAGGAAAGGAGAGGAAACGGTATCGGATCTTTTAAAGAAATTGGGGATATGGTAGTGTGGGTTATGGATATAAATGCCAAATAACCCTCTTCTTGAGGGTTATTTGGCATGCCCAGCATTTGGTTTTCTCTTCATCCTTTGATTGATTTTTCGAACATGCGTATCATCCTAAAAAATTTTATACCGCTAACTTGACGGGTATGGAGTAAGCGCTCTTTTTTTCCTTTCCCATAAATACGTATCGTGTTGTTCGATAAATCAATTTGTTCCCAAGTTAGTTCAACAATTTCAGATCTTCGCATACCCGTAGTGGCTAACAGTTTAAACAGAAGATGGTTTCGCATCGCCATTCGGCTATTGTCTTGCTCCAAAAAATGAAACAGTTTTCGTAGTTCAGACAAAGACATATAAGTCGGTAATTTGCTATCCGTTTTAGGAGTATCAATTCCGATCATAAAATCGCTGTTGATTAGATTTTCTTTGACACAGTATTTACTGAACGATTTTAAGCAAGAAATTCTCCGATAGATCGTTCTAGGCTTGACATTTTCTTTTGTAATCTGATGCTGGATGAAGCGACGAACATGCGTTTTTGTAATGTCATGAAGTTGTACAGAATAGCCGTGTTGAATTAAGAAGTTCTCGAAACATCTCAAATCATACGCATAACCATCAACGGTGTTAAGTGAATAGTTTTTTTTCAATTTGCAAGTACAAAACAAATTCATCAACGGCTTGTCTAAACAACATGAAAAAAACACCTCCAGTTGATAATCAACGACCGATAATAAATCGGTAAAAAACAATGATAATTCGTTCAAAAAATGATAATTCGTAGACACAAAAAAATTATGAGGAACTTAGGTTAACAAGTTCCGGATAATTGATTTTATGGGCACTTGAGGGAAGAAACCCTCAATTCAGGCGGAAATTAGCTAGTCGACATAATATAAATTATAAGCAGTTATAAAATAATTTGTTTCAAATTTAAGTAAACTTGTTATATTGAGACAAAACAAAAAATAATGGTTCGACCTAAACATTTTACGTCATACACATTCATTACCATAACCATATAAAAAAACATATATAAAAATTGTCAAACAAACAAAGGAATGTAATTCATTTGAAGATACGCCCGTATTTAATTACGAGAAGTCTGGTACCGGAAAATCAAGAAATACCGATTCACTTTTTACGTCATGTGTTATTTGAAGATCGGTATTTTTTTCGCCGCAACCATTTTCCATATCCATCTTCAGCCCATCAGCCCCTAATGATCGGTGGTTTGGTATAATCTTCCTTTTTTCTTTCTCTTGATCAGCTAAAAAGAATGCCTTCAACAACGTTGATTGACCCTTTGGAATATGCTGGAAATCAACGAGCGAAGTTTCCCCCTCCTACCTTCGGCGAACAGTGGGAATCGGGGGCGATAAGTCAAGGAAAATGGACTGGAATTCCGCTAAAAGACATATTAACATTAGCGAAAATCCACAGGAAGGCAGAAGTAATATTTATCGGGGCAGATGCCGGAACAAGGGATGATATGAACAGTCTTTTTTACTATGCAAGAAGCTTGCCGCTTCATAAAGCAATGCACCCAGATACGATCATCGCTTATGAGTATAATGGCTCCCCCCTTCCTTTAAAACGCGGATTCCCGTTTCGCCTCATTGTTCCGCAATGGTATGCGATGGCATCGGTAAAATGGCTAAAATACATCATCGTAACGGATCAACCTTTTACAGGGCCATTTCAATCCATTGATTATGTTTATTATCCCCATCCAAACAATGATGAAGGAAAAATGCCTATAACAACAATGAACGTAAACTCATTGATTCAATTTCCGCTTCCATACTCTCTCCATCGGGTTGGAACGATTTCGGTTACGGGGATCGCCTGGACTGGAGAAGGTGTGATCCAAAAAGTAGAAGTCAGTGTAGATAACGGATAAACATGGAACAGAGCGATGTTAAAACGTTTAAAGGAGCGATATGCATGGGTGCAATGGGAGTGGAGATGGAAAGTTCACAAGAAAGGAGAATATACGATTTTAGCAAAAGCGACGGATTCTAGCGGCCGTACACAGCCTTTCACACCGATGTGGAACCGCAAAGGATATGGGTATAATGCGATCCAAAAGGTGCACATAAAAATCGAATAAATAAAACATGCAGCGGTTACTTTTTGATTGATTAATGATTAATGACCGCTGCATGTTACCCCTTACCATATTTGGAGAAAGACATGGTACCATCCTTCCATGTTAGTTACGTCAGTTATGCGATATCGATGTGGCGATAGCGTACGCCTTTGTATTGAACACGGATCGGTACTCCTTTTTCTCTCTTATATTTCTCCATTAACATTTTCACTTTTGAAAAGGCTTCCATCATCCCGGACGCCAAAATCGTTTCTTCCCACACAACTGGTTTTGCCTGTTCCGTATGATCTGTATAAAAAGAAAAGATGTACTGTTTCATACTTTTCACCTCCCTGATTATAAATTATAATCAAAATCTGTCCTAGTTAAACATTTAAACTGTTACAATTATGTTAACATTTTATAAAGATTACGAAAGCATTTTTCCCAAAGGTGATTGCGGATCAACAAGTTTTTCTACATCATATACGGAAATCGGAAAATATGGGAACCCGAATGCGTAAGCCGTTAATTCATACAATTGATAAAATAGCACAAGCGCTTTATCAGCAATGTAGAAATCTTGTTCCGGTGAGATGCTTTTGAAAGAAGGATTTAAAAGAAGAATGCCTCTCTCTTTAATTTGAGTCGACACCATCGTAGACAGTACTTTCACGTAATCGCTGTTGTCTAAAAATAATTCAGAAAGCGAATATTTTTTTCCTGTCATAATATTAAATGTTAATCCTTTCATAAGTGTAAGTCCATGGGCACCGCCGGAATAAGCGTAATTGATAATGGTTAAGCTTAAAACGCCTTTTTCATTTGTTTTCAGCTCAAAGTGTCCCGTAATTTCAGTCAGCGGATTTTCGTAAAACCCTTGTGTCATAAGAAGCTGTTGAACAGCCGATCGTATCTCATAGTTTATTTTTCTCTCTGCTTCTTTATTTGACAATCCGTATATAACCGGATAATAAAGTTTAAGTCGTTTTTGCTTTATATATTCCGTATGAATGTTAACCGGAAGTTTGATCATATTTTTCTTCCTCCCTTCCCCTTTACGATATTCGCTCATGGTTAAAACGTGCATTTTGGTTAAGGGAGGAAACAAATAAGTAGCATAAAAAACCGATACCGTTATTTGGTACCGGCTTTTTGTTTGTATTGTTGCAGGGCATTGATATACTCATCTTTGATCTTTTCTTTTTCTATACATAGCTGTTGCTGCAAAAAGTCAATCACCGCTTGATCGTCCGCCAGTCCCGCTGCGAATTGACGTTTTATAAACCGTTCCGCCTCTTCTTGGCTCGAAAACGATTGTACTTCCTGTTCTTGATGATAAACGCCCCATTTGTCATCGCTTGGATGAAAGAAAAACCATTGTCCTTGATGATTGGTAAAAAAGAACCCTTCTGTTTGATCTTTTGTATTGAGCTGGTTTTGTTCCACATCATGATATACCGGCGGAAGCGAGAACACATCGACGACAAAAAGCGGGAACGTTGTTTCATTAACAAAGCATCCCGATGCTTTCGGATGGCCTCCTCCTCCAAACTGTTTCGCAAACTCCGCAACATTCACGTTGTCGTGAATCGTTCGAAACCCAATATGTTTCGTGCCGAGATTAACCATAGCGATTAAATCTAAATGTGGACAACGTTTGGATAATGCATTACCTAGTTCAGACATATGTTGTTCGGCAAAAACAATACCGACACAATAATCATCAAACCAGCGCTGGACAAGTTGTTTTTGTTTCATTCGGATGTAGCGCTGAATTTTCTTTTCTTCCATATCCAAAATAAGTTCTTCCGTTTCGGTTAAAGCAAATGGACCTCCTTCTGTTAACCGTTCACTCATGCGATCCCAAAATTCGTCCAGGCCTAAAATCGTCAGCAAATCATTTAGCCGCTTTGCCCGCGTGTTGTCTGTTTCTTCCCATTCCCATGTATCGTATTGGCGGACAAGCTCGACAAACTCATCGAGCGTTTCGTTTCGTTCCAGTTTTTGTTCACGGATTAAATATTCATAAAATAGCGAGGTTGCGCACGTTTTTTTGCCTTGTTCATCCGTTGGCTGCACCCACCCCCACGGATACTTATTAAAATGGAGGGCAGTGACATGGTGGTCGATAACTTGAACGTGTTTTCCTGCTTCAAATCGTTCCGCCAGTTTTTTCTCCACCTCTTCACTGACCGCCAGATCGGTAATAAATACACTTGCTTCGTTATGCTGTTCATCTTCAATAAATTGTTTCACTCGTTCATCTAAGTTACGGTAGGAACAAAATGATATGTTTACTTCTTTAAACGCAATTTTCGCCAACAGTCCGCACCCAATTCCGTCTAAATCGCTGTCCGTAAACAATTTGATCATCGCCAATCCATCCTTTTCTTTATAAACTTTTATACAATAGTTTTTTCAATAGCGGGAATAAGAAATCTGGAAGTTGCTCCACGTTTGGAACAACAATGCTATGTTTTCCATAAATATTTCGAATCGTCTCTCTCTGTCCTTCGTCAATTTCACCATTGGCCAAAAAGACGTTAATCACTTCGATATGATGTTTGCGCGCTTCTAATACCGCTTCATGCGTATCGATAATACCGTTTTGTTCATAACCAAACGCCGCTGGTTCTCCGTCGGAAAACACCAATAAAAATTTTTGTTTTTCCGGCCGCTTTAAAAGTTGTTCCGTTATGATGCGAATCGCAAATCCGTCGCGATTATCTTCCTGGGCCTCCAGCTGCATAATCGCAGGGCCGCTTTCTTTTTTATGTGATTGTGCAAATGAAATTACCGTTTGAAAATAGTTTGGCTGCTTCGTTTCCGTCGCCTCATTTGGATCTTCCCAAAATCCAACGATCTGATGGGGCACAAGCAACGATTTTAATGCTTCATGGAACAAAATAATACCGCGTTTCGTTTCTTCCATTTTGTCATACATCGACGCTGAACAATCGACTAGCAGCGTAAAAACGGCATCAATACGAGAAGATGGCTGATGTTTTTTATAAAACAAGCGCGGCTGTTCTTCTGTCCATAGACGAAGCAGTTTTTTATGCAGCCGGCCAAAATGTAAATCGGTGCGTGGAAGTGTCTTTTTATGTTCTAATGTTTTTTTCATCATTTGTTTTAATTTTTTTTGATATGGTAAAATATCGATTTTCTTTTGTTCATATTGTGCTATTTGTTCAGACGAAGGAGAAGTTGGAAAAAGAAAAATTGCTTCAGCATACCGGTTATCTTTCCCGTAGCGATCCCCTTTACCTGCTTGTTTGCTTTCCCGTTTCTGTTCATAGGCATTTAGCTTCCTATAATCGTTTCGATTCGATTTTCGCGCAGATCCTTGCACCATCGCAAGTGCCTGATCCCCGTCTTCGCCTTCACGCGCTCCATCTCCCAATAAATCGGTTCGCGAGCCTTGTTCAAGTTCAAAACGCAAGAAACTTTTCGTCATGTCACTCGTTTCACGGTGCCACGTTGGCAGTTCTTGATCATGGACATCTTCGTCCCCACATTTTTCTTTATCCAAGATGTCACAGTTATTGAGCGGGTCGATCCGTTTTAAGTCTTCTAGCGTCAGTCCCATCTCTTCATTATAACTTTGTTCTGGTAAATAAAAATACGTGTTTAACATATCATTTTCCAATACGTCATCGAATGCTTCTGTAATCATCCACGTGATACGGGCCACTTCTTTCGTCGAAGCAGCGTCAAAAAATTGGGGAAGCGTCTGGCGAAGCCAAGGCATCATTCGGTCAATTGGCTCATGAATAATTGGAACGTCCTCTAGCGGCGAGTCGGATGTTAATAACAAATAGATAACAGAAAATAATGCATCCGTATATACGCTTCTTGTCAAATTGGCGTTCGTTTGACTGTAAAAATAACGGCGGTACACATCGCGGCGGATGCGAAACCATTTTTTCGTGCCAGGACGCTCTTTTTTACAAATTTCCTCAAGACGCAAATCTTCTGCTAGTGTAAATAGTTGCTTTGCAAAACTAGGGATCGATATGTTTTTCGTTTTGTTAAGAAATGCGGTGACTTCAGAAAAATCAGTATGAAAAAGCGTTCCGACGGCTCGCAAACAGACATCGCTTTTTAATCCGTTTTCTTTTTCTTCTTTCGGTCGATTGTCCCAAAAATGACTGACATATAATTTTCGGTTTGGAAAGTCAACATAAGACTGAAAGCCGAACTCTACTTCCCAATCGCTATGTTTCGCTAACGTTTTCGCTAAATCGGACAGCTGCATAAACAAAAAGGAATCAATCTTTTTATCGTTAAATTGGATAAACCGCTCCATATTGGATCCCTCATTCTTCGAACAACGTTTCCGCGATGTTGCGCACCGCTGCTTTTTCGCGGTCATCTTCGAGTTTTTCCACAATGCCGCGTTCAATGGCCCGAAGCGGCGGCAAATATACAGCTAAATCACAAGTATCGATCAGCGCCCGAATCGAAGCAGCTTCTTCGGAAATTTGCCCATTTTTTACTTGTGCAATTAAATCAGCGGATAACGTGACGAAGCGGTCGATGAGTGTTTCGTCTGTTAATGTAGTTTGTGCCAACAATACGGATTTTAATGTATCTCCTTGAATATACGGAACATCGATGACAACAAAACGGTTTTTTAACGCTTCGTTGAGCGGGACGGTGCCAACATATCCCTCGTTAATCGCAGCGATCACGCCAAATGTTTCTTTCGCTTTAACGACTTCTCCGGTAAACGGATTAGTAATCATTTTTCGATAGTCTAAGACACCGTTTAAAATCGGCAGCGTTTCTGGTTTAGCCATATTAATTTCGTCAATATATAATAAATGTCCTTTTGTCATCGCCTGAATGACAGGACCTGGGATAAACTCGATTTCTGCTTTTCCATCGCGATTTTGAATCGTTTTAAAGCCAAGCAGCGCTTCGGCATCTAAGTCAACAGAACAGTTCACACTATGCATCGGCTGTCCGAATATGGATGATAACGTTTCCGCCAGCTTCGTTTTTCCGGATCCCGTCGGTCCTTTCAATAAGACGTTTTTCCCAAGCGCAAGTGCAATGATAGCATCATATAGAATCGACTCATCGGAAGCGGTGTAACCGCCTTTTCCAATGAGATAGGCGTCTTCATCATTCGAAAATAGTTGGTTGCGATATTGAATAATTTCTTCAACTTTCTCTGGAAGTTTCACTATTTGTCGTCCTTTCTTTCTTTATTTTGCATTACGGTTACTATTCTACTGAATGTCCTGTTTTCACGCAAAAAAGAGGCATTTGTAACTATAAAAGTATTATGTAAATTAAAAATGCAAAGAAAAATGGAGAGCCACCATCCTTTTATAATTATGATGCTCCCCGTCAGCTAAAATTATCTTCAATCGCCTTGCGAATGAGCGCTTGGCAGCGATCTAATTCCGCTTTTAATTGCCGTTTGTACAGCTTTGCTTTTTCATATCCGCCATCCGCAAACCGATAATAGACAACTTCTTGATATTTCATTCCTTCTTTTTTCTGTTTCACTTGTTTTAGAATTCCGTCTTCAATAAGGTCATGTAACGCTTTATATACTTCTGAGTGATTCGGTCTGTAGCCATATGGCTTAAACTCTTGACGCAGCAAGTCTAATATTTTTAATCCGTATAAACGTTCTTGTTCAGTTAATGTGATTAAATATAGTTTTAAAAACGCACGCTGTTTTAACAGAAAACCGCTTGGCGTTCTTTTTTCCCCCATGTTTCTCCCTTCTTTCTTCTTTTTCTTTATTATAACAATTCCACTTATTGTATGGAAATCCTTTTTATTTTCGATTTTTTATTTAGAACATAGATTTATTAGTTTATTTAACGGAAAAGGAGGCGTCCCTGCCTCCTCTTTTTTTGATCATACCTACTTAATAAAAGACAATCGTTTTGTTTCCATGAATGATGACACGATCTTCCAAATGCCATTTTAAGGCTCTGGCAAGCACGGTTTTTTCAATAATTCTTCCCATTCGTTTTAAATCATCGGGATGGTGGCGATGGTCAACACGGGCAACGTCTTGTTCGATGATCGGACCTTCATCTAAATCATCGGTTACGTAATGCGAAGTTGCGCCAATTAGTTTCACGCCTCGCTCATACGCCCGTTCGTACGGTCTTGCTCCGATGAACGCTGGTAAAAAGGAATGATGAATGTTAATAATTCTTCCCGGAAATTCAGCGACAAATGCTGGGGATAAAATTTGCATATAACGGGCGAGCACAATCGTATCCACTTCATATTTTTTTAGCAGCTCGATTTGCTTTTGCTCGGCTTCCGCTTTCGTTTCTTTCGTAACAGGAATATGGAAATATGGAATGCCAACCGATTCTACTGTGCTTCTGAGATGTTCATGATTGCTTATCACAAGCGCAATATCGGCAATTAATTCACCCGCTTGCCACTGCCATAATAACTCTAGTAAACAATGTTCTGCCTTGGAAACAAATATAGCAATTCGTTTGACATCATTATGTAAGCGAAGGCGCCAATCCATATGAAACGACTCGGCGATCGGCTGAAAAGCGGATTCAATTTCTTGCTTTCGCAACGCGATATTCGGACAATCAAATTCGATTCTTAAGAAAAAGGTGCCACCTTCCGGATCGGTAGAATATTGACTAGATTCGACAATATTTGCGCCTTGTTCGTACAAAAACGATGTTACAGACGCGACGATACCCGGTTTATCCGGACATGAAATTAACAAACGAGCACGATTTTCATAGTTTTGTAGAAATGATTGCCATCGATGTTCGCGAAATGTATGCATGTGACTATCTTCCCCCTATAATATTCATTTAACCTTCATCATATAAAAAAACGGTCGGAATGCCAACCGTTTTTTTATTTATTTTCCTTATCGTCCGCTTCAAATAAGGATAAATATTCCCCATATCCTTCTTTTTCTAAATCTTCTTTTGGAATAAAGCGTAATGCGGCAGAATTAATACAATAACGAAGACCGGTTGGCTCCGGACCGTCGTTAAAGACATGGCCCAGGTGAGAATCGGCTTTACGGCTCCGTACTTCCGTACGTATCATCCCATGACTTAAATCGAGCTCCGTTTTAATATTTTCTGGATGAAGTGGCTTTGTAAAGCTTGGCCAGCCACATCCTGCGTCAAATTGATCTTTCGTGCTAAAGAGCGGTTCCCCGGAAACAATATCTACATATATTCCTTCCCGTTTGTTATTCCAATATGGATTGTCAAACGGCGGTTCCGTCCCGTTTCGCTGCGTCACTTCAAATTGAAGAGGAGTCAGCTTTTTTCGCAACATTTCCTCTCGTTCTTTATCCCGCCAGTGTTCTTTCAAAAACGCATCGCGTCCTGAAGCGATATAATACATTTTATAGTGAAGAGGTCTTTTCTTATGATAGTTTTGATGATATTCTTCAGCCGGGTAAAATGTCGATGCAGGCAATATTTTTGTGACAATCGGTTTGGAGAAACGTCCGCTTTCTTCTAATTCCCGTTTTGATTTTTCAGCGAGTAGGCGCTGTTTTTCGTTATGATAAAAAATCGCTGTCCGATACGATTCGCCACGGTCATGAAACTGTCCGCCGTCATCGGTCGGATCGATTTGGCGCCAGTAAATATCTAAAAGTTTTTCATATGGAAATACGTCAGGGTCAAACGTAATTTGTACTGCTTCGTAATGCCCTGTTGTTTGTGAACATACTTCCTCATACGTTGGGTTTTCTTTATGACCGCCTGTGTACCCGGATATGATGCTGATAATTCCAGGCTGTTCTTCAAATGGCGAAACCATGCACCAAAAACAGCCGCCCGCGAATGTTGCTAATTCATATCCCATCCGTTACTTTCCCTCCTTTTTTATTTATCATATCAAAAAAGACACCTTCCTCCAAACGGAAAGGTGTCTACTGCGTATTCAATCATTACTTCGTTAAATCGCCGGCTGGGCCAAAAAATTCGTAATGAATATTTTCGTCGGAAACGCCCCATTCTTTTAATGCATGATAGACCGTTTTCATAAATGGAATCGGCCCACAGAAATAAAAATCTGCTTCTTTATTCGAGACAACGGATTGTATCCAAGATAAATCAATGAACCCTTCTTTTCCGAAATAAGGATGTTTTCGGTCTTCTTCTGAAGGAGACTGATAGCAAACATGATACGAAAATGCTGGATGTTCCGCTAAGCGGCGCAAATCTTGATCGAACGCATGGACGTTTCCATTGATCGCCGCGTGAATAAACGTTACTTGGCGATTAGGTTGACGCGAAACTGCCGTACTTGCCATGCTCATCAGTGGCGTAATTCCGACACCGCCGCTAATGAGTACAATCGGTGTTTCTTTGGCCATATCGAGCGTGAAAACACCAAATGGCGCGCTTAACTCAAGCACATCGCCTTCTTGAATATGATCATGCAAGTAATTCGAAACAATACCAGCCGGTTTGTCTGCTGTTGCCGCTTCTCTTTTCACACTAATGCGATAGTAGCCTTTTCCTGGCGCATCGGATAAGCTGTATTGGCGAATGTGGGTATATTGATCCCCTGGAATAGAGACTCTGACACTGACATATTGTCCTGGCAAATACTCGCTAATTTCTCCTCCATCTTCAGGGACGAAATAAAACGATGTAATGACATCGCTTTCTTTTACTTTTTTCTGTACGATAAAGCGGCGGAAATCTTTCCATCCTCCACGTTTGGATGCGGCTTCTTCATACAATTGCGCTTCTACTTTGATAAATACATCTGCGATTATCTCATATGCTTCGGCCCATGCATTGATAATTTCGTCTGTCGCCGCCTCTTTAAGCACCTCTTTAATCGCAAGCAGCAAATGTTTTCCAACAATCGGATAATGCTCTGGTTTGATCCCTAAGCTGCAATGTTTATGAGCGATTTGTTGGACAAGCGGCATAATCGCTTCCAGATGTTCGATATGCTTTGCTGCTTCGTAAATGGCTTGTGCAAGCGCCCGTTGTTGTCGTCCTTGTTTTTGGTTAGCATGGTTAAAAATATTGAGCAGCTCTGGATGATTTGAGAACATGGTTCGATAAAACCACTTCGTAATTTGCTCCCCATGTTGTTCAAGTACTGGAACCGTTGATTTGATAATTTCAATCGTTTTTTGGCTTAATGATTTCGTTGTTGCATTCATTTCTCATATCCCCCAAAAAAAGATGTATTTTAAATACATGTTTATTGAATCATAGTTGTTTTTTTAAAGCAATATTTCAAATACATTTTTAACAAATTGTTCACAATTTTTTTTGAGGGATGGATTATGATAGAATAGTACTAAAGAAGCTAATTTTAAAGGTGTGAAACAAATGCAGCTGACAAACTATACCGAATATGCTTTGCGTGTTCTTCTCTTTTTAGGAACGCTCGATCCTGAAGAAAAAACCAATATTAAAGAAATTTCCAAGACATTTTCTATTTCAGAAAACCATTTAAGTAAGATCGTATATGAACTTGGAAAATTAGGCTATATTGAAACGATACGCGGACGAAACGGTGGAATTCGGCTAGCCAGAAAACCAGAAGAGATTCGAATTGGATCAGTCGTCCGCAACACGGAAGAAAATTTGTCGCTCGTCGAATGTTTTGCCGGACATGGCAATCATTGCGTCCTTACCCCTGTTTGCCAGTTAAAGCGTGTGCTTCACGAAGCACTAGGATCGTTTTTACAAGTGCTAGATTCATACACATTAGCGGATTTGCTCAGCAATAAACAACACTTACAGATGATTTTCCGCAAAGAAAAACAATAAAGGAGCTGTCCCTCAAACAAAGAACAGCTCCATTCATATTTTTTTAAAACAAAGACATACGTTTGTCACATTTCGTAAAATATATTAATATTAGAAAGGCATGAGAAAAACAAACAAGAATTAAAAGGAGGCCACAATGAAACACGTACAAAATGTATTACCACCTTATGTAAAAGTCCAAAACGGTGAACTCTGGTTAACAGAAGATGACCGCGAAAATTTAAAAATTAGCTATCGCATTAAAGACATTATTTTCTCCGAACGATCTGATTTCCAACATGTCATGATTTTAGATTCTTACGATTTCGGACGTATGCTTGTACTCGATGGAGTCGTGCAAACGACATCGATTGACGGCCACATTTATAACGAAATGATTTCTCACGTACCGCTTCAATTCCATCCATCGGCAAAAAAAGTGCTTATTATTGGCGGCGGAGACTGCGGTGCGGCTAGAGAAGTAGCGAAATATAAACATGTCGAAGAAATTCATATGGTTGAAATTGATGAAAAAGTAGTGCAATCTTGCAAAGCACATTTACAAGAAGTTTCCGGAAACTTATCCGATCCGCGAGTACAGTTTATTTATGATGATGGGGTTGCTTTTGTAAAAGAACGTGAAAGTGAATATGATGTGATTATTATCGACTCGTCTGACCCAGTCGGTCCGGCTGAAGCGCTCTTTTCACGCGACTTTTATGCCAATGTCCACCGTGCTTTAAAAGATGATGGATTAATGGTTTGCCAAAGTCAATCGCCAATTTTCCATTTAGACATTTTACGCCAAACGTATGCAAATATTTGCGAATTATTCCCGCATGTCCAAGTATACACAGCGACTGTTCCTACATATCCAGGCGGATTGTGGAGCTTTACCATCGGTTCAACGAAACCTCTTTCACTTCCGGAAAATACAACCATTCCATCAGATACGAAATATGTTAACGAAGGAATATTAAAACAATGCTTCCAACTTCCTCAATTCTTGAAAAAGGCGCTTGAAAAGTAAGGAAAGAGCAGTCGCTAGACTGC
Source organism: Parageobacillus toebii NBRC 107807 (assembly GCF_003688615.2). GTDB lineage: Bacteria > Bacillota > Bacilli > Bacillales > Anoxybacillaceae > Parageobacillus_B > Parageobacillus_B toebii. Next base: position 2,529,963 of record NZ_CP049703.1, on the reverse strand, counting down.
TCTTTATTGTAAAGCGCGCCCTGCCACGATCGAAACCGTAATATCATCGGCGGGCGGATTATGTAATCCGGCGCGGACATCCCGGTAATGCCGCTGCAATGGATTCTCAGCAAATAAACTTTTTCCTCCGACGATGCGCATGGCCAAATCAACGACATCGACAGCGGTATTGGTTGCAATATATTTTACGGCTGCTAATTCTTCTTTCATTTGTGCCCGCTTCTCTGGATAACGGTCCCATTGATCGGCAATGGAATACATAAAATGCCGTGCTGCCATCAAATGGATATCCATTTGCGCGATTTTTCTCTGCACTTCCGGTACTTCCGCAATCGGGTGAGAAAGACTATTTGGCTGATACGTTTTTGCGAATGCGATCGCCTCATTGCGCGCGGCGATAGCGATTCCTAAATAACACGCAGGAATGTGTAAAAGCCACCCTTGAGCATGACTTTTTGCTTTTGGCAAACTAAGCATTTCGACAAGTGCTTCTTCTTCCACTTCCACATTTTCTAAAATAACATCATCGCTTCGTGTCGCTCTCATGCCGAGCGTATCCCACGTTTTTTCAATTTTTAACCCCGCCGCTGTTTTCGGAATCAGAAAGTTTCCGACTTCTCCTGTTTCTTGAATAGTTGCGGATACGATAAAGTAATCAAGCGCCGGAGCTAGCGAAGTGAACGTTTTTCGGCCGGAAATCACCCAGCGGCCGCTGCGGTGTTCCGCGGTTGTTTCCGGTTTTCCGCCGCGCGCTGGACTTCCGGTCGCTTCTTCAGAATGAGCGCTATTTAGTAAAATTTGCTTTTCCACGACTTCTCGGCAAATTCGTTCAAAAACAGATAGCGGCCATTTTTTCGTCTCTGCAAGGTTCATGATAATGCCTAAATGCCAGCCGAGCGATAGCGCCGTCGCGCCGTCCCCTTGGGCGATCGTTTCCTGAATGAGCAAAAATTCGTAAAGGGAAATTTCTTCCCCGCCATATGATTTAGGAACAGTAAGAGAAAGAAAGCGCGCCTCTTTTAAGTCATCGAAATTTTCAAACGGAAATTCGGCATGTTCATCATGCCATCTAGCGCGCTTTTGGAATCGCTCAGCAAGATTCCGTGCCCGTTCGTACAAGTTTCGCTCCCGCTCTGTGCGAAGAAATAAATGATATAGTTCGTTCATAAGTCTCCCCTTCTTTTCCATTATGGTTTTATTGTACAATGTATGAAGCGGGGATGGAAACAATATGCAATTAAAGAATGAATAAGTGACGAACATCACGGTCATCATGACGGTGGTAAAATTCATTTTTCGCATGGTCATATATATACTCTTGCTTCCACTTGTCTTCGTGACGCACAATATGGCGGATCGCCCGGATGATATGGTATATATCTTCATTTGTCATGATTGGATGAACTGAAATACGAACCCATCCTGGCTTGATTAGTAAGTTTCCCTGTTCGACTTGCATCAAAATGTTTTTCGACTGCTCTTTGTCAATTCCAAGCAAATAATGGCCGTATGGACCAGCGCATGAACAGCCGCCGCGCATTTGGATGCCAAAGCGGTCGTTCAAAAGCTTTACGACTAAATTATAATGCATTCCTTCAATAATAAATGATACGATGCCAAGCCGGTCTTCCCGGTGCCCTTCTAAAATATGAACGCGCGGTATTTGCTTTAAATGGGACAAAAGAAGTGTTGTTAATTCTTTTTCCCGCTTCAAGATGCGTTCAACACCCATTTTTTCTTTTAATTTAATGGCCAGCGCTGCTTTTATCGTTTGTAAAATCGGCGGTGTTCCCCCGTCTTCCCGAGTTTCAATGTCTTTAATATATTTATAGTTCCCCCACGGATCGGTCCATATGACTGTCCCTCCTCCAGGATGATCAGGGATGCGGTTTTGATACAACCGCGCATCAAAAATAAGTACGCCAGCGCTTCCAGGTCCTCCTAAAAACTTATGCGGTGAAAAATAAATACCGTCTAATTTTTCTAGCGGGTCATCAGGATGCATGTTGATGGTGACGTATGGAGCGGAGGCAGCAAAATCAACAAAGCAAATTCCTTCATGTTCGTGTATCATTTTTGCTAACCGATGATACGGCGTTTGAATACCTGTTACATTGGAACATGCGGTAAAAGCGCCGATTTTCAGCTGGCGATGCGCGTATGCTTGCAATAATTGCTGGAAATGCTCCAAATCCACATCCCCATTTGCAGTCGGGCGAATCATAACCACTTCTCCAATGGTTTCTGCCCATGATAATAAATTAGAATGATGTTCCATATGTGTGACGAAAATAACCGGACGCTTCTCATCGGGAAGCTTAAGATGGGACTTCCACTGTTCCGGCACCCTTAAGCCAAGCAGCCGCTGTAGTTTATTTACCGCGCTAGTCATCCCCGCTCCTTCCATAATAATGACATCATGTTCATCCGCATGGACATGGCGTTTAATCAATTCTTTTGCATATTGGTATGCCAACGTCATTTTTGTGCTCGTCACGTTTGATTCGGTATGCGTATTGGCAACAAATGGGCCAAGTTCTTCTGTTATTTTTCGTTCAATCGGCGCATACAAACGGCCGCTTGCTGTCCAATCGGCATAAATCATTTTCTGTTGTCCAAATGGAGTGGAAAATGTCACATTCGTCCCAATGGTTGCTTCACGAAACGGTTGAAAATACGTTTCCAACTCTCCGCGGCATGTAAATGTCGTCTCACCGATGGTTGCTTTTATCTCCACGAACATCCTCCTTTCCTTTAGTATATTCATACAGTATGTAGCCGCGAAAAATTGGTCAATAAAAAAAGCTGCCTAGTCTTGCTAGACAGCCTCATTGGTTATTCCTTTTTCGCTGCTTGTTTCGATTCGGGAATTGTGTATTGTTCCAGCTGCTTTCTTAAATCATCTGGGATCGGCTCACTTTTTTGCGTTTCAAAGTTAAAGTAAACAACCGTTGATTCACCTAGCGCAATTAACGTTCCTGTTTTTTCGTCTAAAATACGATGAACAAGTTGGAAACTTTTATTTCCGATCTTTGAAACGTTTGTTTCGATTTTTAATCGTTGGCCGAAAAACGCTTGATTGATGAAATCACATTTTGTCGAGGCAAGAATAAACCGCCATTCTTTTATATCACTTCCATACCCTAACTCTTCAAACATGCGAATGCGTGCTTCTTCGAGATAAATAAAATAGCTTGTATTGCTGACGTGCCCAAGCGCATCCGTTTCACAAAAACGAATGTTTACGGTCGTTGTATGAGTTGCCATAAAACTCCCCCCTAATTTCTATTGACTAGTCAGTATGTTGTTTTTATCATAGCTATATTTTTTGGTTGATTCAACTATTTTTTTGTTTTGATTGATTATTTAGCACATAGTTTTATTTATTAATAATAGGCAGCGATAGTCGAATATGCTGAAATGCTTTTAATAAAAAACGCAACGACATCGATGGAAACGTCGATCGATGTCGTTACGAGAAAAAGATCGGTGCAATTAGATAGGCAATCACCGATAATATTCCACACAATAGTGAAATACGTAATTTATATTTCGCATAACTCATTAAATCTAAATCCATAATTGACGCGGTTGTAATAGTTGTATCGCCTAACGGAGATGCGAAAGCACCAAACGTTCCGCTTGCAAATACCGCTCCGATCGTCATCGCTAGCGGCGCTCCTGTCGCTGCCGCTAACGTTACGCCAAGCGGCATAAAAATCCCCCACGTTCCCCATGATGTGCCGATAAAATAAGAAACAAACGAACCGATGACAAATACAGCAGCGGGAACGACTTCTTTCGGAAGCCATGTCCCAAATGTCGATGAAATGTAAGTGGCAAACCCTAATTCATCTGCGGTCAGCGACACTGCCCAAACGAGAAGAAGCATTCCAATCGGTGCCATTAATTGATTGCCGCCGTCAAAAAAATGATAAATCAGTTCATATAACGGCTGGCGCCTGATAAGATAAAATACGGCCGTTGCAATGATCGTCACAAACAATGCCATTAACATCGCCAGCGTCGCATCGGCTCGTGAAAATGCATCGAAAAAGGTAACAGCCCCATTTTTTGTCCCACTGTACCAAAAGAAAAAAAACGTCAGCACAAGCACAAGAAAAAGCGGAAAAAACAAATGAAGCGGTTCCCCTGTTACTAACGCCAACTCTTTCCGCAGCCCCAATTGGTGAAACTGATTTGTTTTTTCTTTTTCTCTCTTTTTCTCATTTCTTCCAATCCTCACATTCATAAATGTGGTCATCAATCCAACAAAAAGCGCGATAATGGCGAAAAAGTTGTACGGTAAGCTTGCTAAAAAAAGATGATAAGCTGATTTATGGATTCCATTTTGCTCGAGCGCCCCCGCTACTACCGACATCATAAACCCTACAAACGCCGTCGCGGCGGGAAGAAGAACGATAATTGGTTCTGTTGACACATCAATCATATACGCCATTCTCCGTCGGTCAATACGAAATTTCCCAAGGATGGATTTCATCACAGGACTGAGCAACATAATACGAAACATCGGCGTAAAAAAAGTAAACGGTACGGTAAGCCATATAAATAACAGTAGCCTTCGCTTCGAATGAAGCTTTTCGCTAATCCATTGCACAAATCCTTTAATTCCGCCTGTAATTTGAATCATGCCAATTAATGAACCAAATAAATATAAAAACGCAACTACTTTCATGTGCTCTAAATCACTGATCGCTTTTAAAAGCGTGGCTACCGCTCGCTCGATTGTGGGAAGCACACTTCTTTCCAAACAAAACGCACCAATGATTAATCCAATGACAAGCCCAGGAAGAATCTCTTTGAGCCAAATTGCAAGCGGAATGATAACTAGAAACGGCAATAAAGACAACCACGTTCCTTCCATCCAATTCACCACCTTCGTCGTTACAAGGATAGCCATAATGATGAAAAATTATTATCATTTAATGTTGATTATTTAGAACATAGTTTTATTAGATATAAATATAAGAAAGAAACGAACACTTGCGAGATGGCAAGTGTTCGTTTACTTCCGCCTTGCAAAATCGACGAAACGGAATTTATCGAGACGGTGGCGCGACTCTGTATATTGAAATAACGTAGCGTCATCTAAATAGACGAAATTTTTTACAACCACAACATGGTCATAGCCGTTTAAATCTAAATATTTTCGATCCTCGTCATTGACTTTATCGACAAACATTTCTTTTTTCGCAAAACTGATTTTCAGTTTTAACTGTTTCTCCAAATATTCATAAATCGAATCTTCACATATTTCCCGCGTCAACGTCGGAACATATTTTTTATGAAAAAAATCTTTGTCTAAAATGATTCGTTCTCCCTCAATTTCACGGGAACGAATGACTTTCCATATTTCGTCTTTGCTTGTCGCGTGCAAATGCCGCTTTAAATATGGATCTGGTTTAATTACTTCCAACTCGTTTACGATCGTTTTTACAGGCTGTTTCATGTTTTGGGCCAATTCTTTAAAACTCACTAGCCCAGATACCGGAAAATCGTATTTGCCAACATCCAAAACGATCGAGCCTTTTCCTTTCATTTTTTGGATATAACCATGTTCGGATAGTAAATTGAGTGCTTTGCGAATCGTCTCTCTCGATGTGTTATATCGTTCGGCAAGTTCGTTTTCTGACGGCAGTTTATCGTACGGTTTCCAATGTCCTTGACGAATTTTTTCCACAAGATCGTGATAAATGGATAAATATTTATTTTCATACATTTCGCTCACCGACATGTATTGTATCACGATTTGGTCAAGTAATAAACAATCGATTCGTACGGGCGAAGCGATATTGTCCGAAAATCGCTTGATGAATCATCATAGTTAGAAAGCAATATTTCGCTCGAATAGCCGCTTACATCGACGTCATCAGGCAATATGAACGTCGTTTCTCTTCCGTAAAAATTATTCACAACAAGCAGTTTTTCATTCTCTCCGTTTCGCAAATAAGCGAAAATATCCGGATGATCTTCAAGCAACAGCTGATAATCTCCAGTCGTAACTATGTCGTATTGTTTACGAAGTTGAATGAGCCGTTGATAATGATAGAAAATCGATGTCGGATCTTCCAGCGCTTTTTTCACGTTAATCTGTTTATAGTTCGGGGCAACGCGAATCCAAGGCGTGCCTGTCGTAAATCCGGCATGTTCGCTGTCGTCCCATTGCATCGGCGTCCGCGAATTGTCGCGCGATTTCCGTTTTAAAATTTCAAGCACTTCTTGTTCACTTTTTCCTCGTTCTTGCAAAATGCGGTACATATTGAGCGACTCAACATCGCGGTAATCATCAATCCGCTCGAATTTCGGGTCGGTCATGCCAATTTCTTCTCCTTGGTAAATATATGGCGTCCCTTGCATCATATGAATGACCGTTGCCAGCATTTTCGCTGACTCTTTATGATATTTTCCATCATCGCCGTACCGCGATACAATCCGCGGCTGGTCATGGTTGCACCAAAAGAGCGCATTCCAGCCGCCGCCTTTATGCATCTTGACTTGCCATTCCGATAAAATTCGCTTTAGTGCAAGAAAATCAAAATCGGCGACCGCCCATTTTTCCCCGTTCGGATAGTCGACCTTTAAATGATGGAAATTAAACGTCATATTTAACTCACGGCGATTAGGATTTGTATATTTGATGCAATGGTCAATTGTTGTGGATGACATTTCCCCGACCGTCATAATATCGTATTTCGAAAATACTTCCCGGTTCATCTCTTGCAAAAATTCATGAATGCGCGGTCCGTCGGTGTAAAACTTGCGGCCGTCGCCCGGCGGCACCGAACCGTCATCGTCAAGAAATCGTTGATCTTTCGATAGCAAGTTAATGACATCTAAACGGAACCCGTCCACTCCTTTTTGGAACCAAAAATGCATCATGTCATAAATACGGCGGCGCATCTCTTCGTTTTCCCAGTTTAAATCCGCTTGTGTCACGTCAAATAAATGCAAATAATATTGCCCTGTTTTCTCATCGTACTCCCATGCCGAACCGCCAAACTTCGACTGCCAGTTCGTTGGAGCACTTCCGTCCGGCTTTGGATCTCGCCAAATGTAAAAATCACGATACGGATTATCTTTCGATGTACGTGCCTGCTTAAACCATTCATGCTCCGTAGACGTATGATTGACAACCATATCCATGATCAACTTCATGCCGCGCCGATGCACTTCTTCTAACAATCGATCAAAATCTTCCATCGTGCCATATTCATCATGAATTTGAAAATAGTCACTAATATCATAGCCATTGTCACGCTGCGGTGACTTGTAAATCGGCGTCAGCCAAATCACATCCACACCAAGCAGTTTCAAATAATCGAGCTTTTCGATAATTCCTTGCAAATCACCGATTCCATCACCGTTTGTATCCTTAAAGCTTTTTGGATAAATTTGATATACGACTGCTTTTTTCCACCATGGCTGTTGTTTCATTGTCGCTATCACCTCGTTCTATTATAGATAAAAGATAAAAACGATACCATTGGCGAACGTTCACCAATGGCATGTTAAATTGATTATTTAGAACATAGTTTTATAATTACATATCCGTTATCGATTTTCTTTACGGAACTTGCTGAGTACAAACGTTAAGGCAAACGGTACGATAATGGCGATTGCCATTCCGATAAAGAATGGTGCCCACTTTTGCGGTACGATCGATAAAAACCCTGGCAAACCGCCAACGCCAATCGATGGAGCGATGACTTTATTTAGTGTAATAAACATTCCGGCAATCGCCGCACCCGTCATCGCCGAAATGAACGGATAACGGAAACGCAAGTTTACCCCAAACATCGCCGGTTCGGTAATGCCAAGATAAGCAGATACTGCGGAGGTGAAAGAAAGACCTTTTAACTTTTCATCCTTTGCAGCAAACATCATTGCTAATGCCGCAGAACCTTGGGCAACGTTTGACATGACAAGGATCGGCCATAAGAACGTACCACCTGTGCTTGCAATCAACTGCAAATCGACCGGTAAAAACGTATGATGCATTCCCGTAACAACGAGCGGTGCGTATAATGCCCCATACAAAAAGCCACCAATCGCTGGAACGTTATCAAAAATGCTGACAAATACATTTGTAATCGCATTTCCGATCGCAAACGTAATCGGTCCAATTGCAATAAATGCTAAAAAGCCCGTAATTAATAACGCAAGCGGTGCAACAAGCAACAATTGAAATGCATCCGGTATACGTTTACGTAAAAATTGCTCGATTTTCGCAAGTACATAAGACGCTACAAGCACCGGCAGCACTTGGCCTTGATATCCGACTTTTTGCACTTCAAATCCGAATAAATTCCAAATAGGAATTTCCCCTTTTTCTTTCGCTGCTCCCCATCCCCATGCATTTAACAAATCAGGATGGACAAGCATCAAACCGAGGACAATTCCCAAAAGCGGGCTTCCGCCAAACTTTGTCACTGCCGACCATCCGATTAAGCCAGGCAAGAAGACGAACGCCGTATTTGCAATAAGGTTAATCATGCTAGCAAGATCTGCCCATTCTTTGTGCACTTCGACAAACGATTTGCCTTCATAAAAAATACCCGGACCTGTTAAGATGTTGTTAATCCCCATCAACAAACCAGCTGTCACAATCGCCGGCAAAATCGGGATAAAAATATCTGCTAATGTTTTAATGGCGCGTTGCAGCGGATTTAACTTCGCTTCTGCCGCATCTTTAATCTCTTGTTTTGTCGCTCTTCCAATGCCGGTCATTTCCACCATTTCGTTATATACTTTATCGACAAGCCCTTGTCCGATAACCACTTGAAATTGACCGTTCGCAGAAAATGAACCTTTTACAATATCAATGCTTTCTAATGCCTCTTTATCGACTTTCCCCTCATCTTTCAACGCAAAACGCAAACGCGTGACACAATGGGTGGCGGCAACAATATTTTCTTTTCCACCAATTGCTTCGACAATTTTAGCAACCGATTGTTCATATGCCCCCATAAGGAAACCTCCCCGATCTTTTTTCTAAAAAACGAAATTCATTTAACCGTTTTCAGGAATCGCTTTCAAAAAAACTTGTATATACAAGTCAATTTTATTCTAACCTGTATATACAAGTTCGTCAACATTTATTTTCGACATTTTTTGTTACTTTTTCTCTAACTATCACTTCTTTTGTTATATTTTGTAAATTAGCAGGAAAATAAATGATTGATTTGGAAATAAATATATAGCGATTTTGATAGAGAAAGGATGAACAAAACAAGATGAAATCATACACACTAAAGGAAGCGGCAAAAAAAGTGAAAGTCGCTCCGCGAATCTTAAAAGAATGGGAAAAAGAGTTTGCACAATACATTACAATTCCGCGGACAAAACAGGGGGCACGCATTTATAACGATGCATTACTGGAGCAATTTGCAAAAATTAAACAATGGTTTGCTGAGGAAAAAACGAAACAAGAGATCATTCAATATTTACAGGCAGAACAACAGAAACAAAACGTTGGATTGGAAACAACGGTAATGGAAGGAGAGGTGATTGATATTCCGCGCCCTTTACGCCATGATACTTATTACATAGCCGAACAAGTGGCGAGGACAATGAAAGAGGAAATCGTTGGCGAGCTCAAAAAAGAAACGACGGAAGTGTTAGAGCAAGCAATGAAAGAAATGAAGTTATACGTGGACGAAATTCGTGAAAACTCCGTATCTACCAAACAAGAAATCCATGACTCACTAACGCAATATACAAAAACATTGCAGCAAGAAACGGAAGAAATTCATGAACATCTCGAAAACGTCGTTACATTTTTACAGGAAGAAAAAGCGAAGCGGGAACAAGAACGAAAGCTCTATGAAGAACAAATCATGGAGCGCGAAAAAGCGTTTCGCGAGCTCGTTGTTTCCTTCCGCCAAGCAGCGGCTAACACTGACACGAAGCGTTCGAATAAGTGGTGGAAATTTTGGTAAAACAAAACTCGGCATATTTGCCGAGTTGTTTTTTGACTTATTCCATCTCCTCTTTTCCTAACATGTTAGATGGTTGTTTCCATATATCCATGATGGCCCCCGCTTCATCACTATCGATGATAAAGGAACCATTGCTGTAACGATCTGCAGTGCGCAGCGAAGCGGTGGAAATCGTCTCGGTTACGCCCGTTTCGGTGCGAATAAACAATACATCATCGTCCCCTTCCGTTAAAATAGAAGCGACGATGCGGTGCGGATTTGTTTTTAACTCACGAAGCATGACAACTCCACGTTTAGCGCGCGATGTTTTTTCAAATTCACTTAACGGCATTTTTTTCATGGCTCCCCGTTGTGTCGCGATCACTAAATACATGTGTTCTTCTTTCCCGATTGGATGAGCGGAAACAACATAATCTCCTTCTTTTAAATTAATTCCTTTCACACCAGCAGCGCGCACGCCAACCGTGCTTATTTCCGCTTCATCAAACCATAATCCGTATCCTTGATTCGTTACAAGCAATAGGCTTTGTTGTCCATCCGTCACATAGACGTGTATGACTTCATCATCTTCTTTTACATTCATCGCGACAAGCGGGCGCGTATACCGCTGGACTTTATATTGCGCCAGCTCCGTTCGTTTCACCATGCCTCGTTTGGTGACAAAAATAAGGCTTAATGAGTCATCAAACTGTTTGACAGGAACAGCGGCAATAATTTCATCATTCCGATCGAGCGGGATCAAATTGGAAATATGCTGACCGACATCTTTCCAACGAATATCTGGCAGTTCATAAACAGGACAGTACAAGTAATTTCCTTGGCGAGTAAACAACAATAACACATCGGTCGTGTTCATTTCCATTTGCGAAAGCAGCCGGTCAGATTCTTTCATGCCGAAGTCCTGACCGTTCGAAGCACTGTATGAACGGTAGCTCGTTCGTTTCACATATCCTTCTTTCGTCACCGTGACAATCACGTCTTCTGCTGGAATCATCACTTCCAAATTAATTTTAATTTCTTCAATTTCATCTTCAATTACCGTTCTTCGTTCATCGGCATATTGCTTCTTCATCGCTTTTAATTCTTTTTTAATCACCGCAAGCAATTTCTTTTCATCATTTAAAATAGCGGTCAGTTCTTGAATCGTTTTTTCCAACTGTTCCGCTTCTTGTTTTAATGCGGTAATATCTGTGTTCGTTAATCGATATAGTTGCAGCGATACAATCGCTTCCGCTTGTGCTTCGGTGAACTCATATTTCGCCATTAAGTTGTCTTTGGCGTCGCGCTTATCACGGGAAGCACGAATGGTCGCGATCACTTCATCTAAAATCGATAAAGCTTTCATTAAGCCTTCGACAATATGCTGGCGCTCATGCGCTTTTTTCAACTCATATTGCGAGCGGTTCGTCACGACCTCTTTTCGATGCTCAATGTATGCGTCCAACAGTTCTGGAAGGCTTAGCAGTTTCGGATGACGTTTATGAATGGCGACCATATTAAAATTGTACGGTACTTGCAAATCGGTATTTTTATATAAATAATTTAAAATTCCCTCCGCATCGGCATCTTTTTTTAGTTCAATCACAATGCGTAGTCCGGTGCGGTCCGTTTCATCGCGAACATCGGAAATGCCGTCTAGCTTTTTATCGAAACGAAGCTCATCTATTTTTTTAACGAGATTCGCTTTATTTACTTCATACGGAAGCTCCGTGATGATAATTTGCTTTTTCCCGCCTTTTGCTTGTTCAATCACCGCTTTTCCGCGAATAATAATTTTTCCTTTTCCCGTTTCATACGCTTTTTTAATGCCGTCTTTCCCTTGAATAATGCCGCCGGTTGGGAAATCAGGGCCGTGCAGCACCGTCATCAGCTCATCAACGGTGCAGTTCGGCTTGTCGATGCGCATAATCACCGCATCAATCACTTCACCTAAATGGTGCGGCGGAATTTCGGTTGCATATCCCGCCGAAATGCCGGTAGAGCCGTTGACTAATAAATTCGGAAACATCGCCGGCAGCACGACCGGTTCTTTCGTCGTATCATCAAAGTTCGGGACAAAATCGACGGTCTGTTTTTCAATATCACGCAGCAATTCCGAGGCAATCGCCGACAAGCGCGCTTCGGTATACCGCATCGCTGCCGGCGGATCGCCGTCAATGCTTCCGTTATTTCCATGCATTTCAATTAATACATTGCGCAGCTTCCAATCTTGGCTCATCCGCACCATCGCATCATAGACGGACGAATCTCCGTGCGGATGAAAATTTCCGATGACGTTCCCGACCGTTTTTGCCGCTTTGCGAAACGGTTTGTCCGCCGTATTTCCATCGATGTACATCGCATATAAAATGCGGCGCTGCACCGGCTTTAACCCATCCCGAACATCGGGAAGCGCGCGCTCTTGAATAATATATTTACTATAGCGGCCAAAGCGGTCGCCAAGCACATCCTCAAGCGCCAAATCTAGCAACCTTTCTGCCATCAATAATCCCCTCCTGCAACAAATACATGCTCATTGTCTAAAATATTTGGGTCGTCTTCTAATCCGAATGCGACGTTTGCTTCAATCCATTTTCTGCGCGGTTCGACTTTATCGCCCATCAATGTTGTTACGCGGCGCTCCGCCCGGGCCGCATCTTCAATCCGCACGCGAATAAGCGTGCGTGTTTCTGGATTCATGGTCGTTTCCCATAATTGATCGGCGTTCATTTCGCCAAGCCCTTTATAGCGCTGTATGGTATAACCTTTGCCGAACTTTTTCACGATTTCTTTTAATTGTTCATCCGTCCACGCGTATTCGATGATTTCTTTTTTTCCTGTACCTTTGCTAATTTTATATAGCGGCGGCAGGGCAATATATACTTTTCCCGCTTCGATGAGCGGCCGCATGTACCGATAAAAAAACGTTAAAAGCAACACTTGAATGTGCGCGCCGTCCGTGTCCGCGTCCGTCATAATAATCACTTTGTCATAGTTAATGTCATCAAGCGAAAAATCCGGTCCGACTCCCCCGCCGATCGCGTGGATAATCGTATTGATTTCTTCGTTTTTCAAAATGTCGGCAAGCTTCGCTTTTTCTGTGTTAATCACTTTTCCGCGCAGCGGCAATACCGCCTGAAAACGGCGGTCGCGCCCTTGTTTCGCCGAACCGCCTGCCGAATCCCCTTCGACTAAATATAATTCGTTTTTCTTCGGATTGCGCGATTGCGCCGGCGTCAATTTTCCGCTTAATACCGTTTCCTTTCCTTTTCGCTTCTTCCCGCTTCTCGCTTCCTCGCGCGCTTTTCGAGCCGCTTCCCGCGCTTGATATGCCCGAATGGCTTTTTTGATCAGCATCGTGCTAATATCAGGGTTTTCTTGCAAAAAGTATGTTAAATGTTCCGATACGACCGCATCAACGGCTGAACGGGCTTCGCTTGTTCCTAGTTTTCCTTTCGTCTGCCCTTCAAACTGCAACAGGTGTTCCGGAATTCTTACCGATATGATGGCGGACAACCCTTCGCGAATATCCGATCCTTCCAAGTTTTTATCTTTTTCTTTTAACAGCCCCATCTTACGCGCATATTCATTAAACACGCGCGTCATCGCCGTTTTTGCGCCCGCTTCATGCGTGCCGCCGTCTTTGGTGCGCACGTTGTTCACGAACGAAAGCACGTTTTCCGAATAGCCGTCGTTAAATTGGAAAGCAAATTCGACTTCAATGCCGTTTTGCTCCCCTTCAAAATAAACGACAGGATGGAGAACATCTTTGTCTTCATTTAAATATTCAACAAACGCCTCAATCCCGTTTTCATAATAAAACACATCGCGCATGCCGGTCCGCTCATCGATGAGCTCGATCTTTAGCCCTTTTAACAAAAACGCAGATTCGCGCAAACGTTCGCTTAACGTTTCGTAGTTAAACGTTGTCGTGCTGAAAATGGTCGGATCTGGCTTAAATTGAATGATTGTACCTGTTTTGTTGGTTGTCCCGATTTTTTCTAGTGTTGTAACCGGTTTTCCTCCGTGTTCGAAACGTTGTTGATAGATAAAACCGTCACGATGGATCGTCACCACAAGCCATTCCGACAAAGCGTTGACGACCGATGCACCGACTCCGTGCAAGCCGCCGCTCGTCTTATACCCGCCTTGCCCGAATTTGCCGCCGGCATGTAAAACCGTTAAAATCACTTCCGGCGTCGGCTTGCCAAGCTTATGCATTCCCGTCGGCATGCCGCGCCCTTCGTCAAGTACGGTAATGCTGTTATCTTTATGTATTTTTACGAGAATATAATTTCCGTACCCCGCTAACGCTTCATCAACGGAATTGTCGACAATTTCATAGACAAGATGATGCAGACCGCGGCTGTCGGTGCTGCCGATATACATTCCCGGCCGCCTCCGCACCGCTTCGAGTCCTTCTAATACTTGAATCGCATCATCGTTATATTCATATACGGATTGTTTTGTCACATGCATTCCCCTTTCAACAAAAACAAGAACATTTGTTTCTGTTTTATTGTAACATAAAATTCGTCAGCGTCTACGCTTATTTTACCGTTTCCGACAAAATTCCCTCTAAAAATGGAAATGACCATCTAAAAAGATGGTCGATTCCGTTTAATGTTGTTTCGTTAGCGCGTGTTCTACTTTAATGCAGCGATCCATCACGACCGTATATCCTTTTTCTTTTAAAAATTCATAAGCTTCTTCATTGACGACGCCAAGCTGCGCCCAAAATACATCAGCGTCAATTTGCACAAATTCGCGGGCGATTTCCGGTAAATGCTCGGAACGGCGAAATACATTGACAATATCGACATGCCCGTCAATATCGGTTAATTTCTTTACTGCTTTAATGCCTTCCCATTCCTCGATCATAGGGTTGACGGGAATAATTTCATAGCCGGCATCTTTCATCGCTTTCGCCACCATATATGACTCCCGTTCCGGATTGTTTGATAATCCAACAACGGCGATGCGTTTTGCTTTTTGCAAAATTTCTCGGATTTCTTCTCGACTTGGATTTGTAATTGGCATAAGCACTCTCTCCTTTGTTTAATCTTTGTCGTACTATTTCTTCATGAATAAACAGAATCCTGCTAGCGGTTACAAAAAGATCATTCAAACAACTGCTCGGCAACGGATTCCACATCCGTCGTCGGTTGTTGGCAGGCAAAATTTTCACACACGTACACGGTCGTTTCCTCCCCAAGCGGTTCATACTCTGCCGCAAACGGAGCGATGTCTGCCACATCGGCCGGGTGTTCCGCCGCCAACAGAAAAACGTCCGGCGCAAATGTGTGCTGCCATTGCTGAATCAAATACTCTCGTTTTTCGTCGCCTTGTTTTCCAAACAAAACGACTTCGACGGTTTGAGCCTCAAGAAGCGACAATCCTTGCAAGAAAAACGTATGACCGCTTTCGTACGTTTCGACTTGACGCTGGAAGACTTTATACATCGTTTCTGCTTTTTCCAATAGCGCAAAATCACCTGTCAGCTTGGCTAGACGAATCAGTTGCACCGCGGCAACACTATTTCCCGATGGCAACGCACCATCGTAAATTTCTTTTTCCCGAACGATGAGCGCCTCCGCGTCGCTTCCGGTCATAAAAAACGCGCCGTACTCTTTATCCCAAAACAAGTCGATCATTTGCTCCGTACATGCTTTCGCTTTTTGTAAATATGACAACTCCAGCGTCGCCTCATACATTTCGATATACGCCCAAACAAGATAGGCATAGTCGTCGATAATGCCAAGATGCTTCGCTTCCCCACCGCGATAGCGAACCATCAACCGCCCATTTTGAAAAAGGTTGGTTTCGATAAATGAAAGCGCCTGCTTTGCCATCTGTAAATAGTCGCGGCGTTCATATACTTTTGCCGCTTTCGCCAGTGCGGCAATCATTAACGCATTCCAAGCTGTTAATATTTTATCATCCACATGCGGATAAACACGCAGCGAACGCTCGGCAAACAGCTTCTGTCTCGCTTCTTTGAGTTTTTCGCAGAGCTCTTCTTCCGTCAGACGATATCGTCTTGCGATGCGGTCCATTCTCGTATGAATGAGGTTTGGCACGTTTTTTCCTTCAAAATTTCCTTCTTCAGTAATATCATACACATCACAATACAATTCGCCAAGTTCGGTGCCGAGCACGTTCATCACTTCATCGGGTGTCCATACGTAATATTTTCCTTCCACCCCTTCTGAATCGGCGTCAATCGCTGAATAGAAAGCGCCGTCATCAGAAGTCATTTCCCGCTTGACAAATTCAATGATTTGTTCCGCAATTTCCTTATATCGTTCATTTTTCGTTAATTGATACGCTTCCGTATATGTGATGACTAAAAGCGCGTTATCATACAACATTTTCTCAAAGTGCGGCACAAGCCACATCGCATCGGTCGAATAGCGGGCAAACCCGTAGCCGATATGGTCATAAATGCCGCCGTTGGCCATGCCGTTTAACGTTTTTTCCACCATCATCAGCGCACGCTCATCCCGCTTCCATTGGTAATAACGCATTAAAAACATGAGCATGTGCGGAATTGGAAATTTTGGCGCACCGCCAAAACCTCCATATACTGCATCAAAACTATTCGAAAGCTGCCGATATGCCTTTTCGATCGACTCGAGAGACAGCCGCTCCGTTCCCGAAGCGTGCGCGGACTGTTCGAGCTCTTTTGTTATTTGTTCGGCAACCCTCGTAATTTCACTTGGATTTTCCTTATATTTGTCATATAGCTGTGTCAATACGTCAATAAAACCAGGACGGCCGTACCGGCTGTGTTTTGGAAAATATGTTCCCGCGTAAAACGGCTTCCCCTCCGGCGTCAAAAACACGCTAAGCGGCCAGCCGCCATGCCCCGTTAGCATTTGGCAGACGCGCATATAAATGGAATCAATATCCGGACGTTCCTCGCGATCCACTTTAATGGATATGTATTTTTCGTTTAAGATCGCGGCAACTTCTTCATCTTCAAAGCTCTCATGCGCCATTACGTGGCACCAGTGACATGTACTAAGTTAAACCTCTCTTTTTTAGTGTTTTATCCGCTAGCCCCCTGTTCGAGGGCTAGCTATAGCCAATGGACAAAAATACTGGCTTGCCTTCCCTTTTTGCTTTTTGAAACGCTTCTGGCGACCATTCCAACCAATTCACAGGATTTGTTTCATGTTGCTTCAAGTAAGGACTTTTCGACATGACTAACCAATTGTATTTTTCGTTATAACGTTCGCGTTCAAGATATTCCTTCACTATGTAACACTCCCTTTTATCAAATGTTAGAACACTTCTTCCATCTTCGCTTGAACGGTTGTCCATAAGACGTATAAAAATATTTGCTAGGAATTTATGTTCTTTTTTATTTTACCATATTGTTCCTAATTCGATACTTAAAAATAAGGTACCAAAAAAGATGGTACCGTCAAGAATTTTGTGTAATGTAATGGGGTAGGGTTTCTCTGAAATGGATTTGAATTGATAGGGGATTGATTTTCTCCACACAGGAGACTGAATATTCAGTCTCCTGTGTGGATAGAGAAAACCCCCTTTCTTTGCTTATTTGTTTATTTGCAATATTTGGTTAATTGTAGCGTTCTTCAAACATTCGCTCGAGGGCTTCCTGTGCTTCGGCAAATCCTCGTAACTTTCTTCCTGCCCATTTCTCATTAAAATCTTGGATGGTCAAATACACGACTTTTTCCGCGGCTTCTAAACTGCTCAAACTGTTCATCGGTTTTAGGCGTTTCCGAATTTCCTTGATCGTTCGTTCGATGGCATTGGTCGTGTAAATCACACTTCGAATACTGCTTGGATAATCCATAAATGTAAGGAGGACATCCAACTCATTGGCCCAAGATTGAACTTCTCTTGGATATTTGCTGGACCATTTCGACTCAAACTGTTGAAACATTTGTAACGCCATCTCCTTATTCGGCGCGCGATAAATCAGTTTGAGATTCTCTGCCACTTCAAATTGATCTTTTTTCCGAACACGGCTGAGGGTGTTGCGGACTTTGTGCACGACACAACACTGCACATCGGCTTTCGGATAAACCGCCTTAAAGGCTTCCTCCAACCCCGGTAGTCCATCGAATACGCCCAGAAGCACTTCCTTTACGCCCCTGTTGTATAGTTG
Organism: Parageobacillus toebii NBRC 107807; assembly: GCF_003688615.2. Lineage (GTDB taxonomy): Bacteria > Bacillota > Bacilli > Bacillales > Anoxybacillaceae > Parageobacillus_B > Parageobacillus_B toebii. The sequence continues at coordinate 2,511,882 of NZ_CP049703.1, read as the reverse complement.
TTGAAGAATCTCCTGCCATACATAGGCGCTTTCCTGTCCTCCCACAAAGAAATCAAGAATTTCGCGATATCCTTCTTCATTCACCCCTAACGCCACATAAATGGCTTCTTTCTCCACGGTTTCGCGACGAAGTTTTACGTATAAACCATCCAAATATAAGACAGAATAACGCTTGTGCAGTGGACGAGTGTGCCATTTCTCGATGCCCTCTTTCACGACATCGGTAATACGGCTGATCGTTGCAGGAGAATAGGCATTTCCTAGAATTCGTTCGATAAACTTGCCAATTTCCCGTGTACTCATGCCACTTTGATACATCCTAATGATGGCTTCCTCCAGCCAGCCGGTGTGGCGTTGATAAGGGGCAAACAACTGTGTTTGAAATTCCCCGTTTCGGTCTCTTGGCACCAAAAGACCCTCAATCCGGCCATATTGTGTATCTAGATTTCGTTGATAGTAGCCGTTTCTCATATTGGATGTGTCCGCCTGTTCGATTTCGAGGAAATGTTTGATTTCTTCCCGCATAATCAGCTCTAATTTTTCCTTCACAAACTAACGAATGACACTTTCCAGTTGATTTGCCCAGTCGACATTCGGTATACTTCTTTTAGACATAGGTAGGGTACTCCTTTCTCTAAGATTTTTGGTCCAATCAGAGAATACCCTACCTTTTTTCTTTTGTTCTAGCAAAATGCTTTACACAAACTTTTATACATCATCTAATGTGCTAGTTTATATCATCATTTTTAACCTCAATTTTTGTAAGATATCTTTTTCAACATGATATACCCCTTGACCATTAGTATAGTTTAATTCATGTTCTAATTTGTTTATCAAACTTTTTGCTCCTTTAACATCTCCCTTTAAATACTTAATTATGGCAAGGGAACGGTTATAGGCATATGAATCTAATTTTGATACTCCTTTAAATAATTTATCTATTTCTTCTAAGTTTTCCTCACTGTTTCCATATAAAAATTTATAGAGTATGTATAAACTGTTAAAATTCCCTTTGATAAATTTATTTTCCTTTGTAAGCGGTTCATTTATGATTGGTTGTATACTTAAAAAAATCTGTTCAACATTCCCAGCGTCAAAATAATAATAAAAAAGAAATGTATAGATCATATGATTTTCAATTGAATTTTTCCCTTTAATTATTTCTTTACACTTTTCAATCAACTCTTTATCCCATTCAATTGGTCTTTTTGAACTAAACATCTCACTAAGTATTTGAAATTTTAAAATATGTAAAAACGTTTGTTCCTTGTCTTTAAATAATAAAAATATATTTCCTCCATCGTTTGCTTCCCCTTTTATAATTGGAAATGAGGTAGCTATAAATATAACAATGTTTAAAAGAGAACACCATAGCATAAAATCGTTTTTATAAATCTTCTCAATCATGAAAAATATAAGAAATGCTATAAAACTAAAAAAAGGGCCTCCAAACAAAAACAATCCCCATTTTGCTTTTATTTTAGAATTAGAAAAAGTTTCAACAGTAGGGGTCACAAAAGAAACTCCACCGAAATAAATCCAATGTTTATTTTCACGTATTTTTAATTTTCCTTGCACTTTTTCAATTAAAAAGGGACCAAAAGTAAGAAAATGGAAATTAAACTTACATAATACCCCAAAAATCACATGCCCTAATTCGTGCAAAAAAATAGCAATAATCAAACAGATACCCAAAATCCATATATCGAAAATAGTCGATGCTAATGATGGAAATAATTTAGTAACTATTAAGGAAATAAAGAATATAATTAGAAGTAAAATACTAGGTCTATAAATTATATTTTGCATTAAAATCCTCCCTAACCATATTTCTTATAGATAAATCCAGATATTCTAGGAAGAGGCGGGATCCCAACCGAGTTCGGCGGGTATACGGGTTAAGATCGTTTGTTTTAGTTCTTGTTGTTGTTTTTTCATTAAGAACGGAACCCGTCCCAGTGGGCTTTTTTCGGTCCAACAGAAGATTGAATAAGGAAACATAAAAAACGACGGTTTGGCGGCACAGGTTGAGCATGGCAGCAACATCTTTGCCCAAATATCCTTCCATCACGAGACGAACCGCCATGACACGTTGACCAGCGAGGCCTTTTTGATTTTTCATTCTTCTTGGCAAAGTTTTCGTGATGTCCATCCACGGTCATTCGTAATGGTGAGTCGTCTCATCCTGGGTTTGTTCCTTTTCCGATCGAGCGCTTAGGAGCAGTATGATCAAGATGAGAGAAGTTTATCCAAGCGTTAACTTTGTAAGGTGCATCAGCCTTGTTGACCCCAGTTGCAAGGAGATACTTCGACAGAATTCGTTTTCATCCTTTCGATGGTGACGAATTTTTCGTTATGGGAGTATATGTTAATTTTGTAATTAAATATAAAAAATCGAGCGATGAACCAAAATATTTATCATTATAACTAATATACCCTAAAAAGAAGAAAGACACCAACTTCCTTCGTCAGTGTCTTCTAACGATATTCAATTCAAAAAAGTTATACGCTCCGAATTTGGGCTGCTCCATCACGCGGAGTATGAGAAAATGTAAGTGTCATTGGGACGGGGCGGTATAGCGGCTGCGATTACGACAGCCGCGTCTAGTATAATATTTCACAATCCTCAACCTTATATCATCGGAAAGTTCATTCTGGCACATTTAATCGTAACACCTTTACCATCTCGCCCGCATTCATCACGTTCCGGTCTCGGGGAATGACAATCAGGCAATCTGTATCACGGATAGAAGACAAAACGTTCGACTGGTCGATTCCAGCCGATCGGACGTAAATCTTCCCATCTTTTACTTCGCTTTTTCCGCGTACGATGCGATAAAATGAATCCTTTTTTTTGTAGTCCTCGGCGAGAAACGCTGAAAACGAAGGGAGATAAATATCAGGTTTTCCTTGCATCCCCCAAATAACTGGACGAACGAACAGCTCAAACCCGACGAAACACGCTCCAGGGTTTCCGGAAAGTGCGAACAAAAATTTATCCCGCCAAACTCCGACAGTCGTTGGGCTGCCAGGACGCATGGCCACTTTGTTAAACAACATTTTACCGTCCCACTGTTCAAAAATGTCGACCAAAATGTCGTAATCCCCAACGGAAGCCCCGCCGGTTGTAATGACGAGATCGACTTTTTCCATTGCATCGAGAATCATTGATTTAGCCAATCCAACATCATCTGGCACCTTCTCGAGGAGAACAGGAATTCCACCGGCATTTAACACCTGGGCGGCGACCATGTAGCTGTTGCTGTTGCGAATTTTACCAGGCTCGAGCGGCTCGCTGACGTCAAGCAGTTCCGAACCTGTGGCAAAAATAGCAACTGTCGGCCGTCGTGAAACAGTGACTGTATCATAACCGAAGGCAGCAAGGAGGGCGGCTTCCCCTGGATTGATCTTGCGTCCTTTTTCGAGGATCAACGTACCTTTTGCCATTTCTAGCCCAATGGGAATGACGTTTTCATCCGGTTTCGTCTCCTTTTTGACCACCGCATACGTTTGGCCATCCTTTTGCATCTGTTCTGTCAATTCAATCATGACGACGGAGTCGGCACCTTCTGGCATCATCGCGCCAGTCATAATGCGCACAGCCGTATTTGCTGTCAGTTTTTTTGTCGGAACAGCACCGCATGGGATCGATTCAATGACTTGCAGTGTAACTGGACATTCCTCAGAGGCCCCTTTTGTATCAGCCGAACGGACGGCAAACCCATCCATCATCGACCGGCGAAAGTGGGGAAAATCGTGCGTCGCTGCCACATTTTCGCCGAGGTATCGGCCAATGCTGTCCGTCAGCTTCACTTTTTCTGTACCAAGTGGACGAATCCACGGTTCAAGACGCTTTTGCGCATCCCAAACATCAACAATTTCCCGCTGAAATCTCATCTTTCATCTTCCTTTCTCTGAACCTCTGCACATCTAATGTCGACAGGTTTTATGTACTATAGAGCTTCTTCTATACTTTTTTTGTTTTTCCTAATATTTCATCACTGTTTCTGATAGATTGCAAGTATTATAATATAAAAAATTTATGATTAACTATGACTAAAGTCACGGACTTTCGTAAGTTATTCTTTACCTAATGAACGTCCTTCCCTTTTATAAGAGCAAGTGCGTGGGAAAGGACAGGCTGCACGACATCGAAACATTCTTGTACCCCTTTTGGATTTCCCGGAAAGTTTATGATAAGTGTTTCTTTGCGAATACCTGCTACAGAGCGGGAAAGGGGGGCATACTTCGTTCTTGAAAGTGTTTTCATTCGCATCATTTCAGTTAATCCCGGAGCTTCCTTTTCAATCACCGCTTTCGTCGCTTCCGGTGTCACATCCCGTGGTGCAAACCCCGTTCCCCCAGTCGTCAGCACGAGATCACACCGTACCTCATCAATGAAGCGAACGAGTGTTGCCTCAATGACCGGTTGTTCGTCAGGAATAATCTCATATACTGCTACTTCCCCGTTAATACGGCGGACAAGTTCACACAAGAGCAATCCGCCCCTATCATCCCGCTCTCCGCGGAAAACTCTATCGCTTACCGTTAATACACCGACTTTCCAACTCAATCGTCACTCCCCCTCCTTCTCATTCGTCTTCTTCTCTTACACCGTCACGGCTTTTGCCCTCTGTTTTCTGCACCAATTCAGGATGAAGGTAAGGATATGAACAAAATGTTTACGGAAAAAGACTTCTAATCACAATATTCAGAAATATTGTGCTCACTTACCAGTTTAACTATCTAGAAAACTAGTTAGGGTTGACCGCATCTCATCATATTTGATTTCTCCTACTGTAGCTTTGCCACTCTTCTGGCGTGTCGATGTCTACCCCCCATAGTGGATTATCAAAATCGACATATTGCAGTTCAGCTAAATGTTGTTGAATGACTTGCTGTGCGCCCCGATCTCCCTCAATGCAAAGCAACTCCGGAAAAATTTCCGCATCAAACAAGACTGGATGACTAGGGACAGATGCATAGCGGGGGCGGATAATTTTGATATTTTTTGACTTTGCAATCTCGTATGATTTCTGTAATTGCTTAACGACCGTAACAGGAATAAACGGTTGATCGGCTAAAAAAATGAATGCTGCTGAAACTTTATCCTGAATAGCTTTTACCCCGGCCTTTAATGAAGAAGACAACCCTTCAGCAAAATTTGGGTTGTGAATCACAATAGCTGGTAAATCACGAATATGTTCCTTAAGTAACTCAGTCTGTTCGCCGCCCACCACGATAACTGGTCGGAGTTCTGAGTTTACAGCTGTTTCAACTGCATGTCGAAACAGCGGCTTTCCATGCAGGTTAAGAAATTGTTTTGGTTGTCCCATTCGTTTGGACATGCCGGCAGCTAAAATAATCGCACCAATGTCGTTCATACACTTTTCCCACCTATTAAAATAGCTTTTCATAAAACAACAATTAAAAATGAATCGTCCCTACGGGTGCAATAAACATAGCAAAACCCAACGTTCCTTCCCGAAAGGCCATGCGGATCCGCCTTGGGTATTCCTAATTCGAATGAATTGATGCCAGCCATTAGGAGCGTATGTATACTTCTAGATCGATTTGTCTGCCACCTTCACTTGAGATCTTGAAAGATTTGTCGATGCCATTATTTATATTGACATGTTCGCCGATATTCAAGATGTAACAACTTAGAAGAAGGCATTATTGGTGGGGCGCTGCAAGTAGAGGCGCCCCAGCCGTCAAACGTGAATTTTTTCTCTACCGTGCAATGGCTGTCCCGGACGGGCGGCTCGCACTGCGAGTAATTCGGACACGATGGAAACAGCCACTTCTTCGATCGTTTCTGCCCCCACATCCAATCCAACTGGTGCATGAATCGGTGCACTGTTCATGTCAGCGCCGATATTCTGAAACATCTCCCGAGTACGCGCCAAAGGACCAAGTATACCTATAAATTTTGGTTTTGCCTGAAGTGCCAGACGCAACGCGGCTTCGTCCCGCATTTGCAAGTGGTTCATGATCAGCCACCAGTTCCCCTCCAGTTGTGCTGGATCAACTTGGTCGGGTTCAGCGACTAGGTGGTTGGCCATTGGAAAGCGTTTGGCTCCATTAAATTCTTTGCGTGGATCGAGCACAGTTACACGGAATCCGCATTTAACAGCGAGATCCGCCACTGGTACGGCGTCGTGACCTGCGCCGCAAATGATCAAATGTTCGTTTGGTCGCATTGTGTCAATGTAAAAACGTCGATTATCGACTATAGCTATCTCCGCTCTCGTACGACTTTCGACACGATTTATCAACTGCCGTGCAACAGCTTCTGGCAGCTTGTCAATATCGCCGGCAATAGGATTTTTCTCGTCAAATACAACACGGATACCGGTTGGCAATTCAATGGCTAGTGAGATGGCACGGTCTTGGGCGATAGCTTCCCGCACCGATCGCCAGAAAGGATCTTCGGAATGAATAGGAAAGATGGCGACTTCCATCGTTCCTTTGCAACCAATCCCAAGAGACCATATTTCGTTTTCACTGAGGTCATAATTTACGAGCCGGGGTTCGCCTTCTTCTATTGCTTTTTCCGCCCATCCATAAAGGTCCGATTCGAGACAGCCCCCGCTGAGTGTGCCAAACATATTACCTTTTTCTGTCATCATCATTTTGGAACCAGGAAGGCGGTACGCGGAGCCTTGTACTTGGGTAATCGTCAATAGAGCAGCTCTTTCCCCTTTCGACCAAGCTTGTTCAATGTGGGCAAACACATTACGCGCTTCATCGATACGTGACACAACTTATCCTCTCCTTTTTTATTTTTAGAGGTCAGCTTAAAGCTTGTGCTGTTTTTTCATGATGTGATTCTGGTGTTGCAGGAGGTGAGCTCACTTCACAGTCGATGTTATATTGACTGAAAGAAGAGCCATAGAGGCAGGGCAATATATGAAAACGTTTACTCAATGGTGTTTCAATTAATGCCCTTGCTTCGAGTGAGAGTCCTTATTTAATACTATGAAACATATTTCCACTCAGTGCCAAGTTAAGAACCGATTGGTTTATTTATTACACCAAGGTTGACTCACTCCTTAAACTTTCATTCTCTCAACAACCAGTAAGAAGCTAACTTATGCGAAATAATCATAATCGTACCACCTAATCTCTGATCTTCGATGGTTGATAAAAAATTAAACTTTATAAAATATTGTTTCACATCAATATTCGGCGAAAAACATACATGTAATGTTTCTCTAAAAAAAATTGGGTCACTATAAACTTTATATAATCCTGTATTAGCAATAATTAGAAATAAACAGGCCGGCATCAACAATATAAGCATTTTATAAATATAATTGCGTTTTAGTTTATTTGATTTCTCACCATAAGATGTTGCCACTGGCCACCACACAAGAAAAGATAGTACCATTAAGAAACCTTTAAAAAAATCATGCAAGGTTTTATGACTCATGACAGTGTTAAATACAACCGGAAAATGGTAAAAGGAGAACATAAAAGCAAAGAGGCCTAATATAGCATGGTGAAAATTCTTGTTGCTACGAAGCTTAACCAATAAACGAAATCGAGGATGCTCCTTAATTTCCGACAGCCCAGAAAGGATAAGCACAGGAATAAAAAAGAAAAGAAGACTCATTTGAAACATATGTACACTAAATAAAAGATGGCTATAAAAGTTTAAAGCACTTCCAAAACAAAGATTAATCAAAACAAGCCCCAATACAAAACATATTATTTTTTTTACTATCATTTTATTAAACTGACCGACCCTAACAAGCGTTAATAAATATACAACAAGAAAGAAAAATGTAAATATTAAGATAGTTTTGTCTATATATTGAATTGATTCCAACTTCTTCACCTCCTTAATCTAGGTTTACAAATGATGGCTTAGGGTGCTGCTCGCAGCACCCCGCTATGTACTGCCTTTTTCCAAGTTGTTACATCATGGACATCGACGAACGCATCAATATAAGGCAATGCTATCGACATCCCCACCGAAGTTGGTTCATAACCAGGTTCACCAAGCAGCGGATTTATCCACACTATTCGTCCAACGCGATCAGCCAAGTCGCGCATGGAAACATGCATTTGCTCCGGATGGCCGGCATCAAATCCATCCGATATGATAATGACACACGTATGCCGTTGCAAAAGACTAGAGTAACGATGAAGTAATTGTGCCAACGCATCGCCAATCCGGGTTCCGCCCCGCAATCCCGGTAAATCACTATAAGGAATACCAGACAACCCTTTTCGAGCAATAAGCGACGTCACCCGCAACAGGCGTGTGGAAAAGAGAAAGATTTGCGTGCGTGCACGCACCCGCGTAAATGACCAGGCAAGTGAAGTAATGAAAGGCGCATACGGTTTCATTGATCCAGAAATGTCCATAACTAGGACAATTCGCGGCTTGTCGGGACTGCGTTGGCGCATTTTGAGTTCAAACGGTTCCCCTGACTGGCGCAACGCACTTCTTATAGTTTGACGCAGGTCAATTTTCTCTCTGCCTCGTGACTGCCACTTGCGGCCGCGAGGTGCATCCATCGTACGCACTGCCAACTGGGTCAGTTTAACAACATCTTTCAAAACTTGTCCGTCCGCCCGTAAAGCAAAACGCTCTCCATCGTTAGGATGATAGCCGGCGAGAATACCCTGTGTAATTTCTAGCGGCGGGCGCTCCGCATTTTCACCGGAACCAGTTCCGCCCATCAAATCCTCTGGTTGCAAGCGGCGTTTCTCCTCCAAACGCGCTTCCCGTATGCCAAAATATTGCTCAAACAAAGTCGGAAAGATGCCCCATTCCGCCGGTGTCCGTGCATAGATGGAGCGAAAGGCGCTACAAACCTCATCAATGGAGGCAAGGTTCAATTCAGTCAAGGCAGCAAGTGCTGTCAATGTTTCGGGAACTCCTGCACGAAATCCGCGTTTTCGCAGCCAAGGCGCAAAATCTGCCACCTGCCTCACAATGCTGCCTGTCAAGCGGCCTATCTCACCAGCCGTTATGTGTTCCATAGCAGATCGAATCCCCTCTCCTTTAGCAAGTCCATGTCTTCCTGCGTCTTCAGCAAACACCCAAGGGTATGTCGAATCACTTCTTCGTTCAGCTCCTGTGCTCCCAATTCCGTCAGCGCCTGTGCAAAGTCAATCGATTCTGCCAATCCAGGCGGCTTGAGTAGCGACAACTTGCGCAGCCGCCGCACGCTAAACACGATTTGCTTCACGAGATTAGGCGCGATCTGCGGCACATGCAGTGAGATGATAGCCGCCTCCTGTTCAAATGTCGGATAATCGACCCAGAAGTACAGACAACGACGGCGCAAGGCGTCTGACAAGTCACGCGTGCGATTAGACGTTAAAATGACTATAGGTGGTTCTGAGGCGCGAAAAGTTCCCATCTCAGGAATAGTAATTTGGAATTCCGATAGAAATTCCAACAGTAATGCCTCAAATTCCTCGTCGGCGCGATCTACTTCGTCAATCAGTAGTACTGGCGCCGGTCTCTCTCGTAGTGCACGTAAAAGCGGTCGTTCGATGAGGAACGCCTCACTGTAAAGCGCCTCTTGTTTTACGGCGCCATCGGTAAAGGCCGTGCGTGCAGTCAGCAGCTGTTTTGGATAGTCCCAGTCGTACAGAGCCTGACTCGCATCCAATCCTTCATAGCACTGCAAGCGGACGAGGTTTACGGAACGAACAGCAGCGAGCGCTTTCGCCAATGCCGTCTTTCCTACACCCGCAGGACCTTCTAAAAGCAGCGGACGGGCTAGCCGCTGTGCCAAGTGCACTACCGTTGCTAGCCCTTCTTCTGCTACATAGTGAGAACGATGCAATTCCTCTTGTAGCCTGCGTACTTGTTCGTTCATTCAGTCAATCTTCCCTTCTACACAGAAGCGAATGCCTTCTCAAGATTCTCAAATACTTGCTGTATGATTTTCTTTGCCTGGTTATCAATCAAACGGCCACCAAGGCTCGCGATCGGCCCGCTGATGGCTCCCTCACACTCCCATTTCAAAAGGGTGCCATCGTCAGTGTCGCTAAGTTTTACTTGCGCATTCATCTCGACTCCGCTTCCCATTCCTCCACCTTTGATCGGCATAGCCATTGCAGTTCCCTGTTCAATAGGTGACAATTCGCAGTCGAGTTTGAACTTGCCACGAACAGGTCCTACCCCAACCTTTACAATAGCTTGAAAACGATTATCGCCCTCTATGCTAGATTCAATCAAGTCAGGAATACAAGGCACTACTTTATTTGGATCTGTAATAAACTTCCATACTTCCTCCCTTGGTAACTTAATCGTATATTCTCCTCCATATTTTAACATGTAATATTCCTCCTCTATTATAAATTTAGTACATCATTCCTCAGTCAGCAGCTGATCAGGCTGAGAAGAGCAAAAGTTTCATTTCAGTTCAGTGCCCCATCGGAATGTGTTATCTTGTCATGTGTGACTAAGAAATGCTTTCGGATCTTTGGCAAAGCGGTCTCGACAGCCAGAGCAGCAGAAACCATAGATAGTGCCATCGAGTTCCAAACGGAATTGGGTTTTCTTTAAATCTACGGTCATGCCGCAAACCGGATCCACCACTATTTGAGATACTGTGGTACGATCGTCGCTTGCAGATAGTGCTTCGGTCTCCGAGATCCCCTTTTCTGGTTGTCCTTCCCACTGCACATTCAAATCTCGGCGACGGCGTTCCACGATTTGAGCAAGGATGCTAAGGGCAATCTCTTGTGCTCCTACAGCACCAATATCTAACCCCGCAGGAGCCGTGATAAAGTCAATAAATTCCTTTGGCGCCCCAGCCGCTTCCAATCCGCTGCTTACAGTCGCCCAACGCTTCGGACTGGTGACCAACCCCAAATACCGTAATTTACAATGGACAAGTGCCAACAGGCCTTCACTATCATACAAACCCATCGTAGCCACGACACCATAAGCCGTTGTATTGTTGAAAGCAGCAAGTTGACTGCGTAATATCTCCAGCGGTTCTCCCGAACTGCTATCCTCCGCTTTTTCCAATGCGATCCGGCGTGGCACAAAAGCGAATCGGGGTGCCATTTCTTCAAGAGCATGCGCAATCGGGGAATCCCCTACAATAATCAACAAAGGATCAACATGTTTTGGTTCTAAAAAAAGTTCAACTGTTCCTTCAGATGCACAAGTCATTGGAAGGACTGTAACTCCTTCCTCCACATGGGCCGGTGGCTGCGGGGTTACAAGCAAAAGTCTTTTTTCTCCAGTTCGAAGACACTCCTGTGCTTGATTGATAACTAACTCCCTCGTACAATGCCCACCTACAAAACCTATCATTTTTCCGTCCGCTGTCACAATCGCCTTATCACCAACTGCCGCCGAACTTGGCCGCACACGGCGGACAACTGTCACCATGACATACGGTTCAACTCGTTCATCCATGCCCTTTGCTGTTTCCCAAACAAGGTCCATTTTTATGACCCGGCAGCGTTATAACGCCACCGGGCTTTCCCCTCCTTAATCGATGTTAATCTCAGCATGCTAGGTACTGAATCATTCGTTAATACCGTGTTCCCTTAAAATTTTCCATATCTTCCATGGATAAAGCGGCATGTCAATATGCTCAACGCCAAGTGGTGACAGGGCATCCACCACCGCATTGACAAACGCGGCTGGAGAACCGACATTCGGCGACTCTCCAACGCCTTTTGCGCCAATCGGATGATGCGGCGACGGTGTCACCGTCCGATCTGTTTCCCAATGTGGCGTGTCAAGAGCCGTCGGGACTAAATAGTCCATCCAGTTTGGCGCCAGACAGTTGCCGTTCGAATCGTACGGGATATCTTGCATGAACGCAATAGCAAACCCTTCCGTTAGTCCTCCGTGCACCTGTCCCTCAACGATCATTGGGTTGATCACGTTGCCGCAATCGTCAACAGCCAAGAACCGTCGCACTTTGACAGCTCCCGTTCCCTTGTCGATATCGACCACCGCAATGTAGGCCCCGTGAGGGAAAGTGAGGTTCGGAGGATCATAGTAGTAAGTCGCTTCCAAACCAGGCTCCACGCCATCAGGCACATCCGTATAGGCGGCAAAAGCCACATCTTTCATCGTCACCGATTTTCCCGGCAAACCTTTTGCGGAAAAGGCGGTGCCGTCCCATACAACGTCATCTTCACCGACTTCTAGCAGATGGGCGGCGATTTTGCGAGCCTTTTCGCGAATTCTGCGCGCGCAGAGCGCTGCAGCAGCACCTGCCGTCGGCGTAGAGCGGCTGGCGTACGTTCCTAATCCATAAGGGGCAGTATCAGTATCCCCTTCCTCAATCAACACATCATCCGCACTCAATCCGAGCTCTTCCGCGATGATTTGGGCGAATGTCGTCTCATGCCCTTGGCCTTGGTGCCGCACACCGAGCCGTGCAATCACCTTACCAGTTGGATGGACGCGAATCTCCGCGCTGTCGAACATCTTAATTCCAAGAATATCGAATGTATTTTTTGGCCCTCCACCGACAATCTCCGTAAAAGTGGAGATGCCAATACCCATGAATTCACCGCGGGCTCGTTTCTCTGCCTGTTCTTTGCGCAATTCGTCATACCCAATCCGTTCTAAGGCAAGTTTCAACGTTTTTTCGTAGTCTCCGCTGTCGTACACCCATCCAGTCGGAGATTTGTATGGGAACTGGTCCTTGCGAATGAAATTGCGGAAACGCAGTTCGGCCGGATCGATCTTCAACCTTTGCGCCAGTACGTCCATTGTCCGTTCAATCAGGTACGCTGCTTCTGTGACACGGAAGGAACAGCGGTACGCCACACCTCCAGGAGCCTTGTTCGTATAAACTGCATCGACTTCGACGAACGCGGCCTTGAAATCATACGAACCTGTCACAATGTTGAACAGACCAGCCGGAAATTTGGTCGGATTAGCTGCCGCATCAAAGGCACCATGGTCGGCGATGGTTTTCACTCGCAGTCCCAACACTTTGCCATCCTCGCGCGCAGCAATCTCGCACGTCATGTGGAAGTCGCGTGCGAAAGAAGTGCTTGCGATATTTTCCGTTCGTGTTTCAATCCATTTAACAGGCACACCCAACTTCAGCGAAGCAGCAACCGCAACGACATATCCCGGATAGACACCTACTTTGTTCCCAAAACCTCCGCCAATATCAGGCGAAATAACTCGAATCTGATGTTCAGGAATACCGCTTAACATCGCGATTACAGTTCGATGGACATGAGGTGCTTGGGAAGTAACATAAAACGTCAACCGACCTGTCGCTGTATTGTAATCTGCAACACACCCACACGGCTCAAGCGGCGAAGGATGGACACGCTGGAAGCGCACATCTTGCTTGACGACAACCGGTGCATCACGAAAGACGTTCTCTGTTTCTTCTCGATCTCCCGACTCCCAGTGCCAGATGTGGTTCGACTTTTTCTCCCGATCTTCACGGAGGATAGGAGCATCCGGCTCAAGCGCCTTGAACGGATCCACCACAACCGGCAATGGCTCATAATCGACTTCGATCAACTGCAGAGCGTCTTCCGCTTGGGCGCGCGTCTCCGCAACGACGGCGGCGACTTCTTGGTACTGAAACAGAACCTTGTCTACAGCCAGCACCATCTGTTGGTCGCCATTCAAAGTCGGCATCCATGCAAGGTTCATTTTGGCCAGATCCTCACCTGTGAGCACCAATTTGACGCCGGGCGCGGCCAATGCAGCTGATGTATCGATTCGACGAATGCGGGCATGTGCGTACGGACTGCGTAAAATCGCCATATAAAGCATATTCGGCAGAATCACATCATCCACGTAGCGGCCTTTCCCGCGAAGAAACCGCGGATCCTCTTTGCGGGCAATCGATTTGCCCATTGGGCGCAACTCAGTCTGTTGAAGTGCCACTTGTGGCCACCTCCTCTAATGATTCTTGAGTCGCCATCTTGCTTGCAGCGGACTTGACAGCCTTCACGATATTCACGTATCCTGTACAGCGACAAATATTGCCGGAAAGTCCCTCGCGAATTTGCTCCTCAGTCGGCGCTGGATTTTCCTGAAGCAGTGCGTAGGAAGCCATTAGCATGCCTGGTGTACAGTAGCCGCACTGCAACGCATGCTCCTCCCAAAATGCTTTCTGCAACGGATGCATTTCGCCGTCTTTTTCCAATCCTTCGACCGTCAACACTTCACGCCCATCTGCTTGCACAGCAAATACGGTGCACGACTTGACGGCTTTCCCGTCCAACAACACTGTACAAGCACCACAGCTGGTTGTATCACAACCGATATGCGTGCCCGTTAGTTTCAGTTCATCACGTAAGTAATAAGCCAACAGCGTACGTGGCTCAACATCTGATTCGTACAGTTGCCCATTGACCTTGACACGGATCTTCATTGGACCTCCACCTTTCCTTGCAACTCTTCCGCGATTTCGCGGAGTGCGCGTGCAGCAAACACACGTAAAAGATCCTTCTTATAGTCTGCGCTGCCCCGTAGATCACTAACAGGATCAGCATCTTCCGGCACAAGTTTTGAAATGTCCTCAATCGTCTTCGCTGTCAGACGTTCTCCGATGAGAGCCTCCTCTGCCTTAACAGCTCGCAAAGGGATCGGCCCGCAATTGCATATGCCGATGCCTGCCTCAGACACGCGACCGTCACTATCAAGAGCGACCTGCACAGCCAGCCCTGCAATTGCGAAATCGCCTGCTTTACGTTTAAGCTTCATATAGCGAGCGGCCACAGGTTTAGTTGGAATCGGCAGGTGCACCGCAACGGCAAGTTCATTTTCGTCCAGTGATGAGGCAAATGTATCCACAAAAAACTCGTCAATAGGAATCAACCGTTCTCCCTTCGGTCCCCGAGCTTCTACCACCGCATTTACAGCAATCATCGCAGTCCCCCAATCTGAGGCAGGGTCTGCGTGAACGAGCGAACCAACAACCGTCCCGAGGTTGCGAACCAATGGATCTGCAACCCAGCGGGCAGTGCGAGACAGAATCGGAAATTGTTCACGGAGTTCTGTCGCATGCTCCAATTCGGCTTGACGTGTCACCGCACCGATCCGCAATTTTCCGTTAACCTTGCTCCATCCTTTAAGCTCGTTGAGATTATTAATATCAATAATTACAGCGGGAGCCGCGACCCGTAATTTCATCATTGGTATTAAACTTTGGCCGCCCGCCAATACTTTGCCGTCATAGCCATACTCATCCATTAGGCGGATCGCTTCGTCGACAGATGTCGGTGCTTCGTATTTGAATGCATTGGGAAACATTTAGAAACCCCCTTTTGTCTAAATGACGAGAGCATTGTGAACAAGTCTTCTTTGGATGAACGCATTTCGCGCTTTCTCCAATTGTTGGATTCCCTCTCACCATCTCTCGTCTGACTAAGAATTTCGTTTCAATGTTTGAACTATCACTTGAATCTCCACACGACTAAAGCCGGCAGTTTCTGGCGTACTAGAGTTTTTTCTGCACCTATGTGAAAACGCTTACTATTGTTCCTCCAAGCTTTCCTGGACAAACATCCCACTGGTGTTTAGCGTCCTGTCGGCTCGGCTCAAAATCGCTTTCCACTTCATCGCCAATGACTTAAGTCACGAGCAGTCGTGGCATATAGATTTGTAAATGGTTCTGACCCGAACACAGCTAAACTGATCACCGCGCGTATTCTCTTAGTTACAAAAGAATGCGCTTTCATATTTCATATCACTTGAATCAACCTGCACATGAAGGTTTCAAACTGAACTATGATCCTTTGTTTTTTAATAAAGAAAGCGTTTATATCGATAGATAGAAGTAAATTGAATATGTGTATTAGCGATAGTAGCCTTAATGCAAGATATATTCGGTTTTAAATAAAATATTAACCCCCTTTCTGATGTCAAATTTTGTAGCTTCGCTGTTTTGGTGATAAAGATTGCTCAAAACTTGTTGAAGGGATACATTCATTAACAATGAGGCAAGAATCTGAGGTGATCTTTGCAATTATTATTATAGTAATAAATATTCAGAATTGTCAACTGTTTTAAAACAGTGTGAAAGTAATGTTTATTCAGCATTTAATCCAGAATCTTTGACTTCATCAAGTTAGCAGAGTTATTTTAGTAGTTTAACGACTGCGGGAAAGCAAGAACAACTTAGAGATGATCCAAGGTATCGATTCAAAATATAACGATGAGAATATTCAATAGAAAAAATAAAGTAAACGTGAAGTTGTTAGACAACCTAACTCTATTTCACACCCCTTTTGCTGACATTCCTTTTTATGTGAAGAATTTATCATCCTAATCCCATGCGGATAAATAAATGACTGACATGCCGCATCTGAAAATACTGCAAAGATAAATTATTACAATTGGGAATTCAAATGGTTGGTCAAAAAGGAGAAGAAAAATGGTTAGATCAAAAGGGGGAGAAGCGTCGAAAGACTTTTTAGGAATCCAGGGCGATATTTGGGATACAAAATGGGATATGTTATGTTGCTTGATCGGATCTATTGTTGCATTGCTCATCTTTTCTAAACTACATAACAGACTGTTAAAAAATAATGGGGCTTCCTCTAGGTTTTAACGGGTTTGGTGGAAATAAAATAAAACCCAATATCTCCAAAGTTTTTGCACAATAAATTTTGTAGCTATTGATAGAAAGCAACACGAAAAGGGTGTTTTCTCGTCGAGAAAACACCCTTTTATTTGGGAGGGGAAAATAAGTAAATGAGTTTTCCTTCTATAAGTTGCTGAAGAGTACTCCATACACATTTCTTCTGATTTTTTGGATAATAATTGTTGCCGATCTAGCATCTTTCCCCTCTATCCATTCGCAGTATTGCTAAGCGTGGACAGAAGCAATGTGGTGTTAATCCCTTCTTTTTACTCTAGTTGGAGGGTGTGAATCATAGCCACCTATTCCCTCCCACTAACTCCTGTATAACGGGCGATCTAGCGCATATAATCGTCGATATCTTTCCTCACTTTTAAGCAGTTGTTGATGGCTGCCATCCATGGTGATTTTTCCTTTTTCAAGGAAAATGATGCGATCCATTTTCTCCACGCCCATCAAATGGTGCGTTACCCAAATGATCGTTTTTCCCTTCAGTGTATCGAAAATGGTAGCCAATAGGTTCGCTTCTGTGATTGGATCGAGCCCAACTGTTGGTTCATCCATAATGACTATCGGGGTGTTTTGCAATAATATCCGTGCTAGTGCTATTCTTTGCCGTTCACCGCCAGAAAAGCGAGAACCTGTTTCATGCATGTTCGTCTCATATCCTTTAGGCAATTGCATAAT
Source organism: Parageobacillus toebii NBRC 107807 (assembly GCF_003688615.2). GTDB lineage: Bacteria > Bacillota > Bacilli > Bacillales > Anoxybacillaceae > Parageobacillus_B > Parageobacillus_B toebii. The sequence continues at coordinate 2,494,630 of NZ_CP049703.1, read as the reverse complement.
CATCTCATGCAATTGAACCATCTTGGCTGCTTCGTATACTTCTTCATCCGTTGCGTCCGGGTTGCCAAGGCGGATATTGTTCATGACGGATGTATTGAATAAATAAGGCTTTTGGTTAAGAACAGCCATTAATTTTGGAACAGCCGAACCCAACTCATGTACATTCATTCCATTTATGAGCACTTCCCCACGAGTCGGTACAAGCGCTCCTTGAATTAGTTTCAACAACGTTGATTTTCCGGATCCGCTGCGCCCGATAATGGCAATTTTCTCACCCTGTCTTATTTTTAAACTAAAATCGTCCAGCAGCGGTGTTTCCAAAGTATATCCAAATGATAAATGGTTTATTTCAATCGTTGCTTGAGATAAGTCCAACAACTCTTTCCGTCCATCTGCTTCTATCTGAGGTTGAAAGGACTCTGCTTGAATGGCTTCAAGACGCTTTAATGAATCTTGATAGGATGATGTTTCACTAACAGCCCCTGCAATCGGTAAAAATGATTCTACTAAAGACAGTGCTGCAAGACCGCAAGCGGCAATTATTGTGGGCGAGAATTCTCCTCTTAGCGTTTGCTCATTGGCCCAATAGATGGCTGTAACGACAATGGCGCCAAGCACAATCTGATTCAGAACGTCCCGCCAATTCACAAACGAACGTTTCTTCGTTTCCAGTTCAAGCAGTTTTTGTTCTTGTGTTTCGTATTGCCGAATATAAGTCTTGTATTTCCCGCTGAATATCCAGTCGCTGATGCCGAAAATCGTATCGGTGAACTGTTGATAAAGTTGGTGTCTTCCCCTTTTCCATTGTTCATTTTTTGTTTTCATATAAATGTATGAAATAATTGGACCGACAAAAATCAACAACCCTATGAATACAGCCAGAAGAATGGCGAATGGAATCGAAAAAAGTCCTGCACAAATAATAACCACTGTGTAAATGACTAATGAAACAATCGAAGGAAACAGTATTTTTAAGTAAAAATCCTGCAAATGTTCAATATCATTGGCGAGTGCACCAAGAACGTCGCCTGTGCGTAAGCGGGAACGAAAAAACAATGCCTGCGGCTCAATGATTTTATATAAACGGACGCGCATTTCAGAAAGTATTTTCAAAATGAATTGGTGTCCCGTCAGTCTCTCCACATAGCTAAGCACAGCCCGGCCAATACCGAATGCACGGACACCGACAATCGGCACATAAACCATTAAAATGGATTCAGGTTGTGTCGCCGCTTTAGAAATTAAATAACCCGAAGTAAACATCAATGCTCCGCCAAAGAGAATGGTAAGCGAACCAAGAAAAATAGCCAACGCAAACAAGCCGCGATATTGACGCAAATACGGGATGATCCAATTCCCCTTGTCCATTAGATGCCCTCCATTTGTGTTTTAACATACTTACCGAGAAGACCCCCACCTCTAAACAGAGTGTAGGTGGGAGATGAATCGGTTGTTTTTTTCTTCTCAAAACAGAACATATGTGCTATACTATTCTTATCCATGATTTGGTGAAAGGAGGATCCACCATGCTTCGTGGGCAAAAAGTGGCCTTCCGGGCATCGAAGGCGGACCTCGAGCGGCTTCGGGCTTGCAACCGGGAGTCGGCTCGCGTCTGGAATGAGTGCCTCCTATTGGCCAAAGAGCATTTCCTTCAACACGGCCGCTGGATCTCGAAAAGCGAGCTGCAAAAACAAACGAAAGGGCGGTTCCATCTTCACAGCCAGTCCATTCAAGCCGTTTGCCACCAGTACCTCTTCGCCCGGCAATCCGCTCGTGCCGCTATCCAGAAAGGACATCGCCACGTTCGTTATCCGTACAAGCAGAAGACATTCTTCAACACCAAATGGGCAAAAGACGGATTCACCATTCATGAAAACGGGAAAATCACGTTATCCATGGGCATCCATGGCGGAAAACGCGAAAAACCAATTATCGTCTACGTCTCACAGCTGCCGCAGGGAACGATCAAAGAAATCGAATGTTGTTATGATCATGGCTGGTATCTCGCCATCACCTATGACGACGGCCAGGAAGCGAAAGCGTACCAGCCGGGGCATGCGGTTGGCGTCGATCTTGGCGAAATCCATACGATCGGGGCGTTTTGCGAAAACGGCCAAGCCCTCCTCATCACGGGAAGAAAGGTGCGCTCGCTTCACCGGCTGCGAAACAAAAAATTAGCCGAGATTCAACGCCGTCAATCGAAATGCCAAAAAGGGTCCCGGCAATGGAAAAAGTATGAACGGGCCAAGAAGTGCATCTTATCGAAATCGGAACGCCAGCTGCGCGATGCCCTCCATAAAACGACAAAACAGTTTGTCGATTGGTGCCGTACCCAATCGGTTTCCGATGTATATATCGGAAACGTCGAGGGAGTCGAGCGAAACACGCGAAAGAAAAAACGGGCCAGCCGGAAACAAGCGCAAAAGCTCTCGAATTGGTCATTCGGGAAAACCAAGAAGTATCTGGCCTACAAATTAGCCCAGCACGGCATTCGCCTGAAAGAGATCGACGAATCGTATACGAGCCAGACATGTCCTGTCTGCCGGAAACGAAAAAAAGTGTCGGGCCGAATTTTTGCCTGTTCTTGTGGATATGAAGAACATCGGGACATTCATGGAGCCCGAAATATTTTGAGCAAGGCTTTGCACCAAGAAATTCTTCCTTGGCCAGCACCGACAAAGCTCACGTATCTACGGATTGCGTAAGCAAGAAGTAGTAGACGGGCCGGACCACCCCACCGGACGAAAAGCCGGTGTTGCTTACCGAATCGGCCGAGAAGACTTCCGATGCGTGCATCGAGCCAAAGAAGCCAACCTTCTTCGGCGCCGAAGCTTCTTCGGACGAGTGGTAAGAAACTCCCACCTCTTAACGGAGAGTAGGTTGGAGAGGTTCATCAAGCTGATAATAAGTAGAATTCTTCCTTATCAACTGTTCATGCGTTCCGATTCCCACTATTTTGCCTTGATCAAGAACAATGATTAAATCCATATCCAGCATCCAATGCAAGCGATGGGTGGCAAAAAATACGAGCTTGCCTTTAAACAATTGCAACATCGTCTCTTTTAATTCGTATTCTGTTTCAATATCAAGATGGGCAGTTGGCTCATCAAGCATGATGATAGGACGGTTGCTTAAGAATGCGCGTGCGAGGGCGATCCGTTGTTCTTGTCCGCCGCTTAGGCTCCGTCCACCTTCCCCTATGATTGTCTCAAGTCCCTGTGGAAGCGATCGAATCACTTCAGTAAGGCCCGCTCTCTCTGCGGCCTTCTCTACTTCTTTTACAGTTGCCTCTGGATGATAAAAACGAATATTGTTTAAAATGGTATCGTGAAATATATAAGGGTGTTGGGGAATATACGTTATTTGACTTTGCCAATTCAACTGAGATAAAGTCGTTAGCTTCTTGCCGTTTATCTGAAATTCACCTGATGTTGGTGTTAAAAATCCGCTTAAAATATCAATCAATGTGGACTTTCCTGCACCGCTGGCTCCAATAATTCCAATTTTTTTTGAGCCTGAAACAGAAAATTGGATATCTTGCAAAGCTGGACGACCGCTCTCAGGAAAATGTACACTTACTCCTTTAACCGAAAATGTACTTGTTGATTCCCAAAGAGGGATTGGATCCTGTTTTTGCTGCAACGATTCTTTATCTAGGATTTCTTGAATCTTTTTGCCTGCTTCTTTGCCGTCAAGCGTCGCATGGTAATCGGCCCCCACCTCCCTGATTGGCAGGAAATACTCCGGCGCCAGGATCAGAATAGTCAATGCTGGATGCAGCTCCATCTTCCCGTTGATTAAATCTATTCCAAGAAAAACGGCGACGGTCGCTATGGAAAGCATTGTAAAAAAATCCAATGCAAACGAAGATAAAAAGGCAATACGCAAAGTTCCCATTGTAGCCCGTCGATATCTTTCGCTTACTAAAATAATTTGATTGATGTGCTGCCGGCTTAATCCCAAATATTTGAGTGTTTCCAATCCTCTCAAAGAATCGACAAAATGATTGGACAGCATTTGATAGGACTCATATTGGCGATCAGCCTTTATTTTTGCCGCCAATCCAAGCAAAATCATAAAGGCAATAAGTATCGGAACGGCTAGGGCTAAAATGACAGCAGAGCGGATATTGATAAAAAAGATAAAGATGCAGATCATGGCAGGGATAATTGCCGAATTCATCAATTTCGGAAGAATAAGCTCCAAATATCGTCGGAATTTCATAATCCCTTCCATAACCAAGGTGACTGTCTGTCCGGAGCCTTCTTCTTTTACAAAACGAGGGCCAAGTTGAAACAGTTTTTGCAACAATGATTCCCGGAACTCTTTACTCGTTCTGGCAGCAAAATGGTAGGCTATATTTCTTTTCCAAACGGTAAGCAGTTGGCGAACAACTAACGCAAGAAAGAAAATAATCAACTTTATAAAGACATTGGCAAACGAATCTCCCCCGAAAAGGGAGGAGATTGCGTCTGCCAAAAAATAAGCCTGAATAATAATGATAGCACCTTGAATAGTCGTTAATATCGCCAGCCCAGCTAAAACCGGCTTAATTCCTTTGTAAGAAAACAACGCCTTATCCATCAGTACGTTAAATGCTCCTTGTCAGATACTCGTTTGCGGAATACGTAATAGCTATAAATAGTATACCCTAAAACAAACGGTAAAATCGTTACGGCTACAATTGTCATTATTTTTAGGGAATATGCCCCGCTGGATGCGTTGTAGACCGTTAAATTAAAAGCTTTGTTCAAGGAGCTGACCATCACTCTTGGGAACAGTCCAACGAAAATCGATGATACCGTTAACGCGATTCCAAGCCCTGTCATGGCGAACGCCATTCCTTCACGTTTATTGGAAATGAAAAAGTATGATAAGCCAACAGCCAGAACAATTAATACGGCAATAATAAGCTCAAGGATAGGGCGCACCTCGAAAATATCTGTCATAACCCAAGAAAGCCCTACAAAGATGACAAGTGATGCAAATACGGCCAACACCAATTTTTTAGCCAATGCAGCCGACCGCTGTCTGATCTCTCCTTCTGTTTTTAAAGATAGAAAAGTCAAACCATGCAATAAGCACAATAATGTAATCGTTAAGCCGCCCCAAATGGAATAGATATTAATAACATCCGAGAACCCTGCTTCCATATTCATATCTTTATGGATCGGCACACCCTTAAGCATGCTTGTAAACAGAACACCTAGAAGGAACGGCGGCAGCATGCTTCCGAAAAAGATCACCCAGTCCCAAACATTCGTCCAGCGCGCATCTTCAACTTTGCGGCGATATTCAAAAGCAACGCCGCGTCCAATTAGGCTCAGCAAGACTGCCAGCATCAGTAAGTAATAGCCGCTGAACATCGTTGCATACCAGTGCGGAAATGCGGCAAAAATGGCGCCCGCTCCAGTGATTAGCCATACTTCATTCGCGTCCCAGAAAGGACCGATTGTATTCACCATGATAGTCCTCTCTTTTTGATCACGGGCAAGGAAGCGAGTCGACATTCCTACGCCAAAATCAAAACCTTCAAGAAAGAAAAAGCCGATAAAGAGTACAGAGATTAAGACAAACCAAATTTCACTCAATTCCATCTTAAACACCTGCCTTACTGAATGGATCTATGGATACCGTTGAATTTGCATCTTGATGTTCTATCGGTCCTCGTTTAATTTCGCGAACCATCAAATAAACCATCACGCCTGCAAGAATCGTGAATATCAGTGTGTACATAATGATGGAAAATAAAACGGTCCCTGCAGAAACATTTGGTGATACAGCGTCAGCTGTCGTCATCAATCCAAATACCGTCCATGGCTGACGACCCACTTCGGTCATGATCCATCCGAAAGTGTTTGCCAAAAACGGAAATGAAATAGCAGGAACTAGGATTTTCAAGAACATACTGCTTTGCTCAATTCGTCCCTTTTTCCACAGATACAGACCAATCATCGATAACAATATCATCGCTGTACCAAGGCCAACCATTAAACGGAAGCTCCAATACGTCGTCTTGACTGGAGGAATATAATTTGTACCTTCACCAACGATTGGATCGTATTTTTCCGCATATTCAGCTTGGAGAGTTTTCATTCCTTTTAAGCTGCCTTCAAATTTAGAATAAGATAAATAGCTTAATGCATAAGGAATGTTTAGTTCAAACTTATTTTCTTGTTTTTCTGTATCAATCAAGGCAAATACTGACCATGGCGCAGGATCAGGCGTATCTTCCCAAATCCCCTCTGCAGCTGCCATCTTCATTGGCTGTGTTTTTACAAGATATTGCGCTTGGGCATGTCCGGTGAAAGCAGTCCCCAAACTGCCGATGAAACCAATGATTAAGGCGATATTCATGGATTTTTTGTAAAAATCAACATGTTTCTTTTTTAATAGATTATAGGCACTTACACCAGCAATGAAGAATGCTCCAGTACACAATGCACCTGTGATGACATGAGGAAACTCCACCCATAATTGTCCATTCGTTATAAGCGCAAGAAAATCAACCATTTCCGCCCTGCCATTTCTAATTTCATAACCAACAGGCACTTGCATGAAGGAGTTTGCCGTTAAAATCCAAAAACCGGAAAGCATAGACCCAATAGATACAAGCCAAATGCTTGCCAAGTGCACTTTTTTAGGCAAACGATCCCATCCAAAAATCCAAAGGCCAATAAAGGTAGATTCCATAAAGAAGGCAAGCAATGCTTCAATGGCTAGGGGGGCCCCGAAGACGTCACCGACAAATCTAGAATAATCCGACCAGTTCATCCCAAATTGGAATTCCTGAATAATTCCTGTTACAACCCCTACGGCAAAATTAATCAGGAACAAATGTCCCCAAAATTTCGCCATTTTTTTATAAATCTCATTTTTCTTCACTACGTATAATGTTTGCATCAAAGCGATAATAAATGCTAGACCAATGGTAAGCGGCACGAAGAAAAAGTGGTAGATTGTAGTCAAAGCAAATTGTATCCTTGCCAACATTACTGGATCCATCGTAGTTCCTCCTTTAAGTTAAGTATTTCCTCGGAATTGGCCTGAGGCGATGTCATGTTCATAATTTCACATAACTAACTATATGTTCAAAACTTCACATAACTAGCACTTACCCCATCGCATTCCTCCCTTAAGAATTCATTAGAGCATGATCTAAGGTGATATCATGTTCATAAATTCACAAAATTAAACATTATTAACATGAGTAACATAAAAACTGTACAAAAAACTGGCTACTTTCCGAAGTGACAAAAACAAATCTATTGAACGAGAAACTTACCAATACTATAACAAAAAAACGATCATAAATTCTTTGACAGTTTGACAAATGTGTTACAAAATTACGACGAAATTCGTAAAAGATCTTATACATATATTAAAAATCGCTATAAAAAGCAGAAGTTGGCATCATTGATGGAACAGTTATCCATAAATAGATGATTGACAGGGGGCAAGTACATAATCACATTTGAAAGCGAAACATATAGTACTGGTACCAAAAGAAAAAAGAAGGAAATATCCTTTTAAAATCTTCCCGATCTAAAAATCGAATATAAAAGCCAGCAAAACATTAAGGTAGCGATGCAAAAGCCAATCTCGATCGCCGGAATTTTCCACAATAATGTCGATTGTCTTCCCATCGACGAGCCGATGATAATGCCAACCATAATGATGCTGAAGGAAAGCAAAACAATGCTAAACGATAAACGATTACTGATTTGGTCTAATTTTCTCAATAGAAAATCCAGGTCAGGGATGCCGATCTCCAGGCGTACTTTCCCTTGATTCATCAGTCTCGTTAATTCTTTTATATTTTTCGGCAAATCCACAAGCAGTTCCCCATAATCGGAAAAGCGTTTCCATGCCATTTCTGCTACGTTTTTCGGCCGCATCCGCTCCTTTAGCAGCTGGCGGCCAAACGGTTCGGCAAAGTCGATAATACTAAAGTCGGGATCCAATTTTTCCACGATCCCTTCCACCGTCAATAGCGCCTTCCCTAACAACGTTAAATCGCTTGGGATGCGGATCGAGTGGCGAAATGCAACATGAAGCAAATCCTGAACCGCCTCGCCGAGACTGACTTTGCTCAACGGAATATGATAATATTTTTCTCTCAATTGCTCGATATCTTCACGCAGCTGGCTTACATTTACCTCATCCGTCACCAAGCCCATATCTCCGATCGTTTTCATGACTCCATCGGTGCTTTGGCGCATCAAAGCGATAATTAAGGAAGATAAATGATATTTCATTTCTGGAGTGATTCTCCCTACCATGCCGAAATCAATGAACGCAATCACGTCTCCCGACAAAGCTAACACATTTCCCGGATGGGGATCTCCATGAAAAAAGCCTTCCATAAAAATTTGCTGGAACATTCCCTTCGCCAGCCGCTCCGCTAGAATTTTTAAGTTATAGCCGTGTTGTTTCAGCCGCTCAAGTTCCCCGAGTTTGATACCTTCTACATATTCCATCGTCAGTACTTTTTTTGTTGAATAGTCCCAAAACACTTTTGGCACATAAATAGTTGGATCGCTTTGAAACTGTTTGGAAAATTTCTCGGCATTGCGCGCCTCTACGGTGTAATCGAGCTCTAGACGAAGCGATTTCGATAGCTCGTCCAATATATCACGTATCTGATATTGCTCCGCCCACTCCAAGCGGCGTTCCGCAAGAGCGGTCAAATCTTGAAGAATTTCCAAATCTGTTTCTATGACCGATGCGATATGCGGCCGCTGAATTTTCACCGCTACCCTTTCACCGGAATGAAGGACCGCTCGATGAACTTGCCCGATCGAGGCAGCGGCAAGCGGAACTTCCTCAAAAGAACGAAAAATATGGTCCAGCTCTTCCCCCAACTCCTCCTCGATAATGCGGCGAACATCGGCAAACGAAAAAGGCGGGACTTGATCTTGCAATTTTTCCAGTTCACGAATAATGTGTTCTGGAATTAAATCGGGGCGCGTGCTAGCCAGCTGACCTAATTTCACGAAGGTCGGGCCTAGTTCCTCGAGCACAAGGCGGATGCGCTCGCCAATCGTTTTTTCATCCTTCTTTTTGCCTACACGCAGCCGTTGCGGAAGGGAAAGAAACTGGGAAAAGCCGATTTCCTCAACCACCATTTCAAAGCCATGGCGGAGCAATGCAACAGCGATATCGCGATAACGGCTTATATGGCGCATTCTTTTTCCAATCAATCCGTCCAGCCCCCTTAATGGACATGGGCCCCCGTGGGACCCCTGTTCGATTACTAATCTTCTTTTTCTTCTAATTTTTCTTCTAATTTTTCTTCTAAGCGGCGGATTCGTTGTTCTAATTGTTGCAGTTCGTCTTTCGTCACCAAATCGAATTTATCGATCACTTGTTTGATCTGTTCGCGCACGATGCGCTGCAATTCTGCTTTTCTTTCGTCTGTTTGCTGCTTCCACTGTTCAATGATATCCTTCGATTCTTCAAGCGACAATTCTCCTTTTTTCACCAACTCATCAATTAATTTTTCCACTTGCTCCTTGCTCGCTAACGCCAATCCGAGTCCAAACGCCAGTCCTTTTTTAAGAATGCTCATAAGCTTGCAGCCTCCTTTAAGTTTTTACATCATGATATCACTTTCACAACGTTGTGTCGAGCGCTCCTATTCTCCGTGAAATCGCCCCTCCCATTGACCAATAAAACATTTCCCCGCTTTTTATAGATTTCCTCTTAGACTGTCTTTTTATGAATCAAGATTTGTCTTCTGTTTCAATAAGAAAAACGCACCTGTTTATATAAAAAAGCACCGACTTTTTTGCAAAGTCAGTGCCTTCATCAACAAATCCATCATCTCCAAGCTTTCCACTCACCACTGTCCGGGTCGATAGAAACAAGGCGAAGCCAGCCGTTTTTCACTTTTCTGCGGAAATGAGGATCGTCTTCGAACAAACGCTCGATATTTTGCTGTGGTGCTTCGATAATGACGAGCAACCGAAGCGGAGAATGGAATATTTCTTCGTCAGACGACATGACCGACTGCCACGGAAGCCCGGCGAGCAAATCGCTTGCGTTTCCTTGCATGACGCCGATCCCAGCCGTGACCGTTTGCATCGTTTTGTTTCCGCTTCCGTAATAATGCGGGGCGACAGTCGATGCGTAATATTGCAAATTAATCCATTGCGCCACTGTCACCGGCCCGGTGATGATGTTGGCGAGCGCCTCGCCGGATGGATCTTTGCGCCAGTCATAGCTATGGAGAAATACTCTCCCTTCTAAATTACAATGCTTTGTTAACTCGCGGCGGCCAATGATCAACGCCGCGTTGCCGGCAAGCCCCCATTCCGGACGGATTTCGCTCCAGTCTTCCGCACGGCGATGTGCTTCGGCAAGCGGATCTTTCTTCTTGTCCTCTAAGCCCGGCAGCTTCGACAATCGCTCGTTATTCGCATTGCGGCTTACTTTTTCCAGCTTTCCTTGCAGCATATCAAACGCTTTTTGAGCCGCTTCCGAAAGCGTTGGTACATAAAGCCAGCAAAGTTCATCGACCGTTGTCATATGCTCGGCAGCAACAAAAACAGTGTCTTCTGGAATAACGATTCCTTCCTTTGCAAGGCCTTCCCGCACCTCTTTCAGGTTACATAGCGCGGCAAACACACGAGCATTGAATCCTCCGGCTGCCCCGCCGCACGCACCGCAATCAAGCGAAGAGGCGTAAGGATTGTTCGTTGTTGTGCTTTCATGGCCACAGACAACAACAAGCGGCGCAAATCGACTTGTGAGCCCCATTCCTTTGAATAGTTGATATACGTATCGTACTTTTTCCTCGGTAGAAAAACCTACTGGAAGATCCGTTGTTTCTGTTGTTTCCAAAGAAGATTCCCGATTGAGCGAAAGTTCTGTTGCCGGCTTTTGCGCCCAATTGTCTTGAAACTGGTGAAATACGCGTCCCGCTCCGCTTGGCGCTATACTTCGAGCAAGCGTATGCAAACCAAGCAACGGTCCACTTACCTCTGGAAGCAACAAACTCGCAAACAAATGCTGCTTCATTTTCTTAAACGTGTGGCTGACCGAAAGCAGCGCGTTCCGCCGCCCGCGATATTTTTTTACATTCTCTGCCGATGTAAATTCTTGAACTTCATGCTGCGGCTCTACAATCACCGGGCAAGAAGCGTGTGCATGGCTGCTGTCTAGTTCACGCGTTTTGATGGGAAGACCGAAAAAACCAGCGCACCCGTATGTTTCAAATGGTCCTGCCTGCTCTAACTGACGACGGAAAGGCTCAGAACGAACATCCATACAAAAGATAAGCTGCGCGGCTGCTTGTTTTGGCTCGTTGTTTTGGGAATGGGATGCAATCATCTCCTTTAGTTGCACCTCTTGCGTATCTTCCCATGCCTCGAGCCAAAGCTTGCCGCGAACGATTTTGTCGAAACGATAAGCAAACGATAAACGTGCTTTCTGCTCAGCCTGTGGCAATTGCAGCCACTCTTTTGGCGTCAATCCTCCCCAATGCATCCATGCGGCTAGAAGCGGAAGGAGAAACGTTTCGTCGTCATCTTTTTGTTTCGCAAATGGCAAATACGGAGCGATCAATGCCCACTCAAGCGAAAGACGAATTGCTAAATAATCAATAAGTAGCAAATGCGCTTGGCCGGACTGCTGCGAACGCCACAGCAGCATTCCTGCCCAACCAGGCAAGGAAAGAAGATGCGCTTCCAAATAGTCTTTCATCGCGCCATGCGGTATGCCGAGCAACATCAACGCTTGTCGCAATGCTTCTTCGGCATCATGCGGCAAATCTTGCAATCTCTCGCGCTGCTGTTTGCGTAATGATGGATCGTTGATCACAAGCTTCCGCCATGCGTAATAAAATCCTTTTTCTCGATATGGCATTGTCCATGAAGCTTGCGATTCATCTAAAAATAATTTGCACCATTTGATCATTTGATGGTCAAGCATACGCGCCCATTTCTCTTCTCCTTGCTCTTCAAGGAGAAGGCTTAGCGGTCGGATTAGTAAACGTTTGAAGTCGTATCGGAATCGCATGTCTTTCATTTTTGCCGCCAAACTTTTTAATGATGAAGACATTAACAGCTCGTTAGGAATTTCTTCGTGTAAAAGCGCAGCGCGGCAAAAACGTTCCGCTTCCTCACGCGGCATCGTCAGCGGCTGCTCATCAAGCCAGCGCTGAAGCCGCATTTCCAAAAACTTCGGATTCAGTTCCCCTTTCCGTTGAGCCGCGCGAAACATGGACATGCTTGGGTAAAGATCAATATCTCGCAATAATTTTAAGCGATGCGCAACTTGCTCAAACGAAAAGTGTTCTAGCCCCATCCATGGATGACGCGCGACAAACGTGGCAATCGGCCAAAGCGGGGCAATTGCCTTGCTGGCGTTTTTGACAAGCGCGTTTACATTTATATCTGTTGCGACATTTTCTCTCCGTCGCTCATGCACATTAGGACGTTCGAGTGATACGGTTGTCGTATTCATCCCCTAAATCCTCTCCTTCTTCAAATAAGCTGCAAGGTAATGCGGATGGCTTTCCACCGACTCGGAACGCGGTTCGCCAATATGGACGAGCCACATATACAATCGCACAAATGAATCTGATGAACGATGTGTGGAAAACCATATGCCTGCCAATCCGCCAGCGATTAAGATAAAGACAGCTGCCATTTCTGTGATGATAGATGTCCTAAATAACGGCACCGACGTATGCAATAGCTTCATGAAACTAACGTGCACCGCTCCAGATGCTAAGGCTAATCCTGCCAATACGATTAATCCGATCGTTCGTCCATTTTCGAAAACGGCGATCCTCCCCCAGACAAACGCAAGCGACCATCCAAGAATAAGGGCGCTTAACAATTTTGCGTTTTCTTCTGGTGACGTAAGCCAAAACATTACTCCTACGGCAAGACCAGCTGCCGCTCCGGCAAATAGCCATGTTTTGGACAAGTTTCGTGATCGATGGATGGTTTTATTCGGATTCGGAACGACCGAACCAGATTGTAAAAATAATGTCGCTTTAAACAAACCGTGCAACACTAAATGAATGACTGCCGCAACATAAGCGCCTAACGCGCATTGAATGAGCATCAATCCCATTTGCGCCATCGTGGAGGCAACTAATTGCCGTTTATAGTCGACTTGAACAAAACTAATTCCTGTGCCGATGAGCACCGAAATGGAGGCGAGAACCAGCAGCAACATTTGCGATATATCACCGCTAAACAATGGAGAAAATCTTGTCAACAAAAGACCGCCCGCATTGATCAAACCAGCATGCATTACTGCTGAAATCGGGGTTGGCGTAACCGCCGACTCTAACAGCCAGCGCTGAAATGGCCATTGTCCGGCTGGAATGATCGCTGCCAATATAAGCAGCACATTCACCCCTGTTTTTTCCCACCATTCGAGATGGCGGATGCTTTCTGAGGACAAGGCAAGCGACAGCTGCCAGTGTCCGGTTGCACTCCATAACCACAAACCAGCAGCAAACAACGCAAGCCAGCTTAGTGAAAATACCATAGCCATACGCACCGCCGCTGTTCGTGCCGGACGCCATTCCCTTTTTAATCGTGTCAGCTGCGCAAGCCCCAATAGCGGCAAGCCCCAAAAAAGAACAAGCAAACGAATATCATTGTTCATCCAAGTCAGCGCCGCGGTACTGACCGTAAAAGTAAGCAGGGAAAAATACTTACGATACGCACGGTCGCCATGCAAATAACGGAGGCAAAAACGCGCTATCATCCAGCCGAGCGTCAAAATAAACAGCGCCATAAACCAGGCGAGAATATCAAAACGCCATAATCCGGCCGCGGCATGATGATCAGCGAAAATCAGCCCCGCTAACGCCGCAGCAATCGGCAACACCATCACTCCCACATGCACCTGCACATAATATAGCGGCATGCGCCGATCTAGAAGCAATAAAGAACTGATAAGAGCCATTCCAACCGTTGCGAATAACAAGATGAACCAAACCAACCGAATCCCCCTCTCTCTTTTCCGCAACAAAAAAACCGGCTATGTCGTCCTCTATCCACCGTGTTTTCCCTTTTCCATCAAAAGGGTACACGAATGGCATCGAGTACACATAGCCGGTTTATCTTCAACGAGCCTATGAAGGCTTTTTGAAGATCTACCAAATGCACGTATTACTGTTCTTCGGTTTACTTTCAACCACTCCGCTCTAAACGGACTGTTTGAAAGTCTACCGAATACGGAACATTCAGATTTTATTATTATGTTATTTAATCTATACGGAAACGTATAGTTTGTCAATACCTATGTTCGTTCAACTTTTTTACATCAAAACAAAAGCGGATGGCCACTCTTCAGCAGTCGTTCGCTGAGCACACCTGCCGCATAGTCGACGAAAAGAAGTGGAATAGTATCATTGACATTCGATGGAACGCCGCCCGCGAATCGGTAAGAAAACTGGCGGCATTGCAGCCAGAAACAGCTATTACAGGACATGGAGCGCCAGTATCAGGTGAAAAACTGCGGGAAGGATTAGCGAAGTTAGCGCGCGAGTTTGACCAAATCGCCATGCCGGATTATGGAAAATATGTTCAATAACGAATTCGCCTCCTGTAAACAGCGGGAGGCGCCACTTTTACTGGTGATATGAGTAATTGAATAGCACATACGCCGCAACAAGCAATCGTTCCCATTCTTCATAACCTTCGTTCACCCGAAACGTATAACGCCAGCGCAACAGCCGCGAACGTTTCCCTTCGGCGATCATTTTTCCATCTAACCAGACTTCCGTGCGGGAAACCATTTCCGGCGACTGAAAAAACAGCGTTTTTCCCTGTATCTCTACGATCATGCGCTCACGCAGCTTCAACTTGTTTTTCCATGAATAATCCGTACGCGCCACTGCGACAACCGCTCCATTTTGCACAATATGCCACGTATCATTCACACGAAACAGTTTTTCCCGCTGCTCTATGATTTGTACCGAAGTTCCGTCCGCAAATGCAAAAGACAAATTTAAATACCACTGATTTTGATCGGACAAAATACTATTAACAATGCGCTGCCATGGAAGCGGAAAGAAGCGCCAAAACTCCCCCATCTTTTTCGTTCCCTTAAACAAGCGCTTTTTTCCAGTCCAAAATCGTTCCGCCATATGCGTATGCCAAACATCTTCGTCTTCCGCCCCTTCATAAGAGGCATCACGCCAAGCCTGCCAGCGTTCGATTCCCAAAATCAATAGCACCCCTGCTAGAAATCCCGAGACAATAAGCAGCTGTCCCCATTCAAATTTTCCTAAAACAAAAAAACGCAAGGCCATTCCAATCGATGCAACAACGAAAAATAACCATAATCTCCCCAAAATTTCTCTCTCCTCTCCAAATAGCAGTAGACGAAAGAGAAGTGGAAAAAGTTTCATTCGCACAGCAACGCTCCATTTTCCTATCGTCCTTACAACCGCTGAAATTCCGGCGTTTCCATCAGGCGCGCGAAAAACCGTTGTTTCGCTTCCCGGTACGCTTCCATACTTTTTCCTTCGTATGCCTTTTTCAATTCGTCATATTCCGCTCTGTATGTGTCATTCGCCAACAACACTTCACGGAATTTCCAAAAGATGTCTAATTCAGAACCGATAACGGTTAGTTGGACACCTAATAGCGGATCGGTCGTATCATCTTGAAATGCGCGGAAATAGTCCGTTTGCACGCTTCCCTCATTGATTGCATATAAAGCGGACAGTTTCTCTACAGCAACAGTAAATATTTCCGCAGGAACCCGCACTTGAATATCAAGATCCCCTTTGGTGAGGCTATTGGGAATCGCCGTGCTTCCAACGTGCTGAATATCCGCTTCCGGCAACAGACGCAAAATTTTTTCCTTCTGTTCCAAAAATGTTTTTTCTGCTTGTTCGTGAAAGTAGCTTTGCTCTAAAAAATGAACAAGTTCCATTTTGTTTCCTCCTAATTACAACAATTTGGCCATGTAATATTCATCAACATATTTTCCGTTTATCAACAGAGAATGCCGTTTGATCCCTTCTTGTTCAAACCCCATTTTGCGATATAACGATACCGCGCGTTGATTGTTGACGACTACCGTTAATTCCAACCGATGAATGCCTTTCGTGCGAGCCCAACGCTCCAATTCGGCAAACAGCATCGTACCGATTCCTTTTCCTCTATACGAAGCCAGCACGCCAATGACGATATATACCGTATGCTTATTTCGTCTCGCGCGCCCTCCTCTTGCGACTAAATATCCAACTAGCTTTCCGTCCGCCTCTGCCACCAATATCGTGGAGTTTTCCTCATTCTGCATCGCTTCGATTTGGCTTCTCTGCAGATCTGGAGTGAGCGTTCGTTCCCCTGCCTCAAACAGCATAAATTCTGCTTCTTTTTCTACTTGCAAGATGAGGTGTGCCAACTCTTCTGCATCGTCTACCGTCGCATGCCTTACGTTCATCTTATCTATCCTCCTCCAAATATTCCCGCGCCAAATCAAAATTTCGATATCGCGCCATAGCGGTTTTCAGTTTTTTCAACCCTGCTTTTTGATAAAACTTCTCTTTTCCGGTAGTGGCAATTAAATGCACGCAAGAAACGTGCTTAAGCTGCTCAAGCAAATCCTCGATAATTGCTTTTCCGATGCCATGACCTTGGAAATCACGATGAACGACGACATCGTAAATCGCCGCATTAAATACTCCATCGGAAAGCGCCCTGCCAAACCCAACGATGCGTCCGTTATAGACCGCAAGCGCAATCACGTTGCTTGCTTCAAACACCTGTTGAATGATTTCCTCGGAATGTTTCGTCCACCCGATGGATTCGTACACATCTTTCATCTCTTGCCAATTCGCCTTGGATAAATCTCTATAGACGTGAATGTTCACCTCGATCCCCCTTACTGTCTCGAATTCGTTTCTTTCCTAAGTAAATTTCAATTCGGTCTAGCTTTTTGTTCGATACGCTACAATGATCGATTGCGAACAATACAGAAATATCAAATTAAAACAGTTCAAAAACAATTATAAATACATTCCCATCACACAATCCACAAAAATCCATTTTTATCTAATAAATCCATCAAACTTGTCAATGGTGACACGTCATGACTCACGAAAGTTTTTAAATGTCATTTCCTCCTAAACTCCCATCTTACTCTCTTGTACGTATCTCTATGAACACCCTTTAAATCCAGCAAATCATTCTATACCAGTTCCTCATTTTTTCATTTGATCTGTGTCAACTTCCTTTTTTGTTGCTTATTCAACATATCACTTCACTAAAAAGGCATCCAAAAATGGATACCCTAGAATTATCCATTGTTCACTCTTCATGAACGATTTCTCCTACTTATACATATATTGTCATTGAAAAGAGGAAGAAGCATGGATAAATTCGTGTTCTTGTTCTTAGCTTGCATTCTTGCTGGTTTTGCACTAATAAACCTTCCTTTAGCCGGTTCACCTTTAGCTGGTATACAACCAATAACATCTTTAATTGGGATTGTAGCTGTTCTTGTTTTTTCATTAATCCTCATATTTAAAGGAATAATGGCCCTAGCAGGAAAATAAATTTTATGGACTCAGGCTCTTGCCTGAGTCTATTTTTCTAATATTCACCTAGCACTAAGAAGTTCTTAAAAGAAAAAACGCCTCCTCGATCGAAGTGACATCTTTCTTCAACAAAACATCCATGATACCATCATAACACGTCTAAATAGAAATATTCTGTCACTTCCCCTTCATTTTGTAGCATAACATGCGTTAGAGAGAATAAAAAGCTTATATAGATTCAGATTAATTTTCCGACATAACTATCTGTCCAATGCGTTGGAGCACTTTTTCTGGAAATTGAGTGAGATGCTCCAAGAACGAAACAATCGATTCCCGCAACTCTTTTCGATTGGCATGAAACCGATTGGCAATCACGCTCTCTTTCAGCCATCCCCAAATCCGTTCGACCAAATTTAAATTCGGTGAATACGGAGGTAAGAATATCAAAGTCAACCGTTCTTCGTGCTCATGTAGAAAAGGCTGAAGAATTTTGGCACGATGAATTTTTGCGTTATCCAAGACCATCACGACATGTTTATCCGGATACTGGTCCAATGTGTATTGAAGAAATTGCAGAAAAGCCTGTGCATTGCATTGATTGGTTTCCATACAGTGAAATTCCCCCGTTTTGATATTCACACCGCCTAATAAGCTAACGGTTGCGTGATGTCCATACGTAGGGATTTGTTTTTGACGCCCTTTAACACTCCATG
Source organism: Parageobacillus toebii NBRC 107807 (assembly GCF_003688615.2). GTDB lineage: Bacteria > Bacillota > Bacilli > Bacillales > Anoxybacillaceae > Parageobacillus_B > Parageobacillus_B toebii. The sequence continues at coordinate 2,476,396 of NZ_CP049703.1, read as the reverse complement.
TGGCCCGTAGAGTTTGGTAATCCCGAATATGGCTTTCATCTTCATAGATTATGACCATGTTGTCGGACAAGTTTTTTTTATGAGTTCCATCTCCTGTTGAAACTCTTTTTGTTTTTGTGGATTGGCCCGTTTGAGGGTATACGTAGGGTGTGTATAGCGAAATCCCCATCGATGAAGCATATCACCAATACCGCCACGGGACATGGTGACAGAAAATTTCTCTTCTAACACATGTTGAATAATCCGGGTATTCCAGCCCGTTTCAATGCCGTATCCTTCATCGGCAGGAGTGCTTTCTTCCAGCATTTTTTTTAATTCCCGTTCTTCTTCTGGAGATAGATACGGCTTTCTGCCCGGGGCGTATCGACGTTCTAATAACGCATCCATCCCACCTTGATTAAACTTTTGCACGTAAATCGAAACGGTCTCACGGTGGAGATTCAAGAGCTCAGCGACTTGGATCCCCAAATAGCCTTGCATAATCAGACGAATGACTGCAATTCGTTTTGCCATGTTCGCCTTTTTCATTTTGCGTTCCTGTTCTTGAAGGCGTTCGATCGTCCAACCATGATCGTTTGTAATTTGTAATCCTTTTTTCCTCATTCTTCTTCCGCTCCTTTGATTTACTCATTTAGGAGCAGTATAGACAAGGATGCAGGTTGATTAAACATGTCGGAATTTCAAACTGGATTTATATAGATCCAATTCAGTTGGGACTTTTATTTAATGGAATAAAAGCCTCCTTGTTTATCAAGGAGGTTTTCTTGTTTTATAGAGTTCTAGTGAGTGTAGACATAATACCTACTATTTCAAACGTTTGTTTACCGTTGATAATGGGGGGTTGTCCGTTTCTATTTTGAATTTTTTTCATACTATAAACCAAAGCTGCAGCAACCATTTCATAACGAAACATAACCAATCATGGTCTGCAGCTAAGTTCCTATTAAAAAAAGAAGGTGGTGAGGAAGTGCAGCCTTTTTAATGTTTTTCCGTGAAGCTTTTGAAGCTTCGATGTTATGTTCGATTTTGGCTACCTATCTCATTCTAATCGGACAGCGTGATCGTATCCGGGATATTTGGACAGGCGTATTTGCAGCCATCGTTGCATCACTCATCGCTGGTGTTGCAATTTACTCGACGGTTCATAATTACGAAGGCACCCCTCTGGAATTGCAAATTGAAGGTATATCCTATTTTCTTGCGTTTGGTATGCTAACGTACATGGCAGTCTCGATGAAAAAGAACGGAAATCTAGAAGAAGAACTCGAATCAAGGATAGATTCAGCAATCAAAACAGGATCGAAATTTGCTATTGTAGGTTTTACCTTTTTGGCAGTGTTCCGAGAAGGGCTTGAGATGGTCGTGTTTATGGTTCCGTTAACGTCAATAACCGATCCGGTCCTAAATATAGTACTCGGTGTATTAGGGATTATATCAGGAAGTGTAACTGGGTATTTAATCTATGTACTTGGGAAAAAGATCAATGTAAAATACTTTTTCAATCTCTCCACTTTTTTACTTGTCATATTTGCTGCGGGATTTTTAGTAAGCGGAATCGGGGAATTTCAGCAACTCGGTTGGCTGCCATTCGGCAATGAAACCTTATGGGATACAAGTTCAATCTTGAGCAGTGAAAGTACAGTGGGGAACCTGTTGCACGCATTAGTAGGCTACACCGATAAGCCAACAAGTTTACAAGTGATCAGTTATGTTGTTTATTTAGCCTTAATTGGAATTTCGTCAGTAGTTCGGAAACGGACATAACAAGCAACTTGGCCGTTTGATTACACTTCATGTTCCCAGCTAATTTATCAATATCGGAGTCAAACGATAAGAGAAATGGAAAAAGCCGATTTTTCCTCAACGAAGGGAAAATCGGCTTGTATTATTATCTTTTCGCCTCTAAATGCCTATTAATAACTTCTGGTTAATGAAATGAATTATTTTTTAGCACTACCTATACTTTTTATTCCACAAACTACATCGGCGGCTCTTCTTTGTACACTTCAATTCTCATAAAACCCCTTCTCACGATACGATAAAACTTTGATTCACTGATCTCATTTCGTTATAGGCTTCATAATCGTATGGTTCATTAATTGATCAATTAAATCTCTCTTGATAAATTTTTTAATATAGTTATAATAATTTAAAAGGCTTGGTATGAATAATGTTTCAACTAAACCGCCCTTTCATTGAAATAAGAAAATCAACGACACTCTTTAATAATCGAGCATTTAAAATAAAAAACGCCACCCCGACCGGAGTGACATTCTGTCTCAACATTTCCACGATACCATCATAACACGTCTAAGCAAAAATATTCTGTCATTTTTTATATTCATTTGTTCATTAAATTTATTTCCTCAATTTGTGCTTTCAGCTCTTTTATATATTCATTGTTCTCGTTCACATAATTTTCCAACATCTTCCCAAGGTATTGAAGCCCATTTACAGCATCACTAAAAAACCCGTCTCTAACAAGCTCGTATAAACTATAAAACTTTCGCACTTTGTTGTCGTGTAAATATACTTTCTCTGGATGATTCTTCTGGATATTAAACACAATAACTTCATTTTCTTTCCGATCATATCCTATATATAGGACCGAGTGGAGAACGAATTTTTATAGTTGGATGTGTAAAAACAAGACCTTTTTTAACATACCAACTATAAATAGGCTTTAATTTTTCTAGCATGCTTTTAAGTAATCCTAGTTGTTCGTCCAGTAAATCTTCAATTTCTCTACTAGTAGTTTCATGCTCTTTATATTGTTGTTCCAATTTTTGTAACAAGTCTTCTACGTTGATATTTAAATCCATATATCACACCCCCTTTATGATGAGTTCATCAGAAAAGATCTTGTTTTAATGAACATCAAATAGGTAAATGAACACGGAAATCGTTTCTCTCGCCATACAATATATTAATGAAAATTTACTACAGTTTGTTTGTTTAATCACCCATGCTTTTTATCTTTTTTAGGATTTTAATGCTCACATGATTTGAACGCTATTTTGTTTCTTTATTTATCTACTCGTCTATTCATAGGGTTGTATCTAAAATATAACGGGGAAGAAAATGGACGAGCATGTCGTCATATCTTTTACATAACACTAAAGAAGGAGGGTATGAGATAATGACATCAATTGAACTTTTCGCATGGATATTATCAGCAATCTTAGGGATTAGCTTTATTATTTCTTTAGCGGCAGTAGCAAAAAAACCAAGGTACATTGCTGAAACGGAACATAAAAGGATTCATCCCACCGAAAAGGAAAGATAACCATAATAACGAAATATAACGCTATACTCGAACCACTTTTCCTTCTCACCAATGTAACTTAGTTACTCTTGTGTTTCTAACTTCGGAGTGAAACCATCCAAGAAAACGAGCAGCTTCATTCCAAAACTTCAAAAAGAACTGCCGCCTTCGGTTTTACGAGAATTTATTTAAAGCTTCTTTTTGAAACTTTGTTCATTCCACTTGCCCACTCAAAGCTCTGGCGATTTGCGCCAGCATAAACGCATCACAGACGTTATCGCTCGCCACTGTGCTCAAATCCCCAGAGAACCATTTATCTTTTTTGCATTACCTTTACCGGTTGTAAATTTTTTTACCGAAGACGTTGAAACCTCGCGGCAGCTAAATTAAATCCTGCCTGAAGAAGCTTAGATCGGAGTATCCAATCAGTTTCGTACTGAACACTGACGGCAGATCCCTTTGAATCGTAAAAAACTCTCGATGAAAAAACATCTTTTTCTGCATGTATTCCTAACTCTTTTAGCAATATCCGTGAATCTGTGTAGGGCCCGGCCCTTTTCTCTATCCGATTATTTCCTGCCAATATAGTTGCGTACACCACTTTCTCGCCGTATCATTTTATATAAATTCATACATAGAAAAGGGGGGCTCGCCATTGACAAAACAGCTGCCGCCAGGCCAATTTGAAACGGAAAAATGGCCGATTCTCCATGATGGGGATGTTTATCAATTTGATGAATCAACATGGGAATTCCGCTTATTTGGGGATGTAAAAGAAGAAGTCTCTCTTTCCTATCAGCAAGTAATGGAACTGCCAAAAACAATCTCGACGATCGATATGCATTGTGTGACGACATGGTCGAAATTTGATACAACATTTGAAGGGATTGCCTTTCGCGAGTTTTTGCGCTTTGTTGAACTGGCCCCAGATGTGAAATACGTGAAAATTTACGGCTATTTAAAAGGAGACCGCTTCGGCTATTCGGCGAACTTGCCGCTCGAGGCGCTGATGGGCGATGACGCGCTATTTGTGTACCGCTGGAAAGACAAACGTCATGACTGGCAGGATATTTCCCCAAAACATGGCTATCCGCTCCGCTTTATTCCACCTGCATCGTTTTATTTATGGAAAGGAACGAAATGGGCATCTGGAATCCAGTTCATGAAAAAAGACGAGCCGGGATATTGGGAACAACGCGGCTTCTCGATGACCGCCAATCCGTTTAAGGAAGAGCGCTTTGCCGATTCAAACGATATGTAAAACTTTTTTGAAAAGTTCATTGTATTCACTCCTAAAAAACGAGAGTTTCTTTTTTAGAGTTCCTCTCAGCTTGCCGACAAAGTCGACAAGCTGAGAGAGAGTCTTTTCTAAGACAATCTCTTTTTATTTTTTGCACTCTTCATACACGGAAGAAACGGGCACACAATGATTTTCTTTTACTGCCATGTTGCCCATTCTCAACCTTTACATTGTCCTTTTTATACACTCTATCCAGTTTTTCATTATTGTCTTGGCATCATTCGAGGTTTTTACTTTTTTGCATTTAGCACATATTTTCATTAGAAAACCTATTTAATTTAATGTGTATATGGCTGTTTAAAGGTGGTTCTTGCATTCCTTTGGTTGAAAATTCAGGTAATTGGGATAAGAAGTCGAAAAATTCTAATTTCCCTTTCTTGATATTTGCGAATATTAAGAAGCAGAAAAAAATAACTTTAGCGTGGTTATTTAATAAGAGGCTGCCTCAAGAGGTCGATTCAACGGCCTTTTGAGGCAGCCTCGCTGCATATATGCACTATGCATGATTCGTTGCCGCTTGTTTTTGCATCCACTGGTGCAAACGGACAAACAATAGCATAAATACAATCGTGATCATCGTGCCTTTTACCGCGTTAAACGGCAAGATAGCCGAAACAACCAATGCCCTTGTTTCCGGCGCGCTCATCGCCGGTGCGCCTAGAAAGATCGTATACGCCGGCAGAAACACATAATAATTTAATACACTCATCATCACCGCCATGACAACTGTACCAATGACTAAACCAGCCAGCATTCCTTTTTTTGATTTTGTTTTATGATATACGTAATATGTCGGCAAAATAAACGTAATCCCGGCCATAAAGTTGGCGATATGACCGACCGGAACGCCGGTAGGACTGCCGACCATGAAATAATTCAACACATTTTTCAGCAATTCAACGGACACTCCCGCCAGCGGTCCGTACAGAATCGCGGCGATCAATGCAGGAATGTCGCTGAAATCCACCAATAGAAAGTTTGGAAATGGCGGAAGCGGAAAGTTTAACAGCATCAGTAAATACGAGATGGCACTAAACACTCCAATTAAGACAAGCGCGCGGATATTCATTTTTCTCATGTCGATTCTCCTCTCCTTCTCGTGATCCATCCTCACAAGAAGAAGGCTGCCAACTTTGAGCGTCAAATAAAAAACCCTTAAGTGTTCACACTTAAGGGAGAAAAAGGGTATGCTCAAATAGACGTTCGATCGCGCAACATTCGAACGCCGGCAAACCTTCATCTTCTCCCATCCAGACTATACTGTCGGCTCCGGAATTGCACCGGATCGTGCCTATGCGGCTCGCGGGCTGAGAAGCAAATTGCTTCATCACCGCCGGTCGGGAATTTCACCCTGCCCCGAAGATGAATCGTATTATATTTTTTAATATTATTATATAATTTCTTTATGCGTTATGTCTATCATCAATGCAGTGCATATGAATGCTCTTTTTTCTCACACCAACATGATTTTTCATTTTTATGATAAAATAAAGAAGGAAAAAGATAGTAAATAATAAGGAGCTGACTATCATGAAAAACGAAATCATTGAACGTTTTACGAAGTATGTTCAAGTTGACACCCAGTCTGACCCGAACAGTGATACTTGTCCCTCCACTCCGGGTCAATGGACGCTAGCGAAAATGCTAGTAGAAGAATTAAAAGCAATCGGCATGGAAGAAGTAACAATAGACGAAAACGGCTATATCATGGCAACATTGCCCGCAAATACCGATAAAGATGTGCCAACCATTGGCTTTTTAGCCCATATGGATACGGCTCCCGAATTTACCGGCGCCAATGTAAAACCGCAAATTGTCGAAAACTACGATGGCAATGATATCATATTAAATGAGGCGCTACATATTGTGCTTTCGCCGAAAGATTTTCCGGAACTTGCAAACTACAAAGGCCATACATTAATCACCACCGACGGCACGACGCTGCTTGGCGCGGACAATAAAGCGGGAATCGCGGAAATTATGACGGCGATGGCCTACTTAATCCAACATCCGGAAATTAAACACGGAAAAGTGCGCGTCGCGTTTACACCGGATGAAGAAATCGGCAGAGGGCCGCATAAGTTTGACGTCGCTAAGTTCGGTGCTAAATATGCGTACACAGTCGATGGCGGTCCGCTTGGCGAATTAGAGTATGAAAGCTTTAACGCCGCGGAGGCAAAAATCAAATTTAAAGGAAAAAATGTTCATCCAGGCACCGCCAAAGGCAAAATGATTAACTCGATGAAAATCGCGATGGAATTTCACGCACAGATTCCTGCCAACGAAGCGCCGGAACATACGGAAGGCTACGAAGGATTTTATCATTTGCTTTCCTTCCAAGGAAATGTCGAAGAAACAGCGCTTCATTACATTATCCGCGACTTTGACCGCGAACAATTTGAAGCGCGTAAAGCAAAAATGCGGGAAATCGCGGCAAAACTGCAAGAAAAATACGGAAAAGAGCGAATCGCGATCGAAATAAAAGACCAATATTATAACATGAGAGAAAAAATCGAACCGGTCCGCGAAGTTGTCGATATCGCCTATGAAGCGATGAAAAACTTAAATATTGAACCGAAAATTTCGCCGATCCGCGGCGGCACGGACGGATCGCAGCTTTCGTACATGGGGCTGCCGACGCCAAACATTTTCACGGGCGGCGAAAACTTCCACGGCCGCTATGAATACATTTCCGTCGACAACATGATCAAAGCAACAAACGTCATTATTGAAATTATTAAGCTGTTCGAGCAAAAAGCGTAATATAAAAGCTGGTTCCAACGGCGCTTTGGAACCAGCTTTTTCATATTTAGCGAAGCTGTTGAATGCGGCCTTCGATTTGGGCATCAAATGGCTGCGGAAGCTGTTGAATATAATGGATGAGCGCCTCTAAATCGACTGGTCCTACTTCGCGGCTTTTCCCTTCCGTAAATACCGTGAAGTTATCTCCTCCATCAGCTAGGAAGCTGTTTGCTGTAACGGTGTATTCCGCATTTGGATCGAGTTTTGCGCCGTTTGGCAAATAAATATCGACGACTTTGTCACCTATTGGTTTGCTTGCGTCCCAAGTATATATAAGACCAGAAATTTGCAGCATGCGTGTTTGATTCGACTGCCATTGTTGGTTCAATAGCTTACGAATTTGCTCGCCCGTGAGCGTCATTTTTACGAGCTGATTGCTAAATGGCTGTACGTTATACAGCTCTCCCCATGTCACTTCTCCTTGTTCAATATTGGCGCGAATGCCGCCAGAATTCATAAAGGCGAAGTCTGTTTTCATCGCTGTCCGTTGCGCATCGGCAATCAAATTTCCTAACGCTGATTCCCCACTTGCATTTTGCTCAGTGCTAATCGTCGTTTTTGCCGTACCGATGACTTGGTTAATAATTGGAGATACCTTTGCTTCATATTTGTCAATGAATTTCGTAATCTTTGGATCAGGTTTGATGCTATCTTGATAGGTAGTCACAATTTCTGCTTTTTTCGCAACAACGTCTTTTGTCCGCCGATCAATTGTTAAATCCACATCCGAAAAAGCAGTTCCATAAGAATATGATTGAACAAGCAGTTTGCCGTCCACTTCGGCGTTTAAATACGCATGATTATGACCCGCAAAAATAACATCGACTTCATCATCCACTGTTTTCGCGATGTCTACAATTTCTCCACTCGCGTTGGAACCATCTTTATTAGAAACCCCTGGATTATGCGCAAGGACAACGATTGCGCGCACCCCCCGCCGTTTTAGTTGTTTCACCGCCTCGTTAATCGCCTCCGCTTCATCCGTGAATGCAACCCCAGCCACACCGCTTGGAATGACGATGCTTGGTGTATCCGATAAAGTTACTCCGATAAAACCAATCGGTATTCCTTTCACTTTTTTAATAACATAAGGCGGAAGAATCGGTTTGCCTGTCTTTTTATCTATTACATTCGCGCTTACGTATGGAAAATCCGCGCCACGAAAATAGCCGGTTTTTGGATGTGTTCCGCCATTAATGAGGCGAAGCATTTCGTCGACCCCTTCATCAAATTCGTGGTTTCCGAGTGTTCCTACATCAAAACCTAGTTTATTTAAAAATTCTATCGTTGGCTCATCCTGCAGCAGTGCCGATACAGGTGAACTTGCTCCAACGGCATCCCCTGCATGGACAAGAAGCGTATTTTTATTTTCCCTTTCCCGTTGTTTTAAATACGCAGCTAAATAATCTGCTCGCCCAGCCGCTCTTCCTCCAACGTTTCTTGTTACATCAAGCTGTCCGTGAAAGTCGTTAATTCCTAGCAATTGTACATCGATGTAACGATATGAATAGGAATTCGTCTGCTGCTTTTTCCCTAGATGGCCAGGTTGCCCAGCCGCAAATACACTTGCTGAAGACAGAGCAGCGGACAAGGCAAGCGCAGATACAGTCGTTTTAACCAGTTTGGATGAAAGTTTCATATTCATAACTCCTTTCCTCGTTTTCCTGTCATTATCATAGATTTCGTTTCATAGTAATAATAGAGCCAAAATACTTATTTTCTTCTAAAAATATTGTAAATTTTATATAAATTTTTATATGGAGATTTTCTACCAGGTACCGTCAAGAATTTTGTGTAATGTAAGATAGATAGGGTATCTCTGAAATGGATTTGGAATGGATAGGGAACCGGTTTCCTTCACACAGGAGACTGAATATTCAGTCTCCTGTGTGGAAAGGGAGAATTCCCTTATTTTGTTTATTTACAACATTTGGTTAACAATAACGTTCCTCAAACATTCGCTCGAGGGCTTCTTGCGCTTCGGCAAATCCTCGTAACTTTCTTCCTGCCCATTTCTCATTAAAATATTGAATGGTCAAATACACGACTTTTTCCGCGGCTTCTAAACTGCTCAAACTGTTCATCGGTTTTAGGCGTTTCCGAATTTCCTTGATCGTTCGTTCGATGGCATTGGTCGTATAAATCACACTTCGAATACTGCTTGGATCATCCATAAATGTAAGGAGGACATCCAACTCATTGGCCAAAGATTGGACTTCCCTTGGGTACTCACGAGAGCATTTGGATTGAAACTGTTGAAACATCTTCAATGCGATTTCTTTATTCGGAGAACGATAAATGAGTTTCAGATCCTCCGCCATTTCGAATTGGTCTTTTTTCCGAACACGATTTAGGGTGCTGCGGACTTTGTGCACGACACAACGCTGCACATCCGCTTTCGGATAAACGGCCCGAAAAAAGCTTCCTCCAGCCCCGGAAGACCATCAAATACGCCCAGAAGCACTTCCTTGACGCCTCTTTAGTAGAGGTGTTGAAGAATTTCCTGCCATACATAGGCGCTTTCTTGTCCTCCCACAAAGAAATCAAGAATTTCGCGATATCCTTCTTCGTTCACCCCTAACACCACATAAATGACTTCTTTCTCCACGGTTTCGCAACGAAGTTTTACGTATAAACCATCCAAATATAAGACGGAATAACGCTTGTGCAGTGGACGAGCGTGCCATTTCTCGATGTCTTCCTTCACTACATCGGTAATACGGTTGATCGTCGCAGGAGAATAGGCATTGCCTAAAATTCGTTCCATAAACTTGCCAATTTCACGCGTGCTCATGCCACTTTGATACATCCTGATGATAGCTTCCTCAGCCGGTGTGGCGTTGGTAAGGAGCGAACAATTGGGTTTGAAATTCTCCGTTTCGGTCTCTAGGGACCAAAAGACCTTCCATCCGGCCATATTGCGTATCTAGATTTCGTTGATAGTAGCCATTTCTCATATTGGATGTGTCCGCTTGTTCGATTTCGAGGAAATTCTTGATTTCTTCCCGCATGATCAGTTCTAATTTTTCCTTTACAAACTGACGAATGACACTTTCCAGTTGATTTGCCCAGTCGACATTCGGTATACTTCTTTTAGACATAGGTAGGGTACTCCTTTCTCTGGAATGTGTTGTGGTCCAAATCAGGGAATACCCTACCTTTTTTCTTTTGGTCTAGCAAAATGCTTTACACAAAATTTTATACATCATCTGTAGTTATGAGCAGCTAGGTATCTCTTTTCCCAAGGAAAATAAACTTCAAACAGGGGATTTTTTTATAAAGTTAATAACAAAAATTTCTCATAGAGTTTATTCGTTTCCTCTCTCCTATCCTACTAAACAGAGAAATTCTTCTCCATTATCCCCTCGTTGCTATACAAACAATGAATAAAAAACAAACAATTAATGGAAAAACGCCGTATAATGGCGATCATCCACGTAAAAACTAGTGTTGTGTATCAAAAGGAGGTGTCTCTAATGGAACGATATGAACAATTCAACAAAAGCTTCATCAACGGCGAATGGATCGATGGACTTAGCAAACGGACATATGATAACTTAAACCCGTATGACAATTCCGTTATTACAACCATTCGTCTGGCAACGAAAACGCAGCTTGCCGAAGCGTTTGACGTCGCCAAACAAGCACAAAAAGAATGGGCGAAAACATCCCAAGAAGAGAAAAAGGAAGTGCTCCGTAAAGCGGCGGAATATTTACGTTCCAATCGGGATGCAATTATTGATATGATCGCCCGCGAAACAGGTGGCAGCATCATTAAGGCGAACGTAGAAGTCGATCTATCGATTGGACTTGTCGAAGAAGCAATCAACATGGTGGATGAATTGACAAAAGTGAGGGAAGTCCCGTCAGAAACAGAAGGGAAAATCAACCGGATTTATCGCCTGCCATTAGGGGTCATCACGTCGATTTCTCCGTTTAACTTTCCGATGAATTTGTCGATGAGAACGATCGCCCCAGCGATTGCGTTAGGAAATAGCGTCGTACATAAGCCGGATATCCAAACATGCTTAACAGGCGGCTCCATCATCGCAAGAGCCTTTGAATATGCTGGATTGCCAAAAGGAGTTTTAAACGTCGTTCTCACCGATATCGATGAAATCGGCGACGATATGTTAACGAATCCGAATTCACAGCTTATTAGTTTTACTGGTTCGACTGCTGTCGGCAAACATATCGGAGCGATTGCGGGCGGAATGTTAAAACGCGTCGCGCTAGAGCTTGGCGGTAACAACCCGTTTATCGTTCTTGCTGATGCCAATGTGGACCGTGCCGTTGACGCAGCAATATTCGGCAAGTTTATCCATCAAGGGCAAATTTGTATGATTATTAACCGCATCATTGTCCATAAAAACCATTATGATGAATTTGTCGAAAAATTCGTCGAACGGGCGAAAAAACTTCCGTATGGCGACCCGCGTGATCCGAAAACGATCATCGGTCCGCTGATTAACGAAAAACAAATCGAAAAAGCATTGGCGATCATTGAAGAAGCGAAAAAAGAAGGCGCCAAAATGGCGCTCGAAGGAAAGCGAATCGGCAACATTTTAACGCCGACTGTATTTGTCGATGTCGATAATAACAGCAAACTTGCACAAACCGAATTGTTCTCCCCAATCGCGACCATTATTAAAGCCGAATCCGATGACGAGGCGATCGCGATGGCGAACGATACCGAATACGGTTTAAGTTCAGCGATTTTCACCGAAGATTTAAGCGAAGGCGAACAATTGGCCTTACAAATTGAAAGTGGTATGACACATATTAACGATCAAACGGTCAATGATAGCCCAACCGTTCCGTTTGGCGGCACAAAAGCCAGCGGTATCGGACGGTTCGGAAACCCGTGGATTGTGGAAGAGTTTACGGTGACAAAATGGGTATCGATTCAAAAAGAGTATCGCCGCTATCCGTTTTAGTAATCAAAGAAAAAAGGGGGGCTGACCGTAAAGCAGAAATGCTTTCAAATCAGCTCCTTTTTACATTTCGCCTGCACACACTCATACGGTTTTTCGTCCGTTTTAAGGCGTGCAAACAGAAAGGCGGCCGCATTGGTCGTTTTTCCTTGTTGTTGCGAAAAAATCGTCAAGGTGACGTTATTCATGCCGATAATAAACGATAAAATCGTATAAATGACCGTACTTGCCACTGCGACCGCCGCAAGGGAATTTTCTCCTATCAAATTGCCACCCCAAAAACTATCGATAAATTGATAGGAAACTTGCAATAAGTTCGTAAACATAATAGGGAACCAAAAAGCGATCAGCTGTTTAGGAATATTACCTTTTGTCAAATCGTATTGCCGCGTCATTTCCCAGTCACTTTACTTCCATTGGAATCCCCCCTTGGTTGCCCAAGGGGGTATCGTTATGCCTTTGTCCATGTAGATTGCAGCTGAACGCCTGCCGCCTTTAACGTCGTATAAACAGGACAACGCGAATCGGTGATGCGCTGTAATTCTTCAATCCGCTCCTGTGATTCATTTGTTTTTACTTTGGCGTGAATCGTGACTTGTTGGAAATACGGTTTTACGCTTGGGTCACCCATGAATCCCCGCGGGTCTATTGTTCCTTTGATGTCAAATTCAATTCCTTGTAAATCAAAATTTAGCTCTTTTGCCACCATGTTTGCTACGACATTTTCACAGCCGGCGAGCGCACTTAACAATGTCGAAAGCGGATCCGGACCTGCATCTTGACCGCCCATTGCTGGCGGTTCGTCGATCGTTATCGTATGTTGTCTAGAGCGGACTACCGTTTGCATTCCTTTTGAGCTTCCTGTCACATGAAACGTCATTTGATTTTTCATTTTTGTCCCTCCTTGTTTTTTTACAAATGTTTTTTCCCCTTCACACCATTAATCGAGTAGCTTGCCGTAATGTTGGCATTTAACGAATGGGATACAGAACAGTACTTCTCTTTCGACAATTGAATAGCGCGGACGACTTTGTCTTCTGGCAAATCCCCTTCTAACACATAATGAATGTGAATATCCGTAAACCGTTTTGGATGATCGTCTGCACGGGTTCCTTCCACTTCTATATAAAACGATCGAACTTCAAGCCGCATTTTTGTCAAGATTGATATAATATCAATTCCCGTACATCCGGCAAGCCCGTGTAAAATTAATTCCATCGGTCTCGCCCCGGAATCTTGTCCCCCTGCTTCTTTGGAAGCATCAATCGGAATTTGCACTCCTGATGCGCTCATCCCTGTAAACGACATTTGCCCGTTCCACGTTACTTTCGTTTTCATTTCTTTTCTTCCTCCTCTTTCAGTTCCAGCGATAAAATAACCATGTTATCATCTAGTTTACTTTGCCAAAAAAATAAATGCAAAAAAAATACCTTCCGTTGATATGTTCTATTTTCCTTCTAGCGTTTTTTTTCATGCATGGTAAAATAAAAACATGCACAAATTTGATAAGTAAAGGGTGTAGAGAGGTTGATGGAAAAAGCACTCATTTTGATCACAGCTTACCTTCTCGGATCGATTCCGTTTGCGCTCCTTGTCGGAAAAATAGGATACGGAATCGATATTCGCGAGCATGGCAGCGGAAATCTAGGAGGGACAAATACATTTCGCGTCCTTGGCGTAAAAGCAGGAATGATCGTCACATGCGGAGATATGCTAAAAGGGACGCTGGCGGCAAGCCTGCCTGTATTGTTCTCCGTGCACATACATCCGCTGTTAGCAGGAGTGTGCGCTGTCATCGGACATACATATCCGATTTTTGCCAAATTCCGCGGCGGGAAAGCGGTCGCAACATCGGCAGGTGTGATGCTGTTTTATTCACCGTTTTTGTTCGTTTCGCTTCTTACTGTCTTTTTCATTGTTTTATATATTTCCAAGTATGTTTCGTTATCTTCGATGTTAGCCGGGGTATATGCCGTTATTTATACCATCTTTTTTACTGATGACATTCCACTAATGATCGCAGTATCGTTATTAACGGCGTTTATCTTTTACCGCCACCGCGCGAATATAAAACGCATTGTCAACAAAACGGAACCAAAAATCAAGTGGCTGGGCAGAAAATAAACGATCTTATTATTTTGAGCAGCAAGAAAGGAGTTGGATCATTGAAATTACCAAGCGAATTCATCGAAAAAATGGAGAGGCTTTTGGAAGATGAAGCTTCTCGTTTTTTTTCCACCTATCATGAAGAAAAAGCAAACGGGTTGCGATTCAATCCATTGAAAATCGACCGCGAGACGTTTTTAACGCTCGTCCCGTTTGCACTTTCCCCCGTTCCGTTTTGCCCAACTGGTTTTTATTATGACGCACACGAACAACCTGGAAAGCATCCGTATCACGCGGCAGGGCTCTATTATATCCAAGAGCCGAGCGCGATGTTTGTAGCTGAAGTGTTAAAGCCTAATCCAGGGGAGTTTGTTCTTGACCTTTGCGCCGCACCTGGCGGAAAAACGACGCAGCTTGCGGCAATGATGAAAAATCAAGGACTGATTATCGCCAATGAAATTCATCCGAAGCGCGTCAAAGCACTATCGGAAAATATCGAGCGGTTTGGGATTACAAACACGCTTGTTACGAATGAAACACCGGAAAAGCTCGCGAAATATTTCCCTGGTTTTTTTGACAAAATCTTAGTAGATGCTCCATGCTCGGGGGAAGGCATGTTTCGAAAAGACGAAGAAGCTGTACAATTTTGGAGCCAAGCGCACGTCGAACAATGCGCCATCAAACAGCGGCATATTTTAGATTGTGCATACGAGATGTTAAAAGAAGGCGGCATTCTCGTCTATTCCACTTGCACGTTTTCTCCGGAAGAAAACGAACAGACCATAGAAGCTTTTTTACAAACCTATGATGATCTTGAATTGCTGTCGATTGAAAAAGTTCATGGCATTCAGCCGGGAAGACGGGAATGGACGAACACGAACTTCGAGGAAATGGAGAGAACGGCTCGGCTATGGCCGCATTCGTTAAAAGGGGAAGGCCATTTTGTCGCGAAAATAAAAAAAACAGGCCCGTCCCCTTCATGGAATGGACGCTATGCCAAGCCAAACGCCTCCAAACAAATGGTTCGCGAGTATCGGCAGTTTGAACAAGAAGTATTGCAAACAGAAATCGAAAAACCGATGTATGCCTTTCAACACCATCTATTCGCCCTACCTGACCACTGCCCGAATTTCGATGGCCTGAAAGTCGTGCGGGCAGGTCTTCACTTAGGAGAAGCGAAAAAGCAGCGGTTTGAGCCGAACCATGCACTTGCCTTATCGCTAAAGCCGCAAGACGTTCGTTACTCCCTTGACTTGTCAAGCGACAGCGTAGAATGTCTAAAATATTTGCGCGGAGAAACGATTCAGACGGGAGAAGACCGCGGCTGGCTGCTTGTGACCGTTGATGGTTATCCGCTCGGGTGGGGAAAAGAAGTAAAAGGTATGGTGAAAAACTTTTATCCGAAAGGACTGCGAATCAACTAATAAATAGGGGCGCGCTCACAAGCGGCCCTTATTGTTTTGCCGATGTCGGAATCGTCAGCGTAAATACAATTTCATCCTTTGCCAAATCAATTTTCCGAGCGGAAACTTGATAACCGTTGCCGAAACGAATATCAGTAAGCGCCACATACACGCGGTTAACCTTCGGATCAATGATCACTTCATCTGGCAATGGCGCGTGTTTTCGTAAATATCTTAACACGTACGTGACCGGAAGCTCCCAATCGCCCAGCGATATTTCCGGACTTTCTAGCACTACATTTCCGCCTTTAACCACTTTCGGAATAAAAGAAACGACGAGGTCCATCTCCCGGCCAAATACAGGGAGCTTGCTTGCCACATACACTCGATCATCAAGCCAAACTCGATATTGCACGGGATGGTCTTTTGCTTTTTTACGAATATAATCATTGATCACCGTATTCAAATGTTCTTTGTTCGAATATACCGTAAACGTGGCTCCTTTTACTTTTTTCGGAGACGGCACCGATATCGGTTTAGCCGGCTGAAACAACCAAACAGCAAAAAGCATCACAACAGCAATATCCAATACCACCAATGTCCAAAACCATTTTTTCCAATTCATTGTTCCAAACTCCCTAACCACATTTCTTCGTGTTGCTGCAATTGTTCATACACACGTCTTGCGATTAATTCATACCCTACTTCATTTGGATGAAACTGGTCGCTATATAACACATCATCCCGGCCATCAAACAAATCTTTCACATTGACAAAAATCGTCCGATCATAGCGCGCCAACACCGCTTTGCTCCCATTATTCCATAGCTTGATAACATCGTTGATTTCCGGAATATTTGGAAGCAAGTTAGAAAATGGATTGTATAAGCCGACAAGAACAATAGTAGCATGTTGGTTATATGTGCGAATCATTGCCAAAAGATGATCCAACCGCTCGGCAAATCGTTTTTGTTCCTTCTCAAACAAAGTGTACGATAAATCAAAAAAATGGGAGCGAACAATTTTCATCATGTCATTGCCGCCGATGGTGATGAAAATAAGATCCGCCTGTCGGACTTCGTTTGCGTGCTCATGGACAACATCATCAAGCTTGGAAATCCGTAACCCTCGCTTTCCAAAATTGATGACCGAGAGCGTTCGCACCCCTTTATGCTGTAATAATTGTTGGCGCAACCGAGAAACATATCCGCCTTTTTGTTCATGATCCCCTACTCCCTCTGTTAGCGAATCGCCAAGAGCGAGCACGCGAATATCTTTTGGAAAAAAATCATTAGCAACCGTACGCGGTGTCAGCTTTATTTGCCGTTCAGGCAAGCTGGCAGCGTTGATTGCCTGCTCGGAAGAACAGCCCGCGCAATAGAGCAACAATAAAAAAATCAATCCCCATTTTTTCATTATTCTACACCTGCCTTACCTTGTAAACACACATGAAGAAAACACGAAAAGGCAAAAATGTAGATACATTTTTGCCTTTTATGACGATTGCAAAATCTCAATATGCTCTAAAATTTTTTCATACGGAACATCTTGCACCCCACTATAAGTTTGGACAATCGTACCGTTTTGGTCAACAAGATAAAACTCTGTTCCATGGATCACTTGATCCTCGTTTTTCGGTTTTTTTACAATCGTTTTAAAGTTTTTCTCGGCAAATTTCTCAATTTCTTGCTGGCTGTATCCTGTAAGCAAATGCCAATTTGATAAATCACCGTTAAACTTTTTCACATACTCTTTTAACTTTTCCGGTGTATCTACTTCCGGATCAACACTAAATGAGACAAATTCAACATCAAGCCCTTTTTCTTTCGCCTTTTTTTGCAACTTAGCCATATTGGCAGTCATTGGCGGACAAACAGTCTCACAATTGGTAAAAATAAAGTCGGCAACCCATACTTTTCCTTTTAAATCTTTTAAACCGAATGGCTTCCCATTTTGATCCGTATACGTAAAATCATCAACCGGCCAATTTTTTGCATCAGGAATGGTTTTTCCGCATGCAGCAAGAAGTACGATGACAAGTAGAACGACGAATCGCTTCATCTTTCCTTTCACCTTTCTCTTCACCTGTTTTCTTCTATTCTGCATAATACATAAGGCCAATGGCGCCCGGTCCGGTATGGATCGAAATCACCGGCGTTGTTGCGACAATATCGATGGAATGATATCCAGTCGCTTCCATGATCGATTGTTTCAGCCGTTCTGCTAATGCGAGCGCATCGGCATGGACGATCCCAACAGCCCGAATCGTTTTATTCGATATATCTTCTTTAAATTGATTTGTCAAATATTTGATGATTTGTGAATAACTGCGCGCTTTCGCAATCGGTGTATACATTCCATCGACAAGCGCTGCAATCGGTTTAATGTTTAAAAGCGAACCGATCAATGCTCTTCCACGGCCAATACGACCGCCTTTTACGAGGTTGTCTAATGTATCGACTGTGACGTACAATCGCGTACAGCGACGGACGTCGCGCAGACGGTTTACAATTTCCTCCACACTTTTCCCCAGTCTTGCCTGTTGCGCTGCTTCCAACACTTGAAATCCCAGGGCAAGCGAAATAAACTCCGAATCTACCACTGTCACATTTGCTTCCGCTAATGTCGCGGCATACTGCGCGGAGCGAACAGTGCCGCTTAGCTCACCAGCCATATGGATCGAGATAATATCGCTTCCATCTTCACCAAGGCGGTTATAGATTTCGAGAAACTCGCCGACAGAAGGTTGAGAGCTTTTTGGCAATTCCTCTGCTTCTTTCATTTTTTCCATAAACTCATCCGGGGTGATCGTTACGCGGTCGATAAACGCTTCCTCACCAATCGTAAAGCTGAGTGGGACTACCTCAATCCCATGCTCTTGCAACACCTCTTTCGGCAAATCGACCGTTGAATCTGTTACAACTTTCACGTTCTTCATAAATTCACTCCCAATATTTAAGCCATATGTACAATTATACAATGAAAAGAGGAAAATTCCTATAAAAATCTAGAATGTCCTGAAGAAAAGTGAATCTTTTTTTCATAAAGGGGGTGAACTGCATAAAAAGAGATAAAACCAAAAAAGCGATGGAATTTTCCACGTCTATTCATTTTATTATCATATCAACAATATGTGTGGAAAGTTTGAAAAAATATCGAAAGACATATGAACTTATGTGCGACAGTCACAAAATGGCAATGACTAAATAAAAAGTTGTTTTGCCGAAGCAAAACAACTTTTTTAGGTTTAAGCATTGTTTTTTAAAACATCGGCCTTAAAAATTTGCTCATAAACAGGCCATTTTAATACTTTTTTCAAATATTCCCGAAACGAGTAAACAGAACGAGCATTACGGGATCGATATACTTTGGCAATAAACGTTTCTAAGCGCAATTGAATCATAAATCGGTACGTGTTATCTTCCTCCAATACAGGAATTTCGATAATCTTCACCTTCTGCCCATAAGCATTTTTGAACTCTAGGCTTTTGAATAGCAAAATATCAATCCTCTTTTTCACCGATTTACTTTTATTATACACCAAATCGGTAAAAAAGCATGTCAGAAATGTGCGAAATATTTACGACTTTTTTCGTGTTTTTTCACTAAATGAGTAAATGGAATAAGTTTGGATTTTTATTCACTTCTTGAAACGGAAACCCTTTTTTCTTCATGCGCTCAATGAGCGGCTCGTAATCTTCGCGGCGTTTTAATTCAATGCCGACCAACGCCGGACCGTTTTCTTTGTTATTTTTCTTTGTGTATTCAAAACGAGTAATATCATCGGTAGGCCCTAATACTTCATCTAAAAATTCGCGAAGCGCGCCGGCACGCTGTGGAAAATTGACGATAAAATAATGCTGCAGTCCTTCATAAATCATCGAACGCTCTTTAATTTCCTGCATTCGATCAATGTCATTGTTTCCTCCGCTGACAATACAGACAACCGTTTTCCCACGGATTTTGTCTTTGTAAAAATCAAGTGCTGCAATCGGAAGCGCCCCCGCCGGTTCAACGACAATTGCATTTTCGTTATATAGCTCTAAGATCGTTGTGCATACTTTTCCTTCCGGTACGACAACAATATCGTCAATGATTTCTTTACAAAGCGCATACGTTTTTTCGCCAACCGTTTTCACTGCCGCTCCATCCACAAATTTATCAATCTCTTCTAATGTCACAACATGCCCTTGCTCGAGGGCAGCTTTCATCGATGGTGCACCTTCTGGTTCCACGCCAATAATTTTTGTAGCTGGAGAAATGCTTTTCACATATGTACCAATCCCCGACATCAATCCGCCACCGCCGATGCTCGCAAACACAAAATCAATCGGCTCTTCACAGTCGTTCAACACTTCTACACCGATCGTTCCTTGTCCGGCAATGACATATTCATCATCAAACGGATGAATAAATGTGCGTCCTTCTTTTTTGGCACACTCTATTGCTTCGTTAAATGAATCATCAAACGTATCGCCTACTAAAACAATGTCGACCATATCTTTTCCGAACAGCTGTACTTGCGATACTTTTTGTCTCGGCGTTGTCGCCGGCATGTACACCTTTCCATGCACGCCTAGCGCCCGACATGAATACGCTACTCCTTGCGCATGGTTGCCTGCACTAGCGCAGACAATGCCGTTTTTCCGTTCTTCTTCGCTTAAATGTTTCATCCGGTTGTATGCGCCACGAATTTTGAATGAGCGTACGACTTGTAAATCTTCGCGCTTCAAATACACGTTACATTCGTAACGTTCCGATAATAACGGATTTTTTTGCAGCGGAGTATGGTGTACAACATCTTTTAACGTATGATAAGCGATTAAAATATCTTCAACATAAACGGTCCCTTGTTTTCGTTTAAGTTGTTGTTCCATGTTTTCGTTCCCTTTCTTTCTAAGTTGTCTTTTTAATTTGTAAATTATAGCACAAATTTTTAAAAAGGAAAGGGAATTTTCAAAAAGTTTACAAAAAATATTTCTCCCCATTTTTTTCTTGTTTATGATCATGCCATTTGAGTAGAATAAAATTAATCTTTGGCGTGCTTTTTTACGTATAACATAAAAGACGACCCTCTTACGTGCGGTCGTCTTTCTCCTGATCATATTCCTCAGCAAACTCCGTCGCCCACCTTCCTTCGTCATACCACCGATACGCTTGTTCTTTTCTTTCCTCATCAAGCACACGGTTTTCCATAAACAGATGAAAAAACGCTTCGATCGCACCGATTGCCAGCGCGCAATAAAACGAAGCGTACGCCATATTGACAGTCGGTTCAATCAGTGCGTAGCTAGTAAGCCAAATAAGCAAAAACGCAAGCGGAACATCAGCAATCGCTGCTGCCAAATTGCCAAAGCGCGGCAGAATAAATAGATCACCGATGAGATAAGAAACTACAGCGGTTCCTGCCGCCATGAACAAAACCAGCAGCGGCGGGGCGTTAAAAATCGTAAAAATAGAAAGCAGCACTACACTCCACCCAATAAATTTAATCGCCAATGGAACGATATGCTTCATCGTATTCCTCCATTTCCATCATCTTTTACTGTTATCGTTCCTTTTTTATGCTGCTTCTATTCGATTGAAAAGAAAAACGTGTTCCGCCGAAAAGCGAAACACGTTAACGTTTGCGTTCATAAACGATAAACGCATAATCATATGGATTTTTTTCATCTTTTATTCCTTTCGTATAGGAAACGAGCCGCCACTCTGACTCTTCAAAATCCGGATAAAACGTATCACCCGGAAAATTCGCCTCAATTTTCGTTATGTAGAGACGGTCGGCAAACGGCAATGTCGCTTGAAACAATTCCGCACCGCCAATGACAAACACTTCATCATCGCGCTTAGCGGCAAACTGACGAATCGCTTCGATCGAATGGATCACCGTACATCCTTCTGCCTGAAACGACCGATTCCGCGTCACAATGACATTTTCTCTTCCCGGAAGCGGCCGCCCGATGGATTCAAACGTTTTGCGCCCCATAATAATGGCATGGCCCATCGTTACTTTTTTAAAATACGCTAAATCAGCAGGCAAATGCCATGGCAGGCGGTTGTCTTTGCCAATGACACGGTTTTGATCCATGGCGACAATATGTGAAATCATTCTATCTCTCCTTTATACGGCAACCGGCGCTTTAATATGCGGATGAGGATCATAGTCGACAATTTCAAAATCCTCGAATTCATATTCAAAAATCGAAGCAGGCTTCCGCTTGATCACCAGCTTCGGAAGCGGTCGCGGTTCTCTCGTCAGTTGTAGTTTGGCTTGCTCAAGATGATTTTTATACAAATGTACATCGCCGCCGCTAAAAATCAATTCACCGACATCTAAATCGCACTGCTGGGCGATCATATGCGTCAACAGCGCATAGCTGGCGATGTTAAACGGCAAACCTAAAAACGTATCAACGGAACGTTGCTGCCACATGCAAGAAAGCTTCCCGTCTGCCACATAAAATTGAAACGCATAATGGCAAGGCGGCAGTTTCATTTTATCTAGCTCTGCCACATTCCACGCGCTTACTAATAAGCGGCGGGAATTTGGGTTTCGTTTAATTTCTTCAATAACCCAGCTGATTTGATCCACCGTTTTGCCATCGGCCCCTTTCCATGAACGCCACTGCGCGCCGTATATTGGGCCTAACTCGCCGTTTTCATCCGCCCACTCATCCCAGATCGTCACGCCGTTTTCTTGCAAGTAGCGGACATTCGTATCTCCCTTTAAAAACCATAATAATTCGTAAATGATCGAACGGATATGTAATTTTTTTGTTGTTAAGAGTGGGAATCCTTCCTGCAAATTAAAACGCAGCTGACGACCAAACACGGATAACGTCCCGACCCCAGTACGGTCGTCTTTTTCTACTCCGTTTTCGAGAATATCTTCTAGTAATTGTAAGTATTGACGCAATGTTATCACCTCACGTTCTATCATAGCATAAAGGAATCTCATTCAGAAACAAAAAAAGAGCTCACAAACGAGCTCTTTCAGCCAAATGGCGAATAAACTGATACGTTTTTGGGGCAACAATTTGCAAATGCCTGCGTGTCTCATCGCTATAGTAATAGTACGCAAACGATTCGGCAAAATACTCTTCCGGATACGTAAGGAAATAATAGTGATCTGGAAACAGTTTCGCTGCTTCTTCCTGCCAAATCGAACGGAAAGCCGCCGTCTCATGAATATGATCGAACACGATGTAATCGATGGAATGTGCAAACTCATGCAATTCCAAATTGACCGAACCGTGCCCTTTTCCCTTCTCGCTGTGGCCGATTTTCACAAGCACTAAATGTGAGCCGCCAAGCCCTGGAACATCATCCCATGTTGTCGAAGAGGACAAATATCCGCGCGGCGTTTTTCCGTGTAAGTGCCTCGCCGACGGTTCATCGGTAATCTTTCCAGTCAACAGCTGAATGTAAATATGATGATCCGCCGCTTTTTGCAATATGGATGGGTCGATATGGGCAAGCGTATCAATCATTTTTTTCGCCTCATGATGGGAAAAGTTCGTTTCCGGAACAATGATCATTTTTCTTAATATATCGTGCGGCATGGTATGTTTAATGTCTATATTGCTATCAACAAGCAAAATGCCGTGCGCGGCAGGATACGGGGAAAGCGAAAGAAGCGGAACGATCGCCAACATTATCATGATCCAAAAAAGAATCCGTTTCATGATCCTTTCCCCCGCTTCTTTTACTACAAATATGAAAATCTCTTTTTCTATTAAATTGTAACACACAAAAAAACGAGGACAAATGTGTAAAATAAGGAAGCGGGATCAGCGGGAAACGTTCATGTGGAAACGGAGCAAAAAAACCGTTCACGTCCGCCATTGCGGCGGCGTATTTTTATCCCAATAAATTTTTCCTAGCTCGTAATGGGTTTGGAAATTGTCGTGGTACGTATGGTAATGAAATTGAAACCAATACCCATCTTGCGGCGGATGTTCGCGCCTGACGTGAAAACGGATAATATCCTCTCCTGTGTCGACGCGGTAAATATGAAAAATGCGCTCTCCCATCCCGCCTGATGGGTTTTCCGTCACCTCCAAATACTGCAGCTGTTCTTCCGGGTATTGCTCAGCAAGCGACGCAATCACTTCCTCAATGCGCGGCAAAATCACATCGCGAAACTCTTCTTCAATAACAGGAGCGATTTTGCTGCCAAATTTTTCGTACGATTGCACGACCGCTTTCTCCATCGTCTGCTCAATAAATTGCTGCCGAGTCAAAACCGGCGCTTGCATTTCCCGCTGAGCTGTAACGGACGTAATTGGCGATCCGCTATGATTATTTTGCCAATCAGAAGACGGCGAATCATCTGACGCTGGTTCATCAGCAGCCATTAACGAAGAAGGTGGTGTAACAAGACCAAACGTACATACCGTGATTGCGACAACGAGCGTTTTTCTTAACCACTTTGGCAGCTTCACGCATTTTCACCTCACTTTGCTGAAAAAATTCCGCTTTGTTTCAATTTTTCTACTGCCCGCAATAGTTTGTCTTCTCCTTCTACAAGCGCGATACGCACATACCCTTCTCCGCTCGGTCCAAACGCATGCCCAGGCGTAACGACGACACCGGCACGATCAATTAACGCATAGGTAAAATCAAGGGAATTCCATCCTTTCGGAATTTCCGCCCATATAAACATGCCCGCTTTCGGCCGGTCGACATGCCATCCAATTGAAGCAAGACCGTCTACGAAGCAATCGCGGCGGGATTGATAAATAGCCCGGTTTTGTTCGCAAAATGACGCACCTTCTGTTAACGCCGCAATCGCTGCTTGCTGAATCGGCAAAAATATGCCGTAATCCAAATTCGATTTAAATTTGCTAAGGATGCGGATGATTTCTTCATTTCCGCAAATATAACCAATGCGGCAGCCGGCCATATTGTAACTTTTCGATAATGAATTCAATTCAATTCCGACTTCTTTTGCTCCAGGTATGGATAAAAAACTAATCGGCTTATTGCCGTCATAATAAAGTTCGCTATAAGCAAAATCGGAGACGACGATAATGTTATATCGTTTTGCAAATTCAACCACTTCCCGGAAAAACGCTTCCGTTGCTAACGCGGGAACGGGATTCCCCGGAAAGTTTAAAAACATAAGCACCGCTTTTTCTGCTATCTCTTGCGGAATTTCCCGCAGATTTGGCAGGAAATCGTTTTCTTTTCGAAGCGGCATGAAATAAGGAACGGCTTCCGCCATCGCAATGCCTGTTGCATATGCCGGATAGCCGGGATCAGGAACAAGAATAATATCCCCCGGGTCCGCAAATGCCATTGGCAGGTGAACAAGTCCGTCTTGTGAACCGATGGCATACATGATTTCTGTTTTCGGATGAAGCGTTACATGATGTGCTGTTTGATAATAAAACGCCACTGCTTCATGAAATTCGCGTGTACCTTTCAGCGTATATCCATATGCTTTTGGATCACTCGCATAACGGCTAAGCGCTTCCATAACACACGGTGGCGGCGGTAAATCTGGACTGCCGATGCTTAAATCAATCATATCATTTTTTTCGCTGCATTTTTGTTTTATATAGATTGATAGTTCGCTAAAAATCGATGTGGAAAAAGCTTTCATACGCGCTGCCAACTTCATTGCTCCATCTCCCCCAACTTACGCATGGAAAAACGCTTTCTTTTTCCGCTTTAAATGATATATACTATGAATATATAAAGAATTAAATTATTTAAATTATATAAATAGTGTATCATATTTTACCATAGAAAACATATAGAGAAAGGCGGGAAATAACATGAACACAATCTTTTTTGCGGCAAGCATTATTACGATTCTTTATTTTATTTATAGCTGTATTGCAAATGCATAAGAAAAACTCGCAGGTTGACTGCGAGTTTTTCTGTTAATCGATTTTTGTTTTCTTGCGGGCGGAGTCAAGCTCGTATGCGCCCGTTTCTGTTTGCGTTGTTCCTTGGCCTTTCACGTTTGGAGCGCCTAATCCCGCTTTGGACGGATCTTTTTTCCGTTTCGGCATTCACATGTCACCTCCGCCTTTAACGTTTCCTTTTACGCCTGTTTCTATTCCTTTCTCGCCAAGAGCCCGCTAAACCCCGCCACAACCATACGAAATAAAGAAAAAAGGATGCCCAACAGCATCCTTAATCACAATATTTTTCAAACGCATTCATAATGTTTTCCATTACTGCTTCCATTGATTGAAATTCAATTTCCTCACGTGGAATAAAATGAACGACCTCTTTTCCCTTTAAGAGCGCCATCGATGGAGAAGATGGTGCAATCCCAACGAAATACTCGCGCATTTTTGCTGTTGCTTCTCTATCTTGACCGGCAAACACCGTCACTAAATGATCTGGTTTTTTCTCACTGTTTAAAACAGCCTGTGTTGCCGCTGGCCGTGCCAATCCCGCTGCGCATCCACAAACGGAGTTGACCACCACAAACGTCGTGCCTTCGACGTTTTCCATAAATTGTTCTACTTCTTCGCTCGTGCGAAGTTCGCGGAATCCGGCGTTCACCAATTCGTCGCGCATTGGCTGCACAAGCTGGCGCATATATTCTTCATAAGCCATGGACATAACGCAATCCCTCCAAACCATTTTTGCTGGCATCAGAATACTATTTTATTTCCAAAAAATCAATAAAAATAACTGATACGATTGTACTTACGTTATAAATGATGCAAACATTACACATAAAGACGTAAAAAGAAAAGGTGCAATCAAGTGTAGCGTGCCTTTTCCAATTTTTATCACTCTTTACTATTGACCTTTTCTTCTGCTTTCCGTCATTTGTTTCCAAACCGATCCTTTCGCTTCCTCGCCGCCTTCAATGCGCTCGATCGCCATTTTCACTTGCATGCTCACTTCAAATTCCGGATCGTTTTCCGCCGCCTTTAATGCCGGCAATGCCGATTCATCACCGACTTCGTATAAAAACATGGCAGCGCGCCAACGGACAAGCTTGCTTGGGTCTTTCAGCGCCTCAATCATCACTGGAATGGCTTCCGGATCTCCAATATCGGACAAGCAGTCTCCCGCCGTCCGCCGCACGGAAACCGCTTTATCTTTCAGCGCTTCATATAAATACGGCAATACTTTTTTGCCGCCGATCATTCCTAAATACGCAGTAGCCAAGCGGCGAATCGCTACTTTTTCATCTTTTAGCGCTTTTGCGAGCACCGGTATATCGTCTTCTGTCGGCTCCGCCATTTGTTCTAGCGCCGCATATCGTTTCGTCCAATCCGGATCATCGAGCATTTCTTCCGTCACTTTGATGCTTATGCGTTTTTGCGTCTTTGCTTGCTCGCCGCGGCGAAACATTTGAACAATGCGCTCTAATCGTTCCGGCGGGTATGCAGCGGAAAGTTCTTCAACCATTTCATTGCCGATTTCCTCAAAGGTGCCGTAACGCACGCCTTTTTCCACCCATTTTCGTTCTAACACGATATTGCCCGCATATTTCTGCGCTTCAATGACCGCATCCATAAACTGTTTCGGAAGCCCAACGCGATGCTCTTGTTCGCCATCTATTAATTTCACTTGCATCGGCAAACCATACAACATTTGTACATATACTTTCACTTCACCAAAATGTTCGTTTGGCTTTTTCGTTTCTCCTTGCTCGTTTTCCACTTCCTCTCCAAACACTTCGCGCACTTTCGTTAAAATCTCTTTCCAGTCGTATTTCGGATTGCGCTCAATGGCCAAAAAGTCAGCGACATGATAAATTCCTTTTACCCCTTCAATTTTCATTAGCTGTTGAATAAGAGGAGGCGCCGTATCGACATTGTCCGGTTTATAGTTATTTCTGGTGCCAGACGGCAGTTCCTCATCTAACAATACTTTCATCGTGTTTGGACTCGGGGTTGGTTCAATCGATTTAATTTTCAACAGCGTTCCCTCCTTTTTCTTTTTATGACGATTCTACGAGCTCTGATAACTCCGCCCAACGTTCCAAAAGCGAATCTAACTTTGCTGAAAGATTTTCATATTCTTGTGAAAGCTGCTGGATTTTTTCATAATCGCTCGCAAATGTTTCCATCTCTTCGGCTACTTGCTGCAATTTTGTTTCAAGTGCAGCGATGTTGGCTTCGATTTCTTCCCATTCTTTTTGTTCTTTAAACGTCAAACGGCGTTTCGTTTGTTTCTTTAGCGTTTTCGTTTCTTTTGGTGCTTGTTTTTCTTGTTTTTGCATTGATTTCCTCAGCAGCTGCTCTTCTAAGTATGCGGAATATTCGCCAAAGTAAGTGGATATTCGTCCGTTTCCTTCTAAAATCAAAAGCTGGTCAGCGACTTTATCTAAAAAGTAGCGGTCATGTGATACGGTAACGACAACGCCAGGAAATGACTGCAAATAATCTTCAAGCACGGTCAACGTTTGCGTATCGAAATCGTTCGTCGGCTCATCGAGCAATAAGACGTTCGGTTCCGTCATCAACAAGCGCAATAAATATAAACGGCGTTTTTCCCCTCCGGACAGTTTGCGAATCGGCGTTCCATGCATATGCATTGGAAACAAAAACTGCTCAAGCAACTGCGCGGCGGAGATCGTCTCTCCGTCGATGGTGCGTATTGCCTCGCCCGCTTCGCGAATATATTCGATGACTCGTTTCTGCTCGTCCATTTCCACATGCTCTTGCGTATAATAGGCAATTTTGACAGTCGGACCGATTTCCACCTCTCCTTCTTCCGGCTGCAGCCGTCCGGCGATGATATTAAGCAAAGTGGATTTGCCACTGCCGTTCGGCCCGACAATGCCAATGCGGTCACCCGGTTTGACAAGCAGGTTAAAGCAATGAAAGAGCTGCTTGCCGCCAAACGAATGGCTGATTCGCTTCAGCTCGATCACCTTTTTGCCAAGCCGGCTACCGCCCAGCTTCATCTCCAGCTGCCCGCTTTTTTCCGTCGGCAGTGACGCTTCGAGCTGGGCAAACCGCTTCAGACGCGCCTTTTGTTTCGTTGTCCGCGCTTTTGCTCCGCGTTTTACCCATTCGAGCTCACGGCGGTATAAATGATAACGTTTTTCCGCGGCAGTACGTTCTTGTTCTTCCCGAAGGGCTTTTGCCTCCAAAAATGCGGCATAATTCCCTACATACGTGTATAACTTGCCACGGTCCAGTTCAAAAATGCGATTGGTGACGCGGTCCAAAAAATAACGATCGTGCGTGACAAACAATACCGCTCCTTGATAACGTGATAAATATTCTTCTAACCAACGAATGGCTTCATAATCAAGATGGTTCGTCGGCTCATCAAGAATCAGTAAATCTGGTGCTTCAATGAGCGCCTGCGCCAGCGCTACCCGCCGTTTTTGCCCTCCCGACAGCTCGCCGATTCGTTTCGTCATATCAGAAATGCCTAGCTTTGTCAAAATCGCTTTTGCATTGGCATTCGCATCCCATGCATTTTGCGCATCCATTTGTTGCTGGCAGGCATACAAGCGAGCCTGACGCTTTTCATCAAGGGGATGTTCTTCCAGCTCGGCAAGCGCCAGTTCATATTCACGCAAAAGGCGAATAAGAGGGGTATCCCGATGGAATACTTGTTCTAAAACGGTAAAATCATGACGAAACTCCGGCTCCTGCGGCAAATAACCGATCGTGAAATCTTTTGAATAAGTAATTTGTCCTTCATCAGGCGCATCCGCCCCGGCAATTATGCGCAATAATGTTGATTTTCCAGCGCCATTGACGCCGATAATGCCGATGCGCTCCCCTTCTTTAATCGTAAAAGACAGTTGTTGAAATAACACCTTTTCTCCGTAGCTTTTTGCGATATTTTCCACCGTTAACATTTTCATGGCAACCATCCCACTCTCGTTTGAGCTTCTCGCCGACGAAAGTCAGCAGTTAGGCACCCGCACCTGCGTGCATTTCGTTCCGTTAAGTATCAGCGGCAAATGACCTATTGTTTCTTAGAACTCCATCCGGCTAAGACATATTAGAATGATAACAGAAATTTGCATGCTTTATAAACCTATAAAACAACTATATCTATCGGCCAAAAGCCGTCTTTCTCATCGGAAATACATTTTTTCCTTTATTACAACAGTTCTTCAATTTCGTTTTTTAACTCGCTCGGCTTCGTTTGTGAAGCAAAACGTGCGACCACATTTCCGTTTCGATCCACTAAAAACTTCGTAAAGTTCCATTTAATCGCCTTCGTTCCAAGCACACCTGGGGCTTTTTCCTTTAAATACTGAAAAAGCGGATGAGCATTTTCACCATTGACATCGACTTTGGCAAACATCGGGAAAGTTACCCCGTAATTGACTTGGCAAAACTGTTCAATCTCTTCTTCCGTGCCCGGCTCTTGATGGCCAAATTGATTGCACGGAAAACCAAGAACGACAAAACCGCGGTCGCGGTACTGCTCATATAGCTCCTGCAGCTCTTTATATTGCGGGGTAAAGCCGCATTTGCTTGCCGTATTGACAATCAGCAACACTTTCCCTTTATAATCCGCCAGCGACTGTTCTTCCCCGCGAATCGTTTTTACAGTAAAATCATAAACGCTCATCGTTTTCACCTCTCTTTTCATCATAATGAATTTTCCGGCGTTTTTCCACTTCTAGGACTTGTAAAATGGCTGCAGCTGTTCAAGCGAATCAAGCATATACGGGATCATCTCCTGCAAATCATCGACATTGTCTTCATAAATAAGGCGGCCGAATTCGATCGTTACTTCGTTATGATACACAGACTCTTCATTAGGAAAATCATGACTTAACGTTTGTCGAATGATTCGCTTGTCTCCCCAAATGCGAAGCAACGTGCCCTCAATAAGAGAGCACGTTGTATGCCGTCGGATCGGCAAAGAGAACGCAATCATCAGCTTGCATCCTGGGCGAACTGCGCGCTGAAGCAGTTCTTGCGCAATTTGTTCCAAGTCCATTTCCAATCGAATCGTACATGATATATTTTGTTTATGATCAGATGATAAACAAAACGTAATCGTATATGCACGCGAAAAGTGAGCCAAATCGACCATATCGTGACGATCGATTACAATGATTTCTCCCGCTAAATCAAGGTCATATACCGCTCCTTCGAGCACTGTTTTCAAATTATCAAACGCAGTTGGATCAAACATCCAATCTCCCCTTTAAAATAAGCCGACAGCATTCCGTTTTCATCGACGTTCATGTGAAGCGCCGCTGGTTGTTTCGGCAAGCCTGGCATCGTCATCACATTTTCAACTCCACGCCAGTCGACGTCTTAAATCCACATACGTAATGAATGTAAACATATACATTTTACCACTTGTACAAATGGAAAAAAATTCGTTGAATAAAATTTGTAATGTTTTTATAATTAAGTTATTTAAAACAAAGAATGGAGGGTGAGACTGTTGCCAATCAATATTCCAAAAGATTTACCGGCAAAAGAAATACTAGAACAAGAAAATATTTTTGTAATGGATGAAGAACGGGCGTATTCTCAAGACATTCGTCCGTTAAATATAGTCATTTTAAACTTAATGCCGGAAAAAGAAAAAGCGGAAACACAGTTATTGCGTCTTCTTGGCAATTCGCCGCTTCAAGTGAATGTGACATTTTTGCGCCCGGCAACACACGAATCAAAGACGACAAGCAAGCATCATCTCGATCAATTTTATACCATCTTTCCACATATCCGCCATCGGAAGTTCGATGGAATGATTATTACCGGTGCTCCGGTCGAACAAATGCCGTTTGAAAAAGTAACATATTGGAACGAACTGACAGAAATTATGGAATGGACGAAAACAAATGTGACATCAACGCTACATATTTGCTGGGGAGCGCAGGCGGGGCTTTATTATCATTACGGCATTCCGAAATACCAGCTCCCACAAAAATGCTTCGGTATTTTCGAACATTCGCTTGAAGTAAAAAATGTCAAACTATTGCGCGGGTTTGACGATGTGTTTCGCATGCCGCATTCACGTCATACCGACGTCAAACGTGAAGACATTGAGAGAGTCCCAGAACTGACGATTTTATCTGTTTCAGAGAAAGCGGGCGTATGTTTAGTCGCCTCCAACGATGGCAAGCAAATCTTTTTAACTGGCCATCCGGAATACGATGCTACGACATTAAAAGAGGAATATGAACGCGATTTAGCCAAGGGGCTTCCAATTCACATTCCGGAATCGTACTTCCCGAACGACGATCCGACGAAACAGCCGCTTAACACTTGGCGCTCTCATGCGAATTTATTGTTTGTCAACTGGCTGAACTATTACGTTTATCAAGAAACGCCATATGAGTGGGAATAAGTATATTCTTTTGAATAAAATTCACTTATCTCTCCTAATAATTGCGTGGTCAAAATGTGGTCAAGAAGGCAGGAGGATGACTCCGCCTTCTTTTTTATTCTTACACTCGATGGTGCTGCCATTTTCACGATAAAACAGCATGGTCGACACATTCCTTTTCCCTTGCATAAAGTAAATAACCGCTCATGATACTCTTTTTCCATTGCATCGTGCGTCAGGAAATTGGAGATGATCGATTTTTCCTATTGACAAATATAAAAAAAAGAACTATCCTAGTTCGCGATTGTTCACGGAAACTTCCTATTCCTCGACAAAACTAGTCAAAGGATTCGACAGCCCCTAGAACGAAGTTAACAACATAGAATAAGACACATCTAGAAAGGAATGAGTGGCACGTGAGAGCGGAACGGAGAAAGCAATGGAAAACGCATTGGCGCAAATACAAACATTTATATAAGGGTGCCCGCGTAGAACGCCGCAATAAATGGCGACAAAAATGGGAAGAAAAATATACAGCGAGCTAAAAAAACCTTGGTAGTACACCAAGGTTTTTTCACTTTCTTTCTTACGATTGTCCCATGCATTTTCATACAATACGGCAGCTTTTGATAAGAAATGTCCGGAAAATAGGTTGCAACGGCATTAGTAACAGCTTTGCGTGAATGGTTGTGTTGTTTATCTTTTTTGCCGAGAAGCTCCCCACCTCTAAACGAAGCATAGGTGGGGGATGAATCGGCATTTTTTGTTTTTTTAGTTCTTACGCAACATAAATAACCACATAAACGTCAGTGCTTGTCTTAGTTCGATAGATAACGGCTGGACCAGCTTTTCGGGAACTCCCCGTTTATAAACACCTTGTCCATCGACAACATCCCAGCCGTTTTCCCTCGCTAATTGTTCAAACTCCCACGGCATCATTGTATTGCAAATAACCGGCTTTCCGTATAAACGAGGATAGCTGTTGACGCGCGGCGCAGCGGTCGGCCCGAGAATGCCGACACAAAAACAGCCGCCTCGCTTTAACACCCGTTTTGCTTCTTTTAGCGCTTCAAGCGGCCGTTCCGTCCACTCCAACGAATTGATTGCCATCGCTCCAGAAAACGTTTCATCAGCAAACGGCAATTTCATTAAGTCGCCTTGAATAAAGCGCAGCCTTTCGTTCTCTCCCCGCGCTTTCGCTTTTTCCACCATTTCGCTCGACAAATCGATGCCGATAACATCGTATCCTGTTTGATGCAGCTTCCACGCTCCATAACCATCCCCACACCCTAAATCAATGACATTGCTTCCTTTTGGAATATATGATGAAAGGAACGGAATAATCGTTTTCCGGCTTCCCCGCTCCCACATCTCTTCACTGCTTTGATGCCAAAAATCCGCTCTTTCGTCCCACTGTTTTTCCGCTTCTTTATGCCAGTCAAAAATGACCATCGTAACACCTCGTTCGAATAAAAATTGTCCTTTTACAAAAAATAATGATGCTGAAAGAAGGAGTGATTGTTCATGAACGGACAAGAAACATTTGTCACTGTCCAAAAAAATCATCAAGGAGACATCATTGGATTTAAAACATCCAAAGGGAGCGTATTATCGTATCGCAAAGCATTAATGGAAGTGGAAAACGGTGCGATTACCGGTGTCCATGTCGTTACCGAACACGATGGAGAACAATATATACGCTCCAATCCCGACGGAGATGCCTCCAACAATCTTGATCAACTTCCTACGTTTTCCTAATACTTATTTGTGGAAAGGACGTGCTAGCACATGACAAAAAGACCGAATAAAGGAAGCAAAAATCAGAACGCACCGACACAAGATGCCATGTCGCTCCTAAATGGACCGATCTCGGGCGACAACAGCAAAGGAAATAAACGTAATAAATCGCAAAACGACAAAACAGATCTTTATGAATGAATCAGAGAAGGGATGAGCTAAAGCTCAATCCCTTTCATTGCGGTAACGCCTTTCTCATAATCGTGTTTGATCAGTTTCATCTCCGTAACAATGTCAGCTGCCTCGATTAATTTCCTATTCGCCGAACGGCCGGTAATAACTAAATGAAGATCAGGTGGACGCTTTTCCATCAATCGAAGTACGTCTTGAACGGAGACGATATCATCGACCGGAAACCGGTCAATCGCAAGCGCATTGTTCAGTTCATCTAAAACAATCAAGTCGTACATACCCGATAACACTTTTTCTTTCGTAAATTCCCATGCCGCTTTCAATGCCTGACGATGCACTTCGGGCGTTTTCGTCCACGTAAACCCGGCGCCCATTTGATACATTTCGATCCCGAGTTTTTGAAATATAAGATGCTCTCCATACGTTCGTTCCGGTGACTTAATAAACTGAATGACGGCGACTTTTTTCCCTCTTCCCACCGCTCGTATCGCCAATCCGAGAGCGGCGGTCGTTTTTCCTTTTCCATCCCCCGTGTAAACGATGATGCGCCCTTTCTTTTTATATGGTGGCAACCGTCTCACCCCGGTCCATCTCAGCGAACCATTGAATCGTTTCACGAAGCCGAACGACCTCTCCGACAAGAATAATCGCTGGGTGGGAAAGATTCGCTTTCTTGACGATATCGGCAATCGTCTGCAGCGTGCCGACAGCCGTTCGCTGTCTCCGTGTCGTTCCCCATTCGATCACCGCCACAGGAGTATTCGACGGCTTTCCATGTTCGATTAGTTTTTGGCAAATATACGGCAAATTGCCGACACCCATATAAAAGGCAATCGTATCGCTTCCTTTCGCCAACCCTTCCCAATGAAGACGGTCATCTCCCTTTTCTTGACGGCCGTGGCCGGTAACAATGGTAAACGAAGCAGCATATTCCCGGTGTGTAACCGGTATGCCGGCATAAGCGGCAGCTGCGATTCCCGCCGTCACGCCAGGAACGATTTCAAACGGAATGCTGTGCTGCGCAAGCACCTCTGCTTCTTCCCCAGCCCGTCCAAAGACGCAAGGATCGCCTCCTTTTAGACGAGTGACGATTTTTCCTTGTTTTGCTTTTTCGACTAACAGTTCATGAATCCGCTCTTGAATGAGCGCGTGCTTTCCCGGCTCTTTTCCGCAGTAAATTAACTCAGCGCCGATTTTGGCGTATTTCAGTAATTTTTTATTAATTAACCGGTCGTAAATAATGACGTCAGCTTGTTGAATACATTCCAATCCATAGACAGTGATTAGCTTTTCATCACCGGGACCGGCACCAACGATATATACTTTTCCATTTGTCATGATTGTTTTCCTGCTCCTTCTACAGAATTTGAAATATGGGCAGAAGCAAATGTCGCCATTTCTTTTATCATCGTTGCCGCAAATGCCAGCAGCGGAAATGCAACAGCCGCACCGCTGCCTTCACCAAGTCGCATGCTTAAATCGATAAGCGGCTCTTTTCCTAATAATTCAAGAGCAATTTGATGGCCAATTTCTTGAGAACGATGACCGGCAATCATATAATCGGCAACATTCGGAGCAAAAAGCTTAGCTACAAGTGCAGCAACGGTACAAATAAATCCGTCCAATAAAATCGGAACGCGCCGCTCCGCTGCCGCTAGCATCGCCCCCACCATCGCGGCGATTTCCAAGCCACCGATTTTGGATAATAAATCAATCGGTTTAGACGGATCAGGCTGATGAAGTGACAACGCGCGGCGAATGACATTGACTTTATGCGCAATCTTCTCTTCCGAAATGCCTGTTCCTCTTCCGACAAGTTGTTCAATTGGCTTGCCGCTCACCGCCGCTAAAATCGCACTCGCGGTAGTCGTATTGCCGATGCCCATTTCACCGACAATGAGAGTACGCGCTCCTTGGTCGATTATTTCCTTTGCTTGTTCGTAACCAACTATTAGCGCTTGTTCCGCTTCCGCATTGCTCATCGCTTCCATTACGCAAAAATTGTTTGTCCCGTACCGCACTTTCTTGGAAACTACTGCTTCATGTTCAATTGGTGAAGCGACCCCAACATCAATAACGGCAAATATTGCGCCAATTTGCCGGCTGAATACGTTAATCGCCGCACCGCCTTGAACAAAATTCCACACCATTTGTGCCGTCACTTCTGGCGGAAACGCTGACACCCCTTCTTTCGCAACACCATGATCAGCCGCAAACACAAGGATACCCGGCGGCGAAACATCAGGAAATTTGTTCCCTGTCATTTCCGCCAGCTCCACCGCTAACTGTTCCAAACGACCAAGGCTGCCAACCGGTTTTGTCAATTGGTCGACGTAAGCGCATACCTCTTTTCCTGTTTTTTTATCAAGCTTTGGAATCGAAAATAACATTACACATCCCTCCTTTGAAACATATACATTTTTTCTTCGATTTCTTCGATGCAGACGTGCCGCTTCACATGATCGGCAAGGCGGTCAAAAGCTTGTTCTCTTATAGTACGGAAAGACTGGCGCCCGTAAATAGGCGCTAATCCTTTCTCGCGGCGAATTTTGTTCAATAACGCCTCACGGAACGCATCATTATGAAAAAGATCGTGAAAATAGGTACCGATCACCCGTTCATCTTTGCTTTTAGCGCCTTCCGCTCGCCCTTGGACATGGATGAAAGGGATATTTCCATCAAGTGGCTGCGAACGCCCCATATGTATCTCGTATCCTTTCACGAAAAAACGCTCACCCGCAAATGTCAATATTCCTTCCGAAAGAACGGTTGTTTTTTTACGCTCAAGCGTCGTTTCAATCGGAAGGAGATTCAATCCAGAAATTTCTCTTAGCGGTGTTTCCACACCAAATGGATCACGGATACGAGCACCTAACATTTGATAGCCGCCGCATATTCCGATAATCGTCACACGATGATGTTTGTTGAGCTGTGCAATTTGCTCCGCAATCCCGTTTTTCTTCATATATAATAAGTCTTCAATGGTGTTTTTACTGCCCGGCAAAATCAACAAATCTGGCTGGCCAAGCTGGGCGGCTGTTGCCACAAAGCGGACGTGGCAGTCCGGTTCGGTCAAAAATGGATCCACATCTGTGAAATTAGATATTTTCGGATATCGAATAACAGCAATATCAATGTCTTTATCCGGATTTACGGCTGTGGACATTTGTTCTAAACTAACGGAGTCTTCCGCGTCAATATGTAAATCTTCTAAATATGGAACGACGCCTAACACCGGAACGCCGGTATATTGTTCGAACCAATCGAGCCCCGGCTTCAATAGTGCCAAGTCGCCACGAAACTTATTAATGATCACGCCGATGATCCGCTTGCGATCTTCTTTGTCAAGCAGCTGCAATGTTCCTACTAAACTGGCAAACACTCCGCCGCGTTCAATATCGCCAATCAGCACGACCGGTGCGTTTGCCATCCGAGCGACGCGCATGTTGACAAGTTCGCGGT
Source organism: Parageobacillus toebii NBRC 107807 (assembly GCF_003688615.2). GTDB lineage: Bacteria > Bacillota > Bacilli > Bacillales > Anoxybacillaceae > Parageobacillus_B > Parageobacillus_B toebii. The sequence goes on along the minus strand of NZ_CP049703.1, from coordinate 2,438,950 downwards.
CGTTTAAATTAATTTCTGCCGGACTTCCCGCTCCTTCGATTACAAGCCGGTCGTATTCATTCATTAAAACATCGAGCGACTCGCGGATAATCGCCAGCCCCTTTTCAAAAAATTCGCCGCGGTACGCGAACGCCTGCATATTTTTATATGGCTTTCCGTGCACGACGATTTGCGATTCATGCTCACGGCTCGGTTTAATTAAAATCGGATTCATATCCGTCGTCGCGACAACTCCGGCCGCTTCCGCCTGTATCCCTTGCGCCCGCCCGATTTCTTTTCCATCAACCGTCACATACGAGTTAAGAGACATGTTTTGCGATTTAAACGGCGCCGTTTTCCAGCCGTTTTGTGCGAAAATTCGGCAAAACGCCGTGGCAATAATGCTTTTTCCCGCATCGGAATGCGTTCCTTGAAACATAATCGGCAACGCTTTAGCCATGGTCTTTCACCTTCTTGCATTTCGTTAGCCAATTTTCGACCATTTGCGGACAAGACGCAAAATGAAAATGGACATATCCTGCAATTAAGTTTTGATGCTGATAGCCATCTTTTTTCGCACCGCGCAGCCCCGTTGTTTCATAGGCAAACGGAATCTCGCCGCGCGCTTCGTACGTGGAATAATGAAACTCATGCCCCCGCGCCCGCAATCCTTCCGGAAGCAAAAAGTTTCCTGGTTCTCCTTTCACCTCACGATATCCAAGCGCGACAAGCTTCGGCTGCATGACGATCCGTCCCGGAATGACGCCAACCATGTCATAATGCGCACCGTCCGTCGTTTCAATGCCTTCGGTTAAAAACATAAACCCCCCGCATTCCGCCAATGTCGGAAGCCCGCTTTCGATCGCAGTTTTGATCGACTGTTTGACGCTTTGCTGTTCGGACAGCTGTTTTGCGAACTCTTCGGGAAATCCGCCGCCAATATATAACCCATGCACCCCATTTGGCAGCGGCTCACCGGCAAGCGGGGAGAAAAAGACTAACTCGGCGCCATACGCTTGTAACAGCTCTAAATTTTCCGGATAGTAGAAATGAAACGCCGCATCTTTTGCGACCGCAATCCGTACATCATACGATTTACTTATATCGAAATACGATTGTGGAACATTTAATGCTGGGGCTTCCGCCAGCTTTAGCAACGCGTTAAGATCCACCGTCTTGGCAATGCGCTCTCCTAATTCCGCAAAAAAGTGATCTAATTCCCCACGCTCAATCGATGGAATGAGTCCTAAATGACGCTCCGGAATGTGGAGCGCATCCTCTTTGGTTAAAAATCCGATCACGGGAATGCCGCATTCTTGTTCAATCGCCGTTTTTACAAGGCGAAAATGCCCTTCGCTGCCGACGCGGTTGGCAATCACTCCCGCAATGCGCACGCGTTCATCAAACGTTTGAAAGCCGCGGACAGCCGCCGCCGCGCTCCGTGCCATGCCGGCGCAGTCAACAACCAATAGCACCGGGCTATTCGTTAATACGCTGATTTCCGCCGTCGTTCCTTCGTTTGTCGTCGGCCGCTTCCCATCAAACATCCCCATGACTCCTTCGATAATGGCGATGTCAGCCCCTTCACAGCCTTTTGCGCAAATGGCTTGAACCGCTTCGTGTCCAACCATCCAGCTGTCCAAATTGCGCGACGGTCTGCCCGTGACAGCAGTATGATAGGTTGGGTCAATATAATCTGGGCCGCATTTAAACCCTTGTACAATGTAGCCTTTTTGTTTTAACGCCGCCATCAATCCAATCGTTATGGTCGTCTTGCCAACGCCGCTTCCCGTCCCGGCGATTACGATTCTTCTCATGTTGTTTTCCCCCTTAATGGTGTAAAAGTGCCACGGAAATCGTGACATTACCTGCTTTTTTCTTCACTAATTCCAATTTCTCTGCACCGCTATAAAGCTTCGCTGCTGGCTCGCTCACACCATAAGCTCCTGTATAGCGGTACACGGTTTCAGAAGGCTGTTCGATGTTTACTTGATTCAGTTGTTCAGGGGTATAATAGACGAATTCCCATCCGTATTTTCGCACCACTTCAAGCAACCCTGGCTCGTCTTTTTTTAATTCGATCGTACATACCGCTTTCACACTTTTCATTGAAAAGCGCAGCTCCTCTAATGTATCGCGAATGACGGCGTCAATTTCTTCCGCCGTTGTCCCGCGGTTGCAGCCGATACCGAGCACGATTACTTTTGGACGATACAAAACGCCGTTTTGCAAAATCGCTTCTTCCTCTTTCGTTAATAAACGATGGGTAACGACAAGCGCGGCGTCCGGTTTCGCCGCTAGCGCTTCATCAATCGAATCATAAATACGGATATTGTTTGGCAGCGGGGTATCATAGTTCCACCATTCTCGCTCCCCTGATTCCTGTACAATGGCAACATGTTGCTCATTGACGACGGCGGCGCTGACGGGAGTCAGCTTTTCGTCAGATTCCCACTCCCAGCCGAAGGAACGGCCAAATAAATCAACGGCAATCGTTTTTTGTACGTCAGACGCAGTCGTAATGACGGGATGGGCATGTAAAATCTCCGCGACTTGCCGCGTCAGTTCGTTCGCTCCGCCAAGATGTCCGGAAAGAACGCTAATGACATGTTCCCCTTTATCATCAATAACAACGATCGCCGGATCGGTTTTTTTATCTTTTAATAGCGGTGCAATCATCCGCACGACCGCACCAAGCGAAATAATGAGAATAAGCCCGCGGTATGTTTGAAAAAGCGACGGCAATAATAACCGCACGTTCCCTTCAAACAAACGAATGCCTTTTTCGTCTTCGTCTCCTCTCGCAAACTTATTCGTATAATACACACGGGCGTTTGGAAGCTCCTCGCCGACGCGGCGGGCAATATCAACACCATGCTTCGTAATCGCAACAATCGCATACAACTCCTCACACCCCCTGTCGATATCCGTGTGTGAACGTTTTATCATACAGCTTCGAGCGATAGTCGCGCTCGATAATTGCAGGGTCTAACGCCCATCCTGCTAAAATGAGGGCGTGTTTTCGGATGCCGTTTGCGCGCATATCCTCGTCCAGCGTGCCGACCGTCGAACGGACAATTTTTTGATCTGGCCATGTCGCTTTATACACAATCACAACAGGGGTATCATCGCTCCATCCCGCATCCCTTAGTGCCTTTGTTACTTTTTTTGTTAATGTAGCGCTTAAAAATAACGCTAATGTGCAACGATGTTTTGCTAAATCTTCCAGTTTTTCTCTATTTGGAACTGGTGTTCGTCCTTCCGCTCGCGTTAAAATAACCGTCTGCGTTAAATCCGGAACGGTTAGCTCCGCTTGAACAGCCGCTGCCGCCGCAAATACCGAACTGACGCCAGGGACGATTTCCACTTCCACCCCTTGCTTTTTGAGTAGCGCGATTTGTTCAAGCGTCGCTCCGTAAACAGATGGATCTCCCGTATGAATGCGCACGACTTTTTTTCCTTGCTTAAGCTGTTCTAACATCGCTTCAACCATTTGCTCTAAATGCATTCCTGCCGTATGAAATACTTCCGCTTCCGGCTTTCGATAGCGCTCGATCAGTTCGCCATTGACGAGCGAATCGGTGTAAAAAATTGCGTCCGCTTCCTGAAGCAGTTGCGCGCCTTTCACCGTAATCAAATCCGGAGCCCCCGGGCCCGCGCCAATAATATATAGTTTCACTTTCTCACCACCAATAACGTTAAATATTCCAACTCTACTCCTTCAAGCTGTTCGATATTCCAAATGATTTCTTCCTTTGACGTCACCTTTGTCACCACGGCAGCGTTTTGCAATAAATTTTGTTCGCGAAGAAGACGGATCATCATGCCCATCACTTTCGCCACTTTCAAAAAAACGACACAATCATGGTCTTCAAGCGCTTTTTTCATTGCTTCATAGTCGTCGCGCGCTGGAATAATCGCCACCTGTTCATCCCCGTCAGCAAGCGGGATCTGCAGTCTTGCTGCCGCTGCGTTGACGGAGGAAACTCCCGGAACAATTTCAATCGTGACATTTGGATACCGCTCTTTCATGATTTTCATCAGATGGATGAACGTGCTATATAAAAGTGGATCTCCTTCCGTCACAAACGCGACATCTTTTCCTGCGCTTAGCTGTTTCCAAATCGCTTCTGCTGTCTCATTCCATTTTTCTGTTAACACATCCATATTTTTCGTCATTGGAAAGACGAGACCAATCATCTCTTTTTCCGCTGGAGAAAAATATGCTTCAATAATTTGTTGGGCATAGCTTTTGCTGCCGCGCTGTTTTTTCGGATAGGCAATGACATGCGCTTCTTTCAGGCGGCGAAACGCCTTCACCGTCAACAGCTCCGGGTCGCCCGGACCAACGCCGATGCCATACAATGTTCCGCTCATTCGTCTTCCTCCCTCTTTGCCGTAATGATATAAATCGGATTAAGCGCCGAAAACCGCGTCAGCTCTAAAATCGGCTTACTTCTTGAGATTTGCGCGAGCGTAACGTCTACTTGAAAGCCGCGCTGCTTTAATCCTTCCACCGCCTGCGCCAGCGTTTCAATCGTAACTGCATTCGCAACGATGCGTCCGTTCCGTTTCAAGCGCCGGCAGCAAACATCAAGAAGCGGTCCCATTTCTCCTGATGTTCCGCCAATAAAAATCGCATCCGGATCGGCAAATTTGTCTAAATGCTCAGGTGCTTTGCCGTGTACAAGCGTAATGTCAACGCGGAATTTTTTTAAGTTTTCTTTACAAATTTCGATATCATGGGCATTTTTTTCAATCGCAAACACGGAGCCTTCGCGTGCGATTTTCGCCGCTTCAATCGCGACGGAACCGGTGCATGTGCCGATGTCCCAAACGACGCTCTTAGCATGAAGACGGAGCGCGCTAATGCTTAACACCCGAACCTCCTTTTTCGTAATCAGTCCTTTATCTGGTTTACGCTGCAAAAATTCGTCATCGTCAATTCCTAATGGCCACATCGGACCTTCTTTTGTTTTTTGTAAAATAACCACATTTAATGGAAAAAACTCGGCATCTGCCATCTCTTCTAATTCGAAAAAGCGGCACCGTTCATCTTGACTGCCAAGATTTTCTCCGACAAACGCACGGTATTCGGTCATTCCGTACGAAAGCAAATATTTCGCAATGGCATTAGGAGAATTCGTTTCATCTGTTAATATCGCTACTTTGTCGCATCCGTCAATGCGCTGGGCAAGTCCTTTCATGCTGCGGCCGTGGACGCTGATAAATTTGGCGTCCTGCCATTTTTCTCCCATTTTCGCAAACGCCCATTGAATCGAACTGACTGCTGGATATACTTCGATTGGCAGTTTGCTAGATAAATAGCTGCCGATTCCATAAAACATCGGATCACCAGACGCGACAATGACGGTGCGTTTCGTTTCATGGCGAAGCCGCTCGACAAGCTGTGATAGCCCTCCTCGAATCGTGAGCGTTTCGCCTTGATAATCAGGGAAAAAGGCTAAATGACGCTCTCCTCCGACCAATAACTCACTTTCATAAATCCAACGTTCATAAAGGCGCGGGAGGCTCGCTTTCCCATCGGCGCCAATGCCAATTAGTTTAATCGCCTGCATCGTTTCGTACCGCCTTTCCTAATAATTGACCGCCCATTGTGTATAGCGACGTTTCCACGGTCATGCCGCCGCCCACTTCACGTAACGCGGATAAACAACAATGGTCACATAATATTTCAAAAAAGCGCTCATTCCCTGCTTCTTGCATCATCTCGCCAACTTGTGATGCCGTATTGGCTTCGCGAACAGCGGCAACGAGTTCCGGCGAAGCTCCGGCTTGTTCAGCAATGGCTGCTAAAAACGAAAAATCAACGGGGGCGCTTTTCGAATGCACCATCATAATGCCTTGCGCCACTTTAGAAAATTTCCCCATCATCCCAACCATGGAAACGGTTCGGATGCCGAGCCGTTTGCATTGTTTCAGCGTAAAGCCGACAAAATCCCCCATTTCAATAAACGCTTCCTCAGGAAGATGAGGATATTGTCGCATCGCAAATTTTTCGCTTCGTCCTCCCGTCGTGATCACAACATGGTCGCATCCGTTTGCCTTTGCCACTTGAATTGCCTGAATGATGCTTGCGCGGTAGGCGGACGTCGAAAAAGGAATGACAATGCCGCGCGTCCCTAAAATCGAAATGCCGCCGATAATGCCAAGGCGCGCGTTTAACGTTTTTTTGGCGATTTCTTCCCCGTTAGGAACGGAAATAATGACGTTCACTCCACGGGAAATGCCGTATTGTTCCAATACCTCGCGCACTGTTTCGTGAATCATTTTTCGCGGGATTGGATTAATTGCCGCTTCGCCAACCGGCACCGGCAAGCCCGGTTTTGTGACGCGCCCTACCCCTTTTCCGCCATCTAAGTGAATGCCGGGTTGCTCCGCCCATGAGACGGTTGATACAATCGCCGCTCCATGCGTCGCGTCAGGGTCATCCCCGCCATCTTTGATCACCGTTGCTTTCACCGACTCACCATAAATCTCGCACGTTTCGATCGCAAATGTCGCCCATCGTCCGACTGGCAAATAAATGGTTGCCTCCGTTTGTATGATGCCGGTAATAAGCGCCGTTAATGCCGCTTTCGTTGCCGCTGTGGCACACGCCCCTGTCGTATATCCCTCGCGTAACGTTTTTTTTCGTTTCCATTCGTTTACCCTCGCTCTGCCAACAGTGAAAGCGCGTTTAGCGCCGCCACTGTAATGGTACTTCCTCCTTTTCGGCCGATATTTGTAATAAATGGAACATCCAATTTCGCCAATTCCGCTTTTGATTCCGCCGCCGACACAAAACCGACCGGCAGGCCGATCACTAATCCCGGACGTGCTTCTCCTTCTTTAATTAAACGAATTAATTCTAGCAATGCCGTTGGCGCGTTGCCAATGGCAAAAATCCCGCCTTCTGCCTCTTTAGCCGCTTTTCGCATCGCGACAATCGCTCTTGTCGTGTTGAGCCTTTTCGCCTCCGCAATGACATCTTCGTCGGAAATATACACTTTCACTTTGCCGCCAAACTTTTCAATGCGCACTTTATTTACCCCGACTTGTACCATTTGCACATCAGCGACGACCGTTTTGCCACTGCGTATTGCTTCGATTCCCGCACGGACGGCATCAGGGTGAAACAACAAGCTTTTTCCAAGTTCAAAATCTGCAGAAGCATGAATGACGCGCTGTACAATCGGATATTGTTCTTTCGTAAAATGATGTTCACCAATTTCTTCATCAATGATTTGAAAACTTCTTTCTTCAATTTGTTGCGGTTGGACTGTAATCGGACGAAATTCCGTGCGAAAATCCATGGTAAAACCCCTTTCTTTCATGAATGAATGGATAACGGTACTATTTGTTGTAGTGCCTTAACGACATCGGAAAACTGGGAATACACCGTGCCATACTGAATTGATGGACGGCGGATGACAATCGTCTCAATCCCTAGCTCCTGTGCGGCAGCGATTTTTTCATCGACAAACCCAACTTTTCCGCTTTCTTTCGTAATGAGCAACGTAACGCCAAAATGTTGGAAAAGCGCCTTATCGAGTTCTTTCGTAAACGGACCTTGCATCGCAACGATATTTTCTTGCGGAAACTTGAGTTGTTCGCATTTCTCCATATTGTCTTTGCGCGGCAGCATGCGCGCAATCACGCGCGTATTCGGAAGCCCTAACAGCTTTTTTGCGAAAATGGATAACGTTTTGCTTCCGGTCGTTAGCATAATGACGCCTTGTTTTTTCGCAGCGAGCTCAGCTGCTTCTTCATAACTGTCAACAAACGTGACACGCTCATAAGCAACGTGAGCCGCTTGCCGCTCGTAACGGATATACGGAACCCCCGCCTCTGCGGTAGCTTGCATCGCGTTTTTCGACGCTTCTTCGGCAAACGGATGGCTCGCGTCCACCACTGCTTTCGCTTTCTTTACGCGGATCAACTCCGCCAATTGTTCCGACGTCAGCCGTCCAAGGTGCACCGCTAAGCCGGAAGCACGCAACTGATCCGCCGCATGTTCTGTAACAACCGTCGCTAACACATCATAGCCCGCTTGTTGGATACAAAGCGCCAGCTTTCGGGCATCGCTCGTTCCCGCTAATACAATAATCATGCATGTTCCTCCTTAATGATGATGGTGGTGATGATGGTGATGATGCTCCGCAGCATGAAGCCGGTATTGACACATATCACAGTTCATCATAACCGCCTTGCCAAGCGCTTCTTCTAATCTGTCAAGCACAATCGTTTTTAGCTTCGGATGAAATCCAAAGTAGCCTGCTAGCGCAAAATCGACTTGCGGATACTGAAAACGAAATTGTTTTACTTTTTCTCCAAGACGCTTGATAAGCACGCCGGTAAACAAAAAGTAAGGCAAAACCACCACTTTCCGCGCCCCTAGCTTCACGCATCGTTCCACTCCATCTTCTAACGATGGCGTCGTTACTCCCATAAATGCTGGTTCTACAAGGAAATAGTTCGTTTGTTCCCAAAATAAGCGGGAAATTTTATATAAATCGCTGTTCGCATCCGGATCGCTTCCCCCGCGACCAAGCAGCACTACCGCTGTTTCTGGGTCAGGGCTTTCTATATTTTCACCGATTTCTTGTAATCTCGTTTTTAAGATCGAAAACGTTTGCTCATGAATGCCAATTGGTCGGCCATAGATGAAAGCCACATGCGGATAATGCTTCTTTGCTTCATCGATCTCCGCTGGAATATGCAGCTTCGAATGGCCCGCTGGCAGCAAAATAATCGGAATGATGATAATTTCGCGAGCCCCGGCATCGACACAACGGTCAATCCCTTCGCGAATCGTTGGCAGTCCAAATTCTAAAAAACTCGTTTCGACATGTAAGGATGCCGCAATGTGCGGTTTTAGCTGCTCAACAAACTGCTGGACTTGGTCGTTTCCTTCCGGGTCACGACTGCCGTGCCCGACAAATAATACTGCTTTCATTCATTTTCTTCCCCCTTATTCACCACAGACAGACACTTCGATTTTTGCCTCTTGCTTCGCTTCTTGATACACAAACCCGCCGACTTGTTTCACTCGCTTAAAAAACTTATGAAACCGTTCGTTCGGATGCGCGCGTTCCTTATATTCTTGAATAATGCGGGTGACAACGGACACAATCTCGCCAGGCGGAATTCCTTCAGCGACAAGTTGCCCAGGGTGTGCATTTCTTCCGACCGTTTTTCCTCCTAAAAATAAGTCAAATGCTCCTTTCCGATAGACGATTCCGATATCTTCCCGCACCGCTCCGTAACATGCCATGCCGCATCCGTTTACACCAATCTTCAATTCTTTCGGAAGCGCCATTCCGCCAAGCTGATCGTATAACTCTTCCGCGTATGGAATCGCGTCTTTTTTCTCCCCGTCGCAAAAATCGCAAGCTTTCACCGTCAGTACATCACCAACAGGGGCAACGTCAAGCCCCGCTTCTTTCAGTCTAGCGATGATACGGTCTGGATCAGAAGCAGGCACTTCCAGCTTCAAATAATGATCCGGGGTATACATCATCGTTCCGTCTTCACCGACGATGTCAGCTAGTACCATCATCTGTTTTGGCGTAAAATTTTTGTTCGCTACTCCCGGGCTAACCGCGATTTCGAAAATCGCTGGCGCAAACGTCGTGGTGTCTTGGTGGCCAATCGCCAATGTTTGCAACGCTTCTTCTGCCATTTCTCTTACCGGTTCTCGTTTCGTTTGATCAAGCGCCCACGGTTCCGCTTCTTTGCGAAGCCGTTCATGTGGTTTCAGCGGCTGTTCGGAGGCGCTTAATGTATATTTTCGTTGGTATCCGCGTGGTGTGATCATCAGCCCGTCGTATACAAACGTTGAAGAATTGCCGATAATGACAGTCGTTAACATTCCGATATCGTAATCGAGCATATGCGCTAAATCCGTCAATACGATATGTTGCCGCGCGCGATAAGCGCTTTTCACTAATCCGACCGGAGTATTTGGCGAGCGATAACGCAAAAGAATACGCTGCGCTTCGACAATTTGACGCGTGCGTCGTCCGCTTTTCGGATTATATAGAGCGATGACAAAATCGGCAGCGGCCGCCGCTTCAATGCGCTTTTCAATAAGCGCCCACGGCGTTAGGTGATCGCTTAAGCTAATGGTGCACGCATCATGCATAATCGGTGCACCTAAAAGAGCGGCACACGAGTTAATGGCAGAAATGCCTGGGATGACTTCCACCTCGATATCGCTTTCTCGCGTCCAGCCTTTTTCAATGAGCACCTCATACACAAGCCCTGCCATTCCGTACACGCCCGCGTCCCCGCTTGAAATGACGGCGACCGTTTTTCCGCGTTCTGCCCATTTCACCGCCTCTTGAGCGCGGCTTACTTCTTCCGTCATTCCAGTACTAATCACTTGTTTATTGCCAATTAAATCCGCAACTAGGTCAATGTATGTTTTATAACCGATAATAATATCGCTTTCTTCAATCGCTTCCCGCGCTCGCTTTGTCATATGTTCCTTGCTGCCTGGGCCAAATCCGACAATCAGCAATTTTCCTTTCATTGTCTCACCTCAATTTCCATTTTCCTTGTCCATGTTAACTGAGCTCATTTGTCGAAAAAACTTGAACACTATATCACTTTTTCACTAATACGGAGGTTTGTGCGCTCAACCATTCTCATCCATTGTTTCATTTCTTCCACATTTCGCGGGATGCGCGTATCGTGTGGAAACAATGTTTTCCATACAGAAGCAAGCAGCGGAACACCAAGACGCCATTTTTGCAATTGATGCTGTCTAGCAAATACGTCTTGCGGCGATCCTTGCATGACAATTTGTCCGTCATGCATGACAAACACGATATCTGCCCACTCTAAGACAAAATCAAAATCATGAGTAGCGATCAAAACTGTCGTGCCAGCTCGATGAATATCGTTGATCTTCTCGACAAACCTCTCGATTTGCAGGCGATCTAAATATGCCGTCGGCTCATCGAGCACTAATAATTTCGGATTCATCACCATTATGGCGGCAAGCGTCAGCCATTTTTTTTGACCGAGACTTAAATGATGAACGGGCTTGTCCAACCATGAACGTAATCCAAACTCGTCCAGCGCTTTTTCCATGAGCTCGTCCATCTCACTTTTTTTCATTCCTAAATGGTGCAGGCCAAACGCCAGCTCATCACGTACCAACGGCGCCACAAGCTGGTGTTCCGGATTTTGAAAAACGATGCCGACCTCTCGCCGCCATTTTTGCAAGGTTTGACACCGATAATCCATCTTCTCTCCATTCCAATAGATGTCGCCAGAGTCGGGCCGCAACAGCCCGTTCGCATGTAAAAATAACGTTGTCTTGCCGCATCCGTTATGACCGATGAGTGCGCATTTTTTTCCACTGGGAACATGAAGGCTTAATCCTTTCAACACACATGGTCCATTCGGATACGTATAATATACTTCATCCATTTTCAGCATTGCCTGCTGCCCTCCTATCATCCAAGCCGTAGAAGCAAACATATGCCGATGGCTGCTTCCCACAGATAACGTTTATTTTTTTCGTTATATGTTTCCACATGAACATAGGTCATTTCATCGGAAACTCCGCGCGCCCATAAAGCAAGGCGCAACACTTCATAGGAATGCCATATTTTTTGAAAAAGCTGGAACACCAACATCCCACCATGCCGCCAATGGTTTCCTCCATTTCTTGCTTTCATTGCTACGTATAGCTCTTCTGCTGCTTTCTCGAAAACAAATACAAACCGATACATAAAAAACAACAACTCAATGATAATGGATGGTACTTTCATTCGTTTGAGCACATACAATATCTCTGGAAACGGGGTAGTCACCAAGAGGAAAAATAAGCAAGACCATGCCGCGACCGAACGAGAGAGCAAAGACATTGCGATGAAAATTTGCGAACGGTCAATGGAAACATGAAAAGATTTGTCTATCGAAACAAGCAAAGCTGGAAAACTCATCATCAGAAACAATGCCACGACTCCGAGGGCTTTGGCGTACACCTTCCACGAAACACGCGCATAACCGATAATCCAAATGGCAAGCCAAATCGTCATCATTACTTGCATTTTCCAGTTTCCTGTGATGGCCATCATTAATAACAGAAGCGCAAATATCACTTTTTGTTCGGGGCGTATTGTCCGCAGGCGGTTATCGTAAGCGATGGTGTCAAACTGCCGGATCATTTTGCTTCCTCTTTTCGGTTCGCCCGGCCTTTATAGACGCCGATAATATAGCCAATAATTCCGGCACCGATTGCCGCCTGCACAGAAAACAGCAACGTTTCCACCTCTCCGCCTGGCGGCTCAAATATGGTTTCCATCCAAGGTTGATAATGAGGAGCGAGCTTCTGAATCATTTTTTCCGCCTGGCCATCCGTGCCGCCAAAATCAGAGTGATGAATGAACAATAACGGCGCTACTACCAGTAAAACAGCAATAGCAAGAAGAAAAAGACTTCTCTTCATATTACACTCCCCTCTCTAACTGGTTTAGTTCTTGGCTGCTGTAAGTGGATAAGAAATTCCAAACGACGACCGTAAGCAGCCCTTCTGTAATCGCCAGTGGTATTTGCGTAACAGCAAAAATGCCGGCAAATTTGGCAAACGAAGCGAAAACCCCACCTGTCGCATCCGGGAACGCCAGCGCTAATTGCAATGAAGTGACAACATATGTGGCCAAATCAGAGAAAAATGCAGCGAAAAAAATCGTCCAGCGCCTCGGTATATTCCACTTTTTCCCGAAACGATAAATACCGTACGCCACAATCGGGCCAATGACCGCCATGGACACGGCATTCGCCCCTAATGTCGTCAATCCACCATGTGCCAGCAATAACGCTTGAAACAGCAATACGATGCTGCCCATCACCACCATCGTCCATGGACCAAACAGCACCGCACCGAGCCCCACCCCCGTTGGATGTGAGCTGCTCCCAGTAACGGATGGAATTTTTAAGGCGGACAGCACAAACGTAAATGCCCCCGACAGCGCAATGAGCAGCTTTAGTTCCGGATGCTCGCGTGTAATCCGAATTAGTGAACGCATACCGATGATAAAAAACGGCAAAAACACTAGCCACCAAAAAATCACCCATCCAACTGGCAAAAATCCTTCCATAATATGCATCGCAAATGCCGATGTGCTGCCGGTAAACGTAAAATAGACGACTAAACCGCAAAGGAAAAGGGCGACTTTCCATTTTTTCACGCTTTCGTTCCTCCCGTTGCTTTACATAATTTCGAGATTCCTAGAGGGGCGTTTGATTGTTTTGACATCATCAATCCTTGCTTCTCTTCATAACGGTACGTTATCGTTTCTTCCAACCATTCCCCATCTCGCAAATGCCTTCGCACAAGCTCCCTTGCTTTTTCCGGCGTCACACCGTTGTACCATACGCCTTCAGGGTAAACGATGACTACACACGCGTCTTGGCAACGGCCATTGCAGCGAGTCCGCGTCGTATGTACAATGCCATCTAACTCCAGCATCGCGATTTCTTCGCGGATGGCAAGCGTTACTTCTTCTCCCCCTTTACGCATGCAGCTGCCTCCATTGCAAATCAGCACATGATGTTTCATTCCGATTAAGTTCCATGTTGTCATGTTGAGTCTCTCCTTTTTTGCAAAATAAAAAGCACCTCTATACGCAGAGGTGCAGAAAAATGCATACAAATATAGCAAAAAAAGTATACCATTCTCCCGCACGTCTACCTATAATCCCGTAGGTATCCGTCCGAACAAATAAGGCAGGTCTCCTGACTTAGGATCATCGCTTTATTGCGCCTTCCCGAAGTTTCCTTCAGTGACATGATGCAACAAAGCTCCCCATCACAGTGGCGGGTACCGTGACGGATTTTCACCGTACTTCCCTTTTAAGCCTATTCTCTAATGAGAAAGGCACCTTATTTGTTTGGCATATAATGTCGATTTTTCAAAGAACATTTCTGTTATTCATAGTAGTACAAATTTTCAAACATCGTCAACCACTTTTTTTCAATAAGTCCGTTTTCGCCAATACAATCCCGTCTTGATCAGCGTACACATAGGCGCCTGGCTCCCAACGAACGCCGCCAAATTCGAGCGCAACGTCCCGTTTTCCCTTTCCTTCTTTTTTGCTTTTCACCGGGCAAGTGCCAATCGCCATCACCCCAAGCGGCATATTGGCGATTTCTGCGGAATCGCGAATGCATCCGTGAATAATCACCCCGGCAAGCCCGCGCTCACAAGCGATCTGGGCAAGACGGTCTCCGAGCAGCGCGCAATTTCGCGAACCTTTTCCGTCTACGACCAATACGGTGCCCGCTGGAACAGTTTCGAGCGCCTCACGAACGAGCACATTATCTTCAAATACATCGACCGTCGCGATCGGTCCGGAAAATTCCGCTTTGCCGCCGTAAGATTGCATCGGCAGCTGGCATACTTGCAATTCACTTAAAAATTCATCGCATAAATCAGCTGTTTTCATCACAATCTCCTCCTTGCCATGTCTTATATTTGACATCCTTTGTCAAAACTCCTTCTTTTTCAACAAAAAAAACAGACAAGCGACATTGCTTGTCTGTTAGAGACTGGGCTAGCTGGATTCGAACCAGCGCATCACGGAGTCAAAGTCCGTTGCCTTACCGCTTGGCTATAGCCCAATGATATTCACGTTATCATTACCGCAAAAAATACCGCTAAATCAAACGTATTTTCCCATAGGCATAACATATTTTTGACGTAACTGCCAACGTATTTAAGCGGTGTATCTATCTATAGTATGACCGTGTTGATATTGCGATATACGCGCTAAAAATAACAGGTATTACGTTTTTTTAGCGCTTTTTTACTATTTTTATATCGTATACCTTCCTCTTTATACAGCCAATATCCTTCTTCAGAATCCAAAAACATCGATTCATCAACAATACATAAATAAAAATACATTCCCTTTATCACTCTTAAATGGTCCGCATAATACTCTAAAGCTTTCTGGTAGTTATGTAATCCTTCATCATCAGTCGTTTAACATAATTTCCATCGCTTCTGAGTATCGTTTCAAACTATATTATATTTAGACCGGCCTATAATCAGGAAACAGTTTTCGTACTTCTGTTAACACTTCCAACGACTTTTCGTAATAATTACCTAAAACGCGGTAAGTGCTGCCTAAACAAACGAATGCATCTTTTAGATTTTCTTCTTTCAGTCCTAAACGAACCGCTTTCTCACAAAATTCAACTGCTTCTTTTTCCAATCCCATCGAATCATGAACTAGCCCGCAGTGTAAATAAATTTCGGAATCGTTAGGATAAAGACAAACTAAAGAAGTTGTTTTGATTGTTCTAATTTCCCTTCTTTTTGTAATTTTATGGCAAGTGTTAATTGTTCTTTCACGTTTATTTCCCCATTTATCTGCTTATGCAGACGCTTTACAAACAACACATGATCATTTCCTCTGCCATCATAATTACTAAAAACAGATGTCCTGTCGACTACTTGATCTCCTTCCTCAATTTCAATCCCCTTATTTTTACGAAAAGCAACTGATGTACGATTGATGGGTTAAGTAACGCTTTTCAAAAAAGCGTTCATATAACTTCGAATGCCATTTTTTGCTTCCAGTATTCTGGGTGAACACCAACAAAATGAATGTATACTTGTTCAGGAAGGAAAAGTCTATTGTTTCAAGTAAAAGAATATATGCAAGATCGTTTTATCATTTCGGCTAACCGAAACAAAGTTTGTGAGTTCCTTGAGCGTTCTTACTGGGCGAACAATCGGAAAGGGGAAACGATTGTCAAATCCATAGAGCATTATTTGCTTTGTCTTGTACCTAATGGTAGTGTGCTTTTCTATTAAACACGTGAAAAATAATAGTTTCATCCCACTTGAAAAGAGTTGTGAGAATCCATTGTTTCGTTCTTAAAGTACCTCTCTGAATTTCCAGAAAAAGTACTCCAACGCATCGGACAGATACATTTGTCGGAAAATTAATCTGAACCTATACAGATGCTCAAAACGTACCTTCTAGACCGTCCTTAAATTTGATATCGTGGTGTTAAACAAAGACTTCCCGTAGCACTTTCTGTTGATGATGGAGAATCCCCTCTTAATGTAATCGTATCGAATCCAACAACGGTAAATGCAAGGCATTGTTGGTTTTCCAATGTAAAAGTTTTTATGACCGTTGCCCCTTTAGAAAATATAACGTCCACTGTTGTCATTCCAAGCGTAGCACTGGATAGCTCAATGGTTCCTGAAGCAGAAACAACTTTATTTGCTTGAAAAATGACTGTAGGAGTTTGGTTAAAAACAAGCCAATTACACTCCACGCAATCTTGTACAAGTTGGCGTTTGATTCCGCAACAAATCACTGTAGTATTACAACAACTCATTTGCATATCTCCCTTTAACTAGTTATGATTATTCATATGCTTCCATTTCCATTCATTGTGATTCTCCTTCGTAAAAATAGTTACTGTCAATCGGTCCATCCTTCTTTAGGAGCAGTCTGTCTTGCCATTTCGCAACTCTGTCTCCATTCATAAATAAACGGTTTTAATTCATACTCCAGTACATCAACGATTCCGATCATATCCTTATTCCACACATATTGATACAACTCTTTTACAATGGAAAGCAGTCCTTCTTTTCTCTCCATTAAGCTGTTAAAATGGAAATCAACCATCAACTCCAAATGTTCCAATGTGCGAATGAACTCTTCATAGCAGCCAGCATCATTCCCTTGCTTCCAATTTACGATACATGAAGCAATTATGTGCTCAAGCCGCTCCAGTTCCTGTACTATGTTATCCTCCACTTGCATCCACCTTCTCTTTCTTACAATCTTTTTTTCTAATGACCGCTAGACCGCATTGGGACAGTATTTCAAAATGAATCGAACAATCGGGAAAGATGTCTGTCAGTTCTTCCCATTCCAATCCTATGGAAGTGTAAGCAAGATATGGCTCTAATTTAGCCAATGCGTCTTTAGTAAGATTAAGGGTAATAATGATTCCATCTTTGGAAAGCACTCTTAATAATTCCCGCCCTATTTTTTTTCGCAACGATTCGTCAAGAACGTGCATAAGAACTCCAAACACCAAAACGACATCGAAGTTTTGATCTTCAAAGTCAAGTTCGTCGGGGTATGCTTCGATAAATTGTATACCAGGTTTTGATAATTTCTTAGCATAATCAACAATTGGACGATAGAAATCGATACCGGCCAATCGTTCCGGCAATACTCCCCAATCCTGAAATTTTCTTAACCATCTTCCATCCCTGCACCCTATGTCCAGAACAGAAATTTGTTGAAAATTGTCATAACCATATGCCGATAACGTTTTAACTAATTTTCCTTCGTCCAGTTGCCCATGAAATGAAAAATAAAAATCATCGATTTTCACAAGTTCCTCTATCCATTTCAGCAAACGTTCTTTTTCTTTTTTTATCCGTTCTTCTCTCTCTTTTTGCTCAATGTATTCTCGATTGGGAAGAAACTTTTTCCACCCTATTTTTTGATACCAATATAAATTCTTTATAATTTGATCCAGCATGTTTTTTATTTTAAGATTCATTGTATTAATAAAATTTTTGTTTGTCATTATTTCTTCCCGTGACCACATGACATCAAGCAAGTCTTTCGCTTCTTTTTTCGTTTCTTTCAATAGATCTTTTATCTGCTCTTTTTCAGCTACTGCTTTTTCTTCAGGATTCACTGGTACTTCACTCCCCTTTATAAACTTATTCATTTGAAGTTGTCTCCTCTAGAGGGAGTTTTTCAACAGCGATTTGAAAATTCCTGATGAGACTTTTACAAATTATACATAAGTTATCAAATAATTCCATTTGGATTTGAAGAGCATAGCGGAGTTTTTCAGGAGTGTTGATGACACCTAGTTCGTTCATCTGATGATATCCGAACATTATGACTTGTTGAAAAAACTGGTCGTGTACATGTCTATGAAGAAATTTCATTATATGTTTGTTGTTTTGTTCAAATTCCTGGCGTAACTCTTGCCCTGCACCATATTTATCCTTTTCTAGCAACTGCTCAACGATTATCTTTCTTTCAGAAGTCAACTGATTGAGGGCGCGATAGATATCCATATACTTTATCAGTTCGATCCTTAGACTTTTTATTTTATTTTTCCGGGTCGATATATCTAAATTTTTTTTACTTTCATTCAGTAACGTATCCAGTCTGTATGGCAGGCTTGCTTTGCAATATTTTTCGATCACGTTTGTCAGCGTGTCGCATGTGGTTCCTTTGATTTTGGCACCGCCTTCGGTAGCATTGATGACTGTAACATGCGATGTCTGCTCAATCAGCCGTTCAAGTCCTTTCCGAAACTCCACCCATAGGGGATTCGATGGAACGAATGAATCCTCATTTCCTTCCACATAAACGATTGGCAGAGATTTCACCTTCTCAATATACTCCTGTACATCCTCTGTATACTTCGATTGTTTGCTATGAGTAAGTCCATCTAACCCGTAAGCAAAATTTTGTCCGACGAAAACAATCGGATTTGCTCCCATATAGACAGCTAACTCATAAGCAAGATGAGAGACATTCAAGCCTGCATATAGTCCGCTTCCATCGCCAACCATTCGATTGATCCATTCACTCGTAGACTCGAAACTTCGAAAAATAGGAACTTTAGGTCCTGCAAACGAGGCAAAAGTTCGCGGATCCGCAACAGCAAGAGCAAGTAAGGTAATGTCCTCTGGATACTTCTTGTTTTGAAAATGGTATAGATAGCTTTCTGGAGTACGTTCAAGTACACAAATGGCATCCGGTTTAATACCATTTTTCATCAATGGAACAATCGCTGACTCGCAGCAGAGAATCAATCCTTTTCCTTTAACCCGCTTTAATTCATGCATGTTTTGATCCAAAGACGGACCATTTGCCACAATAAACGCTGGAACATTAGTAAACTTATCCTTTAAACTGCTTAAATACGGATTCTCCAATACAATTTCAGCATTTTGAATCATGTTATGAAGTCCAAGCAATGAATCGTAATGATCATTACCAAATGCGGTGATTTGCTGTGTCAGTCGTTCAAAAACATGAGATTGAATGTTTAAATACTCTTTTTTAAACAGTCTTGAACTTGGCGTAAACAAGACGGAGGGAACAGTCAAATATAATAAGCCATAAGTTGAAATCAGATTTTGAAAATAATGCGAAAACTCCTCGAATGGACCAAGAAAAAAGATACATTTGTTGTGTGCACGGAAAATCGGCTCTAAATCGAAATAATGAAGCATTGCGATAAAAATAGGAAGGTTTTGTTCAAACACAACAACCACAGTATCCTCATGCACTCTTTTTAATAGTTCAATCAAAGGATATCCAAAGCCACATCCGTAAACAAAAAGCGTACTCATTTGGTTAAGCGGCAACTGATTGCACCAATTCTTCGCTTGTTCCCACGGATTCCTGCTGTTAATATGTTTTACCTTCCCATCTTTCTTGTATTTGCAGATAGGATAACCTTCCTCCGTATAGACGATATCAACCCATTTCCCTACCTCGTCTAAATCAACCTTTCGTATTTGTTGTTTTATATATTCAGGAAAACACTGTAAGTTTTTTTGAAACAACTCATTTCTTTCGTATAAGTTTGTGGGCGGCTTTGCCATGAACCTCACAACCCTTTCATTTCGAATGGAATTTAGAACGGATTAAAATTAATCGTTATATTTAATTCACCTGACGCAAAGTTGCTGTCTGAATTCATTTGAATCGTATCCACCCCAACAATCACAAATGATTTATACTCACCTGTTTGCACGACCAAGGTAAACGGAAGCATCCCGCCACCAATGCCCCCCCTTAAAAAATTCACGGTTACCGGACCCTTAGAAGCACTGTTATTAAGAACATAACCGCTGATGGCTGCCACTTGGTCGGAAGAGTAAGGAAAAATAGGCGCACCGAGAGTCCTCCACTGTATACTGATCTGGTTTGGAATAATTCGTGGTGAATTACAACATTTTTTCGAACAAACCACACTTGGAGCCTCCCCTCTACCTTGGCGAATTGTAATGATGTCCAATATTGACGATTCACAATATTATTTAATCGTTGTTTTATTATATTCTGAAAACGGTAGGAGAGTTGGTCAATTAACCTGTTATAATCAAAAATGATGAATACATCTAAGGTTTTATCATTTTTTTAAATAGTTAAAAATAGAGGGAGACCCAAAAGAGATGGGCACCCTCCATTTCGACACCTTCTATTTCTTATTCACTATAGTGGGTTGTTGTTTAGAACAACGTTAAGATCACCAGTTGTTGATGTACCAGCAGCAGTGGCATTTATTTGAATATTGTCTGCTCCAAGAACAAAGAAAGCTTGGTATTGACCTGGTGCAATATCTAAAGTTGTAACTGTAGCTGTTCCATTTCTAAATGTTACAGTTGCACTGCCAGATCCGGCATTGACTAAGGCATACCCAGTTAACGCAGGAACATCTGATCCAAATTGTGCGTCAAAAAAGGTGGTAGCGGCAGTACCCGCGTTAAATTGAATTTCAACTTGTTTTGCCGTTGACTGCGGTTTAGCAAAAAGTCCACCTGACATTCATATCCCCTCCCTCCTTGTCTGACGTAATAATAAATATATTAAATGTTTCAGGTTTTGTCTCCGACATGCGACCTAGGGTTTGAGTGGATTTTAAAAAACGGGGACAAAAAAAAGACTATGATAACTATACATCATAGTCTGAAAACCGGTAAAATCAACCGCAATAATTGCTTTCGTATAAGGAAAAATTTCCTTTTTGTTCCATTTTTATTTATAACAATATATCCCAACTTAATGGTGTTCCTTGTTTTACGTTTTTTTTCACTGCTTTTCCAAGCACTAAATCATAATATTTTGGTGCTAATCCATAACCTGGTCTAATAATCCTAATATTTTCTTTCGTTAATTTTTCTCCAGCTTTCATATCTTTTGCGACATAAATGGATCTTCTCAATTTCAATGATGCTTTTTCTTTCTCTGTCGGGCCATACTTCACCTCACCTAATGCTTGCCATGCTCTTTCTGTTTCAATGACCAATGCTTTCATTTCTTCTGGTTCCATGGAAAAAGCAGAATCAATCCCACCATCTGCCCTTGATAAAGTGAAATGCTTTTCAATGACTGTTGCTCCTAATGCAACACTGGCTACTGCCACGCCTATTCCCATTGTATGATCTGATAAACCAACCTGACAGTTAAATAATTCTCTCATATGCGGAATGGTTAGTATATTGGTGTTTTCAGGAGAAGCTGGATAGGTGCTTGTACACTTTAAAAGAATTAAGCCTTTACAGCCTGCTTCTCTAGCTGCGCGAACCGTTTCATCTAATTCCGCTACGGTTGCCATTCCTGTCGAAATAATCAACGGTTTCCCTGTTGAAGCCACTTTTTTAACGAGTGGAATATCGGTATTCTCAAAAGAGGCAATCTTATACATTGGGACATCTAGTTTTTCCAAAAAATCTACTGCTGTTTCATCAAAAGGAGTGCTAAAAGGAATCATTCCTAATTCTCGAGCCCGATTAAAAATGGGTTTGTGCCATTCCCAAGGAGTATATGCTTGTTGGTAAAGTTGATAAAGCGTATTCCCTTTCCACAAACTTTCCGGATCTTCAATCTTAAAGTCTTTATTATCTAAATTTAACGTCATTGTATCCGCTGTATATGTTTGGATTTTTAATGCATGTGCTCCTGCTTTAGCCGCAGCTTCTACAATTTCTAAAGCACGTTCAAGAGATTGATTGTGATTGCCTGACATCTCAGCGATGATAAATGGCGGCTGGTTTGGGCCAATTTTTCTTCCTTCAACAATAATTTCATTCATATCCTCATTCCCTCTATCATATGTTGTATTTTACTTTTTTGTTCTTTCCATTGTTTATGAAATAAAGCCATTAATATCACATCTGTGTATTGGTTATTTTTAAGGACATGCTCTTTTAAAACACCCTCTTTTCTAAATCCCAACCGTTCATGGTAACGGATGCTTCTTTCATTAGATTGGATAATCTCAGCACATAGTTTACGGATGTTTACCTCTTCAAATATAAAATTGATAGCTAAATATCCCATTAAAGTTCCTAACCCTTTTGGCGCACTTTGATCACCTATATAAAATCCCCAAAAACATTTGCCATTATCAAAATCTATGTTTGTGAAATTTACAACTCCAATCGGGACATTGTCCAAATAAAATACCTTTACAATTGTTGTCTGATCTTTTTTAACTCTGTCAAACCATTTCTTGTGTTCTTCTAATGAAATAACTCGATCATGAAACATCGCCGACCGAACATGCTCTTGATTTCGCCAATTTAATACCATTTCTAAATGTGAGGAATTTATATCCTTAAGCCTTGCACGCTCTAATAAATTCATTTCAGTTCCTCCATAATTGCTTTAACAACCGGATAACTATTTACAATTTCTTTATTTACAAGGTTAGCAGCACGTTCAGATAACAATTTAACTTTTTTAGGGTGCTTAATTAAATCGTTTACAGTCTCAACGATCTGATTAGATGTAACGTTATAACTAAAGCCAAGATTAATAGTCGCCCCAAACTGACTAACAGCATCCGTCAACTCTGCTTGATTATCCGCTACAATAATTGTGATAGATGGAAGTCCTAAATAACATCTTTCCCATGTCGTCGTCCCACCAGCACCAATTGCTACATCCGCTTCATTCATTAATTCTGCCATATTTGAAACTTGGCAGTGAAAAAAGAAATTGGAGTGTTGACTACAGAATTTTCGAATTTCATCTTTTCGTTTATTAGATGCTCCTACGACAACATTTACTTTTATGTTATTTTCTAATAAAACTAATGCATTCAATGTCTTGATCGTTTCATTTGTAGGGTCCGTTCCGCCAAAAAAGACAAGGATATTATGGATTTTACCGCTTCGTGCACGTTTTTGACGAAAAGCTTCAATAAATTCGTCTCTTAATAACACATAATTTGGTCCTAACAGTTGCCTGCATTCAGAAGAAACTAAATCTTTATATCTCTCTTCATAATTTAAATACCAATTTTGATCAAGAAGAACATCACAAACATGCTTCCGATTAGCCAAATCATCAATCACCATCAGTTTCTTTGTAAACGGCTTAAGCTGAGATTCCCATTTTTCATCTAACCCATAGTGATCAACAATGAAAAAATCTACTGAATGAATGTGCTTTTCCAACAGGTGTTGAGTTTCACAAACATCTTGTTTCCAATTTTCTTGATACCATTTAAAAATAGCGTTATTGTCCTTCTCACTAATCATAATTTTAGGTAAAATATAAACGGTAAACCCATTATCTTTAATAAAATTGATTAAATCTCCCTTATGTTCCCTACATATAAAAGAAATATTGGCATCCTTTTGTTTTAGCTGTTTTGCTAGTGTTAAACATCTCATCACGTGACCAGTTCCAATATCTGACGATGAATCAACTCGAAATACAACATTCATCTTTCAAACACAACCTATGTTTTTTTCTGTTCAATATGAGCATTAATCTTTATCCATTCCGGTTTGTCTTGTAAAACTTGAATAACATCTTCTAACGTAAACAAGGAATTTATTGGATACAATGTCTCTAATATATTTTTAACCAAGAAAAAATCTTCCGCCGTATCTACCGCCCAACGATGCTTGCTTTCGTCCTTTTCATT
The DNA here is from genome assembly GCF_003688615.2 of Parageobacillus toebii NBRC 107807. GTDB lineage: Bacteria > Bacillota > Bacilli > Bacillales > Anoxybacillaceae > Parageobacillus_B > Parageobacillus_B toebii. The sequence goes on along the minus strand of NZ_CP049703.1, from coordinate 2,415,274 downwards.
TGAAACATTACAAAGTCTAAATTGATCAGGATGATGATATATATAAGCAGTTACATGCTCGCGATGCGTTAATTCTTTGGCTTCTTCATGCGCTCTTTTTAACACTTCATAAGGAAACACTTCTGTATCCAATCCTCTTGGATATGTGCGCGTTAATATATTGGAAACATAGTCATATCGATCCTTATTTTCTAAATAATATCTAACAACTTTATCAATGACATCCGGATCAATAATTGGGCAATCTGATGTTAATCGAACGATCACATCTACATTAAATTCCGTAGCAGCTTCATAATAACGTGATAATACATCCTCTTCCGAACCACGATAGTAGGGAATGGAAAGTTTCTGGCAAAGTTGAACGATTGGGTCGTCAATTTCTTTTGTAGTTGTAGCGATAATGATTTCATTAATCGTTTCCGCTCTTTTAACTCTTTCCATTTGATATTCAAGTAACGTTTTACCAAGTACTTTTTTCAACACTTTTCCTGGAAGCCTTGTGGACCCCGTACGAGCTTGAATAATTGCAGCAACTTTCATTTTTTCACCTTCTTACTTCTTATAATAATCTATCGTTCTCTTCACTGCTTTGATTACATCATGAACGTCTTCTTCGCTCATCGCAGGGAATAAAGGCAAAGTAATCATTTCTTCATACAATTTTTCTGCTTTTGGACAAATCCCTTTTTGATATCCTAATTGTTGATAATAAGGTTGTAAGTAAACAGGGATGTAGTGCACATTGACACCAATATTTTGTTGTTGCAATGCTTCAAAAATTTCCCGTCTTGACGCTGTTAATTGGTCTAAATTTAGTCGAATAATATATAGATGCCAACTGGACTCCCCATCTTCATGTTGAAACGGAATGATCACTTCATCCATATCTTGAAAAGCTTCATTATACATTGCGGCATATTTCCGACGAAGCTCAATAAACTTATCAACCTTCTTCAGCTGACTTGTGCCTAAGGCCGCTTGAATATCCGTCATGCGGTAATTGTAGCCAAGAAATTGCATTTCATAATACCATGGACCATGGTATTCATATAGTTTGTCTTTCTCTCGTACAATTCCATGAGAGCGGAATTGCAGCAATTTTTCATAATATTCTTCATTATTCGTTGTAATAATACCGCCTTCACCTGCTGTAATATGTTTTACTGGGTGAAAGCTGAACATGGTCATATCACTAATCGAACCGACTTTTCTTCCTTTATATGTTGCGCCTAATGCGTGAGCAGCGTCTTCAATGACAACAAGATGATGCTTTTGGGCAATTTCTATAATGCGATCTAATTCAACAGGCTGACCTGTAAAATCAACGGGAATAATTGCTTTCGTTTTATCGGTGATTTTTTCCTCCATTTTATTCGGGTCCATGTTGTATGTTCTTGCATCAATATCCGCAAAAATAGGCGTTCCACCTTGATAAAGCACACAATTGGCACTCGCTACAAAGGTCATTGGTGTTGTAATGACTTCATCTCCTTCACCAATTCCAGCCGCGAAACAAGCACCATGAAGTGCTGCAGTACCATTTGAAAAAGCGACTGCATACTTAGCGCCGACATATTGCGCTACCGCTTGTTCAAATTTGGATACATATGGCCCTGTGGTTAAATAATCACCACGAAGCACGTTTACAACAGCTGCAATGTCCTCTTCATCAATCCATTGTCTGCCATAAGGCAAATAAGTCAATCGAACCTGAGAAAATATATTTTGCAAAATCCATTACACCTCTTAGACTAAATTTCCTTAACTAATTTTCTTAGCTCTTCAATGGAAAGCCATTGCGTATTCGTATCACTCGCATATTTAAATCCTTCAGGCAAACTCTTTCCATATTTCTCATACTCATGTGACCACCATGGGAATTCTGGTTGAATGACATAATATGTGTCAAATTCAACGGTATGTCGTGCATCATCTTCGGTAATCATCACTTCATGCAACTTTTCTCCCGGTCGAACTCCAACAATCTCGATTTCGCATTCCGGGGCAATAGCTTTTGCTAAGTCTACTACTCTCATACTCGGAATTTTTGGGACAAAGATTTCTCCTCCACACATCCGTTGCAAACTATCTAAAACAAACTGAACACCTTGGTCAAGTGTAATCCAAAAACGTGTCATTCTTTTATCTGTAATTGGTAATTTACCTGTATGGCGAATTTTTTTAAAGAACGGAACAACACTTCCACGGCTGCCAACAACATTTCCATAACGAACTACCGAAAATCTTGTTTCTTTGTCACCTACATACGAATTTGCAGCAATAAATAACTTATCGGATGCTAACTTCGTTGCCCCGTATAGATTTACCGGGCTACAAGCTTTATCAGTACTTAGTGCAATTACTCTCTTTACTCCACGATCAATAGCTGCTTCAATAACGTTTTGAGCCCCATGTATATTGGTTTTTATGGCCTCGAAAGGATTGTATTCACAAGCAGGAACTTGTTTCATAGCTGCAGCATGAATAACAATATCTACGCCATCAAACGCATGATACAACCGTTCCTTATCACGTACGTCACCAATGAAAAATCTTATCCTTGGATCTTTAAACTCTTGTGCCATTTCATATTGTTTTAGCTCATCACGACTAAAAACAATAATCTTTTTCACCTCATATTCAAGAGCCTTTTTTACAAACTTTTTTCCAAACGATCCTGTTCCACCTGTTATCAATATTTTTTTATTTCTGAGCATTGATGATCACCTAACTCCTATACTGGGTTGTTATTAATTTATGTTAGTGGAAACAAATGAGTGATTAACTTAGAATTCCCTTCACGCGCTTTTTCACATAGAATCCCCTTAACCTCCATTATCGTTTCTGCAGTGGTTTTCACACTTTGACATATCGAAATGATGATTACAATTTCCACAAAGGGGTTACACCGGTCGATAGGTGGAATAGCATAGGCCTCGCAGTCGAAATGAAGAATCTTGCACTCCAATTTCGTTCCAGGGGGTGCACATAGTAAGATAGTTTCAATTTCACTAAAGGGCACCGTACATGTCTTGCATAGATTTCCTGTCTTGTTGAAAAGTTGTATCGTAATAAATCCCTTTTTCTGCACAACAACTTTATTCAATGTTTGAACTTTTCCATCTGAAAGGGTCACTTGTGTGCTTTTTCTTTCGTCTGATATTTCTTCGCAGATCAAAGAACGGGGGTCAGATATATGAAGAGGGCGACCGTGGCAATCCGATAGAAAACACTTTACGTTTTTCAAATCTAATTCATCCACTGCAGGCTGGAAGTGAAGCACGATTTTAAATTCACCAATACAGAATCCAGAAACAGTCGGATTACTTTGACACAATAACTCGACAGATTGAAGGTCAACAATGGTAGTACAAAAAGATTGTCCTTGAGATAACGATGCTGCTGTTTTTCCATTAATAATTAATACCAATGGATTTCCACAGCCGGATGTATATTCAATGGATAGCGTTCCGGATATACTCTCAATCCCAGCTTTGGTCCAGAGCGTCGATGGAGTAGTTTTACTACAAGGAACTCGGAACTCACAGCATATCATGTCAGTAAATGTTTTTTGCTGATCCATGCAAATTTTTTCTTCAATCTTTATCTCTGACATTAACTTTACCCAGTCATAAACTTTTGTTACCTTAATACAGTGCGTCATTTGGTCGGTAAAAGATTGCTCATTACGCACCCGGCTCACTCCCCTATGGCCATTATATTTTTTATCATATGTGCGGCCTAATTATAAGTTTAATAAAATAGGCGACTAGGGTAGACCCAAATTATATGTTCCTGCATTAAATAATAATAATTGTAACTATTCAGCCCATTGCTACCTAATTTGCTGCTAAGCAACACAAAGAGGGCGTTTTCTTGCGAAAAACATCCTGTCTAGGCAGAAGCAGAAAATAAGCAATCGCGGTTTCCGTTCAGCAGTTGCTGGAAGGCATCCCATGCTCGTTTCTTCTGTTTTTTTGATCGTCGGGATGACGCTGTACACGAGGTAAAAATTCAATAAACCCATTTAAATTGCAAAATACAATTAAATTAATGTAAAAATCAGTGAACTTAGTGGCGATCATCTATTACAATCATTATTCATACTACAGATAGGCTGGGAATAAGATATGGATAACAAATATACAGGAGAACATTGGAATAATTGCAATAGTGAAGAGGACTTCGTGCAGGATTGCGTGGAGTGTGTATGGAGGACAACTTCAACAAACCCTCTAACCGTTTATATCAGCAATTTGGATGGAGATAATGTATTTGCCTCAGGGGTATTTAAATATACTAATGGTTTTGATAATAGTTTCGTAACGGTAACTTTCCTTCACAATGGAACGGCAATAGGCAATCCCATTGAAGTTTGTTTAGACAGCTGTGTTGCCTTCACGATATCCAAGTTTAATGAAATTAGAGTGATCCCTTCTGCTGCATCAGTAGATTTGCCCGCTGAAGGGGAAATCCATCTTACTATCCGCTATACCTTCCGTTTAACAAAATAGACTCCTAAAAGTTTTCATTTCGAGAGTCTCGACAACAGCCCATTCCAATCAATTCAAAGGCTGCTTCATAACAATTTGAATATCTATGTCAAGTATCCTCCATTCATGATTTTAAGATGATGCTATGCTATTTATTCTCCTGTTAGAAAACTTTTCCTCCAACATAAATAGATCCTGCTTCCTTCAACCGCTGAAAGAAGCAGGATTTAGTCTTTACGATCCCCTTATTCACTTTTACATGAAGAGCCTGGTAATCTCGAACATGGCTCTCATCCTCATAAATTAGGACCTTGTCTTCAGAGTTTTAATTCGTGAATGTGTTCTTAAAAGGCTTGTTGTTTGCGATGATCCGCACGCTTGAAGGTATACCAGTTTGATTTATATAGAAATAAGTATCCACTTTTAAGCTCTTCAGTTTCTAACATATGTTCTATCGAATAATACGCGTTCCGAATGTTTACTAATAGTGCAATCAAGCAGCAGCAAGGATACATAAAAAACAAAATAAACAATCAACGCTACGTTTGCTTATTTTTTAATTAGATGCAAAAAATAATGTTACGATCAAAAAGAAATGGAAAAAATAACTTTCCCACTAAATGTGAAAGAAACCAACGCTTACGTCTTCATTTCTGCTTTACACCAATATTTGAAAAAACAACTGCTGTACGGAAGGAGAGTGAAGTGAAATGAAAAAATCAACGTTGATTAGATTATCTCTTTTTATATCATTTAGTTTTTTTACTTTCACACCGTACGCTTGCAGTACCGCGTCAACCGATACATCGGACACGCAACTTTCTGCAGCGCATCCCGATGGGAAACACATCGACGTCATCGCCCATCGCGGCGCATCAGGATACGCCCCAGAGCATACACTAGCCGCATACAAAAAAGCGCTGGAAATGAAAGCCGACTACATTGAACTAGACTTGCATATGACAAAAGACGGAGAGCTAGTCGCCATTCACGATGCCACGCTGGCCAGAACGACCAATGTAGAACAAGTTTATCCGAATCGTGCTCCTTGGAGAGTAAAGGATTTTACATTAGCGGAAATAAAACGGCTTGACGCTGGCTCATGGTTTAATAAAAAGTTCCCGCAATATGCTAGCAAGCAGTATGGCAAGGAAAAAATTCCTACTCTCCAAGAAGTAATCGATTGGCTTACACAAAGCAAGTCGAAAACAGCTCTGTACATTGAAACAAAAGACCCAAACGTTTATTCTGGCATGGAAGAAAAACTAGTCGGCATTTTAAAAAAGAACGGATACTTGCAAAAAGGAAAAGTGATTTTTCAGTCGTTCAGCGAAACAAGTTTACGCAAGCTGAAAGGTCTAGTTCCGCCAAATATTCCGCTCATTCAACTATATAGTGCGAGTACGATCAGAAACAAACCTATTGATCATATACTGCGCCACGTTTCCAGCTATGCCGATGGCATTTCTCCCGAGCAAACTATCGTTACCCGCAAGCTAGTAACAAAAACCCATCAGTATCATCTTGTCATTCATCCGTATACCGTCAATACAACGGAAGAGATGCGACGGCAAATTGCGCTCGGCGTAGACGGGTTATTTACCGATTACCCAGACCGACTCGTGAAAATGAACAAAAAGCAAGATAACGGGCAAGACGCCTTTACGCAAATAGAGCTACATTTTTGCCGCCCGCGCCAATTCCTCAAGCCTCCTTAACGCCTCCTCTTTGTCAAAAGAGCTATACCAACGGTCGTCATATACATCTAAAATGCGGTAATGCTTGCTGATAATATTTTGCTGAAGGCGAAACGGACCCATCCGCTTAATTTCTCTCCACCATACTTTTCCGCCGAGAGTCTTTCCTTTTGGCGCATCAATTTCTTCATGTGCGATCGTTTCAATCACTTCAAGCGGGCTATCGCCAAGCACCGATTCGATAATTTCGCTATCACGAAATAGCGCGCATAGCGCGACGACTTGCGTCCAGTTCGCCTGCGTCCGCCCTTTTTCAATTTGCACGAGCGTTTTTTTCGAAATCCCTAACACTTCCGCCATCTTATCTTGCGTATATCCTTTTTCAACGCGAATTAACTTCATTTTGCTGGAGAGAAGATCGATTACTTCTTGTTTATCCATGGTTATCCCTTCTTTTGTTTACGTAATATAATTACTGTTACTCAAAAAAATTTCCCTTACAAGTGTAATCTTACAATTTTGGGATCTATTCGTAAATATGCTAATTGCCATTTTCTAGTGATGAAAAAAATAATCTCCCCCTCAACATGAGGAAGGAGATTATTTTTTCGGAAACGAAAACACTATTTTTTTCTCCTTTTCATCCCACATTAACGCTGCATCAAACGTTTTCTCTCCTTTTTTAAACCCTTTGATGACGTTCGTTTTCCCATGCTGCAAAAGCTTTTTTACATTGGCTTGCGAAATCGTTTTGCCAAGAATTCTTTTTGAAATCGTAAATGAGCATTTCGTCTTGGCATAATTGGCGCAGCCATAAAACTCGCCTTTGTCAATGACCGTTCCGCCGCATAATTTGCATGTGCCGACTGGTTTTCCTAACGTCGCTTTCGATGTGGTGCGCTGAATTGATGCCGTATCGAATCTGGCAAAGTTCCAGTGCTGCGACGAGGCAAGCGCGTCTTCGACGATTTTTTTCGATAATTTTTTTACTTGCTCCATAAAATGGGCCGCTGACGCCTTCCCTTCGCCGATTTCGCTTAGACGCTGCTCCCATTTCGCCGTCATTTCCGGAGAGGCTAAAATTTTTTCGCCAATCGCTTCGATGAGCACTTTCGCTTTATCGGTCGCATATACTTGATTTTTCTTTACTTCGATATAATTTCGCTCTTTCAGCGTCGTAATGATGGCGGCGCGCGTCGCTTCCGTGCCAAGACCTTCCGTTTTGGCAAGCACTTTTTCTAATTCTTCGTTATCTAAAAATTTCCCTGCCGTTTTCATCAGCGTAATCAGCTGACCTTCCGTATACCGCTTTGGCGGCTGGGTCTTTCCTTCTTTTATACGGACGTCCAGCACATCGCCTTGTTCGCCTTCACGGAGCGAGGGAAGAATCGCTTCCTCGCCCTCTTCCCGCTGGCTGATGACTTTCTGCCATCCTTCCTGAATTTGCTGCTTTCCTTTCGAAATAAACCGGGCGCGCCCATCAACAAGCGTGATAACGGTCGTATAGTCAAACACCGCCGCTTCGTAATGAGCGGCAATGAGACGCCGCACAACCAAATCGTAAATTTTCCGCTCATCCGCCGATAACTTCGCCGGATCGGCCACTTGCTCCGTCGGGATGATGGCATAGTGGTCGGTCACCTTTTTTTCATTGACATAACGTTTATTATGTAAAATGGACGTGTTCGGCAATGGAAAAAACGGTTGATACTCCGGAAACGCCCGCAATTTTTGCAAAATGTCCGGAAATGTTTCCGCTTCGCCTTTGGTCACATAGTTCGAATCAGAACGCGGATACGACACGATTCCTTTTTGATACAATTTCTGCAAAATATCGAGCGTCTTTTTTGGGGAAAATTGGTACATCTTATTGGCCGCTGCCTGCAAGGAGGACAAGTTGAATAACAACGGCGGATGAAACGTTTTTCTTTCCGTTTGAACCTCTTTTACTTCGGCCGGCTTGTTTCGGCAAAACTGCGCGATTTTTTTCGCCAGCAGCTCCTCCTTGATACGCGTTTCCCCTTTTTCGTCCATCCATTTCCCTTCGTATTGCTTGCCGTCAATGTGAAACTTCGCCACCACTTCCCAAAACGGTTCGGGACGAAACTGCGCGATTTCCTTTTCCCGTTTCACGATGAACGCGAGTGTCGGCGTTTGCACTCTTCCTACAGAAAAGACATCATTCATCCCTTTTTGCTTTAGCAAAATGCTGTAAACACGAGAAGCGTTCATCCCGACAAGCCAATCGGCACAGGCGCGCGCGTACGCTTCTTCATATAAATTTCTTGTTTCGGCTTCATCTAACAGCTGGCGGAATCCTTCGTAAATCGCTTTTGGAGTTAACGACGAAAGCCAAAGCCGCTTCATCGGCTTTTTCACACCGCTCATTTGAATAATATTGCGGACGATCAGTTCTCCTTCTCTTCCGGCGTCACCAGCATGGATAATTTCCGTCACTTCCGGTTTGCGAAGCAGTTCTTTCACAATCGCAAACTGTTTTGCTTTCGCTTTTTCTACCTCATATTGAAAACTCTCCGGAATGATCGGCAGCGCCTCGAGCTTCCATTGTTTCCATTCCGGACGATACCGTTCGGGCGGAACGAGCTGGAGAAGATGCCCGATCGCCCATGTCATATACGCTCCTTTCGGAAACAATTCATTTGGAAAAATTTCAATATATCCTTGATGTTTTTTCGTCTGAAAAATCGACGCCAATGTGACGCCTTGATCTGGTTTTTCGGCGATAATCACTTTCATGATGAATTACTCCTTGTTGTTCGTTGTGGATTACGGCACTTCATGTCCCATCGAGCTTTGCAAAATGTCAAACCACTGCTCGCGGCGAAGCGGCAGCATAAGCGCGCGCACCGCACGAATAATGCGCTCTTTTTTGCCGGAACCGACAATCGGCATCATCCGTGCTGGATGGACAAGCAGCCACGCATATAGCACTTCATCGATTGTTTCCGCACTAAGCTCGTTTCTAATTCGTTCAAGCGTCGCACGCAGGCGCACCGCTTTATCGTCTGTCGCGGTAAATAGTTTCCCGCCCGCTAGCGGGGACCACACCATCGGCGGAACCCGCTTTTCCAAGCATAAATCGACCGTACCGTCTTCGATATTTTCCAAACAGTAAGCTGACACCTCGATTTGGTTGGTCACGAGCGGAAAATCTAAGTATGACTGCAACATGTTGAATTGCGAACGTTTAAAGTTGGACACGCCAAAATGGCGTACTTTCCCTTCTTTTTTCAGCTCGGTGAACGCCTCTGCCACCTCTTCCGGATTCATAAATGGGTCCGGACGATGAATAAGCAGCACGTCAATGTAGTCGGTGTGGAAATTTTTTAGCGATTGATGGACGGACGCGATAATGTGCTCCTTACTTGTATCATAATGCTTCAAGCCGTATTTCGATGCAAGCTTAATCCCGCATTTTGTAACAATTTCGATTTGTCCGCGCAAGCTTGGCTTTAGCGCCAATGCTTCGCCAAACAATGCCTCGCACGTATAATTCCCGTAAATATCAGCATGGTCAAACGTCGTAATTCCTTGTTCGAGGCAAAATTCAATAAGATCAAGTATCTGTTCTTTGGAATAATTCCACTCCGCTAGTCTCCATGATCCGTGAATAATGCGGGAGAAGGTTAAATCTTCTGCTAAACGTATTCTCTCCACAAAGTCCCCTCCTCTTCTTTATCGTACACATATACATTCCACATCGTTTCCGCCACTCCTTTCCTTGTATCGAGTAATCTTTTCGTTTTTGCGCATACTACGTAACAACGGAAAAAACAGGAAAGGAAGAGGCCGATGATGAAAAAACGATCGTATGTATGGTTGATTGTCATACTGCTGCTTATTCCGCTTCGAACGGATGCGGAAGAAACAAAAATCAATGCAAAATACCAATGGAATCTAGCCGACATTTACGTGTCGGAAGCCAATTTCAAACACGACTATCAAGCAGTCGCCGATGCGTTGCCGAAACTGTCCTCCTATGAAGGCAAGCTTGCACGCGCTTCCAACGTCGCCAAACTATTTGCCCTTAATGAAAGGATAGCACGAAAGCTCGAAAAATTGTCCCTTTATGCTCACTTAAAACAAGATCTTAACATTGAAGACAAGACGGCCGCTCATCTAAAAGCGCAAGTGGAAACACTGATTTCCGACTATGCGGCAAAAACGGCGTTTATCGAGCCGGAACTGCTGTCGCTTTCCGAACGGACGCTTGCCAAGCTGCAAAAAAGCAAGCCGCTTAAGCCATACCGCTATTATTTTGAAGAATTGCGCGAACGGAAAAAGCATACTCTTTCCAAAAGAGAGGAACAGCTGCTCGCCAAGCTTTCTCCCATCATGAGTGATCCGGAAAACATTTATAACAATGCCGCGCGCGGCGATTATGACCCGCCTTCTGTGCGCACACCGGACGGAAAAACGGTTTCGTTGACGGATGAAAACTATACAAAAGCGCTTGAACATCCGGATCGCAACTATCGCAAGCGGGCGTTTCAAACGCGTTTTCAAAGCTATGAAACGATCGAAAACACATCCGCCGCCACGTTATACGCATCTGTGAAAGCGGACGAACTGTACGCGAAAGCGCGAAAATACAAATCTGGGCTCGATGCGGCACTATCGGCCGATGATGTGCCAAAACAAGTGTTTACCAATCTCATTTCTACCGTCAATACTCACTTGCCGTCACTGCATCGCTATGTCGAACTGCGCAAAAAGGCGCTCGGCGTCGACCGTGTCCACACTTACGATATGTCTGTGCCGCTCGTTGAAGAGACCATCGCGAAAAAAATGAAGTTTCCGTTCGAAACGGCGCAATCGCTCATCCTTGAAGGGCTGAAACCGCTCGGAGACGACTACATCCAAAACGTGCGGCGCGCTTTCGAACAGCGCTGGATTGACGTCTATCCGCGCCCAAAAAAATATACGGGCGGCTATAATACGGGGGCGTACGACACCCATCCGTTTATTTTGCTCAACTACGACGGGTCGCTCGATGGCTTGCTGACGACCGCCCACGAAATCGGGCACGCGATGAATTCCGTCTATACAAACAAAACGCAGCCATACCATTATTCGAGACAATCGATTTTTACCGCGGAAGTCGCTTCCACCGCCAATGAATGGCTGATGATGGATTATTTCTTAAAGCAAGCAAAAACGGACGAAGAAAAGCTGTATTTGCTCAACCAGCAAATCGATCAAATTCGCGGCACATTATATACGCAAGTAATGTATTCCGAATTCGAACAAGCGATTCATGACAAAGTGCGGCAAGGCGGGAGCTTAACCGCAGCCGAACTGAACGAGCTTTGGCTTCGCCTGTTGAAAAAATATTACGGCCCTGCCTACGCCGCCGATCCGGAAGCTGCGCGCGGCTGGCTGCGCATTCCGCATTTTTATGATGCGTTTTACGTATACAAATACGCAACCTCGCTCGCCGCTTCCTTTGAGCTTGTCAAGCAAATGAAAGCGGATGAAACCGGAGAGGCGACTAAACGCTATTTGCAGTTTTTGCGCTCTGGAACATCCGATGACCCGATCCGCCTTTTACAAAAAGCGGGAGTGGATATGACATCACCGAAGCCGCTCGAGAACCTGCTTTCTTATTTCGATTCGCTCGTCCGCGAAATGGAACAGCTGTTGAAAAAACAAGGAAGACTGTAACCGGAAATAAGTCTGGCTCCAAAAGGTTACTTTCCAAGCCTTTTCGAGCCAGCGCTTTTTGATCCAATCGACAAACAACATTTATTTTACTTTAATGCGGAAAACATAGCTGCCGTCTCCTTGTTTCCAGCTCGCCATAAGATGATAAACATACATCCCGCTTTCACTTGGCGCAGTAATTTTTTTGCCGATCATCTTTACATTTATTTCTTTTCCTTCGTTCATCCTTCGCTTTACTGATAAAGAAACAGGTTCTTTTTCAAAATGTATTGCTATTTTGGAATGAGGAGCGACCTCAACCGGTTCGTGTACGTCTCCTACTTTCGCTGGAGGCGCATATGCCCAATCGACACACTTTGATGTAATAAATGTTTTCCAGCAGTAAGAACCTTGTGCAACAGGAATTTTTTGTCCCGACGCCGATATGTCTGGCACCGGAGGTTTGGAGCTGGCAGTCGCAAAAAAGTATATCCCTAAACTGCATAAACTTGCGATCATCAATATGGCGAAAAATTTTTTCATGGCTACCTTCCCTTTTAGACCTTTTACTTATTAGACGGCGTTCGCTAAAAGATTGTTGCAACATATCATAAGCGAAGCGCATGAAACTTTCCCTTGATCCGTCTCTACGATGCTGTGGCTGTTTCTTTCAACCATTACCATTGAACTACCCCCACTTACCGGCTAAAGCCGGTTGAAGTGGGGGATTCTTGTTTCCTTTGGCCATAGCTGCTCAAAGGTCCCAAGAACCCCCTCCGTTCAACGAGAGGAGTAGCCATACAAGATGTCCGAAGTGTCCTTTCGGGACGACCAGCTATATGTCTGCTGATGCAGCTCACATAGAAGGTACACCATCTTTCATTCGTATGGCATCCAAAGAACGCATTGCAATGCACCCAGCTCCTAAAATCGCCATCTGCTCCGGTGACGAGAGTAAGAGACTGGTACAATGCGTTCTTTTATTTTAAAGAGATAATGAAATCTCATTGTTGATTACGCTAAAGCTTTTATTAATTGATGTTTTTCTTCTTCTAACAACGATGGGTGAAATACATCTATTCCTCGATGTGGTTGGTTCACATTAAAAAGATGGTATAGTGTATGTGTACGAACCAAAAACTTCTTACCCAAAATAGACCAATGCTTCCAATGATGAGAAGCATCTTTCGGGACATACTTTTTAAGTACCTTTGGAGTTTTTTCTTTATATCCTAATCCTCGACGGCCAATCGTAAATGCAGCTGCCTGGTGGATAGAAATACCAAATTTGCGCATATACTTCAGTTTCCCAGAGACAGAAGTAAAAGCCGGATTCACTTCTATAACAGCAACTCCCACTTTATCGGCACGGCTTTGGATCGCTTGTATCATTTTTCGATACGCGAACATACTCTTCATTCGATTTGCTTTCTTGTTGCCGTATTTATTTCCCACTTTGGATAAAGTAGTATCCAATTTTTCCAAAACAATAGTTTTTTTCTTTCGAACTGCGATATCCACTAAAGCAATGGCTTCTGCTTCCAACCTTTTTGTGATTTGACCGGAAGTTTTCCCTTCGATCGAAAACGAAAGTTTCCCACTTTCCAAAAAGTTGCCGTCTTTTGAAACATTTGTCCAAGCAATATGATTGTAGTTGCAATCTACTCCGATCACTCCGTCAGAGGTGGAGAAATGAATAGATGGATTCGATTCTATATCCACCAAACATTTGATGATATAGTATTCCCCGTGATCTTCGATAGACCAAGAAATGGGTTTTCCATACTCTTTTTTGTTTTTACATTGGATTTGTTCTGTCACGGCTTTATTTACGATCTCTTGGCCGTATGGAAACACCACTCCAGGAAAAGTGACTACCTTTCCTGTTACAGAGGTCATATGAAGTTCATTGGTTTCTGGATTGTAATGGAATACAAAATTCCCAAAACCGGCATCTTTCCGGCCGGAGATGATCATTTCTTTATTTCGGGCAGCTAAAAAGAGCTTTCTCCAAGCTTCGTGATCCTTGATAAACTCTTCTTTCGTAAATTGCTGTTTAAACAACTTCTTTCCTCCGAACACGGCACTTGGGATGTGTTCTTTTAATTTCATTTTCTTTTGTTCTAATCGATACAAACGATGTTTTAAACAACCGATTTTTGCTTTCGTCCGTTTCAATTCCACATCTAAATAACAATGTTCAAACAAATAGGAATTTATCCAAATCAAAGATTTATTTTTTAACTCAAGAGAAATGATTCCGCTCTTGTGCAAAACAAAGTTTGTATTTTTTGGAAAGCGCAAGTTTCCTTTGATACAACATTCTTTGATTTTGCGTAATGTTGTCAGTTTGGTTTGTTCTGTTTTCAGTTTTTTCTTCACATCTTTTATTTTTTCTTCTGTCTGTTGAACGTGTATTTTATTTAGTTCCGTTAGAGAGGAGAAAAGAGCATTGGCTTCTCGAACTGCACTGTTGGCGAAATAATCATTCAGTCCGTACTTTTTCTTCACAACGATATGCAGACTTTCTTGATGTAATTTTCGTCCCCATCGTTTTTCTCGGACCAGCGTTTGAAAAGCGAAACGCTTTGCGCGATGGAATAACTCTAATGCGTAAGATGTTTCCGTCACAGAAAGAATATCCATTTTCGATTTATACAATCTTCTTGAAAAATACGCTTTTTTCATCTTTTCTCCACCTACAACAGAACATTAGTTCGGTATATTTATTTATATTTTATGACAGAAGAAGAACGTTTTTCAACTATTAAGATTACCAAAAAGACAAAAAATACCGATTCATCCCCTACCTACGCTTCGCTTAGAGGTGAGGGTCTTCTCGGCAAAAAAGATAAACCGAAAAAAGGCCACCGCGTATAGTCTTGCGGTGACCTTTCATCATGCCTATCGAAAATTAATGCTCCGTATCTCCCATCTTTTCAATCTTCTCTTTCACTTTCCGAATTTTCTCCATTTTGTTATCCCAACATGCTTGGCTTAAATCGACGGGATATTGCTCGGGATTCATCGTCCGCTTGTATTCGTCCCAAAGCAATTTTAAATTTTCTTTCGTGAATTGTTGAATTTCTTTTAGCGGAGGAGAAGTATATACGAGTTTTCCATCTTGGAAAATGGTATGATGCAAATCTCGCGCTTCAAAATTTGTCACAAATTTACTAATAAATGTATAAACAGGATGGAACATTTTCAGCCGTTCCTCTTTTTGCGGATTTTCGCTTTCAAGCGCAATATAGTCTCCTTCCGCTTTTTTGTTGATTTTATTAATAATGCGGTACACCCGTTTCAACCCAGGAGTTGTCACCTTTTCCGGGTTGCCGCTGATTTTAATTGTATCGACCATATTCCCGTTTTCATCCTCGATAGCGACTAATTTGTAGACAGCTCCTAAAGCTGGCTGATCGTAAGCGGTAATTAATTTCGTGCCGATTCCCCATGCATCGATTTTCGCCCCTTGGGATTTTAAATTAAGAATCGTTTCCTCATCTAAGTCGCTCGAAGCAAAAATTTTCGCATCTTTAAACCCGGCTTCATCTAACATTTTTCGTGCTTCTTTTGATAAATACGCTAAATCGCCGCTATCGATGCGTATGCCAATAAAATTAATTTGATCGCCTAGTTCTTTGGCCACTCTAATAGCATTTGGCACGCCTGATTTTAATGTGTCATACGTATCTACGAGAAACACGCAATCTTTATGGCGGCGCGCATATTTATGGAATGCGACATATTCGTCTTGATATGCCTGAACCAACGCATGAGCGTGCGTGCCAACAACCGGGATGCCGAAAAGTTTTCCTGCACGCACGTTGGAAGTCGCTTCAAAACCGCCAATGTAAGCGGCGCGCGCTCCCCACAGTGCAGCGTCCATTTCGTGCGCCCGGCGGCTGCCGAACTCCATCGCCATTTGATCGCCAAGAATTTGTTTAATGCGGGAAGCTTTCGTCGCAATTAATGTTTGGAAGTTGATAATGTTTAAAATCGCTGTTTCGATTAATTGCGCTTCAATTAATGGAGCTTCGACGCGAAGAATCGGTTCATTGCCAAAGACTAGCTCCCCTTCTCTCATCGAGCGCAACGTGCCTGTAAAACGAACGGTTTTCAAATATTCCAAAAAATCGTCCCGATACCCTAATTCCGAGCGCAAATAGTCAATATCGCTTTCTGTAAACCGGAAATTTTGCAAATATTGAATAACCCTTTCTAAGCCCGCGAACACCGCGTATCCGTTTCCAAAAGGAAGTTTTCGAAAAAACACTTCAAATACGGCTTTGCGCTGATGAATACCGTCTTCCCAGTACGTTTCTGCCATGTTGATTTGATACAAATCCGTATGAAGAGTAAAACTATCATCTGTATATTTTTGATGCATTGCATTACCTCCAAAAACTAGTCAGTTTTAATCTGCTTGTCCAACACCAACACTTATTTTATTCCACTACTTCCGCGCCTAACGAATGTTTGAAGTGATCGAGCGCCCATTCGTGCCCGACAGGATTGAAGCTCGCAACCGCTTTTTTATGTACGACGATGCGAAATCCTTTGTTATACGCGTCGACCGCTGTATGAAGCACGCATATGTCGGTGCAGCAGCCTACCAAATGAACTTCTGTAATTCCTCGTTCCCTCAGTTTAATTTCTAAATCCGTGCCCGCAAATGCGCTATATCTCGTTTTATCCATCCAATATACGTTATCTTTATGCTTATTCGCCTGATAAACCGCTTCCAACTCTCCGTATAACTTCCGGCCTTCTGTGCCTTCGATATTATGCGGCGGAAACAGTTTCGCTTCTGGATGATACGTGTCGCCGGCTTTGTGGAGATCAATCGCAAATACGACATAATCGCCATTTTCGATAAACTCTTTCGTAATCCGCACAAGCTCTGATTCGATTTGCTGCCCCGGCTTTCCGCAAGTAAGCGCGCCGTGATCGGCAATGAAATCAATCGTATAATCGATGTTTATCAATGCTTTTTTCATACGCAGCTCCCCCATTATCCGAATTTTCACGTGTGAATAATGCGCAAGATTATGCTCTGAGACGCGGCATATGTTGGCGCAGAGACACTTTCTTTAGCAGTATATCATTCTTAGTGTCGAATAAACGTGATTTAAATTTGCAACTAATACAAGTACAATTATATATCAATATTCTTAGAAAAATCGATATTTCTGCCTTGAGTTCACGAGTTTAGGGATTTTTTTTCGAACAAATCGCTTTGTTATGATGAAGTTTGTCTATCTTTCACTAAGTTCAGACCATTTCCCCTCTCATTTCATAAAGGAGTGTCTGTGCAATGTCAATATGACGACGGATGCGTAGCGTTGTTTCAGAGAATGGACAGAATGAAAAAATAAGCCCGAATTTACATTCTCTTATAAACACGCTTTATTTTGCACAGCGATTAGTCTTAAAATAAAAAAACTCGAAAGGCTTGTAGCCAATCAAGGTAATTAAGGTTTATCACTCACTTTTTTTCGTATACGGTAATAAATAATTCTCCGTCATCTTCTTCAAACACTTCCACGACTATATTCCGTTCCGGGAATCGATCTTTCAAACTAAGTGTCCAAAATACTTTCAGAACATTGCCTAAAACCTTTATTTGTTCTTCTATATCCTCCTTTTCGTCAACATTATTATCTATTATTCTGCTACGGTAAACATGTCAAAGTTCCTTCGAAAATTGCCTTGTTTATGGAACAAGCTTTTTCATGCGGGGAACGATGGCGGTAAAGAGAATGATCAGAAAACCTAAACAAAAAATAGAAAAATACAGAAGAAAAGGTAATAATATATAGATAGCATCAATACGTGTAAGGCGATAGACCAAATAAAAACCCGCCGCCTTCCTTACATAGAAAGCGGCGGGGCTGTTTATCTTGTCTATCCATTTTCTGCGGCTTTGACCGCTTTTAGTTGTGTACGTAAAATCAATGATTGAATGATCGAGAAGCAGCCGCCGACAACCCAGTACAAAGATAGTGCGGACGGAACGGAATTTGCCCCGATAAAAATCATAATCGGCATGATATATGACATCATCGCCATTTGCGGCATTTGTTGTTCCGTCATTGATGGCGACAACCGCACCGAGATGAATGTCGCGAGGCTTGCCAAAATCGGCAAAATGAAGTAAGGATCGCGATGGCCGAGCTGCACCCATAAAAACGAATGGAGCTTAATTTCTTGGGTGCGTGAAATTGCGTAATAGAGTGCCATAAAAATCGGCATTTGAATAAACACCGGCAAGCAGCCGCTCGCAGGATGAATGCCATGTTTTTGATATAGCTGCATCATTTCCTTCTGGAGTTTTCGTTGTGTCTCGATATCATTGCCTTTATATTTCTCTTGGAGTTTTTGCAATTCCGGACGAAGCTTTTGCATCGCAATCGTTGTTTTATATTGCTTTAAGATCAGCGGCAACAAACAAAAACGAACGATTAACGTTAACACAATGATGGCAATCCCATAGTTATCTCCAAATAGATGCCCAAGTATTAAAAGCAATTTCGACATTGGGTAAACAAAATAATGATCCCAAATACCTTGGCTATGTTCGTCAATCGGCGCATTGCGATTGCATCCGCTTAATAAAACAACCATTCCTAGTAATGTAAAAATCCATTTTTTCATAAGAGACCTCCTTATTGTTTCATCAATGTGCGAAGAATAAAAGAGGTCTCCTTCCTTCTTCATCGGATTGATAGGAATGTTCCCGTACAGGAATTTTCTGCTTTTGCGGCGTGAAAATTCGGCGGAGAGGGATCATAGCACGCGTAAAATATACGTGATCTTTTTCCCGCTCTGCACGTGCAAGTGTAACGTCATATAAAAAAGCTTTCGTTTGCCGGTATTCGGTGATATAACATCGCATCACAACAAGCAGTGCACTGACAAGCGACACATACGTCAGCAAATCGAAGGGTGCTTCCACTCTCCCACCTCTTTTCTATCGGGAAAACTTTCTCGTACTAACCATAGCAAATTCCACCGAGAAAGAAAAGAAAAATATTTGTTCAAGTGATGCCAACTTTTCACAAGGCGTTTTCTCGATTTATGGCCGCATGAAGGATGCAAATAATTTCTCTTCTTTTGCCAATTTAGAAAAATAACCAGTTTCATCTTCGTCAAGGATATACGCTAGTTCGGCTTCCGCTTCTTGCATTCGTCCGAGCTTGGCCAAATAACACGCCCGTTGGTAATGTGCCGATAAATCCACTTCATCGAAACGAAGCCATTCTTCCACTACCGAAAGCGCCTTTTCTGTTTGTCCACGTTCATCATATGCCCGCGCCAACTCACTCATCAACTCTGGATCGTTCGGATGATGGCAAAGACCGTTCGCAAGCACATGAATCGCTTCGTCATAGCGCTGCTTGTCATTATACAGTGTTCCTAACGCCAAAATACTGCGATATAGCAGCGGATCGGTTTCGATTAATGAAAGAAAGATACGCTCCGCTTTCTCTTCCTGCCCATCATCGAGAAGCAATAACGCCTTTAACTCCAGCATCGACAAATCGTTTGGTTGCTCCTCCAAAAGCCGCTCGATCCACTCTTTTGCTTCTTTTCTTAACTTGCTGCTGTCCGCATTGACTAGCAGCATGACAAGCTTTCGCGCGACCTCCGCATTCCATTCGTATTTTAACGCTTTACGAAGCGTTTTCATCGCATCATCGAACAACTCCCCCGCTTCGTAAAACTCAGCGAGGCGCTCATACGCTTCCATATTGCCGCGGTCTAGACGAATCGCTGTTTCATATAAATCGATGACGGAAGCAGCCGAGAAAAACTGTTTCGTCCATGCTTTTGCCCGCGTCCATATTCGTTTCGCGAGCGAACCTTCCTCTTCCTGACGCTGTGCGCTCATGACATACGAGGAAAGAGAAGAAGCGACATACATGTACACCAAACTTTTATCGTTGTTTTCCAGCTTCCATTTACGCAGCCGTTCGCTAATCTGTACTAATCCTTTGATAGTATGCAAAAATGCTTGAATATACGTGTCATATAGTTCTTCATTGCGGACATCTTGTTCGATGAGCCGTTCGATAATGGCTATGGCTTCATTTATCTTTCCTTCCTTTATTAATACTTTCGCATAATGGTGCAGCAACTCCGCATGATCGGAATCGATGCGAAGTGCTTGTTCAACTGCTTCTTTTTCTTTGGTGAGCTCACCGAGCATTCCGTATACATAGCCAAGGCTGTCATAATACCAAATATCGCCTGCTTGGGCGCGTGCGGCTTCTATCGTCTCTATTAGCGAGGTGGGATTGTCAAACAATCGAACGGCATTCTCTACATGGACGTGAAGCGGATCGTGCTCGAGCGCTTTTTTCAAATGAAACCGCTGCTTGTCCGCATTTTCTTCGATTTCATAAAGAACGGCTAACCGAAGATGAGCAACTGTAAACGTCTCGTCTATCGCGAGACACGCTTCGTAATATCGTTTTGCCTCGTCGAATCGTTCCAACGTACGATACGTTTCGGCGAGACGATAGAGTGGAAACGTGCTTTTGCGAACCTCACTCGCTCGTTCATATAAACGGATGGCGTTGGCAAACAGGCCCATCTGCTCATAGAGCACACCGAGATAACAAAGCGCGTTGATATCGGTTGGCCGTTCGACTACTAACCTCTGAAGAAAGGTAATTCCCCGTTCGACAAGGGAATGGTCGATCAGTCGCTCGATATAAAATTCGTACGCTTCGGCCGCATCAAATTGCGCAAACCGCAGCCCGTCTTCCAGAAACGAAAACGCAACGTCACGGTCCTCCGATGCCGCTACTAACCCGTTTGTAAAGAGCATTTTCCCCGCGTTTAATAAAAACTCGCTATTTTGGGCAAAGAGTTGTTTTTTGTCAAACAAATACTGCTTTGCTTTATCGTCCTGTCCGTTTTGCACCCACACATACGCCATGCCGAGATGGGCAAATACATCTGTCTCGTCCTGTGCGATCGCCTTTTTATATTGTGTTTCCGCTTTTTCCGGTTGTTCTTGTTCCATATACCAGTCGCCGAGACGGACGTATAAGATGGACGCATGTCCGGCCTTTTTGATTCCTTCTAATAAAATGGATTCGACTTTTTCCGGACAATCCAATTGGCCCTCATATAAATCAGCTAACGCCAAATACGGATACGGCTCCTGTTCTTCGAGCGCTTTGGCAACGAGAAAACCGCGCTCTGCCTTGCGAATTTTTCCTAGCTTTTCGTCGCATCTTGCCCGTTCATACCATAAATGCGCTTCGCGTTTGTGGCGGCGCAACAGCTGATCAAAAAAGGCTCGCGCCTCCTGAAACTGTTCCGTGTGAAATAAAATGATGCCGTGATTGGTGCAAACAAACGGGCCATCAGGCTGTAGGGATAAAGCGATTTTCGATAATTCAACCCCTTTCGCTTCATTTCCGTAATACGTTTCGCTAAGTGCCATATAACTCCATACATCCGGCTGGTCAGGGTCAAGCTGAAGGGAAGAACGGAAATGTCTGCTTGCTTCTTCGTACCGGCTTTCGTAAAACGCAATCCGTCCCCGCAAATAGTGGTAGAGCGGACTGTGGTCTTTTCCTTTCACCCGCGCCAGCACCGCTTCGGCACGTTCGATTTCTTTCACATACACATACGCTTTCGCTGCTACAAGCAGCAAATCATTGATATCGCCGTATTGGGCAAGCACCCGCTCGGTATAGTTGATAAGCAACTCTTTCGCTTCTTCCGTGCCAAAATGTTTGACGACATACAGCCATGTATACGGAATATGGCCATGTTCGCGCAAAAACGCGAGAAACGGCGCCATATACGCTTGCTCATCTTCATCCATTTTTTCGGCGAAGGCATGAAGCTGACGGAAATATTGATCTTCCGCTTCCGGCAGCGATATAGCGATCGCTTCTTTTTCCCGGGGAATCGCAACAATCGACAAATAATGTGTTCCCGCATACCATTTTTCGACTTCATCATAAGCAACAACCAATGGCTCGAGCATGTTTGGGTCTTGCACGTAAAACGCACCAAGTCGCTCATCATAGCCAAATAATACTTGCACGTGAGACGAATGCTCGTAATCGACGCTTAACAACACCGGAATCCCTTCATCGATCAACCGTTTCCACCGCTCCGCAGAACCGATGAAAAAGCGGCACCAAAATCCAAGCGTTTCCAAATAATGAACGGTCGTTGACAATTTCGAACCACGCACATCGAAAATATGCTCGGCGATTTCATCTTGTGTAAGCGGTTTGCCCAACAAACGAAGCATCATTTCTAAACTCGCAGGCACGCAATAATTATGCTTTTGCACAACAGGCACAATCGGTAACATCACCTGGGCACCGGAGGCGCGTTCAAACACGCGAGCATATGGCGAAGAAGCCAATGATTTCTCCGTCTGAACGAGCGCTGCAAGCTCGTCCATTTTGCCGAGCTTATAGTACATTTGCGCGCGCGCATGGGCAAAATAGCGACGGTGTACATGATAAGGAGCTAGCCGATCAACCTCGTCCATCGCCGCCAATGCTGCCTCGTACTCATGCAAATCTCGCAAACGCCGCGCTTTTTCCACATATAATGCGGGAACTTGTGGAAACCGTTCGATGCCGCGCTCCACGATTTCAAGCGCTTTTTGATGCTGCCCGTTTAACGCGTATAAATCCGCAAGCAGCAAATGGCACATATCGCCGCGTTCCCATTCCGCTAGCCCTTTTCGCAACACTTCTTCCGCTTTGTCACGATCGCCGGCTTCTATGTAAAAGTATCCCCACTTATCGTACATCGGCAATGTTTCATACTGCTCGACCACTTGCATCCATTCGCGAGCTTCTTCGATCCGTCTCATTTCAAGCAACGCTCGTACAAGAGTAAAAGCGGCGCGCGCCACATGTTCCCGGTTTTCCTCACTTACTTCGATCGCTTCCAACCGCGGCCGCAGTGCTTCCTCGATATCGAGCGGTCTTCGTTCTTCGAGCCACTCATCACATACCCACGTTAACGTTTGCAATGTGGAAAAACGGCGGTGGGCGTAGCGCGCAAGCACCGCGCTATGGCGATACATTAATGCGTAATCAAATAGACGAATTAAATGATAAAACGGTTCTACCGTTTCAAACGAACGTAGCTGTGTTCTCCAATAAAAAAGCAAGCGCTTTTCTGTTTCCGCAAGCACCGGCTTGATTTCATTCAATGCCTCCATGATGCGTTTTTCTTTGATATATGTTGCGATTCGTTCTATATTCATGTGCGAAACCCCTTTACTTTTCTTCTTTCAAAATATCTACGTAGCATAATGTTTTGCCATACAACCCGACTTTGTGGACAAACATGATATATAACACTAGTGTAAAACGGATTTATAATTGAACTCTATAGATTTATAGATAAAAGAACAAAAATGATGACGGCCATTTTTTAACAAAAAAGATTTGCCCGGCACTCGCCGAAACAAATCTTTTCATTCTTGAGAATTTATTTTTCGGAATACATTTCAAAAAAACGTAATGACAGGTCGACAATTTTTTGTTGATCATAATCAAGCGTCGCAACGTGATAGCTATTTTTCAACGAAACAAGCTCTTTTTCGCTGGAACTAATTTTCTCATAAATATGCTGAGAGTTGGAAGGTGGAACGACATGATCTTCTTCGGAAACGAAGATTAATGCAGGACATGTGATTTTATGAAGGTCGGCCCTCACCTTTTCCATGAGCATGACAATTTGTCGAATGGAGGCGACAGGGGTTTTCTCGTATGCTAATTCTTTCACGTCTGGATTTTTGATATCTGAGCCGATCGCATCCAGATACCTAGGCAAGTCTTCTAAATTTGTTGCGCTGGCCATCGTTGGAATGTCAATCGCCGCATTAATCGGGACAATTCCTTTTATTTCCGGATATGTTTCCGCCATATATAGGGTCAAGGTCCCGCCCATCGACAAACCTGTCACAAAAATGGTGTCGCAACGTTCTTTTAACCACTCATATCCGCTCTCGACCGATCGAATCCAATCTTCATATGTCGTTTGTTCCATGTCCTCATAATGCGTTCCGTGCCCTTTCAACCGCGGGCCGCAAACGGTATACCCCGCCTTTGCGTACGCCTCGCCTAACGGGCGCATGCTTTGCGTTGTACCAGTAAAACCATGGGAAACTAATATTCCTATATTGTTCCCTTCAAAATAAAACGGTTCTGCCCCTTTTAATACAGGATATTTTTCTTTCATCTTCTCTCCCCCCAAATGCGCAAAATGTATCCATTTCATCAATTCGCTGCTGACGTGTTTTTTCCTTTTTTTATGAACAATTTTTATGAACGATCACATGAACGATCACATGAACGATCCGAATGATTTCCACCATTCATAAAACAAATTTTCTTTCGTCCCTATATAAACAAGCAAGGCAAACGCTGCGTAAAAGAGCGCTTTTTCGATGAAATTGCCTGTGCGATAGATGGGAATTTTAAATCGCTTTAAAGTGAACGGCCAAAAGAGCGGCACACCTTGGACAGAGAAAAAGTCTTCGAGAATATGAAACAAATAGCCGAGCACAAAGCCGACGGCAAATAACGAAGACGACTCCCACATCATAACAAGGGCGATGATTCCCCATATAACAAGCGAATGGGTCATGCCGCGATGGCCAAACGCTTCTTTTACTTTATTGGATACCCCCATTGAGCGCCGTCCGACGTACGACTTCGGTTCATCAATGTCGGGAAGTAAGCTGCCGACGACAATTCCCGCCGTATAGCTTACGCTAAACGAAAGTGATGTATGCGCAGCGACCGCTGCCCCAAAACATAATGACGTAACAATATGACTATGATATCTCAATGCGACCTCCTCATTATGTAAAACTTTTTCTCTATTATAACACAAAAAAAGAATGTTTGTTCGTTTTCGTTCACCATTTGACAGATTTGTGACAATCGAGCCAACTGTGACAAAGTTAACATCCCTTTATTTTCATTATGGCTATAGTAAAATTACACAAATTGATGAAGGAGTGAAACAAAATGAAACGAAAGCGATCTCCGTTATTGAATCGTTTCAAATATATGAAACCGATCGAACGATATGCTAATGACCATAGTGAGGTGACCTACGGCGACCGCGATTGGGAAAATGTTTACCGCCGCCGTTGGCAGCATGATAAAGTCGTCCGTTCCACCCATGGAGTCAACTGCACTGGCTCATGCAGCTGGAACATTTACGTAAAAGACGGAATCGTCACATGGGAAGGACAACAAATTGATTATCCCTCAACCGGACCGGATATGCCTGATTTTGAACCACGCGGTTGTCCTCGCGGCGCAAGTTTTTCTTGGTACATTTACAGCCCGCTCCGCGTGAAATATCCATACGTGCGCGGCGTGTTGATGGATATGTGGCGGGAAGCGCTACAAGAACATAAAAATCCGCTTGACGCTTGGAAAAGCATCGTCGAAAATCCGGAAAAAGCAAAACGGTATAAACAAGCGCGCGGAAAGGGCGGATTTGTCCGCGTCAGCTGGGATGAAGCGTTAACGCTTGTCGCTACATCACTATTATATACTGTCATCAAATACGGTCCGGACCGCAATGTTGGTTTTTCGCCAATTCCAGCGATGTCGATGGTCAGCCATGCGGCCGGTTCACGCTTTATGCAGCTGATAGGCGGACCGATGCTTAGCTTTTACGACTGGTATGCGGACCTGCCGCCTGCATCGCCGCAAATTTGGGGCGACCAAACCGACGTTCCGGAATCGAGTGACTGGTATAACTCCGGCTACATTATTACATGGGGGTCCAATGTACCGCTCACCCGGACGCCAGACGCCCACTTTTTAGCGGAAGTTCGCTACCGCGGTACAAAAGTCGTGTCAATCAGCCCAGACTATGCCGAATCGACAAAGTTTGCCGATGATTGGCTCAGCGTGAAACCAGGAACAGATGGCGCGCTCGCCATGGCCATGGGCCATGTCATTTTAAAAGAATATTACGTCGATCGGCAAGTTCCTTACTTCCAGCAATATGCCAAAACATACACCGATTTTCCGTTCATTGTCACTTTGAAAAAAGATGGCAACAAATGGGTGGCCGACCGCTTCTTGCAGGCAAAAGATCTCGGCCGCAACGTCACCAACGCCGAATGGAAGCCGGTCGTTTACGATGAAAATAAAAAAACATTTACGATTCCGCATGGAACAATCGGTTCGCGCTGGGACGATCAAGGAAAATGGAATTTACATATGGTGGATGAAGAAACGGAACAGCCGATTGAACCTTGTCTATCGTTTTTAGGGAGCGAAGATGAGCTCGTTACGATTCATATTCCGTACTTTACTAATGAAGGAAGGGAAACGATTGAACGCGTCGTCCCGGCAAAAAAAATACAAACCGAAAATGGCGAAACGTATGTAACGACCGTCTATGATCTTGTCCTTGCCAATTACGGCGTCGACCGCGGGATTGGTGGAAACGTCGCCCGTACGTACAATGATCTTGTTCCATTCACGCCAGCATGGCAAGAAACGATTACCGGCGTCAAACGCGAGCTAGCGATTAAAATCGCGCGCGAGTTCGCGCAAAACGCGATTGACACCAACGGCCGCTCAATGATTATTGTCGGCGCTGGCATTAACCATTGGTTCCACTCCGATGCGATTTACCGCGCCGTATTAAATCTTGTCTTGTTCGTCGGCGCGCAAGGAGTCAACGGTGGCGGATGGGCGCACTACGTCGGACAAGAAAAACTGCGTCCGGCAGAAGGATGGCAAACGATTATGACAGCGCGCGATTGGACGATGCCGCCAAAATTGCAAAATGGTACATCGTTCTTCTACTTTGCGACTGACCAATGGCGCTATGAAGAAATACCAGTCGATGAACTTGTTTCTCCGCTTGTGAAAAAAGCACGTTATTCACATTATGCTGATTATAACGTTCTTGCAGCACGGCTTGGCTGGCTGCCTTCTTATCCGACATTTAACAAAAACGGCATTGACTTGTATGAAGAAGCCGTTGCCGCCGGCGCTTCGACACCGGAACAAATCGCGCAATATGTCGCTCGACAATTAAAAGAAAAAACACTGCGATTTGCGATTGAAGATCCGGATCATGAAGCCAACTTTCCAAGAAATTTAATCGTTTGGCGCGCAAACTTAATTTCTAGCTCGGGCAAAGGCCATGAGTATTTCTTAAAACATTTGCTCGGCACCACACACGGATTGATGAACGATGATCAAGACAGTTTGCGTCCGCAAGAAATCACATGGCGCGAACAAGCACCGGAAGGAAAGCTCGATTTATTAATCAACTTAGATTTCCGCATGGCGGGAACGGCGCTATATTCCGATATCGTTCTTCCTGCTGCAACATGGTACGAAAAACACGACTTAAGCAGCACGGATATGCATCCGTTTGTTCATCCATTTAATCCAGCGATTTCCTCGCCATGGGAAGCACGCTCAGACTGGGATATTTTCAAGTCATTAGCAAAAGCCGTTTCCGATGTCGCAAAACAAATCGGCATGAAGCCGGTCAAAGAAGTGGTGGCGACTCCTCTTCTTCATGACACGGCGCAAGAATTGTCACAGCCTTTCGGCAAAGTACGTGACTGGAGTAAAGGCGAGTGCGAACCAATCCCAGGAAAAACCATGCCGAACATTCATGTCATCGAGCGCGACTATACACTTATTTACGATAAAATGATCTCCCTTGGACCGAACGTGGCCAAACAACCAATGGGCACAAAAGGCATTGCCTGGTCGGTCAAAGAGGAGTACGAAAAATTGAAAAAGACGTTAGGCACGATCAAACGCTCGTCGATTGCCGCCGGCTGCCCAGATATTAGCGATGCGAAAAATGCGGCGGAAGCGATCCTCGCGCTATCATCGACAACAAACGGAAAAGTTGCGGTCAAAGCATGGGAAGCGCTCGAGAAAAAGACGAACTTGTCGCTTGTCGATTTAGCGAAAGAACGTGAAGAAGAATGCTTTACGTTCGAGCAAATTACCGCACAGCCAAAAACAGTCATCACTTCACCGGCGTTTAGCGGCTCAGAAAAAGGCGGAAGACGTTATTCACCGTTTACGACGAACGTCGAACGGCTCATTCCTTGGCGGACATTGACAGGACGGCAGTCGTATTACTTGGATCACGAATTAATGCATGAATTTGGCGAAGCAATGGCAACGTTTAAACCAATCTTGCAGCATCGCCCATTTTCGAAAAAACGTCCGGACGTCAAAGGAAAAGAAATCGTTCTGAATTATTTAACACCACATAACAAATGGTCGATTCACAGCATGTACTTTGATGCGCTGCCAATGCTTACGCTGTTCCGCGGCGGTCCGACCGTCTGGATCAACAAAGATGATGCCGAAGAAGCCGGCATTCGCGATAACGACTGGATTGAATGCTTCAACCGCAACGGTGTCGTTGTCGCACGCGCTGTTGTCTCTCACCGTTTGCCGCGCGGTATGGCATTTATGCACCACGCCCAGGACCGACACATTAACGTTCCTGGTACGAAACTGACAAACAACCGCGGAGGCACGCACAACAGCCCGACACGCATTCATATGAAACCGACCCATATGATTGGCGGGTATGCGCAATTAAGCTACGGATTTAACTATTACGGTCCAACTGGAAACCAACGCGACTTGTATGTCATTATTCGCAAATTAGAGGAGGTCGATTGGCTTGAAGATTAAAGCGCAAGTCGGCATGGTCATGAATTTAGATAAATGCATCGGCTGCCATACGTGCAGCGTCACTTGCAAAAATACGTGGACAAATCGTCCCGGTGCAGAATATATGTATTTCAACAACGTCGAAACAAAACCAGGGATCGGTTATCCGAAACAGTGGGAAGATCAAGACAAATATAAAGGCGGCTGGGAGCTCAAAAACGGGGAGCTCCAGCTGAAATCCGGCTCAAAAACAACGCGCCTTCTCAACTTGTTTTATAATCCGTATCAACCAACGATTGATGACTATTATGAACCATGGAATTATGATTACGAAACATTGACCACTAGCCCCGAAAAACGCCATCAGCCGGTTGCTCGCCCGAAATCGGCGATCACCGGCGAGTTCATGGAACTATCTTGGGGGCCAAACTGGGAAGACGATCTTGCCGGTGCTCACGTTACCGGACTAAAAGATCCGAACGTTGTCAAAATGGAACAAGCAATCCAAGCGGAATTTGAAAATGTGTTTATGATGTATTTGCCGCGTATTTGCGAGCATTGCATCAATCCGCCTTGCGTTTCAAGCTGCCCGTCGGGAGCGATGTACAAACGCGATGAAGACGGCATCGTCCTCGTTGACCAAAACGCATGCCGCGCATGGCGCCATTGCGTGACAAGCTGCCCGTATAAAAAAGTATATTTTAACTGGCAAACAAATAAAGCGGAAAAATGTACGCTTTGCTTTCCGCGAATTGAAGCGGGCATGCCGACGATCTGCGCGGAAACGTGCGTCGGCCGCATCCGTTATATCGGCGTGATGCTTTACGATGCGGACAAAGTGAAAGAAGCGGCAAGCGTGGAAGATGAAAAATCGTTATACCATTCTCAACTTGAAATTTTCTTAGATCCGCACGATCCAGAAGTCATCGCGAAAGCGAAAGAAGAAGGTATTCCGGACGAATGGATTGAAGCAGCGCAGCGTTCGCCGATTTATAAAATGATTGTCGACTGGAAAATCGCTCTTCCGCTTCACCCGGAATACCGCACATTGCCAATGGTATGGTATATTCCTCCGCTTAGCCCGTTTATGAACATGTTTGAAGGA
The DNA here is from genome assembly GCF_003688615.2 of Parageobacillus toebii NBRC 107807. GTDB lineage: Bacteria > Bacillota > Bacilli > Bacillales > Anoxybacillaceae > Parageobacillus_B > Parageobacillus_B toebii. Next base: position 2,385,615 of record NZ_CP049703.1, on the reverse strand, counting down.
AAAGGAAGCAAAGCGAACGCGGAAGACATTTTCCCAGCGATTGATGAAATGCGCATCCCAATTCAATATTTAGCAAATTTATTAACAGCTGGAGATGAAACACACATCCGTATTACGTTGAAAAAAATGGCGGCGATGCGTTCCTATATGCGCGCGCGTCAAACAAACAAACAACCCGATATCAGCATGATAGAAGAGCTCGATTTAAGCGAACAAGATATCGAAGACATGTACCGTTTATTAGCGATCGCAAAATATAAAGACCGCTTCGTGATTCCGGCATCCCATCGCGAAGAAGTCGCCGAATTATACGCGGAACAAGGAAGCTGCGGTTTATCATTTGCCGGCGGTCCAGGTGCTTGCGGCACGCTCTCTTAATACGAGGTGATAAATGATGGATCAAGAACAAATGCAAACCGTGTTTTTATGCATATCCCATTTATTGTCATATCCTGATGAAGAATGGGCAAACTTGCTAGACGACTGCCTAGAAGCAATCCATACTGTACAAAATGATGCAATCGTCAATAATATCACGACTTTTATTCATCACATACAAACAATCCCTGCTCAGCAGCGCATGGAACAATATGTCGAAACGTTCGATTTCGGCAAAAAAACAAATTTGTATGTTACCTATATGAATACAGGCGAGCAGCGCGAGCGCGGTTTGGAGCTTTTGCAACTAAAACAGCGTTATAAAGCGGCCGGTTTTGATACGACCGACCAAGAACTCCCTGATTATTTGCCGCTAATGCTTGAGTTTGCCGCCTACGCGGAACAACAATATGTTGTTCCGCTCTTTGAAACATATGCAAACAATATCGATGAAATCCGAAAACAGCTCGCAGCCATTGAAAGTCCTTATACCGCTATTTTTGACGCTATTTTCCTGGCGTTCGAAGAACTTGGTGTGAAGCCAATCCCGAAAGGAAGTGTGTGATATGTTGAAACAATTTCTTTGGGTCATTTTGCCTTACGTTGTCCTAACGATTTTTATCGGCGGCCATATTTGGCGTTATCAATACGATCAGTTTGGCTGGACGTCCAAATCAAGCGAAGTATTGGAAAAAAAGCAGTTGCGTCTCGGCAGCCTTCTTTTCCATTGGGGAATTTTATTCGTTTTTATCGGACATGTCATGGGAATTCTGATTCCTGAAGCCGTTTACGAAACGATGGGCATTTCGGAAGAAGCATACCACCTCATTGCCCTTGCTGGTGGTATTCCGGCAGGATTGGCTGCTCTGATCGGACTAATCATTCTGACCCGCCGCCGCATAGCGGTAAAGCGCGTTAGAGTAACAAGCAGCCGTGGGGATTGGATCGCTCTCTTTTTCCTCGCGATTGTCATCTTAACCGGACTTTTTTCTACGCTGCTTAATATCGATTCCAACGGCTTTGACTATCGAACAACAATCGGTCCATGGTTCCGCGGCGTCCTAATGTTCCGGCCAAACCCAGCTTATATGGAACAGGTGCCAATCTGGTTTCAAATTCATATTATCGCAGCATTAGGCATTTTTGCCGTTTGGCCATTTACAAGATTGGTGCACGTGTTTAGCTTGCCGCTCCGTTATCTTAGACGAAACTATGTCGTTTATCGTAAACGCATGCCTAAGCAAGCGGAGCAACTAAACAACATTCATTAATATAATATGCTCAAATCCCCCTTTCATATATATGGAAAAACGGGATACCCCTATATGGGGCATCCCGTTTTTCTTATATTTGGCTTATTTTTTCAGCCAATTCTTCTTTTTCTTTATCAGATAGCATGCGTTCGGCCATCGGAAATAGCACGTTTTCTTCTTTCATAAAGTGTTCCGACAAAATATGATATGCTTGGATAACCATATCGGCAAGCTCCATGGCACTTTCCCGATCGGCCGTTTCTGGAAGCTCCGCTGTTTTTGTTAAAAAAGATGCGATTCGTTGTTTCGCTTGTTCGTGTTCATACTCCATGACCGCAATCGGACCGGACGTTCTTCCGATATATCGAGCCATCATTGGAAACAACACACCTTCTTCCCGCTCTGAGTGCGGATCTAACTCATAAATAAATGCTAGAACATTTTTCCGTAATGCAAGCAAGCGTTCTTTCCAATCTTGCACTTCATCATTGTTGCCAATAGTCTGTGCCAGTTCAAAAAAATCATGCATTTGCTCACGCAACGGCCCATGCTCCTGCTTTAAACGCTCTAAACCTGAACATAGCTCCACTTCTTCGTGCCCGCCCATATGACAAAATGAATGCATTATCCATTCCTCCTATTGCTTCTTTGTCTCTCATTTTATCCCGTTCCCTTTCAAAATGTTGTGCGCTATGTCACACAAATAAGCAAAGAAAAATCACGCAAGAAATTTCCTGCGTGATTTTTCTTCATCGCTATGACTAGCGTTCGAAATATTGCGACAATGTAACAATCATTGCGCCCATCCGCTCTAGTTCCGGAGCAACAACGCGGACAATCCCCTCTTCATAAAGCGCTTCAGCTGTAACTTTTCCGACCGCACACGCAATAACATGTTCGTTAAATGATTGCCGGAACCACTCAATATCTTTTTGTTCTTTTACAAATGAAAATAAAAAACGAACTTGCACCTCCGTCGTAAAACAAACAGCATCTACTTTTCGGTGAATCACTTCCTCGTACAGCTTTTCGAGCACTTCGGGATCTGGGGCAACATGGCGATACGGAAGCAGCTCGGTATATATCGCATGATTTTCTTCCAAAAACTCCTTTAATGTCGGAGACGTGGTTCCGTGCAATTGGACAATCACTTTTTTTCCCGCAAAGGAATATTCATTAAGTGAGCGAATAAGTCCCTTTGTTGTTCCATCATCGCTGGAAGCAACAGGAGCAACTCCAATTTTCTTTAATGCCGCAGCCGTCTTATACCCCCGAACCGCTACGTTCGCATGCTGAATCGTTTTCACCCATTCCTCTTTCACTTTCCCTCTCTCTGCCGCTTCTAGTAATGTTTCCACTCCTATGCCTGTTGTAAAAATAAACCAGTCCGGGCGCATTGCAATAACAGCACGAATTTCATCTTCCAGCTCCCCTTCCTTTGAAAATAATATCCCTTGCGCCGGGCGCACGATCGCTATTCCACCTTGTTTTTCAATGAGTGTCGTCATTTCTTCTAATTTTCTTGACGCGCATAAGACGATGCGTTTGCCACGCATGTTTCCTCCCCCTCTCGCAATATGAATTACCTTCATTTTAAGGTAACGTCTTCCCGCTCTGCAATACATAAAAGGGAGCGTCCTCTTTTTTAATGAGTCCGCTCCCTTTCTTTTCACTTAATGGATATGTACAACTTGTTCTTCTCTTATATCAAACGATCCATAAATTCGGGTCGGTTCAATGGAAATGACCTTATCTAAAGAAATATTGATAAGCGTCATTTTCCGATTATATGCAAACAACTTATGGACATCTTTATAAAGTTTGACAGGCAAAAACGTAGCCTCTCCTTGATCAGTTTTAATTTTTACCGGCTGTTTTTTCTCAATCCAAATCATTAACTGCTTATATGACTCCCGCATATTAGGAAAATCCCCCTTTCATTACCAATTATAAAAATAAACCGCGGGAGAAAGAACAAAGAAAAATCAACAAATTATTATCTTTTTGTTATCTTTACATATCACATTTTGTCGACAACAAAAAAACATGAGAAGCGCTCATGCCTAAACCTTTAACGATATAATAAATTTTTTCGTTTAACGTTTGTTCCTGTTTCACTCGATGGAGTGTGGCACTTTCTCTTTTAGAAAGGCGCATACAGCTTTTTCAGCTTCAGCTGGTATGCATTTACAGACGTTTTCCCGCTTTTTTAAGCTTTCTACTAACTTTTCTTCGCCGGCAATCTCTAAATCGACAGCTCCTCCTTTCTTTGCCGTATGTACAGCTGGCTCTTTTGTCCACACATTCGGTGCTGTTTCATTGAGCACATTCCATAACCCTATCCCCTTCTTCAACGCCAGTGCAGCTGAAAGATAGACCTCTTTTTCCAAACGATTCCTCTTAAGTTATATTTTTAGTTAAAAAATAGTATAGAATAACTATCTGTTTTTTGTTGAAAAACAAAGATTTATGTCAAAAAAACACTATAAATTCACTCTTAACATCCGACATGTTTATTGTTTACAATGTAATATATTTAATCGTTAAATTTGCTTCTATATACCGTATTACGAGAAAGAAGGTGCTGCTATGCTTGCTATTTTAAAAGATTTTTTACTAAATTTGTTCTTTATTCTTATTCCAATTTTTATCGTTCCTTTATGGGTGGAAGAAAGAAATATACCTAGACATATCAAACAACATTTGTTCACCGTTTGTTTGGCACTCGTCATTATTTTATGTATCACCATTCCTGTCAGTTCGGATCCAGATTTCATTTTCGATTTGAGGCAAATACCTCTTTGGTTAGGGAGTCTATATAAAGGGCCAGCAACAAGCTTGTTTTTATGTTTAGTAACCATTGGTTGCCGCTTGTTGTTTGGAGGGGCCGGATTTCTCGTTACGGTCATTACCTCAATATTTATTATGATAACAAGCATGACTTTATCGAAAAAATTTTTGCAGCTATCATCTAAGCATCGTATATTGCTTGCCACTGCACTATGCGCGTTTTCGGGATCTTTATCCCTCGAACTGGCCCAAATGTTTCAAGGTATTTCATCATCGTCCTCTATCATGTCACTTACCTATTTGTTTGTTCAACCGATATTTATGCTGATTGTCTGCTCATTAAAAGAAATGATATATAAAAATATGGAATTGCGGAAACGAATTATCCGTGCGGAAAAAATGGAAGTAGTGAGTCATCTAGCAGCATCCATTTCCCACGAAATACGAAATCCGCTTACCGCTGCGCGCGGGTTTATGCAATTGTTGGAGCAACACCATCTTTCTCCTGAAAAACGGAAGCAATACATACAAATCGCCATTGAAGAGTTGGATCGTGCAGAAGCGATCATTACCGATTACTTAACTTTTGCGAAACCAGCCCCCGAATCGGTAGAAAAGCTGAATGTCAAAACAGAAATTGAGCGCGTGATTGACCTTTTACGCCCGTTTGCTAACATGAACAGTGTGGAAGTAAAAACAACATTAGCGCCGTTTACGATAACTGGAGAGCGCGAAAAATTCCGCCAATGTTTACTCAATATTATGAAAAACTCCATCGAGGCAATGCCAAACGGCGGTGTGCTGCAAATTTACGTTTCTATTGAAAAACAGCGCATGCTTATTCGAATTTCTGACACGGGAGTCGGCATGACAAAAGAACAAATCGATCGGCTAGGAGAACCGTATTTTACAGCAAAAGGAATTAAAGGCACTGGCCTCGGCATGATGGTAGTATACCGCATTATTGAATCCATGAATGGGACGATTCATATTAAAAGTGAAATACATAAAGGAACAGAAGTATCGATTTATCTTCCACTTTCTTCGTCAAATTCTCACGATCTCACAAACGAAGAAAAAAAGTTTCTGCAGCATTATAAAACGTCAACATGATCGAAGACCTAAAGAGCGCTCTATTTCTAGCAGCCGGTACGATTTGTTACATACTTTCTTTTTTCATCAAAAACAGAGTGTTCGTGCTATTTTTTTCGGAAAATTACGTAAATTGGAAATCACCTTGCTGTGACTCCCTTTCGTTTATCTCTACACTATTTTTTGTTACAATACACAATAGATTTTGTTGCATTACGGCATATATAAATTTTATGATATTCATTTCCAAATCATTAATGAAAAGGAGATTTTCCATGATTCATGTAAAAACAGAAAGAGAAATTAAATTGATGCACGAAGCAGGAAAATTATTGGCAGCTTGCCATCAAGAAATTGCCCAGTTAATTAAGCCAGGAATTACCACAATGGAAATCGACCGCTTTGTAGAAACGTTTTTAGCAAAGCATGGCGCAAAACCGGAACAAAAAGGATATCGAGGTTATCCTTACGCAACGTGCGCTTCGATCAACGACGAAATTTGCCATGGTTTTCCTCGTAATGAGCCGTTAAAAAACGGGGATATTGTGACGATCGATTTTGTTGTTAATTTGCACGGAGCGCTTGCCGATTCCGCATGGACATATGCGGTTGGGGATGTAAGCGAAGAAGTGAAAAAATTGCTTTATGTAACAGAACAATCTCTATATAAAGGGATTGAACAGGCTGTTATCGGCAATCGCATCGGGGATATTGGCTATGCGATCCAAACATATGTCGAAGCAAACGGCTTTTCTGTCGTCCGTGATTTTACTGGACACGGAATTGGGCCAACGATTCACGAAGAACCATACATTCCTCACTTTGGTGAAAAAGGAAAAGGATTGCGCCTAAAAGAAGGAATGGTGATTACGATTGAACCGATGGTAAACATCGGCGCATGGCAAAGCAAAATGGATCAAAACGGCTGGACGGCAAGAACGGTTGACGGTTCTTATTCCGCACAATATGAGCATACGATTGCCATTACGAAAAACGGTCCGCTCATTTTAACGGCTCTTTCCTAATCACCAAACAGAAAAGGACTAACGGTTTCGTTAGTCCTTTTTCTAATCGGCGTATTTTAGTTTACATAATATTATTATAGTTATGTTAGTTTCATCAATGCGATGAACCAGCCATTGAAAACAAAATCTCATCGTGACGATCGATCTTAGGCCTTTATATACATCTAAAAAATATTAGTGACGAAGGATGCCAGTTGTTTACCCTTCGACCACTTTCACATAAAACGTCCGTTGGCGCGGGCCGTCATATTCGCAAAAATAGATTCCTTGCCATGTTCCTAAAAGCAGCTTTCCATGCGTAATAATGACATGTTGTGACGCACCGACCGTGCTTGCCTTCATATGTGCCGCTGTATTCCCTTCCATATGACGATCAAGCGGATGCTCCCACGGATACGTTTCATCAAAACGCCGGATCATATCCCGCTTCACATCAGGGTCGGCATTTTCGTTAATCGTAATTCCGGCGGTTGTATGCGGACAATAAACAATCGCGAATCCTTCTCTCACTCCAGCTTGACGAACCGTTTGTTCGACGAATGAAGTGATGTCAACCATTTCATCCCGCTTTGTTGTTCGAATCGTAAATGATTGCAACATATTTTTCTTCACCACCAAGCAAAAATTTGTTACTGAAAAAATCATTTTGCTACTCTTATATTATAGCGCACATAAAAAGGGTGAAAAGCAGATGAAGAGATACGAAAACTTAGATGGAGTTTCGACAAAAAAAACGTTTTCTGATTTTCGCCGCTGGCAAAAGGAACGGAAAAACAAAAAGAAAGATTTATCGTATCAAGTTCCTCATGCCGACCCGCCGCAATATCCACTTCTTCATACGAACCGTTTTCGCACATTGCTTTCTTGGGTCGGGCATTCTACGTTTGTGATCCAACTAAACGGTATCACCATCGTCACCGATCCCGTATGGGCAACGCGCATGGGAACAGCAAAACGGCTTACGGAGCCCGGCATTTCACTGAATAACATGCCCAAAGTCGATGTCGTGCTTATTTCTCATGGCCATTATGATCATTTGCATTTTCCGAGCATTCGAAAATTAAAAGGAACGCCGCGCATATTCGTTCCTGTTGGGCTTGGCCGTTTATTCCGGCGAAAAGGATATAAGCAAGTGACGGAATTCGAATGGTGGGAAGAACAATCGTTTGGCGATGTGACCTTTACGTTTGTTCCGGCGCAACATTGGACAAGGCGGACGTTATGGGATATGAACACGTCCCACTGGGGTGGCTGGGTCATGCGGTCGAAGGAAAAACCGACGATATATTTTGCTGGCGATAGCGGCTATTTCCGTGGATTCCGAGATATTGGCGAACGCTTTTCGATTGACTATGCGCTTCTTCCGATCGGCGCGTATGAGCCGGAATGGTTTATGGGTCCGCAGCACGTCACTCCTGAAGAAGCGGTACAAGCCTTTGTCGACTGTCAAGCAGACTACTTTATTCCAATGCATTATGGCGCGTTTCGTCTTGCCGATGACACTCCGAAGGAAGCGCTTGACCGTTTGCTTGCTGAATGGAAGCGGCGCGGTCTGGACGAGAGCAGGCTAAAATGTCTAAAACTTGGAGAAGTGCTGGATTGTGATATACATTCATAAAGAAAAGGAGCCTTGCAATTGGCTCCTTCTTTTCCTAGGATATATTCATACAAGATGGGATGCTTTCGAAAATTTATTCAGTTCCTTTCTCATATCATAGTCATCTTTACCGTAATAAATGCTCGTATCTGGCCGCAAAAGCTGCCGTTGGACAAACGGATCCTCGCTTTTGGTTGTAAATCCCCGTATGTGAAAAACTTTTGCTTTCACCATGTCCGAATCAAGCGTTGCTGCTGGAAGAAGCAAGTTGAAGAAATGTCTTCATCATATCGATAAGTTCTCCTTTTGCAACATTGCAATTGTTTATTGTACCATGAATTACTCTTTTATTCATGAAAAATTCATGAGAATCATCCTTCTATAAAAAAGCTGAGCGACAATCCCGCTCAGCTTTTTCTATTATTCCTCTACTTCTTTTTTCCACAAGCCAACCATCAAAGCAGTAATGATCGAACCGATCAAAATCGCTAATACGTATAATAAAGAACTTCCTTTTACAATTGGAATAACGAAAATTCCACCATGCGGAGCTGGAAGGCCAATGTGAAACAACATCGTCAGCGCTCCGCTGACCGCAGAGCCGACAATGATGGATGGAATGACGCGTACCGGGTCGGCTGCCGCAAACGGAATCGCCCCTTCTGTAATGAACGTCGCTCCCATGATATAGCATGTTTTTCCAGCTTCACGTTCCGCTTTTGTAAATTTCTTTTTAAAGAATGTCGTCGCAAGAGCCAGCCCTAACGGCGGCACCATTCCTCCGGCCATGATCGCTGCGTGCGGAGCATAATTTCCAGCATCAATCATAGCAATCCCAAACGTAAATGCCGCTTTGTTGATCGGGCCGCCCATATCAACCGCCATCATGCCGCCAAGAATCGCGCCAAGTAAAATTAAGTTTGCCGTTCCCATATTTTCAAGCCAATGCTTCATTGCCTCATTTAACGCCTTCACTGGATCGATAACAACATACATCATAATAAGTCCCGTAATGAAAATGCCAAAAAGCGGATAAAGCAACACTGGTTTGATTCCCTCAAGCGACTGTGGCAGATGGCTAAATACTTTTTTCAACCCAACCACTAAATACCCGGCAAGAAAGCCTGCGATTAACCCGCCTAAAAAGCCGGCGCCGCCATTTGCCGCCATGAAACCGCCTACCATCCCTGGCGCAAAACCAGGCCGGTCCGCAATACTCATGGCAATAAAACCAGCAAGCACTGGAATCATCAACGCAAAGGCGTTTCCTCCACCGATATCCATAAGCGCTTTCGCTATCGGATGATACGACGGATCTTTTGGATCAAACGCTTTAATACCGAAGATAAACGATATCGCAATCAAAATACCTCCGCCGACAACGAATGGAAGCATGTTGGAAACTCCGTTCATTAAATGTTTATAAAATCCTGTACGCGGCTTTCCTACCGTTGTCGCCTCTTTCGCGCTGCTTCCTTGATAAATCGGCGCATCCTGCCTGAGAGCTTGCTCAATTAGCTCTTTCGGTTTACGAATCGCTTGCGCAACCGGTACTTGAATCACATGTTTTCCTTTGAACCGCTCCATTTCCACTTGCTTATCCGCCGCAACGATGACCGCAACCGCTTCCTCAATATCTTGCTTGGTTAATTCGTTTTTCACTCCGCTAGAACCGTTTGTTTCTACTTTTATATCCACATCCATTTCCGCTGCTTTTGCTTTTAAAGCATCTGCCGCCATATACGTATGAGCGATTCCTGTCGGGCAAGCAGTAACGGCAATGACTTTTTTGCGCTTCGAAGGTGAAGATGCCGTATGTTCTGCTTCTTTCGTTTCCTCTGCCTCTTTTTCTGCAATCAACCGAATAAATTCCTCTTCGTTTGAAGCGCTTTCAATCCGCGCGCGGAAAGAGGAATCCATTAGCATGGACGACAAGCGGGCAAGCGCTTCTAAATGTGTATTATTCGCTCCTTCTGGCGCCGCGATCATAAAAAACAAGCGGCTCGGTTTTCCATCAAGCGCGTCATAGTCAATGCCGCTCTCAGAACGGCCAAACGCTACGGCAGGTCGCTTTACCGCGGCTGTTTTCGCATGAGGAATGGCAATTCCATCACCGACACCGGTCGTGCTTTGTGCTTCACGCGCAAAAATCGCTTCTTTGAACGCTTGTGCGTCACGCAACACTCCCGCTTCTTGCAGTTTCGCGACAAGTTCATCAATTACTTCTTCTTTTGTTTTCGCTTTCAATTGGAGAATAATTGTTTCCTTTGTAAGCAAATCGGTAATTTTCATCAAAATGGTCCCCCTTTTTCATATGACCTTAGAAACGCATGACATTTACTTCATGTACTAGCTGTTCGACACAGTCTTTTGTGCATAAATCTTCAGAAAATGCAGTTGCACTTCCAGATGCGACACTATAAGCAAACGCTTCTTCCAAACTTTTTCCGCTTGTATACGCCGCAAGAAACCCCGCCACCATCGAATCACCGGCACCAACGGAATTTTTTACTGTTCCCTTCGGTGCCTCAGCAAATAATGTCATTTCTCTATTAAAGTAGAAAGCGCCATTTCCTGCCATCGAAACGATGACATTTTCTACACCTAATTCCACTAACCGGCGGCCATAGACCATGATCTCGTCTTTCGAGTGAAAAGTCGTATCAAACAGCTCGGCTAATTCTTTATGATTTGGCTTTGCCAAAAATGCTTTCCGCATGAGCAATGATTTTAATGCCGGGCCGCTTGTATCTACGACGACTTTTGCTTTCACTTTTTTTGCTTCGTCAATGATTTTCCCATAAACGTCCGGAGACAAAGAAGACGGTATGCTTCCTGCCAAAACGACGATATCATTTTCCGTTAATGCGCGAATTTTTTCCATGAATTCCGCTTCATGTTCCGGCTGAATCATTGGCCCTTGACCGTTAATTTCCGTTTCTTTTCCTGATTTTAGCTTCACATTAATGCGCGTATTCCCTGGCACTTCGACAAAATCACAGGTAATGTTTTCGCTTTGTAATTGTTCGATAATGAACGCACCGGTAAATCCGCCGATAAATCCTAACGCCGTGCTCTCTATACCGAGCCTCTTAAGAACACGGGAGACATTGATCCCTTTTCCACCGGGGAATGTCAACGTTTTCACAGCACGGTTTAATTCGCCAATGCGAAGCTCGTCCACGTGCACAATATAATCAACAGATGGATTTAATGTACATGTATAGATCATTTTGTCACAACCTCTACTGCTGTTTTTGCTTTATATGGTTCTAGCCATTCTTCAGCTAATTCATTCGTAATCAGCGTCGCCTCATGCAGTTCAGCGATTTTGGCAAACGCGCTTTCATTAAGTTTTGAATGATCGGCAAGCACATACGCTTTTTGGGATAGCTGCATTGCTGTATATTTTACCATCGCCTCTTCCGGATCAGGTGTTGTGTACCCATATTCGTAGTGAACGCCGTTGGCACCGATAAAACATTTGTCAAAACTATAGCTTTTTAATGATTGCAATGCGCCGCGGCCAATGAGCGCTTTCGTTTTCTTTTTCATAAAACCGCCAAGTAAATATGTCGGAACGTCATATTCCAGAAGCATATCCAAATGCATAATACCATTCGTCACGACAACGATATCTTTGCCATGCAGATGCGGAATCATTTCGAACGTCGTCGTCCCAGCGTCTAAATAAATACAATCACCGTTTTGCACAAGACTTGCCGCATACTCAGCAATCCGCTTCTTTTCTTGTATATGTTTTGTTGATTTTTCTAAGACGCTTAATTCTTCCCGCTTCTTTTGAAGAAGTGTTGCTCCACCATGAATACGCCGCAATTTTTTCTCTTTTTCCAACTGCGTTAAATCTCGGCGAATCGTTGACTCCGATGAATTAGTCGCCTCGACTAGCTCTTGCAGCTTCACTACTTCTTTTTCTGCGAGAAGCTCCAATATAATGCGGTGACGTTCTTCTGTGAGCAACTATTCCACCTCCTCGGATGGAAATGATCATTTTATACTTTTATCATAAACGAAAGCGGTTTAAAAATCAATCATTTTCAATCAAAATCTTTCAAATTAAGTCATGTATAATCAAAAAAACATTCAAATTCAATCATTTTCGCAAAAATGAAAAGCTGCCTCATTGGACAGCTTTGTTATCATGATATTTCTCCGGTTGTTCATGAACACGCGATAAATATTTTTCTTGAATAAACTTTGTAAATAATTTAGCGTAAAAGGGATCGAACTGTGTGCCTGCGCAACGCATAATTTCGGATACTGCCTCTTCAAACGTTTTCGTGCGTTGGTACGGCCGTTCTGTCGTCATCGCATCAAACGAATCAATAATACATAAAATACGAGCAAGTTTTGGAATTTCTTCTCCTTTAAGTCCATATGGATATCCTTTTCCATCATAGCGCTCATGGTGAAGTTCGACAAGGGGAATTAAATCATCAAACTGTTTTTCCGCTGCGATAATTTCTTTTCCCCATGTTACATGTTTCTTCACAATCTCCCATTCATGCCGTTCCAATTTTCCTTCTTTGTTTAAAATATCCCTTGGCACTTCGATTTTTCCGATATCGTGAATTAACGCTCCTAAAACAAGCGTTTGTCTTTCATGGTCGGTTAACTCTAACTTTTCACAAAACTCAAGTGCATATTTAAAAACACGTTTACTGTGACGATATGTATAGATATCTTTCGACAAAAAAATTTTCAGTTTTTGTTCCATCGCATCTAATTCTTCTTTAAATTGAATCGTATCTAGCAAAATATTATGCTCATTATACACTTGGACGTTATTCTTTCCCTGAGCTTTAGCATAATAAAGCGCTTGGTCAGCTCTATGAATCAACTCACCACTTTCGTATATCCCACTTTCATATTCTACAATTCCACATGAAAAGGAAAGGCAACGAGAAGGAATATGCTCTACCCCAGCAAAATATGTATCGTTTGCCTTTTTACGTAATCTGTCTAAAAAAGAAAATGCCTCTTCTTTTCTTGTATTCGGCATCAAAATAGCAAATTCTTCGCCTCCATATCGCGCCACTACATATTTTTTTTCTTTCGTTTCCATTTTTAATAGTTCTCCAAAAAACTGCAGAAGTGCATCTCCACGCAAATGACCATTGCGATCGTTATATTTTTTAAAATCATCCAGATCAAGCAGCGCTAAACAAAATGGCTGCTGCAACTTTTTCGCATCGGAGAAATATTCATTTAATGTTTCCTTAAAAAATCCATGATTATACAAACCTGTTAAATGGTCTTTGTTAGCTCTTTCTGAAACATCTTGATACAAATATAAAAACTTACGGAACGCAAACGATAGTAACACAACTAGAATCGTGAATAAAAATAAACCGAAAAATCTTTGCTCTTTCAATAAAATCGTTAATACTAAAGACAACAACAAGGTCACAGAATAACTGATACAAGCTTCTTTCAAAATTCCCATATCAAAAGTACCTTTAAACATCTGTCCAGAAAAAAAGAAAAAGAGAAACATTAACAAAATATTCAAGCTAAAATACACTAATAGGCTAATCATATATGGAAATAAATTATGGGTATTGATTTCACCAATCTTTCCACCGAATAATATGAAAGAATAATACGCTCCTACTATCATTAGGCAATACATAGAAAAGTTAAAAATATGCTTCCATAAAGCAACTCTTTTTTTATACATTAATTCAATAATAATACTTACAAATAATACATTAATTGTTAAAGAGATTCCATATAAAAAGATAGAAGCTAAATAAATCGCTGAGTCCATAGAAAACGAATTATCTTTCGGTGGAAGATGAATAGTAAAGTAACTTAATAAAAGAATAGACGCTGATAACATATAAATTAAAACCCAATCCTCTACGGATTGAGTAAAAAAATCAGCTTTCCAAAAACAGAGGAATATACCCAAAAGATAAATAAACGTTACATACCATTTGACGTAATTTTTTAAACAACCTGCCGACATCTTTACCAACTCTCATTAAAAAAAATTTTAAGGGAGAAGTGATCTCGCATCTCCCTTTAATTATAGCAACATATACGTCAGTCTAAAAAACTATGTCAATCTAAATCCCGAAGTTAATGCCACGATCACAGAACCAATAATGAAAAGATTGATAAGTACTTGTTTTACTTTGACACTCATACTGATTGCCTCCTTAAATATTATTATATTATTTACTCGCAGGGGCGGTAGATGTTTTTTTGCTAGGTGCACTAAGCATTAGATGCTGAATAAATAAAAATGCCCCTACGTTCATTACGACATCGCCAATGCTGATGACTTGCTGGCGCGGATATGGCGGTGAAAGCGGAATAATATCACCTAGAAACGGCAGCAACGTCTCTTGCGTAATCGCTTGATGTTTGCCGTACACTCCCGCTTGCAATGCATCTATGTATTCACGGCCGAGAAATTGTGCAGCCTCAACCGACACAGGCATCCTTCCGCCGTTTACAGCCATAACGATAAAATTTAACAGCACTCCCGCAAAAATAACAATAAATCCAGGCTGGTTTCGGTTAAGCCAAAGAAAAAGAAGGCCAATCACATATACGAGAAGAAATAAGGTGTTGCTTAGTTTGGCAATAATCGCAACTTTATCTTGCAAGGCAAAAATAACGAACTGCACCACCAACAATAATGGAAACAGCCATCCCCCGCGCAGCTTCATATGCGCAAGCCCTTTCAAACTTCCTCCACGAAAAAAACCGATCACAAGCGATAATAAAATGCCATCATAAACCATTATGTTTTCTCCTCATCATTACATACACAGAAGATTCTATGTTTTCAAAACTATTTTCTTCTATACTTCATTAATATCGATTTTTTTCGACAATGTAAATAGTACTTTTTGACTATTTATAGTAATTTTTTTCTATTTTCCCTAAAATTCACGGTTATTAGATGCTCTTTCCAACTAAATTCGACATTCTTATCTGCAAGCACAAAAATAAGGATTCTCTATACTATTAATAGAGAATCCTCATACTATTTATATACGATTTTCTTGTTGGTAAGGCGTGCAAGAACCTTGACAATTATCAGCAAGAGAGCAACTAGCACATTTTCCTTTTGAACTTTTCTTAATGTGGCGGACAAGCATCCAACCGGCATAACTAAAAATAACGCCACCGATTACAATATTTGCTATAATATCACAATCAGAAATTTCAAAAGTGATTTTTTTCACACTTTTGGTACGGTCACAATAAGTTCACAAATACAATACGATGGGTGTACCCACTAGAGAAAGGAGTAGACTAAGTACAAATATAAAAAATATACATATAAAAAATATACATATAAAAAATATACATATAAAAAATATACATTCTGTATAATTGAACTTTTCAGAATAATATATATAATATTTTTTATATTCCCTACATAAGGAGGACAAACAATGAATACATTAGCTAAATTCAGCAATTTTGTTGGAAACACCTTTGCTGTCTGGGTGCTTCTTTTTGCCGCTCTTGCTTTTTATGATCCAAACGCTTTTACATGGATCGCTCCATACATAGTCCCGCTGCTTGGTGTTGTCATGTTTGGCATGGGTCTTACCTTATCACCCAATGATTTTAAAGAAGTATTCAAACGCCCGGTAGAGGTGCTGATCGGTGTAATCGCCCAATTTCTCATTATGCCGCTTGTCGCTTTTTTGCTTGCTCGTTATTTGCCGGTTTCGCGGGAAGTCGCTCTTGGCATTCTTCTCGTTGGCTGTTGTCCGGGTGGAACAGCATCTAACGTGATGACCTATTTGGCCAAAGGAGATACCGCGCTGTCGGTCGCCGTGACATCCGTTTCTACGATACTAGCGCCGATTTTGACGCCGTCGCTGATGTTGCTGCTTGCCGGAAAATGGCTGTCCGTTTCTGCCGCGGCATTGTTTTGGTCAATTGTAAAAGTTGTCCTAATTCCGATTATTTTGGGGTTGATTGTACAAGCCCTTTTCCAAAAGCAAGTGAAAACGTTCATCCCAGTCCTGCCACTCGTTTCTGTCATCGCAATTGTCGCCATTGTCGCGGCTGTCGTCGGGCAAAACCAGCAGGCAATTGCAAAAAGCGGGCTTGCCATCTTCTTAATCGTCGTCATTCATAACGGGCTTGGATTATTGCTTGGCTATTGGTTTGCAAAATTATTTCGTTTGTCAGCGCCAAAGCAAAAAGCGATTTCCATTGAAGTCGGCATGCAAAATTCCGGGCTTGGGGCCGCGCTCGCAACCGCTCATTTTTCACCGCTTGCTGCTGTTCCAAGCGCTATTTTCAGCGTCTGGCATAACATTTCCGGTCCGATTGCCGCAACCTATTTCCGTAAAAAAAGCGAGAAGGAAGAAGCGGAACAATCAACGTTTTCGGCATAAAAACTGGTTCCCCACGGGGAACCGTTTTTTATGGCACCAATTTGATCGGAAACACAATTCGTTCCGCAAGCGATGGGATATCAATGAACGGATTGCGATTTCCTTGAATGAGAAAAATAGCGCGGTTGCGATGCTTCTCATAAATGGTAACGGGAAATTCCTGATGCCAGCGAACAAGAAGGGGAACGTCAATTTTGTGGCGAAACGCTTTTGCGATTGTGTTCGGATAGCGAAGCAGAAAATACAGCATTGCCCGCGCCACCGTTCCTTTTCCGTATTCTGGTTCGAAATAACCGTTTTCCGCAACGCCGCAGCGGTTTTGAATCTTTTCTTCCGGTGACTCCGGCTTGTAAAACGAAAAATCGGCGTACGGAAAGTTAGAGCGTAACGTATTGCATTTAGGATGGCAGACAAAGAGATGGTGCAAATCCCCTTTCATCGGCTCTCTTGCTCCAAACCACGATTGCGGAACGACATGTTCAGCGTTAAACTTCCATTGCTGTTCGATTTTTTTTATTCGCCTAATTTCTATTTGTTCCCATTCTCTCGCTTTTTTCAGTAATTTCCGAAATTCGTCATGTCGTTTTTTCATCGTGTCGTAATCTTGAATAATTAATATCTTCGGATCTTTTCTCTCCCCCGAATATATGCTTCTTACTGACCCATCTGGATACAAATCAACCCATGTATACAAATATTCATCTTTGCTGAAAAAGTAAGGCAGCCTTCGCTTATGCGTCCGTGACACCAGCCTATGATACATAACAAATAACGTTAGTCCATCCCCATCTACAGGTACACGACGATAATATTGCTCCATCGCTTGGCGATCTTCTTGTTCATCATAATACACATTCTCATTAACTTCGATATATTGCTGGTTTTCTTGCAATATCGCTATTTGTTCACTACGGTCATCTCCTTGCCATTGCTGGAGTTCTTCCAACTGTTTCCGTATTTCCACCGTTCCACCCTACTTCCTCTCCCTGTTCCTTTTCTCTTTTTGTATACAGTTTACCATGGACGCTTTCGTTTGGTTATCCAAAAAATAAAGTTCTCCCTTTTTATTTCGGCGAACTTTTTTAATGAAGCTTACCGCACATCACAAACAACATGACACCAAAAAGAACAGCAGCCATCCCTGCCGCATGAACGCAGGGACTAATTTTGTACGCGCATATTTCATCACCGGCAAACCCCAAATCGTGCATAAGGCCACTGTATTATTTATTATTTAGAGAATTAAGTAAAATATAATCCAAAACAAACAATGAATAAATGAAAGGGGAATAAGAAATAAATTTGAAGCCTGGAGATGTATTTACTTGGCAGCGTACGTTCACAGAAGAAGAAATATTGCAATTCGCCCAATTATCTGGCGACAAGGGAAGACATCATATGGAACGCGATGAGAAAGGGCAACTTATGGTTCACGGGTTATTTACCTTTAGCTTTTGAAATACCTTCAAGTACGGAACTAACTTTGGAATACTTCGTTTACGATCAAGGAAATCTCCGGTTAAGGCAATCAAGTCAAGAGGAAAAACGGAGCTGTGAAACGACAATCATAGGAATAAATGCGATTGTTTTAAACCATTTGTAAAACGGATTCACAATCGAAAATGTTTCAAAACCCAATCGCTCACACCCTTTGTTTAACATTGTAATCCCAATAATTCCTTTAATTTCAGAAAACTGTTCATGATTGCGCAAGTAATTTGCAATATAAGGAAGCCCTTCTTTCACTTGTTCATAAATGTAACGACCTTTTTTAATTTCGCTGTTTAAATGAAGAAGTTCACGAGTTAAACGAATATTATGCAAATGAATTTTTAATAGCAGGTCGTTTTTTTGAATTTTCGTGCCATCTGATAGCACAACTTCTCTTCCTTTATACTTCGTTACACGAACACGAAAAATAGACCGAAAGCCGTTCCATGTATCTTCAACGTACTCAAGCCTTGAACACGCATAATAAATTGGGTCAAATGCGCCCCAAACCGCCAAAGCATACTGCCTCGCTTTCGCTTTCATATGCTCCCCTCTTCCGGTTATTGTTGATTTACATTTACATTGTGAGACATTTGCCCGTTGTTTATAAATGGATAAAAAAGGAGATCAGCAAATAGGAATTGGCGCTTTTACCGAATTGTTAAAAAAAATTTCTCCTAACGATCCGATTGATTATTACGTTCTTTGCGGGAAAAATGAGCAAATGTACAAACAACTGCAAAACGAAAACCACCCGCGCCTCATCCCTCTTCCTTATATTTCGTCGCGTCAGGAGCCGATAGAGATCACTTTTTTAAATTTATAGGAATCATCTTTATTCGTCACCCTCTCCACCCCGCTATGTTATATCTTCTAAATTATACTGATTTTTCGCCATTCATAATTATTTTTGTAAAGAAAATTAACATATTTTTTAATTTTATTGTAAAGTGGTTTAACAAAATTAATGTAGTATGAAGAAAAACATCGTAATATTAAAAGAAATAAATACGCGGAGGGAAAAAGATGGGAAAACTGATGCGCGCAGCAATTACGAAACAAAAGCGATTTTATATTGATAAGCTGTTGCAAACTGGCTTGTTTCACGACTCTGCTGCACTAAAACAATGGACGGTGAGTGAATTGCGGCGCGAATATGAACAGTACGGGATACGAATGAAGAAACGAGGGGAATGAACATGGACCCAAAAGCTCTTGAACTGGCCAGACGGATCGTAGAACTTGATTTGCAGCGCGATGCGATGTTGGAGCAGCTGATTCAATTAATCGGTGAGCGCGCTTATGAAGTGTTGCGTTTTATACAAAACCGCATATGACGCTCGAATAAGAGCGAAGGGAAGCTGTCTGCTTCCCTTCGCCGCTTAACGATATCAAGCAAGTTATTTTTTCTCAATTCGAATCGCCAAATAGAGCAGAAAATTTTCTTTGCCTGCTCACAAGCGTGGAATACTCATGTATTTACGCAAATCCAAACGCACCCTATTATTTCGGTTCCGTTACCACACCCTGAAAAGCGGATTGGTAAATCGTCCGTATATCGTCCTCTGACAGTGGAAGCGGACTGCGTGCAAGCAGTCGTTTCTGCTGAGCGGCATCTTTCGTTAAGCTTTCCAATGCGCTCTCTGGAATGTTAAATCCGCCAAGCGTTCTCGGGATGCCGACATCACGGACGATTCGCTCCAGCTCTTCGACACACCGGTAGGAAGCTTCTTCTTCGGAAAGAAAACTCGAGTTTCCCCCTAGCGCATTTAAAATATCAGCCATCCGTTTCGTGCAGCTTTTGCGGATATATCCCATCACATACGGAAGCAATACCGCATTCGATTCGCCGTGGGCGATATGAAACTGTCCACCGAGTGGATAGGCAAGCGCGTGAACTCCTGCGACGCCCGCGTTGAAAAACGCCAATCCAGCCAAATAGCTGCCGTTGCTCATATCGATCCGCGCTTGTTTATCCGCGCCATTTTCCACTGCTTTCCGCAGCGATCGCGCAATCAAACGAATTGCCTGTAGCGCTAAACCGTCTGACGTCGGGCTTGCGTTGACAGACACATATGCTTCTACTGCATGAGTCAGTGCGTCAATGCCTGTCGCGGCTGTGACGCGAGGTGGAACAGAAATGGTTAGTTGTGGATCGACAATCGCTACGTCCGCTAATAAATAATCATGTGTCACCACATCTTTTGTCGTATCCAAAGAGAGCACAGAAATATTTGTCACTTCTGACCCGGTCCCTGATGTAGTCGGAATTAATATTTTCGGCAGGCCTTTTTTCTCAACTTTTTTCGTTCCCGTTAAATTAAGGTAATCGGCTACTTTCCCTTCATGTGCAGCCAAAACCGCCGCCAGTTTCGCCAAATCCATCGCACTTCCGCCGCCGACGCCGATAATGAGGTCAAACTTTCCTTCCCTCGTAAAGGAAACTAATTTCTCTCCCGTCTCCAGCGGAGGTTCCGGCACTACATCTGTATAAAGCTGAACGTCATACCCACGTTGTGCAAGCGGATCTGTCGCACGTTGAACAAGGCCGATTTTCTCTAACGCTGGATCTGTCACGACTAGTATTTTCTTCGGAGAAAACCTCTCCACTTCCGGAAGCAAGTTATCCAATGCCCCCCAGCCGACATAGTTCAGCGGTGTAAATACAATTCGCGAAACACTCATTTCACTTCTCCTTTCTTACTCGTAATAGCCTTCCGTAGATTTGCGGAACTTTTTGAATTGCTCAGAATCATGACCGAACCATACTTGCGAGTTCGTTTCCCGTGCAATTCTTCGAATTCGTTCGACCGTATTCATATAACCAAGGGAGTCATAAATAATGCCTGGCGGCTTAATTGGCGGCCCGTAGCTTTCTGCTGTATAAATCGCATCCGAAGCGAGAATGATCCCGCCCGTCTCTGGAAGCTCCACATGCAATCCAAGCATTCCCCACGCATGGCCGCTTCCAAAGTTTAAAATTTTGACCCCCTCAGCGAGAATAATATTATCTTCATGACGTTTCACTGTGCGCCATTGGAGGTTATTTTTAATCCATGCATCAATGTCGGCCCAAATATATGCGCCTTCCTTTTGGTTACGAGCATAACATTGAAGAGCGCCATTGAATTCGTCTTCATGTACAATGATCGTCGCGTTTGTAAACATTTCTAGGCATCCTGCATGATCCAAATGTAAATGCGAAGCAATGACATATTTAATATCTTCCGGTCTTACTTTTAACTGCTCTAGCCGATTGTGAAGATAGCATTCTTCGCTTGCCGTCCACGGAAACATTTGTTGAGTCGCTTCCGCCCATCTCCCTTGAGGTCCCATCGAATTTGGATTACAAGCTGTATCAAACAAGATTTTTCCTTCTGGATGATCAATTAAAACTGTATAAATCGGAAACTCCACAAACTCCGTTTGCGCATTCGGGTTATGAATCGTCGCTGGATTATGCATAGCAATCATCCAGTTTTTATCCATTCTCATTCTCCCGTTATCCATTACATAAAGTTTTGGGCGCGATTTTATCATGTTGGACATAGGAACTCTCCTCTCTTTTTTTATTTAAAAATCTGTTTTAATCGAAACAAACTTTAATTCCGTCATTTCTTGTACAGCATATTTAATCCCCTCACGTCCGTAACCGCTTTCTTTCACCCCGCCATACGGCATATGGTCGACGCGGAACGTAGGGATGTCATTGATAATCACGGCACCAGATTCAATCTGCCTCGCTGCATATAAAGCGCGCTGAATATTGGTTGTGTAAATCCCGATATTCAGTCCGTATACAGAATCATTGACCATTTCAATAGCCTCTTGCAATTCTCGATACGGAACGATCGAAACAACCGGCGCAAAAACTTCCTGGCACGAGACTGCCATATCCTTTTTTACGTCAAGCAACACCGTTGGTGAATAGATTGAACCATTTCGTATGCCGCCTAATCCAATTTTCGCTCCGGATTGAACCGCTTCTTCCACCCATGATTCAATGCGCTCCGCCTCTCTTTGGTGAATCATTGCGCTAATGTCCGTGTCTTCATCTAAAGGATCGCCGACTTTTAGCTGCTTTGCACGTTCAATAAAACGTTTGCAAAATTCTTCGTAAATCGTTTCATGTACATAAACGCGCTGAAGCGAAATACACACTTGACCGGCGTAAGAAAACGCTCCTTCCACACATCGCGGAATGACTTTGTCCAGCACAACATCCGGTTCGACAATTAACGCCGCGTTCGAACCAAGTTCGAGCGTCACTTTTCTTAATCCTGCCTTTTGTTTAATGAGTTTTCCGACTGACGCACTGCCGGTAAACGTAATTTTTTTCACTCTTTCATCCATTAACAAGGCATCACTAAGTTCACTACCGCTGCCTGTTATGACCTGCAATGCCCCATCTGGGAGACCTGCTTCTTGAAAAATTTCAGCGATCGCCAGCGCGCTTAAAGGGGTTTGTTCCGCCGGCTTTAATACTACCGTATTCCCCGCAGCAAACGCCGGACCAAGTTTATGGGCAACTAGATTAAAAGGAAAGTTGAAAGGAGTAATGGCCACGACAACCCCCAATGGTTCACGCCATGTCATTCCTATCCTGCCTTCTCCACCGGGAGCGGCATCCATTGGAATCGTTTCCCCATAAATCCGTTTTGCCTCTTCCGCCGCAAATTGGTATGTAACAATCGTTCTCTCCAGTTCCCCTCGGGCAATACGAATCGGCTTTCCTGCTTCCTTAGCAACAATCCGCGCCAACTCTTCCTTGCGTTCTTTCAATAACTGCGCAACCCGGAATAAAATTTCCGAACGTTGATAGGCAGGTAGATTCTTCATCGTTTGAAAAGCTCGATGCGCCCCTGAAATCGCTTTTTCCACATCGCCCGCATCTGCCATACTGATGCGCGCTAATAATTGTCCATCATAAGGGGCGCATAATTCATACGTTCTTTGCTTTTTTACCCATTTTCCATCGATAAATAATCCTTTTGTTTCTTCGAGCATTCGCTTCCCCTCCTTTGTTTTTGTTCATTCAATAATAATGCAAATACCGTGCCAAGACTTAATATATCCATAAAATAAATAATTTTTTAACATATAAACAATAAATATGGTGAAAAAAATCACCGTAAAAAAGGAAAAGCTTGAAAAAACATCGAATAGGATTAGTAGTGATTTTTTTCACCACATGTTGAATTTTTTCACCATTAACAAAAAATAAGGAGGTCCTCTGTATGAAACAAACAATCATCGATCCGCATATATGGGAGAACATTTTTTTCTCCATCCATAACGGGGTCATTGTTGTAGATCGAAACGGGAAAATTTTATTAATCAACGCTTCTGCCAAAAAACTTCTCCAGATAGAAAACGAAAATTGGGAAGGAAAAGATATTCGAGATCTTATTCCAACTACTCAGCTTCCTCATGTGTTAGAGAACGGAACAAGTTCGATTGGAGTAAAGATGAACATCGCGGGACGCCAATGTCTCGTCAATCGAACTCCGTTGTACCGAAATGGCGAACTAATTGGAGCAATCGGTGTCCTCGAAGATATATCGCAAATGGAACACTACCATACTCTTCTTAAGCAAATGGAAACAATTATTGAATTTTCTACAGATGGCATTTATGTTGTCGACCAAAACGGTATAACGACAATGGTAAACTCTGCTTATGAAGCCATTACAGGTTTCCGTCGAGAAGAGCTTGTCGGGAAGCATATGTATGATCTAGTGAAAAAAGGATATATTGATCAATCCGTTTCTCTTCTTGTTTTACAACAAAAAAAACGAATTTCCATTTTGCAAAAAATAGGTGGAAAAAAAGATGTCATTGTCACTGGAAACCCTGTTTTCAACGAACAGGGAGATATTGAAATGGTCGTGACAAGCGTTCGGGACATCTCGCATCTCATCCAAATGAAAACAGAACTAGAAAAAGCAAAAAGTTTCTCGGAAATGAGCCAACACCGCTATACCTTTTCCATCGATGGCTCAAAAGAACAAATCGTCTTTCGCAGCCCGTCTATGAAACAGCTTTTTG
This sequence comes from Parageobacillus toebii NBRC 107807, assembly GCF_003688615.2. GTDB lineage: Bacteria > Bacillota > Bacilli > Bacillales > Anoxybacillaceae > Parageobacillus_B > Parageobacillus_B toebii. The sequence goes on along the minus strand of NZ_CP049703.1, from coordinate 2,361,545 downwards.
ATAAAGTCGAACAAATTGCTCCTTACCCTACTACTGTTTTACTAACCGGTCCATCTGGCGTAGGGAAAGAAGTCATCGCCAACTTGATTCATCATCTAAGTCCGCGAAAAAATAAACCATTTATTAAAGTAAACTGTGGAGCTATACCAGAACCATTACTTGAATCCGAATTATTCGGTTATGAAAAGGGAGCATTTACAGGAGCGCGACAAGACGGAAAAATCGGCCTGCTGGAACTAGCAGACAAAGGAACCATTATGCTTGATGAAATCGGGGAAATGCCATTATCCTTGCAAGTAAAGCTGCTGAGAGTATTGCAAGAAAAACAAGTTCAACGAATCGGAAGCCATAAAACAAAAAAACTAGATGTGCGTATTATCGCCGCAACAAACCAAAATTTGAAAGAGCTTATTTCACAAGGAAAATTTCGTGAAGATTTATATTATCGGCTACAGGTCATCGACATGTATATTCCTCCATTGGCTGAACGACCTGAAGATATCGAGCCGTTAATTGACCATTATTTTTCATTTTATTGCAAGCTATACCGCATCAATAAACATTTATCTCCTAAAACAAAAGAGATTTTGCAACGTTATCACTGGCCTGGAAATGTAAGAGAGCTGAAAAACCTTATGGAAAATATGGTCGTTTCCATCCCATCCCAACTCATCGAACCTCACGACCTTCCATTGCACATTTATGACCAAACGACAGATACGCCCCCACTCACGCTCAAAGAACGCGTCGAACAGTTTGAAAGACGCCTCATCCAAGAAGCAATTGAAAAACATACATCGCTGCGTAAAGCAGCAAAACAATTAGGAATCGATCATTCCACACTCGTGAAAAAACTTAAAAAGTGGAAGAAAGATGAAAAAACGTTGCGCCGGTGCTAATGCACCGGCGCGTTGTCGCTTCTCGGGAAAAATGTTAAATTGTACCCATATAAATCATCATAACAACCTATTCATCCCCTCTACCACTTCCTTAACCTCTTTCATCAACAACCTCACAAGCTCCCCCGCTGGCATATCTTTCGCCAAACGATATCCTTGTCCCGCCCATAAGGACATCATTTGCGGATCGCTTGCTTGGGCGGCTGCTTTGCGAAGATGCTTTGTCATGTGATGAATGTGCGGATACGCCGCAGGGGCCAGTTTATCATATTCGATCAGAAAACGATTTACTAATCCGCGCGCAGGACGTCCTGTAAACGCACGGGTGACGGCAGTTGCTTGAAATTGCAGGTCAATGAGCGCGTTCTTATGCAACGGATTCGCCCCACTTTCCGGGCAGCGTAAAAATGCTGTGCCCAATTGGGCAGCGCTCGCTCCGGCCGCAAGCACCGCGGCAATATCGCGTCCATGCATGATGCCGCCAGCGGCAATGAGCGGGAGGTCTACTGCCTCGCGAATTTGCTGCAGCAACACAAGCAAACTTACATTCTCATCTGCCGTTTCATCATTGCGAAACGTCGCGCGGTGTCCTCCCGCCTCCAGCCCTTGCACACATAATGCGTCCGCTCCTTGCTGTGCCGCGATTTGCGCTTCGGTTTTAGAGGTAACGGTGACAATGACAAAGGAACCATTGTCTTTGAATTTGCTGATGACCTCGGACGAAGGGCAGCCAAATGTGAAACTAACGACAGGGACTTTTTCTTCATACAAAACAGAGAGTTTCGCTTCCCAATCGTCATCATCCCATTTTGCTTCCCCAAGCGTTGCACTAAAACGCTCTGCTTCTTTTTCCAATACTTGTTGATAGCGAAGAAGCGCTTCCATATCAACATCCTCTTCATTTGGCACAAACACATTGACACCAAACGGGGCATCCGTTAGTGTGCGAATCGTCATAATCTCCTTTCGCATCTCTTCCGCCGTTTTATAACCTCCAGCTAAAAATCCGAGCCCACCTGCATTCGATACAGCCGCGGCTAGCTTTGGAGTTGAAACTCCTCCAGCCATTGGTGCTTGGATAATGGGAACTGAAAGTGTATGCAGCATTTTCCTCACCTTTCTCCATAAAGTAGCTTCATATAAGTCTTCACAATATATCCACAAAATTCCTGCAGAAAAAATTATGTCTAAGAGTCTTATCCATGATTCAATGCTAGTAAATCATTTTTGCGATCAACTTTTTGAAAAAACAATGCCATGTTCTGAAAAAACATAATTAAAACGAATAATCGTCGTTTATAATATAAGCAAGAAGCAAAAACAAAGGGGGTGGATGTTGTTATGAGCTTCCCCGAGCAAGATTTTGTCTCTCTCGGAGAATTTTACAAAATGAGAGAAAATACTGAAAGGATATTAGAATATATTGACGGCATTGTCTTTATGTCACCATCGCCTTCTACTAAACATCAACGAATTTCAGGAAGACTTCACGCTAAATTATTCAATTTTTTAGAAGGCAAAGATTGTGAAGTGTTCCACGCACCTTTTGACATAGAACTAAAAAACGATAAAATGGAAGGAACGAAAATAGTGGTCCCTGATTTATCGGTTATATGCGATAAAAGCGGATTGATGGAAAATAAATTTGTTGGAGTTCCAACACTCATCATCGAAATATTAAGCCCCTCTAACCAATCCCACGATCTCGTTTTTAAACTGAACTTATATATGCAATATGGCGTAAACGAATACTGGATCGTCAATCCAATGCTAAATATTGTTCAAATTTATTCCCTAAATGATGAGGGGCAATATCAACAACTGGATGCGCTGAAGGAAAAAGGGATAGCTCGATCCGAGGTGCTAAAAGGATTTCAAATCAACTTAGAAGATCTTTTCAAATGAATAATTAAGAGCCGTCCTTAATATCAGGCGGTTTTTTCTGTCCTATACAACAACTCCATTACTGGCAAGGTATATATTCTTAGCTAAATGATAGCCTCGTACCGTCAATAATTTTTCAAATACTTACAAAAAAACAATGAATCTTCTACATCATTAAGCATTTTATGAAGCGACGTTCTTAACAGAAAACAGCCCTTGTCTAAAATCTTTCCAAAGATTTTAGACAAGGGCAAGCCCTATTATTTCCCCTGAAACTTCGGCTTCCTCTTTTCTAAAAATGCGCGGACGCCTTCGCGATGGTATTCGGTTTGCCGCATTTTTTGCTGCGCCTCTGTTTCAAGCTGAAGCACTTTTAACAATTCATCTTTTGTCAACTTGGCGTACAACGTTTTCGTGGCGATCATTGCCTGAAGCGGTTTTGCTTGCCATTCAGCGATTTTTTGTTCGATTTGTTTTTCATCTTCGGCGACAAAGTCAACGATGCCAAGCTGGTACGCTTCTTCGGCGTTCATTGGCTTTCCTTCCCAAATAATGTGTTTTGCTTTCACTTCACCGACTCGTTTCGCCAAATGAAAATGCCCGCCGCCGTCTGGGATGAGGCCAATGCCGATAAAATTCATCGCTAAGCGTGCTTCTTTTGTCGCGATGACATAGTCGCTTGCCAAAGCAAAACTTAGTCCTAACCCCGCCGCTGGCCCGTGGACAATGGAAACGACGATTTTCGGCAAGTTGTATAATGTCATAATGACTTCTTGAATGGTGTTCATAATTTCAGGAAATTTTTCTGGGGCATCTACACTTAGCATCGTTTTAATATCGCCACCGGCGGAAAATCCTCTCCCTTTTCCGCGAATGAGAACAATCAACGCATCGCTTTGTTCAATTTCACGCAGCGCTTTTAGTAATTCATTTAGCATTTGCTCATTCATCGCGTTTAACGAATCTGGGCGATTTAGTTCCAATACGGCTACATTTCCTGAAAACGAAAGTACTACTGTTTCCATGTTCATCCCCCTTGTTTGACCAATTTCCCCTTATTAAATTCCTCACTGCATCCTAAAATTCCTTTTTTTCAGAAAAAAACGTACCACCATCGAAGGTGATACGGATGATGATTAACGATTGCGATTGAAAATAACGAGTTTCAATTCCGTCATTTCTTCAATTGCATAACGAAGCCCTTCGCGGCCGATTCCGCTTTCCTTGACGCCGCCGTATGGCATATGATCGACACGGAAGGTCGGAATATCGTTGATGAGTACACCGCCGACATACAATTTTTCTACCGCTTCCCATGCGACATGTACGTTATCCGTATATACACCTGCCTGCAATCCGTAGCGTGAATCATTGACGAGCTCAATCGCCTCTTCAATCGAACGAACGCGGTTAATGAGAACGATTGGCGCGAATACTTCCTGACACGATACTTTCATCGTTGGTTTTGCGTCTAAAATCACCGTTGGAAGCAAGATGTTTCCATCCCGTTCGCCACCAAGCGCAACGGTCGCTCCGCCTTGTTTAGCCTCCTCGATCCATTCCAATGCCCTCTCGACGTCTTTTGGCGTAATTAATGCCGAAACATCGGTGTTTGGATCCAATGGGTCGCCCACTTTCAATTGTTTCGCCGCAGCGATAAATTTTTCGACAAACTCCTCATACCGCTTTTCATGCACGTAAATGCGCTGAAGCGAAATGCATACTTGCCCTTGGAACGAAAATGCACCAAAGACGCAACGTGGAATTATTCGATCGATGTCCACTTGTTCATCGACAATGACCGCGGAATTGGAGCCAAGTTCGAGTGTTACCCGCTTTAACCCCGCTTTATTGCGAATGCCGATTCCCACTTCCGGGCTGCCGGTAAAGGTGATCATGCTGATGCGCGGGTCTGTTACGATTTTATCGCCAACGGTTTTTCCGCTTCCCGTTACGACGTTTAATGCTCCTTTTGGAAGCCCTGCGTTTTCAAATAGTTCCGCGATAAAGTAAGCGGAAAGCGGCGTTTGGCTTGCCGGCTTTAACACAACGGTATTTCCGGAAGCAATCGCTGGACCTAGTTTGTGCGCAACAAGGTTCATTGGAAAGTTAAACGGCGTAATCGCGCCGATAACCCCAATCGGTTCTCTGACGGTGAAAGCAACGCGATTTTCCCCGCCTGGCGCAGCGTCAAGCGGAATCGTTTCGCCGTGAATTCGTTTTGCTTCTTCCGCGGCAAATTTATACGTTTGAATCGTCCGCGCTATTTCTCCTTTTGCCGTCGTAATCGGTTTTGCCGCTTCGAGCGCAATGATCCGCGCCGCTTCTTCTGCTCGCTCTTGCAGCTGTGCGACTACTTTTTCTAAAATCTCCGCCCGTTTGTATGCCGGCATGCTGGCCATTTCTTTTCTCGCTTCATACGCTGCAGCAATCGCCTCTTCGACTTCCTCTTCCGTCGCCACAGGAATTTCTGCCAACGCTTCACCCGAATAAGGAGATGTTAATGTGGTATACGATTTTGCTTCCACCCATTCTCCATTAATATAAAGTTTCTTTTTATCCACGGTCGTTTTCATCGTTTCCCTTCCTTTCTTCCTGTTTTTAATCTCCTATTTCTTACATTACAACATGACGCTAATTTGGCTAATCGTTTTCTCTACACCTCCAACTGCCGGGCAATAAATAATAGTAAAAAAGTTTGCAAGCAGACACTGCGCACTTTTCGCTGTTGACACGCAACTGTTAATTCTTTATTCGGCATTTTATTTTGGAATCCTTCTCAAGTTCTTCAATGGCTTGTGCACAGCAACAATATGTCTTGCGATGTTGCTGACACGTCTTTGCGTTATACCTAATAGCTCTTTCATATGAAAACAGAACATGCATTCCTATGAAATGGTGCGTCGCCCTTATATTAATTATAGGAAAAAACACGTTCGCAAATATTTTTGTTCGCACTAGGCTCTTGCTTCAAGCATTGTGACAACTCATATCCAGACAATCCTCCCTATCCGAGACATAAGCAGACAAAGAGGCCTTGTTTCTTGTATGATAAAATTAATACCAATCATAGCAAGGAGTGTCAGGAGTATGAACATTATACCTACCCATCTTCTTGACCGCTCAACTGTAAAGCAATTTTTTATCACCCATTGGGGAAGCCCGCAAATGGTCGTTTCAACGGGAGTGTATGATTGCAGCGAGCTGGACGGTTTTGCCGCGGTCCAGGGCAATGGGGAAATAGCTGGGCTGATCACCTTTGTCATCCGTGGTGAAGAATGCGAAATCGTTTCGCTAGATAGCGTGATCGAAAACCACGGAATCGGCAGTGCTCTTTTGAAACAAACGGAAACATTCGCCGCGCAGCATGGATGTAGCACGATCCGCTTAATCACAACGAACGATAATTTACACGCTTTGCGCTTTTATCAAAAACGGGGTTACCAGATTGTCGACGTTTTCCCGAACGCCGTGGAAAAAGCAAGACAAATGAAACCGAGCATTCCGCTCGTTAGCGCAGACGGCATTCCGATTCGGGATGAGTTTTTGCTTGTAAAACAGCTTCACACATCATAAAAACACATCCCCGTCCTATTGATGGGGATGTTCCTCCTTAAACTATAGCGTTCAACAATACGATGAACACAAACGCGGCAATGGAAATAATCGTCTCCATCACGGTCCATGTCATCAACGTTTCTTTGACAGTCATTCCGAAATACTCTTTAATCATCCAGAAGCCAGAGTCATTGACATGTGATAGAATGAGAGATCCAGCTCCCGTCGCTAATACGAGCAATTCTGTGTTCACACCAGGCATGCTGGCGGCAATTGGGGCGACAATGCCGGCCGCAGTCATCATCGATACCGTCGCAGAACCTGTCGCGATCCGGATAAGCGCGGCAATCCCCCATCCTAATAGGAGCGGAGACAAATGGGAATGCTTCGCTAAATCGGCGATTTGCTCGCCAATGCCTGAGTCAAGGAGCACTTTATTGAACGCTCCGCCAGCGCCGATAACTAGTAAAATATTCGCAACTGGACCAAGGCAGTCGTTCGCAAATTTTAACACTTTATCGCGATTAAAGCCGCGCACGTAGCCAAGGCTGAAGAATGAATAAATCGTTGCGATTAACAATGCAACGATCGGATCCCCGATAAATCGCAGCACTTTAGACGCATCAGACGTTTGATCCAACGTTACATTGGCAACAGAAGCGATTAACATCAAAATAACCGGAAGCAAGATGGTGAATAATGTGTTTCCGAAGCCAGGCAAATCTTTCGTTTCTTTATGCTGCACAAGCTGTTCGGCAATTTCTGCCGGCACTTTTTTATGCATGCGCGACCCAATCCATTTTCCAAAGAGCGGGCCGGCGATAATCGCTGTCGGCAGCCCGACAATAATCGAGTAAAGAATCGTCATTCCAACATCTGCTTTAAATATACCGACTGCGGCCATCGCAGCTGGATGAGGCGGCACAAGCCCATGCACAACCGACAATCCAGCAACAAGCGGGATTCCAATCGTCACGAGCGAAATCCCCGTCTCCATTGCAATCGTAAATACAAGCGGAATTAATAGCACGAATCCTACTTGGAAAAATACAGGGATACCTACTAAGAATGCTACGACCATCATCGCCCAATGGACGCGTTTTTGGCCAAAACGGTCAATCAATGTTTTCGCAATGCGTTCGGCGCCGCCGGACTCTGCCATCATTTTTCCAAGCATCGTCCCGAGCGCCAAAACAATCGCTAAAAAGCCAAGCGTATTTCCAAGACCAGTTTTAATCGAATCAATAATTCCCGGCGTTTCCGGTGATGGCGCGACCAGCGGCATGCCCATCGCAAGCCCGACACCAACGGACGTTAAAATTAAGGCGACAAACGGATGCATTTTCGCAACCGTAATCAATAACAGCAATACAACAATCGCTGCAATGACAATAGCAATTCCCATGTTTGTTTCCCCCTCTGTTGTTCTTGATGTGAACTAAACCGATTTAGTAATGATGCATAACTATGAATTCTTCCGTTGAAACGAAGCAATAACATCAAATTCATCTTTTAATCGATCGTATAACCGCATATACATATCAAACAGTTCTGAATAAATAAGGGTATTTTCTTGATTTGGCACATGGCGTGATGTAATTTGAATCCAAGTTTTCACCGTATCTAGTGATGGAATGTCGCCAAGCGCATACAAAGCAAGCGCTGCGGCTCCTAATGCGGAAGCTTCGTGCGTTTCTGGGACAAGCAGCTCTTTCCCCATCATATCCGCAAGCATTTGGCGCCAGAACGGTGATTTCGCAAAACCGCCTGATACACGAATTTCCGACAGCGGTCCTGTAACATCACGAATCGCCAAGGCAACAGAAAAGACGCTCATGCACACACCTTCCATCACCGCGCGAATAAAATGTTCCCGCTTGTGATGAAGACTGATGCCGAAAAATGTCCCTCTTGCGTTCGCATTCCAGTACGGCGCCCGTTCACCGGATAAAAACGGCAGAAACAAAAGCCCTTCCGAACCTGCCGGAACCCGTTCCGCATATTTTGTAAGCAAATCATACGGATCAATGCCGAGCTTTTTCGCCACTTCACGTTCCTGGCCGCCAAATTCATCACGGAGCCATCTTAGCAAAATGCCGCCGTTATTCGTCGGCCCACCGACGACCCAATGGTTTGGTGTCAGCGCGTAACAAAACGTTCTCCCTTTTTCATCTGTTTTCTGAACAGAAGAAATCGTACGCACCGCACCGCTCGTTCCGATCGTAATCGCCGCTTCCCCTGGTAAAATCGCCCCGACACCAACGTTGGCCAGCACCCCGTCACTAGCCCCGACAACGACAGGTACGTCCGGATCCAAGCCCATTTGCTGCGCCCATTCTTTTTTCATCCCTCGCAATATGTGTGTCGTTGGCACTAAGCTTGACAACTGCGCTCTTGTAATACCGAGAAACTCGAGAACATCCGCATCCCAGTCAAGCGTATCTAAACGAAACAGCCCCGTTGCTGAAGCGATCGAATAGTCGACAACGTATTGACCGTACAATCGGTACAACACATATTCTTTCATGGACACAAATTTATGTGCTTGACGAAATAAATCCGGCTGTTCTTCTTTTAGCCAAAGCAATTTCGGAAGCGGGGACATCGGATGAATCGGCGTTCCTGTCCGCTTATAAATATCCAATCCATTCATTTCATTCAAAAGACGATCTGCCTGTTCAACACTGCGATTATCCGCCCAGATGATGCAGCGGGTAAGCGGGCGTCCTGAGGCATCAAGCGCCATTAAAGAATGCATCGCCGCGCTAAATCCGATCGCTTTCACCTGATTAGAAGCAATATTCAATTTCGACATGACAGCGTTTACAGTTTGGACAACAGCCGAGAAAATCTCCTCTGGATTTTGTTCCGCCCAGCCTGGATGGGGCTGTACAATCGGATAATCAATCGCATGGGAGGCAAGCACTCGCCCCTGTTCTCCAAACGCTACCGCTTTTGTGCTCGTCGTTCCGATATCGACGCCAATCACAATTGGTTGTCCTTCTTTCATGTTGATTCCCTCTCTTTCCTATTACGTTTTTTCTTTTACCGATCCTCGTTCGATAAACGTAGGCGGAAAGCGAAAAATTTGCGGTTGATGCTTTTTTTCTTTTGTGATCTGCAGAAACAAGCGCTCTGCCGCTTTTTTTCCCATCGCAAACGTCGGTTGTGCGATTGTCGTCAGCGTCGGTGTATAGACATGGGCAAACGGAACATCGTCAATGCTAATGATGGCCAGTTCATCAGGAACCTTAATATGATTATCTTTAATAAAATATAAAACTTCCATCAACGTTAAGTCATTAATCGCAAACAACGCTTCCGGAGGACGACCAGAAGCAAATAATTTCGCTAATCCATTCTGAATAGATGGGATTTTCATTGTGATAAAATAATCATCAACAACTGGAAGCCCTTTTTCCACTAACGCTTGCCGGAATCCTTCAATGCGCTCCACCCTTGGAATGACATGGGAAACAAGCGGAGGAGCAACGACTCCGATGCGTTGGTAGCCACGGTCAGCAAAATATTCGACCGCTAATGCGGCAGCTTTTTTATTATCAAGCAAGATCGCATCCGCTTCAATCCCCGGAACCATCCGGTCCACAAACACGAGCGGAAATCGCTCTTTGACCATTTTTTGATATATATCGGTATTTTTTCCTGTTGGGAAAACGATCAAGCCATCGACTTGTTTCGCGAGCAACATCTCAATATATTTTTTCTCTTTTTCCGGATCGTCATCGGAATTGCAGACAATGACATGAAAGCCGCGCTCTTGACATGCTTCCTCAATGGCATGCAGCACCTGCGTCGTAAGCATGTGCAAAATATTGAAGACAATGACTCCGATTGTCATTGTTGTTTTCTGTTTTAAGCTGCGAGCAATAATATTCGGTTGATATCCTAGCTCTTCAATTGCTCGAGCAATTCGTTTTCTCGTTTCTTCGCTCATATATTCATAACGTTTATTTAAATATTGCGATACGGTGCTTTTCGAAACATTGGCTAACTTCGCAACGTCGGCCATCGTTACTTTCTTCAAGGGGATCCCTCTTTCATTACTAAATCGATTTAGTATTTAGAAACGTTTTCATAAACCGGTTTAGTAGAATTATAAAACAAATTGAAAACGTTTTACAACCATATTTTAAAAGAAAAAAATAAACATATTTAACGAAATATTTACATTATTTAAAAAATAAGTTAACAAATCAATTTTATGATCATAATAAGTACATAATTATTGTAAGGAGGAAGCAAAATTGAAAAATATTGGGCAGAAAATTATCAGTTTTGCGTTAATCGGATCCCTCACAGCTGGCTCTTTTGCTTTCGCTGCGCGCGAAGAAGCAAAACAAGAGAAAAAACAAAAACCGATTAAAAATGTCATTATGATGGTGATGGATGGGGCAAGCGCCGGAGCTACGACATTAGCAAGATGGTACAAAGGGGAACCGCTCGCTTTAGACGAAATGGCAAGCGGCGCTGTCCGTACGTACTCAGCGGAATCGGCGATTACCGATTCAGCTCCGGCCGCAACAGCAATGGCTACCGGATTTAAATCAAATGATAAGTATATCGGGGTCCTCCCAAGTGTCGTCAATTCGCCTGGATTACAGCCGATTCCGAAAGAACAAGCGCTTAAGCCGGCAGCCAATGTACTCGAAGGAGCCGAACTAGTGGGAAAATCAACAGGGATTATCGCAACAGCCGCCATTCAACATGCGACGCCAGCTGGTTTCTCCGCACATGTTCCACATCGAAACATGTTTCCAGACATCGCTGAACAACAAGTATATCAAAATATAGAAGTCGTCTTAGGCGGCGGAAAAGAAGCGTTACTTCCAGGGAACGGAAAAAACAACCGAAAAGACAACGAAAACATGCTAGAAGTTATTAAGAAAAAAGGATATGACATCGTAGAAACGCGTGAAGAGCTGCTCCGTTCAAAATCGAACAAAATTTGGGGCGTGTTTGCCGATGACGCGCTTGCGCAAGATATGAACCGTCCATATATAAGACCAAATGAACCGACATTAGCGGAAATGACGAAAAAAGCAATCGATACTCTGTCAAAAGATAAAGATGGATTTTTCCTTTTTGTCGAAGGAAGCCAAGTCGACTGGGCCGCGCATGCGAACGATCCTGTCGGCATCATCAGCGAAGTGTTAGCGTTTGACAAAGCGGTCAAAGAAGCGCTTTCCTTTGCGAAAAAACGCAACGACACGCTTGTAATTGCTGTGACAGACCATGGCAACAGCGGTATTACAATCGGAAATCGCAACACCGATCAATCATATCCTGAAACCCCTGTTTCCGCATATATCGACCCGCTGAAAAAAGCGAAAATGACATTAGACGGAGCAATGAGCCAATTAAAGGCAGACAAATCAAACCTAGAAGAAGTTGCCCGTTTATACGGATTAGATTCATTAACAGCCGAAGAGAAGAAAAGATTAAGCGAATCGACGAATCTTCGCAAAACATTCTCAGAATTGCTCGCCGCGCGTGCTAATCTCGGATTTACAACAGGCGGACATACAGGGGAAGATGTATTTCTCTATGCTTACGGTCCGAATCGTCCAATTGGCACCTTTGAAAATACGGATTTAGCCCACATCATGGCAAAAGCGATGGGCTTTGACTTAAAAGATTTAAATAAACGGTTATTTGTCAACGCCGAAAAAGAATTCGAAGCAATAGGGGCAACCATAACGATTGACCAAACGAACGCACAAAATCCTGTCCTCATCGTAAAGAAAGGAAATACGACGGCGAAACTCCCTGTAAACAAAAACATCATGACCGTTGGAAACAAAACGTATGAATTAGAAGGACTTGTCGTTTACAGCGCGGACCAGTTTTGGGTTCCAAAGCAGGCAATTAAGCTCTTTAAAAAAATTCAATAGCATAGCAAAGGCGCGAATGCTTATTTCGCGCCTTTGCTACGATTTAATGCTTATCAAAATAAAATATTGGATAGATACACGATCATCGTCACCGTCACCGAACTAAGCAGCGTTGACACAAATACTGCTTGGGCGGCGTAATCCGGATGGTGGCCGTATTCGAGTGCATAAAGCGCGGTGTTTCTGGAACAAGGATACGAACTTGCAATCAATAAAGCTTGAGCGGTCACTCCCTCAAGATGCAACGCAAAAATAATCACAGCGGCAAGCACCGGTGAAAGAAGCAGACGACTGAAAACGCTAAGATACAACAACGGCGGCAACTGTTTCAGATTAATATAAGCCACTTGTGCTCCCAGCGTCAGTAAAGCAATGGCCAAAAATGCATTTGCGACATTTTGAAGAGGATTCCAGATAAACGATGGAACCGGAATATGCAACGACCGAAAAAGCAATCCAAGCAACAGTGCATAGATAATCGGGTTTTTCAAAAATTCTGCCGTCACTTTTCCTTTCTTTTTCTTTTCACTAGCAGATAAAAAATTAAACACGCCATATGTATTCGTAAGGAAATTCTGAAAAATCGTCACAACGATTTGAATCGACAGCCCTAACGGCTGTTGGTGGAACACAAGCTGGCTTACTGGAATGCCAAAATTGCCGGAATTGTTAAGAACAATCGTGTTTTGAAACGTAGCGGATAAACTTCGGTCAAGCTTTAACAGTTTTGCCATGACTGTACTAATGACGATTAACGCACCGTTTTGCAGCAGCAAAAACGCGAGTACGTCCAACAGAACATCTCCGTTAATGTTGCTTTCATAAATATTTGCAAACCCAACAGCCGGCAATAACACATAGACATTTAACTTGGACAAAGTATTCATGTCAAAATGGAAAATACGGTGCAAAAGCGCGCCAAGGCCGACAAGAAAAAATAATGGCAGTATAACATGGAGAAAAATAAGAAGAAAAATGTCCATTCCTCCTCCTATCTTTTTAACTTATAAATTCGTTCCGGTCTTCCAACCGTGCCGTAAGAAATGTCAGCCGCCACTTGAGAAATAGAAACAAGATATTCTAAATATCGTCTTGATGTCGTCCGGCTTGCGCCAATGAGTTTTCCTACTTCTTCCGCTGTAATGCCATTCTCATATCGCTTTACTACCGCTAGCACTTTCTCTAATGTCAGCGGATGAATCCCTTTTGGCAGTTGGCCATCTGTACCGCTAATCATCTGTTCTCGCTGGATCAACTGATCGATGTCCTCTTGTCCGATTATTTCTTTTTCTTTCATCAGTTCATGCATTTTATAGTAGTATTCTTTATATCTTACCAATGTTTCGGTAAACCGGTCGAGCATAATGGGTTTGATAATGTAGTCAAACACCCCTCCATGCATCGCTTGCTTCAGGGTGTCAATTTCTCTTGCTGCGGTAATCATAATGATATCGATATTTGTAAAATGTTCGCGAATCCACTTTAAAAATTGAAGCCCGTTCATATCGGGGAAATAAATGTCCAACAGCACTAAATCAGGTTGCAGCACTTCAATGAGTTCTTTTCCTTCCTGTTCATTTGTAGCAATCCCCATCACTTCATATCCTTCCACTTTTTCCACAAAACGGCGATTAATCTCAGCAATACGTTTATCATCTTCGACAATGAGCACTTGAATATTGCGAGCCATCATCAACCCTCCGTTGTTTTGGAATGATGATCGTAAAGACGGTTCCTTTTCCCTGTTCCGATTGATAAGTAATATGACCGCCAAGCACCGTCAGCGATTTTTTCACCAAATCAAGGCCATAGCCGCGATGGGCAGCCGCTTTCGTCGAAAAACCACGTTCAAATATTTGATCGGCTATTTCCGCTTGAATGCCTGGTCCGTTATCTTCCACTTCAATAATTAAATCGTCGCCAAGATCAGTTAAAAATACGGTCACTTTCTTTTCTTCGCATCCGTTGTGCAATACCGCTTCCATTGCGTTATCCACAATATTGCCGATAATAGTCAAAAGGTGATCGCGATCCAAATGCTTTGGAATATCTTTAAAACTGCTTTGCCGGTCAATATCAAACTGAATCTTTAATTCATTTGCGCGGTTAAATTTGCCGATGAACAGCCCTCCGATAATAGGATCAGGAATTTCTTTCATCACGAAACGAACGATGTCCTGATGAAGATTGGTTTCTTTAGAAATGAGTTCTAACGCCTCTTCATATGATTCCAACTGAATGAGTCCGGAAATGACATACAATTTGTTGGAAAACTCATGCGTTTGCGCCCGCAGCGCTTCTGCATAGCTTTTTAGCTGGGAAAGCTCCTTCGTTAATCGATATAGTTCTGACTTATTGCGAAATGTCGCTACCGCCCCGATGACATTTCCTTTTTTATCGACAATCGGAATGCGATTGGCAATCACTGTTTCCTCTCCTAATATTGTCTCATCATCATATTCCGCTTTCCCCGTTCGAATCACTTCTAGCAATCTGGAATGAGGAATAATATGTAAAATATATTTTCCTAGCACGTCATGTTCCTTTTTATATCCTAACAACGCCATCGCCGTTTTGTTGACCATCGTAATGATTCCATCATGGTTCACCGCAATAATTCCTTCGCGGATCGCTTCCAAAATCGCCTGTTTCTCTTGGTATAACAGCCCGATTTCTTTTGGCTCCAATCCGTGAATCGATTTTTTCACCGTTTTTGCAATGCCAACTGCTCCAATAATCCCTAACAATAGTGCAAGGATAGAAAAGAAAAAAATTTTTATGCTATATGACCAAACGATGTTATCAATATCCTCAAGCAAAAACCCTACCGATACAATGCCAATGACATTTCCTTGCTCATCGAAAATCGGCGCTTTCCCGCGTATCGCCGGACCAAGCGAACCGACCGCTTCGGAAATAATCGCTTTTCCCTTCAGTACCTCGTCATTATCTCCGCCCACCATCTTTTTTCCAATCCGATCCGGAAGCGGATGGGCATAACGAATTCCTTGTCTATTTCCAACCACGACATACTCCGCTCCGGTTTTGCGGCGAATCATTTCTGCAAACGGCTGAATTTGTTGATGCGGGTCCGGCTGCCTAAAAGCGTCCTTGACTAACGGCGTAGCAGCCACCGTTTCCGCTACGTTTAGCGCGCGCATTCCGATTTGTTCTTTTAGCGTGGCGGCAAACATGTGCTGAAATAAAAATGAAAGAAAAAGAATAACAAATAAGAGCAACGAACAAATAATGATAATAAGCCGCGTTTGCAGTCTCATTCTTCTCTCTCCCTGACGGAAAATAGAGAAAGACTATCCGCCGAAAGGCAGTAGTCTTTCTCCCTTTACATATCTTCGCTGACAATGACCGATTTCCCTTTTAGTTTCATGACAAACGGCACGGCGATCCATAAAAACGCAATGATAAGCAAAACAAGAGAGATTGGTTTTTCGAAAAATACCATAAAGTCGCCGTTCGAGGCCGTAAGCGCTCTTCGCATGTTATTTTCAATCATTGGACCAAGTACAAGTCCTAATACAAGCGGCGCCAGTGGAAAGTCATGTTCTGCAAGCAGATAGCCTAATACACCAAATGCGATTAATAAAAAGACATCAAACGTCGTCACCTGCACCGCATAAACGCCAAAAACAGAAATCGCAATAATAAGCGGCAACAAATATTTCGTCGGCGTTTCAATGATTTTCGCAAATACTTTGACGAGCGGCATGTTTAAAATCAGCAGCATCACATTGCCGATAAACATGCTGGCAATGAGCCCCCAAGCGACATCCGGATGCTCATCGAAAAGGAGCGGGCCAGGCTGGACATTATACATGATCAATGCGCCCATTAAAATCGCCGTCGTCCCCGAACCGGGAATGCCGAGCGTTAAAAGTGGGATCATCGCTCCTCCCGAAGCGGCGTTATTCGCAGATTCCGGTGCCGCAACGCCGGCAATCGTCCCCTTTCCAAATTTTTCAGGAGTTTTGCTTAATTTCTTTTCCATGATGTAGGAAAAAAATGAGGCAAGCGTTGCGCCCGCTCCCGGCAATACGCCGACAAAAAATCCAAGCAGCGATCCACGCGCAATCGGTCCGGCGCTTTCTTTCAGTTCCGCTTTGGACGGAATGACACGGCCGATTTTCGCAATTTCTCCGTCATTTTGCTCTTTATGAAGAATCGCTTTAAATACTTCTCCCAAGGCAAACAACCCGACCGCAACTGTTAAAAATTCCAAGCCTCCGTAGAGAAAAGAAATGTTATACGTAAATCGCGCCACACCTGACACACTATCAAGTCCAATCGTCGATAGCAGCAAACCGAAAACGGTCATCATCCACGCTTTTGTCATCGAGTTTCCTGCCAATCCGCTCACAGCGGCCAAACCGAGAATCATCAGCGAAAAGTATTCCGCTGGACCAAATTTCAACGCTACATTGGAAAGCGGCTCTGCCAATAGCACGAGGGCAATTAACGAAACGAGCCCGGCGACAAACGAACCGATTGCCGCAATCGCTAATGCTGATCCTGCCCTCCCCTGCTTTGCCATTTGATAACCGTCCAATGTGGTGACGACAGAGGAAGATTCTCCAGGTGTATTTAATAAAATCGATGTTGTCGAACCGCCGTACATCGCCCCGTAATAGACACCGGCAAGCAAAATAATCGAACTTGTCGCCGCTTGAGCTGGGTCAAGCCCGGACGTCATCGAAGCCGTTACTGGAATTAACAGCGCTACCCCGCTCATCGGGCCAATCCCTGGCAGCACTCCTACCGCCGTCCCAATCAGCACTCCAAGAAAAGCGAAAAACAGATTGTGCGGCTGCAGTGCGGTTTGAAAGCCATCGATTAAAAACGTTAGTGCACTCATACTCCCCCTCCTTTACTGAAACCAAACGGGCCAACTCGGCAATGTTCCTTGCAGCAATTTGACGTATACCCCATACACTCCAAGCGAAAAACAAGCGGCAAGCACTACTGATTTCCACAAAGCTCCTTTTTCCATCGTTTGAAACCCGACGACAAGGAACAAAAACGTCATCATGACATAACCAACGGTTTCTAATAAGGCCGCATATATCACCGCGGCAAGCAAAATAATAAAAAAATTTTTATATTGCAATGGCTGCCTTTCTTTGTATGAATCCGCATATCGCATCGTTTCTATCAGCAGCTTGATACTTAACAATACGAGAATAAGTCCTAGCAAAAACGGAAACACGTTCGGACCGACTGCACTTCCATAAGCGCTTTTCGAGATTCTTAGACTTTCCACCATAAACAAAGCTCCCACGGCTAAAAAGGCGATGGCGGTAACGCGGTCAAATGTTTTACTCACACTCACACCCCCATTTTTTTATTAAAGATGGGGAAGCGTTCTCTTCCCCGTTCGTTTATTTATGCATTCCAAGCGATTTCAACATATCGCTGATCTGCTGTTCCTGCTCTTGTAAAAATTTTGTGAATTCTTCCGAACCTCTATATTCTGCTTCCCACCCTTGCTTCTTTAGCTCCTCTTTCCATTTTTCATGCTCGGACAATTTTTTGAATGTATCTTCCCAAAACTTTTTCGCGTCCGCAGACATTTGTTTCGGTCCGAAAACGCCGCGCCAAATTGTAAACTCTGCGTCAATGCCAAGCTCTTTCAGCGTTGGCGCGTCTTTCAAAGCGCCGCCAAGGCGTTCTGACGCGGAAACGGCAAGCACCCGCACTTTTCCTGCTTTTACGTATTCCCCGACAGAAGAAGCATCCGTCGCAATTACATCAGCATTTCCCCCTAGAAGCGCCGCCATTGCTTCTCCGCCGCCGTCATACGATACATATTTCACTACTTTTGGATCAATGCCAGATTTGTAGATAGGAAGAATCGCAATCAGGTGGTCCATCGACCCTGGCGCAGATCCCCCGGCTACTGTCACAGACTTTGGATTTTGCTTAATCGCTTCTAACAGTTGGGACAAGGATTGAAACTTCGAATCCGCCTTAACGACAATCGCGCCAAAATCTTTAGTCAGCTGGGCGAGCGGCGTTGTATCTTTGTAACCGAATGGGCTGTTTCCTTCCGCTTTTAAGTTGTTAATAATGATCGGCGGGGAATTGACAAACAGCTTATAATCGTTGTTTTTATCTTGTGTGGCGTACTCCGCTATAAACACGGCTCCACCGCCGCCCGGTTTATTCTCCACCGTCATCGTTTGCTTCACCAAATTTGTTTCGCTTAATACTTTCGTGATCGCTCTTGCCGTCAAATCCCAGCCGCCCCCAGCCCCTGAAGGAGCCACAAACACAATCGGCTTCGTCGGATAGTTCGATGTTTTGCCAGATGGTTTCGTCGTTACATTGCTTCCACAGGCAGCCAGCGCCAACACGATGATCCCCATAATCAGCAAATTCCACCACTTTTTCATTACACCTGTACCCCCTATTTATTTTGATAGCGTTCACATATTTAGAAACAATTATAATAACTATTTTCGGAATAGTAAGTTTTTGAAAATAAAAATAATTTTGTGCATTTTGTTCATAGAAACAAAAACCCCGCTGTTGCCAGAGTCTTTCAGCAACGGCGGGGAAAACGTTTATTTTAAATGCTGCCATTGATCTTTTATTGCTATAACAAGCGGATGATCTTTTTCTAATTGTGAATATTGGTATAGAGCCCCTTCTACTCCTGTTTCTTGAATGGTTTTTTGCAATGCAACTGCTTCCTCGTCGTTCTCATAATCAAACAATAACAACGCGGCAATTCCTTTGACTAAACCAAGCGGCACTTGTCCGAACAAGTCATAATATTGCACAGCCGGTCCAACGAGGCGATCATTCGCTCCAAGTTTGCGAATTGGAGAACGAGCAACCCGGACTATTTCATCGGAGATGGAAGGATTCATAAAACGTTGAATAATTTTTTGAATATAGGATTGATGTTCGTTCTCATTCCATCCATATTTCTTTACTAACACCGCACCCGATTCATGCAGCGCTTTTTCCACGTCCGAGCGTATCTCTTCATCATTCATTGCTTCTTGTATCGTTTGTAATTTTTTATAGTATCCTAAATAGCTGGCAATCGCATGCCCGGTATTTACGGTAAAAAGCTTGCGCTCAATATAAGGCTTTAAATCATCAACAAAATGAGCCCCTTGAATCGGCGGAATGTCGCCAATAATATTTCGTTTTTCGATCACCCATTCAAAAAACGGCTCGACCATAACGGAGAGAGGATCGTCGTGTTTTTGATTCGGAACGATACGGTCTACCGCGCAATTCAGAAAACCGTAGTATGTTTCGAACAACGGCTTATCTGCTTCGGAAATCTTTGCAAAAACATGGCTCTTTAACACGTCACTTCCGCCAATCATATTTTCACAAGCGATAATATGAAGTGGTGTTTTATTTATCGTGGCTCTTTTTTGTAGCCCCTCAGCAAGAATCGCAGAGATTGCCGGTAAAATATGCGGTCCAACCGCTGTTGTAATGAGATGAGCCTTTGTGATATAATCAATGACCTTTTCACGTTCTGTTTGACTATTGACAGCAGAAACGTTGCGAATCAACTGTTCTTGTCTATTTTCATCGGCAATGATCACACGATACTCCTGTTTTTCCTTTAATAAACGGACCACTTCATCATTAATATCGACAAACACTACTTCATAACCCGACTGAGAAAGCAAACTCCCGATAAAACCTCTTCCAATATTTCCTGCGCCGAAATGAACAGCCAACATGTTTAATTCACCTCATTTAGAAGGCGAAGAATCTCTTCTTCTGTCGCCGCTTTAATCATCGTTTCTACATTTTCCTCTTCCGAACAAACAATGGCGATTTTTGATAGAATTTCTAAATGTTCATTATTCTTTCCAGCGATTCCAATCAATAGTTTTGCGATATTGCCATCTCCGAAATCAACCCCATCAGGAATTTGTACAATTGAAATACCAGAATGTTTAACAAATTGTTTCGCATCCTCTGTACCATGTGGAATAGCAACAAAATTTCCCATATATGTTGATGTTAACGCTTCCCGCTCAAACATTTTATCAATATAAGAATCGTCTACATAACCGTTATTCACCAAAATTTGTCCTGCTAAACGAATTGCTTCTGTTTTACTTTCTACTTGCGCATGTAATACAATATTTTCTTTCTGCAAAATTGGCATTGACATATCATTCACTCCTTATGTTGTTAAAGATAGTTATGAAAAAACTTCTCTAAATGATGGCTCAAAAACGAATACACCTGTTCGCGATCACCTTTTTCAAATAAAGCCACGCTATCTTCATCTTTAATAACCAACGAGCTAATATGGCTTAATACCGAAAGTGTTTCTTGACTAGGTGACTCGGGCGCCAACAGCAGTAAAACGGTATTCACAGCCATCGGCTGATCGTGCATTCCATGGATTGTTTGGCATTCCGTTAACCTATAAATCGTGAAAGACGGAAAAACCACCGCAGAGCTTCGAGTATGGTACAAAGCGAGCGACGTTTCCGGTATTCCCAATCCTCCTAATGTCTCTCTCCGCAACAATTCTGCAAGAACTTTTTCAGAATCGCGAATGATCCCTTTTTGCCATAGCTGATGACACGCTTCTGCTAATACTTCTTTGATGGAATGGCTATTTACCTGTTGTAACGTAAACCCTTGCAAAATTCGGAGAATGGTTTCACTCATTTTTTGAATGGAATCCATTTTCTTAATCACATCATGAGATGTTCCTATTGAATCGTCTACATCTTCCTTACGGGAAACCGCGTTTCTGTTTTTTAGAAACTGTTTAATCGACAGAATCTCTTCTTCCCTTAGCATTGGACTGACAACCAAATACGGCTTTACCAAGCCATCAATGGGTATGGTCGAAACGATCAAGTCGTATCGCGTTACATCCGTGTTTCTCAATTCAAAAACAGAAATCTGTTCCATGTGGACAATATCTGGAATTTCTTTTTTCAATCTTGTTGCTAATATTTTTGCCGTCCCTAGTCCGCTCGAACAGATCACTAACGCACGCAATCCTTTCTTTACCCTCAATAACGCCGATGCAAAGTGGAGAACTAAATAACCAATTTCTTCGTTTGGAACAGCAACATCCGGAAATACTTGTTTTACTCCTTTTTCTAACACCGCAAAAAGTTCTGGATAATCTTGAACAATTTTTTCTAAAAGCGGATTGGCAATCCCCATGTTATGCTGGATGCGATAAAGTGCTGGCTTTAAATGAACAACCAAATCTTCGTATAATGTATAATCGTTCGTGATATCTACATGGAGCTCATCGCTGACAAACCGAATTAGCTCCTGTGCTTTGATGCCTATTTCAAAACTCGTATCTTCTAGCATATAACCTTGGCGGTCGCGAAGTTTCGCTCCCATTAAATGCATCGTAATATACCCGATCTCCTCTTTTGGAATCGTGATGCGAAAAGCATGTTCTAACGATCGGGCAATTTTTTCTGCGGTTTCGTATTCTTTTGTGGTCTGAATCGTTTCCAAATATTGTTGATCAAAATTAATCGATTCCCCTTGGCTGATTCGCTCTATTGCTAAGGCAAGATGGACCACTAACGCAATATACGAACTGTCGGCAATAGTAAAAGGAAGCTCTTCCTTGATTCGTTCAATTTGTTGTTCAATGGTGACTAATTTTTTCTTATCGATTAGCCCGAGAAGTTTTTCTGTAACCGTATTCAATTTATCGATGGACTTTTTTTGAATCGACTCTTTCATTAACGAGAGAAACTCATGTTCATCCACATGATGAAATAGTAGTTCACTCATCATTCTCCGCTTTGCGGACTCAGATCCAGCAATTTCCACACCATATCCTCTTTTTCGGATTAGAGATAGCCCGTATTTTTCTATCATTTTATTGATTTTATCTAAATCATGGCTAATGGTTGCAACAGTAACGTTGAGGTCGTTTGCAAGCGATAAAAGCTTGACAGGCTCTGTTGCTTCCAGCAAAGCAATCAGAATGATTATCTGTCGTTCCTCTGGTGTGTATTCCTTATGAGACAAATGAAAGAGATGAAGCGCTAGCTCTTTTTTCTTTTCTTCTTCTCCAATAATCCGAATGCCGACCCCTGCTTTTTTGACAAGCTGCAGGCGGTAATCCTTTAAAATGCGCTCGATCCCTTTTAAATCCCGGTGGATGGTACGGTTGCTGACGTCTAGTTGCTCGGCAAGTTCTCCTACCGTTGTTCCTTCGTCGTTTGACAACAAAATATCTAGTATTTTTCGCTCGCGTGCAGATATATACATTGCCCCTCCACCTTCCCGCCTTCCGCAACCATTGTTGACACAATTTAAAATAATAAATAACCTGTTCAATAAAAATTTTAAGTCCCGATCCTTTTCATTACAACAAATAGATATTATTTTTTCGTCTCTTTTATTGTTGACATCTTTTAATAAAATACGTTTCTGCGAAAAATTAAAAGGTAAGCGTTCGTTTATCAACTCCTAAAGCCTAAAAATCCTTAAAAAATAAAGGGTAGGCACATATTAGTCATGTTTTAATATGTGCCTACATGTGCCTACCCTTTTATTTTTTTAACATTTCGATTAGCTCATCATATTTCGGACTGTTTAAGAAATTTTCCACCGATATATGAAACGCCTTTGGCAATTTTTCCTTCGCGCGATCTGTTAAGTTTTGGTGAGTAATTACAATATCAGCATCTTCCGGAAGTTGGTTAATTGCTGTATTTGTTACTTCAATATTTAATCCAGCTTTTTGCATTTTATTACGTAAAATCGACGCTCCCATCGCACTCGAACCCATTCCTGCATCACAAGCGAATACGATCTTTTTGACCTTGGCTGGGATTACTTTTTCTTCATTTTTCAATACAACAACATCGCTCTTTTTCCCTTTTAATTGTTGCATTTTTTCTGTAGCTCTCGTTAAATCTTCCTCTTCGTTATTTTTCGCAGATTTTAAGAAAATAGATGCAACGAAGAATGACACTGCCGCGGCGACAAATACCCCTGCCAAAACCCCAAGGTAATTTCCTTTTGGCGTCATTGCTAATAGGGCAAAAATACTTCCTGGAGATGGAACCGCCACAAGCCCAGCATCGAAAATGGTAAATGTGAATACTCCACTCACTCCACCAGCCATTGCAGCTAAAATTAAAATCGGTCTCATTAAAATATATGGGAAGTAAATTTCGTGAATCCCGCCTAAGAAATGAATGATGACAGCTCCTGGCGCGGATTGCTTTGCCATTCCTTTTCCAAACAACCAATACGCTAGTAGAATGCCAAGACCTGGTCCTGGATTCGTTTCAAGCAGGAATAAAATCGATTTTCCTGTTTTTGCTGCTTGTTCAATGCCGAGCGGACTTAAAATTCCATGGTTGATTGCGTTATTGAGGAATAACACTTTTCCTGGTTCAATAAAAATATTCGCCAATGGCAATAAGTGCAAATCAACAATTTTTTCTACACCTGCTGCTAACGTTTTGCTAATTGCCGAAACAACCGGTCCAACCCCTTTGAATGCAGCTAATGTCAACAGCCCGCCGATAATTCCGGCGGAAAAATTATTGACAAGCATTTCAAAGCCCTGTTTCACTTTACCTTGGATCTGCTGATCGAATTTTTTGATTAGGTAACCACCTAGTGGCCCCATTATCATCGCGCCAAGAAACATTGGAATGTCTGAACCGACAATGACTCCCATTGTCGCTGTCGCACCGACAACACCGCCGCGAACATCATAAATCATTTTTCCGCCCGTATAACCAATTAATAATGGCAATAAATACGTAATCATTGGGCCAACAAGCTTTGCAAATGTTTCGTTTGGCAGCCATCCTGTCGGGATAAACAGCGCCGTAATAATTCCCCACGCAATAAATGCCCCAATATTCGGCATAATCATTCCGCTTAAATAACTACCAAAACGCTGAATCTTTACACGAAAGCCAGACTGATTTTCTGTTGTATGAGTCATGTTGCATTTCCCCCTTTTGCTTACTGTACCTTTATCTTAAAGCGCTTACATTATGTATTCAATGAAAAGTAAATATCATTTTGTCCAATGCATTATTGTCATTTTTTAAAAATAAATTGACCCGCAACAATTCATTCGCTAAACACTACTATGCAACAAAAAACTCAGTCTTTTGATTCAGTCCTTTCCACTTAACTATATTTATTGCTCAATATTTCGCCGTTATATCTCTTTCCGTGTATAAAATCAATGACATCGTGGTCATTGCGTGATGGTCTCTATAGAAAGATTTTTTGCATCCAAAGAGAAGATTATCGTCGATTTCAGTAGATTTCAGTAGATAATGTTTACAATAAATCTCAAAAAAACAAACTATTCATATTATTCGGGAAGGAGGGGGGTTCATT
The DNA here is from genome assembly GCF_003688615.2 of Parageobacillus toebii NBRC 107807. GTDB lineage: Bacteria > Bacillota > Bacilli > Bacillales > Anoxybacillaceae > Parageobacillus_B > Parageobacillus_B toebii. Next base: position 2,336,923 of record NZ_CP049703.1, on the reverse strand, counting down.
GATTTATTTTCATCAAGTGAACAAATATTACGGCGATTTCCACGTACTAAAAGATATCAATTTAACCATTCATCAAGGGGAAGTTGTCGTCATTATTGGTCCATCCGGTTCTGGGAAAAGCACGTTAGTTCGTTGCATCAATCGTTTGGAAACGATTTCAAGCGGCGAATTAATCGTGGATAACGTCAAAGTCAATGACAAAAACATCGACATTAACCAATTGCGGCGCAATATCGGTATGGTGTTCCAGCATTTCAATTTATACCCACATATGACTGTATTGCAAAACATTACGTTAGCACCGATGAAAGTGCTTCGCATTCCGGAAAAAGAAGCGAAAGAAACCGCGATGTACTATTTAGAGAAAGTAGGAATTCCGGACAAAGCGAACGCCTATCCGTCCGAGCTGTCCGGCGGGCAGCAGCAGCGCGTTGCTATCGCCAGAGGACTGGCGATGAAGCCGAAAATTATGCTATTTGACGAACCGACATCGGCGCTCGATCCAGAAACCATTGGAGAAGTGCTTGATGTCATGAAACAATTGGCAAAAGAAGGCATGACGATGGTCGTTGTGACACACGAAATGGGATTTGCCCGTGAAGTTGCGGACCGCATCGTCTTTATGGACCAAGGCCGTATTTTGGAAGAAGCGCCGCCGGAAGAATTTTTCGCCAATCCAAAAGAAGAACGGGCAAAAGTATTTCTGAGCCGCATTCTCAACCATTAATAAGCAAAAAAATGTTTCAAATCAAACAAAGGGGGTTTTTTCATGAAAGGAAAAACAGTTTGGAAAATGTGGATCACGCTTGCGCTTATCGCACTATTCAGCATCACTGCTTTAGCCGGGTGCAGCAGCGAATCGTCAACATCCAACAAAGGGGATGGGGCAAAATCGACGGAAACGTTGGGCGGAACGAACACGTTAGAAAAAATTAAAAAACGCGGCAAACTCGTTGTTGGAGTAAAGTATGACTTGAACTTGTTCGGTTTAAAAAATCCAGAAACCGGAAAAGTAGAAGGGTTTGATATTGATATTGCCAAAGGATTAGCGAAAAAAATTCTTGGTGATGAAAATAAAATCGAACTAAAAGAAGTGACATCCAAAACACGCATTCCAATGCTCAATAACGGAGAAATTGATGCGATTATCGCGACGATGACCATTACGGAAGAGCGGAAAAAAGAAGTTGATTTCTCTGATGTGTATTTCATGGCCGGACAATCGTTACTTGTCAAAAAAGACAGCAAAATTAACAGCGTAAAAGATTTGAAAAAAGGAATGACCGTGTTAACGGCAAAAGGTTCTACATCCGCGCAAAACATCCGCAAAGTAGCGCCAGAAGTCAATGTATTAGAATTTGAAAACTATGCTGAAGCGTTTACAGCGTTAAAAGCTGGACAAGGCGATGCGCTCACAACGGACAATGCTTTGCTTTTGGGAATGGCAAAACAAGATCCAAACTACCGCGTTCTTGACGAAACGTTTACCGAAGAACCATACGGCATCGCCGTCCGCAAAGGAGACAAAGAATTTTTGCAAGTCATTAACGAATACTTAAAAGAAATTAAAGAAAACGGCGAATACGACAAAATTTATGAAAAATGGATTGGGAAAAAACCGCAACAATAAATCATGAAAGAACAGATGAGCGAAGCCTGTTTCGCTCATCTGTTTCATCTTAGGTTAGGAAAGAGGTGGAATCATCATGTTAAGATATTCGATTTTGCTAGAACATTGGGATATGTATTTGCAAGGGTTTGCCAACACGTTAAAAGCAAGCGTTCTAGCTCTTATCGGCAGCTTGGTCATTGGCATCATTATCGCGATCTTCCGCATCGCGCCAATTCGCCCGCTAAACTGGATCGGAACTGTCTATGTAGAATTTATTCGCAACATTCCGCTTATTTTAATCGTCTTTGTATTCTTTGTCGGCTTTCCCGCTATCGGTATACGTTTTGATTCCTTTACAGCAGGAACATTAGGCCTTATGGTATATACCGCTGCATTTATTGCGGAAGTAATCCGATCTGGAATCCTTGCTGTTCCAAAAGGCCAAATGGAAGCGGCGCGTTCCTCTGGATTGACATACTTGCAGACCATGCGCTATATCATCTTGCCGCAAGCGGTCAAAATTGTTATTCCGCCGCTTGGCAACCAATTTATTAACCTTGTGAAAAACTCGTCCGTTTTAGGAGTCATCGCCGGGCTTGACTTAATGTATTTCGGTGATTTAATTTCATCCGAAACGTTTGTTACATTTGATGTTTATATTTTCGTCGCATTGTTTTACCTTGTGCTAACTATACCGTTAAGTTTAGGTGTTGGATATTTGGAACGCCGTTTGGCAAAAAGTCGGTAATCGAGGAGGTAAGGACACATGGACTTTATCGGCGCATACGCTCCAGCACATCTCTCCTTTTTACTGCAAGGATTTTTGGTCACGTTGGAAGTTGCGTTTATATCCATTATTTTTAGTTTTATCTTTGGAATTATCATTGGTGTAATACGCTATACAAAAATCCCTGGCATTTCACAAATTTTTGCCGTTATGGTGGAAACGATTCGTAACCTCCCGCTGCTCTTGATCATTTTCTTTACGTATTTCGCGCTGCCGGAAGTGGGATTAAAACTGGATAAATTTTATGCCGCTATTGTCGCCCTAGTTGTCTTTGAATCGGCGATGCTTTCGGAAATCGTTCGCAGCGGATTAAACTCGATTGACAAAGGCCAAATCGAAGCGGCGCGTTCGTCCGGACTCACCTATATACAAACATTATGGTATATTATCTTGCCACAAGCATTGCGCCGAATGGTGCCGCCGATTGTCAGCCAATTTATTTCATTGCTGAAAGATACATCGCTAGCGATCGTGATCTCCCTCCCAGAATTGATGAACCACGCACAAATTATTAACGGAAGAAATGTCAATTATGTGATACCGATTTTTATTCTTGTTGCGCTTATGTATTTTGTTGTCAATTATTCGTTATCTCTTGTTTCTAGAAGGCTCGAATATCGACAACGTTAGACTCATATAATGATTCTTTTCTTGAAAAATATGAAACTACTTCCACCTCATCTGTTATATAATAGAAACTGGGGTGGTGAAAAGGTGTGTGAAAAAAGGAAAAACGATGCGTGAACGCCTGTTGATCGTAACCATTCTAATATTGGCCACTGCTTTTTTCGGGGAAATGAAAATTAATCCGTTTAATAGCCCGTTCCGCTTCTCATTAGGGAGTGCTATCTTTTTTTTCGGACTTATTTCATTTGAGATGATTTCCCCGCTTTTTATCGGAATTTGCGCAGGATGTTTTGTCGTCGGATTCCGTATCGCCCTTGACATGCTGACTGGGCAAGCTGCGTTATCAGATAGTTTTTTTACTCATGCTCCAGCCGCGTGTTACTATATTAATTTTGCCTTGATCGTACAAATCACTCGCTTCCGCCGCTTGCTGGAATTTCCCATCCGCGCTGGCCTGCTCGGCGCAGTTCTTGATTTTTCGTCTAATTCATGCGAATTGCTCTTTCGTTATCTCCTTGGTGAGTCGTTCATCGTGACATACCAAGTGATGATGGTAATGTTGTTATTCGCTATTTTACGAAGTTTCTGTGTCATTGGATTATATAATATTTTCGTAATGAAACATCTTCGCACCTTAGGGGAAGCGCGACAACAAGAGTTGGAACGTCTAATGATGATTAATACGGGGCTGTATGAGGAAACATTTTACTTGCAAAAATCGATGACATACTTAGAAGAGATTACACGAAAAAGTTATGAGCTATATTCGCGTTTGATGGAAGGAGAAAAAGTGAAGCCGCATGCCGCGCTTTATATCGCCGAACATATTCATGAAGTCAAAAAAGATGTACAGCGTATTTTTGCAGGCTTATCGAAATTAATCGGGCAACAACCGTTGCGGCGGAGGCTTCCTATCAATGAACTTTGTGGAATGGTGGTACGCGCTAATGAAAAATACGCCGAGCTATTAGGAAAAAAGATTCAATTTGCCCAAACGTGCCATGTCGATTTATCGACCGACCATGTCTATGCCTTACTCTCTGTACTAAACAACTTAGTGGCGAACGCCGTGGAAGCCATTCCGACATCCGGTTCGATTCATCTGCAAGTAGAATTGCAACAAAGCAATCTCATTGTGGAGGTGACAGACTCTGGGATAGGCATTGCCAAGGAAGATGCCGACTGGATTTTTCAACCCGGCTTTACCACAAAATACGATCAACAAGGAAATCCGTCGACAGGAATTGGTCTTACCCACGCGCGGGATATCGTACAAAGTCTTCATGGACATATACAACTTGTAAGCAGCAATCCAGGACAAACAATATTCCGATTGACCATTCCTACCAGCCAGCTGCTGCGAAAGGAGGAAATGTAATTCATGCCGCTTCGTTTTTTTCTTATTGAAGACGACGCCGTCGTACGAAAAATGCTTGAAAAAATTATTACAGAAAACCAGCTCGGCGAGGTTGTTGGAGAAGCAGAAGATGGCTTGAACGTAACAGCAGACCAATTGTATTCGGTCGATGTGGTGCTTATCGACTTATTGATGCCCGGACGCGATGGGATTCAAACGATGAAAAAATTAAGAGAAGAAGGGTTTAAAGGGCAATTTGTGATGATTTCCCAGGTGGAAAATAAAGAAATGATTGGACAGGCATACCTTCACGGCGTCGATACATACATTCAAAAGCCAATTAATCGTTACGAAGTGGTGGCAGTATTGAGGCGAGTAGCGGAACATATCTCTATCTCCCATTCCCTTGATTCAATTCGCCAGCTGCTGAAAGCATTAGATCAAACTGCAACAACCGCTTCTCCTTTACATCAAAAGGAACAAACACAACTGGAACACCAAGTGCAACATCTTCTTCTTCTATTAGGTATTGCTGGAGAAGCAGGAGCGGCAGATTTATTACTGATCATGCGCCACTTAGCAGAAAAAGAGAAATTGGGACAGACGATTCACGAATTGCCGTCTTTAAAAGAATTATACACCGAGCTTGTGCGACAAACACACCATCATCATGAATCCACCATTCAAAAAGAAGTGCGTGCCATGGAACAACGCATTCGCCGTATGGTGCTGCAAGCATTTACCCATTTATCTTCTCTCGGGCTCACGGACTATACCAATCCCACGTTCGAACACTTCGCTCCCCGTCTTTTTGATTTTGAAGAAGTCCGAAAACGTATGAAAGAGCTCGAAGCAGGAGAAAAAACAACAAAATGCCGTATTAATGTAAGAAAGTTTTTAACCGCTTTTTATATGGAATTAAAAAAGGCGTAACACTTATTCTGATCGTTGGTGCGTCAAACGTTCCTTCCTTTCGCATCCGTTGTTGAACGTTAACTGTAAACTTTTTACTATTATGTAATTTTATCATAAACAGATAAATAAAACGCCACCGAATTCGGTGGCCGTAAGCTTTATGTGATCCGCACAAGGCGAAACTGTTGTCCTCCTTTGACATACGCAAGGAGAGGAAGATCGTCTTCGAAAATTCGTCCAATCACATTGACTTTCTCATCTGCTGGCAAATCGGTTAATGTGATTTGCAGCTCGCCGGCATATCTTCCATATTTTATATTATCAATGGTCACGCTGCCTTTTTGTCTTTCGATTGTACATGCTGGTGCTAATAAATGCTTTGGCCATGAGAAAGATAAGCGGGATTCCAGTGATCGAATAACATCCATTGCCGCGTCACGCCGATTCGTTTGAACCGTTTCGACCATAGAAAGCAGTTCATGTTGTTGCACAAGCGGCCGGTAGCGCAGCGGAATAACCCCATCCCGAAACTCCTTCATTCGCGCAAGCACATCATCTGTCATCTCGCCATCGCCCACAAATACTTTATCTACCTCACAATCCTGCACTAATTCCACGTACGCGCAAAGCGGATCCATATACCGATGAGCCTCTAGCGTAGGAAGCCCTTGATGGAGCGGACCTCGTTTTTCTTTATTTCCCGGAATAAACGCGGCAATCGTTCGAATTCCTTTTCGGCGTAAAATCTTGTTTTTTTGAATGACTAATTCTTTTGATAATCCTGTTTCTGGACGTGGATAAAAATTATGCCACGCTTCAATTTGATTCCAGTTCACGTCACAAAAAGCAAGTTCATCGCATTCTTCTTCCGTCATCGTGCTCGCATTGAAAACAACTTTCATCCGGTGAGAAAACGTTGCTGCTTCTTTCATAGAAAATCCATCATCAAGCCGCAGTCCAATAATTCCCCCATCAAAAAGCAAATCAAGATTGTCTCCATTCACCCCAATTTTGGATAAAGAAGCCAGGGTAACGTCAGCGATGATCCCGACTTCGTATTTTCTCGCTAACTGCCCGATCTCCTGTAATCGCTTGCGATAAAAGGTAAGATCGTCTTCTGGAATATGAAGCGATGTAAATAGTTCCCGACATCCGAACAAATTTGCCTGTGCAAATCTTTTTTCGATTTGATCCGTTTGTTCTGATAAGTAGAAAGATAGATAGAACATCGAAACCACCTAGAATTAAATGTTTTCCGCCATTTCTTCTTTAAAGCCAAAGAAATACGTAAAAAGGAAACCAAACGTGTACGAAATGACCAATCCTAAGAAATATAGAATATATTTATTGTCGGCGATTAACGGAATGAGCGATAAACCAGATACGCCGATTCCGAGCGCGGCTGTTTTCACAACTGCCTGAAACGCACCGCCGACTGCCGCGCCGAGACACGCAGTTAAAAATGGTCTTCCTAACGGCAGCGTTACTCCATATAACAACGGCTCGCCAATTCCTAAAAATCCAACTGGCAACGCCCCTTTAATAATGTTGCGAAGCCGTTTGTTTTTCGTTTTGACGAAAATCGCAATCGCCGCTCCTACTTGGCCTGCTCCTGCCATCGCTAAAATCGGAAGAATTGGAGTTGAACCGATTTTATTAATAAACTCCATATGAATTGGTGTCAGACCGTGATGCAATCCAACCATCACAAGCGGTAAAAACGTACCTGCCAAAATGGCGCCAGCAACCGCACCGCCAATATCCAACACTGCTTTGATTCCGCTTGTGATACCTAAAGATAACCATCCGGCAAGCGGCTGAACGGCGATGAGCGTAAATAAACATACCATTAACACGGTTAAAAGCGGCGTCACAATAATATCAATCGCATTTGGAACGAATTTGCGGACACGCTTTTCCATGACCGCCATAAGCCATGCGGCCAACATCACCGCAAACAATCCGCCCCGTCCCGGCGTCAACGCTTCCCCGAACAGTTTAATATCGGCAAGCGCCGGGTTAAATACTAAAATTCCAGCAATCGCTCCCAACACAGGTGTACCGCCAAACTCTTTTGCCGTATTGTATCCGACTAAAACGCCGAGCGAAGCGAAAATGCCGCCGCCAATGAGCAATAATAGCTGCAGCCATGTTTCTGTTGGATCGACCCCGGCGTTTTTTGCAAAGTTAGCGATTCCGTTAATGATTCCCGATGCGACAAGACCTGGAATAAGCGGGATAAAAATGCTTCCGATTTTGCGCAGCAATCGTTTAAATGGCGTTTGGTTGCGTTGTTGAATCTCGGCTTTTTTCTGTGCTGCAGTATCTTCGATCACTTCCCCAAGTTGTAGCCCTGTTAATTCGCAAAGCGCAGCAGCTACCTTGTTAACGACTCCAGGGCCGACAACGATTTGCAATGTTTCATCTTCAATAACGCCCATGACACCTTCAATATTTTTAAGACCTGCGATATCGGCTTTTTGATGATCGCTCAATGACACTCTCACCCTCGTCATACAATGAGCAATACGTGTAATGTTTTCTTTCCCTCCAAGCCGTTCCAATATTTCAACGGCCATTTGTTGTTCCCTTTTCATTTCAACCTCTCCCTTTATTCACATATTTTATTGAAGCGCCTGGCGAACAAATCCATTCGCTTTTTGCAGACGCTCTGTCGCTTCTTCATAGCTGCATTGCAATAAAATCATGACAATCGCCGTTTTCACATGTCCCCGCGCCGCTTCGTAATAACGCGCCGCCGTCTTATCATCTACATCGGTTGCCTCCATAATAATTCGTTTAGCTCGTTCTTTTAGTTTAAAGTTTGTCGCCTGCACATCGACCATTAAATTCTTATATACTTTTCCGATTCCAATCATGGAAGCGGTGGAAATCATATTTAATACCATCTTTTGTGCTGTTCCTGCTTTTAAGCGAGTGGATCCTGTTAAGATTTCCGGGCCTGTTTCCACTTCAACGCTGACATCAGCGTATTTGCTAATTTCCGCTCCTTTATTGCAGGCAATGCTCCCGGTTGTGGCACCGATTTGCTTTGCGTATCGGAGCCCACTGATCACATACGGCGTTCGTCCGCTCGCCGCAATGCCAATAACCGTATCTTTTGCCGTCAGTCCAATTGACTGTAAATCTTTTACTGCAAGTTCTTCGTTATCTTCCGCTCCTTCCACTGCATTTGTAAACGCTTCCAAACCACCTGCAATTAATCCTTGCACCATCTCCTTTTCCGTCCCAAATGTCGGCGGACACTCCACCGCATCTAAAATTCCGAGCCGACCGCTTGTACCAGCTCCCATATAAATGAGCCGACCGCCTTGCCGGAAAGACGCAATCACTTTTTGCACAAGCCTTTCGATGTGTTCTAATTCTTTCGAAACAGCAATGGCCACTGTTTGGTCTTCTTCGTTCATCACCTGCAAAATTTCTTTCGTCGTCATTTCATCTAAGTTCTGCGTTTTGTTGTTTCGTTGTTCGGTTGTTAAACGTTCTAGCAATCTTGTCACCTTCTTATAGATTTGAAATTTTATTTCTTATTTTAATTATATATATATGAAATAAAATATCAATTTTATTCTTCTATTTTCAAAAAATCTCCATAAAAAGAGAAAAGCAAGCATTGACTGCTCGCTTCCATAAATACTTATCTCCGCAACCGGACTACTTCTTCTCTCGTTTCATGAAATTTTTCCAGCACACGGCTTCCCACTTGATGGAACGTAATTAAATAAAGCGCATCAATGATATTCAGCTGCGTCATTCGCGATGCCATGCTTCCGATCCGATGATCTTGCTCGACATCTGGAAGACATAGTTTGATATCTGCTTCCTTATACAATGGTGAAGATGGATCCAGTTTTGTAATCGCAATCACCGTGGCGCCTTGTTTTTTCGCAAACCGGGCAATTTCCAACACATCCTTTGTTCTTCCCGATGTGGAAACCGCGACAAATACATCTTGTTTCTCTAAGTTTGCCGCAAGCGGAAGCATCGTATGAAAATCAGGAGACATCATCGACACATAGCCTAGCTTTGTAAATTTATAGCATGCATCCATCGCCGAAGAAGCTGATCCTCCGACTCCGTAAAATAAAATTTTTTTCGCATTGGCAATCACTTCCGCTGCTTTTTCCAATTCCCGTTTATCAATCGTCGTTGTTGTCGCTTCGATCGCCGCTTTGTTGACATAGGTCACTTTATTAAATAAATCGTACGGAGCATCTTGTTTTTCAATAATCGAAAAATCGTTAATGTTCATATCCGCAATCGTCAATTCACGGACAAGCGCCAATTTTAACGCGGTAAAGCTGCCAATGCCGATCGTTTTGCAAAAGCGAACGACACTCGCCTCACTAGATCCTGCATTTTTCGACAGTTCCTTCGTCGTCATATTTGGCACAAGCTCCGCATGTTCCATAATATACGTAGCAATCTTTTTTTCAGCTGGTGAAAATCGTTCCATTTGATTTTCGATTTTCGCTAAAATGCTTAACTGCTTCATCATGATTCCTCTTCCTCTCTGTCCGCTTTCACACTTAATCTAATGTTATCATGTATCCATTATCAAGTGAAAGCAGCGCATATGTTGGTATTATACTTAGAAAAAACCGTTAGATGCGGCTTTTTGGATTAAGAGAGATGGATGCACATATTCATGTATTCATCCGCTCATTGATTGAGAAATATTAACTTGTTTTTAAAATTTTTTAAATTTAAATAAAAATATTTGAATTCAAGATATTTTTCAGATATGATTATTATAACCAAAACAAAAGGAGGAAAAAGGAACCATGACAAATTTTCAATTAGACAAAGTCCATAGTTCCATATCTTTTCAAGTAAAACATATGATGATTGCTAAGGCAAAAGGAGAGTTCAACGAATTTGATATTGAAGTGGAAGGCGACGTCAATCAGCTGGAATCTTCCAAAGTGAAAGTGACCATCCAAGCAGCTTCCATTGATACAAAAAACGAAGACAGAGACAACCACCTTCGCTCAGCCGACTTTTTCGATGTAGAACATTATCCAACCATCACATTTATCAGCGATTCTGTTAAAAAGGTTTCAGATGATGAATATGAAGTAACAGGTCAATTAACGATTAAAGATGTTACAAAAACAGAGACGTTCAAAGTCGAATTTAACGGACAATCCAAAAATCCGATAACCGGAAGCATCGTAGCCGGCTTTGACGTAGAAGGAAAAATTAATCGCGAAGATTATGGCTTAACATGGAACGCGGCCCTTGAAACAGGAGGATTTCTTATCGGAAAAGAAGTAAAAATATTCGGAAGTTTTGAGTTTGTTGTCAGCTGATCTCTTCATGCCAAGCGCCCTTAGCTTTTCAGTCAAGCTAAGGGCGCTTATTTCTTCACGATGGATGCCACATAAATCAGAAAGATATATCAAATCACGGGAATTTACACCATAGTTTTTAAAAGAGAAAGGAGACTGGCAATACCTATTCCCCTATTCAAACTTCAATATCCCTTTTGTTACTTTTAATTCCCCATATTTCGGCATAATCTTCGGAATGTCTTGCAAAGTAAAATAATGGCTAATTAAAGGTTGTACTTTCACTTTTCCTTTTTCAATCAAGGAAATGGCCATTGGATGAGTGTTGTATTTCGATTTTCCCCTTTTTTAATAAAACCGCCGCTTTCATGATTTTCCCTCCATCATACTTTTTTAGATAAAAAATCATCCGATCAAGCACTGCCGTTGATGGCTGATACGCTTAAACCGTCTAAAGAAATGGTCTTGCCATCTAAATGTCTAATCTTGATGATCTTTCGCTCCGATGGAAGTAGGTCGAAGAAGTTATCCGAAAAAATAATTTTTTCTGCTGGAAGTTCCAGTTTAACAAAACGCGCAAAACAATCTGTCCAAATTTCTACTTCTTGTTTTTCCGGTACCGCTTTTACTTGCAATTTCGCCTTAGGCAGCTGAAGATCCTTATGATTTCTTAGGTAATAATAGTTTTCCTCTGCTTTTTTATTCAACGATTTTAAGCGGACGACAACTTGTTCAGCAGGATTGCCTTGTAAAACCTCCGCTTCTGTTAAGGAAGCAATTTGAACCGAAGCATTTCCTTTCACATGGATCAAAAATTCTTTCGAATACACTAACTCGCCATTAAATCGGAACACTTCGAATACCAGCGTATCTTTCACATCTTCTAATCGGTCATTCACAACCCATAGATGTAAATCATCGCCAGGGTCATGTTCAAGCGTATATAAAAGAGGGGCATTAAATTTTTTACTATAATAATATGAAGCCTTTGGCAACAAGTAATAATCGATCATCGACCAACTCGTGCCAGGCCAGCAATCATTCAATTGCCAGATTAAAGCCCCGCTTGTTTGCGGTTTATTGCGGCGGTAATGTTCCATTCCATACTTTAAACCTTCCGCCTGCGTAAGCATCGAATAATTCATGTATTCCTCAACATTTTTTGGAATGCCGGTATACCCTTCCATTAATAAGAGCCCTTTTTCATGATGAAAATCTTTATTGCGATATGCCAATTCATCGCTGCCCCAATAAAAAGTTCCGTCAGGCAGATTTTTTTCCAGCGTATAACGATTGGCAGAAGCATGCATGCCAAACTCGCTGCAAAACCGGGCGCGATCTTTTTTATAATTTCGAAACGAAACCCCCTCCACACTGATGTTTTGTCCTAAATTCTGACCGAATTTTCGAGGTTCCACATTCCCGTGCCAAACTTGCCAATTATGCCGGTCGCCTTCCTCTTGTGAGTTGTGGTCATTTCCGCCGTATGGCGAACTTGGCCAATATGGACGGGAAGGATCTAATTCTTCCAGTAGTTCAGGAATTAACTCATGATATATTTTTTCTCCATAAAAAGGAGTGTGAATTTTTCCAGCGGCATGCTCCACTTCATATAACCAATCGTTTTCGTTATTTCCGCACCATAAAGCGATGCAAGGATGATTACGAAGCCGCTTAATCACCGAAATCACTTCTTCGCGGACGTTTTCCATATAATTGCGGTTGTAATCTGGGTATAACGCACAGGCAAACATAAAGTCCTGCCAAACTAAAATACCTTGGCGATTGCATTCTTGATAGAAAATGTCTTTTTCATAAATCCCACCGCCCCATACACGCAGCATATTCATATTTGCTTCTTTCGCAAGCTGAATAAGATGACGATAGCGTGATTCCGGTACAGATCCTAAAAAGCTGTCAATAGGAATCCAGTTGGCTCCTTTCGCAAATATCTCTACACCATTTAAAACAAAGGTAAACCGCGGATTCCCTTCGCGATCTCTTTTCATTACTTCCACCGTACGAATCCCAATTTCTGTTTGATATGTGTCTAGAACTTCCCCTTCCCATTTTAAAACGACAGATAGCTGATAAAGATTCGGTTCTCCTAAATCATGCGTCCACCAAAGATTTGGATTGTCGATGTTGAAAGTGAGTGTTGCTCGATTTTGATCAATATTTACGGTTTGGAAAAATTGTTGTTCCCGATCTTTTAACGTCACTTCCGCCTGTAAACTTTTTCCCTTAACAAAGTTTTTGGTGTAAATATCGATTTGAACAACGGCCCGAGAATCTTTCAAGTCAAGTGTTCTTGCGTAAACACTTTCGATTTTGGCAATTTTTCTTTTTTCTAAACGCACCTCTTTCCAAATTCCTACCGTTAGAATTTGCGGACCCCAGTCCCAGCCAAAATGATATTGAGCCTTGCGAGCCCATATGCGATCTTTTCCAAATCCAGCCCAATAATTTTTCTCTTTCTCCTTTAACTGATAGGAAACGGGATTAAATTTCACTGCCAAAACATTTCTTCCATCCACTATTTCTCTAGTAACATCAAAAGTATGAGAAATGAACATATTTTCCGTAGTCCCTAATTCCACTCCGTTTAAATAAACAGTCGCAAAGGTATCTAAGCCTTCAAAAATCAACTCTAACCGTTCATCTTTGTCTAGATTGTTTTTATCAAATGTAAATTCCGTACGATACCACCAAACCTTTTCTTCCACCCATTTCGATTTCAAATCATTGTAGCCGAAAAAGGGATCATCAATCAATTTCTTTTCCCGTAAAATCGAATGTACATCTCCTGGCACCTTTGCTGGTATCCAAAAGTGATCAATATAGTTTGGATCTGCAATCGTTAAATCCCTTACCTGTCCTACATCAAAATGCTGTATCTTCCAATTTTTATTGATCAACATTCTTCATTCCTCCTTCCTGTAAAGAAAAAGAGACCAAACCTTGTTTCATATCGTTCACAGGCGGTCTCTATAAAAAACTTTTTTCGGCATCAGTTATATTTTTCCAACAAACCATCACTTCAATACAAACTGCATTCCCTCTTTAAAGTTTTTGCTAAAGATAATGAATAGGACGAGAATTGGCAATGTCAGTAATACCGAAGCCGCATACATCGGTCCTGGAAACGCTCCATATGGACCAAACATTTGAGCGAGCAATACGTTTAACGTTAACATATTTTCACTGTTAACCACCAGCATATCCCATAAAAGTTCTACCCATCTTTCCATAAAAAGGAATAGGAATATAATGGTTGTAATCGACTTAGACATTGGCAAGACAATTCTAGCAATAATGGTTAATTGTCCTGCTCCATCCATTTTGGCAGCTTCAATTAATTCATCAGGTATACTGCGGAAAAAGTTAGTGTACATAAATATCGCCCACAAATTAACGGCCTTTGGCAAAATCATAGCCCAATAGGTGTCGTACATCCCAAAGTAGCGGATGATTAAAAAAAGTGGAATTAATAGGATAACCGCTGGATAAAACATTTGAAACAAAATAATATTGTTGATCAAACGGCTGCCTTTAAACTTTAATTTAGCTAAAGCGTATCCTACTAGGATCGCTGTCACCATCATTAGCAAAGTGGAAGATAAAGTCACAACAAAGCTGTTAAAAAAGGCTCGGAGCCACGGTCTAGGAACAACATCATCCCCACCAGTAAATAACCACTCATATGAACGCAAGGTCAACTTAGTTGGAATCATTTTACGGTCCACTTGATCCCATGGGGCCAGAGAATTTAAGACCATATATAAATAAGGAAACACCATGATGATAAGGATAACAAAAGCCAAAATATACAACAGCGTGGTCTTTAATTTCTTACTCCCAACCATGTCTGGCACCCCACTTTTCCAAAAGCTTTCGAAACACTAGAATAGAAACGAATGTGACAACAGAGTTTATGATTGCTATTGCCGTTCCATATCCTGCATTTAATCTTTCAAATGCCTGGTTATAAATTTCTAACTGCCATGTATGCGTGGAATAATCTGGTCCTCCACCAGTTAATACATACGGTTCAGTAAAAATCCCAAACATTAGACCTACTGCTAAAATGGTGACGGTATAAAACGCTGGATGCAACATCGGGATAGTGACGTACCAAAATCTTTTCCAACCAACAGCACCATCCATTTCGGCTGCTTCATAGATTTCTTTAGGTATACTTTCTAAACCTGATAAAAACAGCAGCGCATAATAGCCCACAAATTTCCACGCCATCATAAGGGCAATGATTAGTGGCGCTAAAATTGGAGAACCTAACCAATCAATATCTAAACCTAAATGCTTACGAAAAAAAACGTTTAATGGACTGTTATAAGATAACACCCCATTGACAACAATGGAAGAAGCCACTCCTGATGCCAAGTAAGGTAGGAAATATCCTACAGCAAACAACCCTTTAAGTCTAGGCAAAGAATGAATAATTAAAGCTAAAAGGAGTGAACCCGCAATAACGATGGGAACAAACATGAGCATAAATTTATAAGTTACCAAAAATGCGGCCCGTACGCTTTTGCTAAAAAAAGCTTCGATAAAATTTTGAAATCCGACCATTTCATAATCAGGAGCAATGATGTTCCAATTTGTAAAAGCTAAATAAACAGCCCATAGCAACGGAAACAGAAAGAATATGAGTGTATAGATAAGGTAGGGGCTGGCAAAAAGCCACCCCAACCATGTTGTCTTTTTATTCATTTACTTTAACACCCCGTTAACAGCCTTTTTCATATCTTTCCAAGCTGTTTCAGGATCTTTTTGGCCTTTGACAACAGGATTTAAGGCCTCTTTACCAATCAATTCTTGAATTTCTACCGTTTTTTCGTTATCCACAGGTGGAATTGCGTTTGGAATGTTTTCCGCATACTGTTTTAATTGAGGGTTTTCTTCAAGATAGGATGCAAAAGCTTCATTAGTTGATAAATCATCACGTGCAGGTGGCAAGTTTGTTTGTTTGAACCAAGCTAAATCATTTTTCGCATCTGAAAATACCCATTTAATAAAGTCAAAAGCTGCTTGTTGTTGTTCTTTGCTTGCAGAAGCATAGATGACAAGGCCTTTTGTATCTGCAAATGTTTTAGAATTTGCTGGATCTACGCCGTCAGGCACAGGCGGCAACGATAATACATAAGTTTCATTGAACTTCATTTCCGGGAATTTCTCAGCCCAGTATGGGAATGTCCATGGC
Source organism: Parageobacillus toebii NBRC 107807 (assembly GCF_003688615.2). Classification (GTDB taxonomy): domain Bacteria; phylum Bacillota; class Bacilli; order Bacillales; family Anoxybacillaceae; genus Parageobacillus_B; species Parageobacillus_B toebii. Next base: position 2,321,092 of record NZ_CP049703.1, on the reverse strand, counting down.
CCAAGATCCACCATAATGGATGTACCTGTTTCAAACGGGTCAGTCGCTTCTCGAGTCAAAAGCAATTTATTCTTGCTTAAATCATTAAAGAATTGGAGTGTTTTTACACCGGCTTCGTCATCCGCAATAAATTTGTTTCCTTTAATAAAGTTATTTCCATTCGATGCTGCATTGTACAACATAAAGAAGTCAAACCATCTTGCCCACCATGTCGGTTTTACTAAATCAGCTCTCGCCCAAAGAAACTTATCAGGATATTTTTCTTTCAATTTCTTGCCAACTTCAATGACTTCACTATATGTTTTTGGCGGTGCATCGTATCCAAGTTCTTTTAGAATATCGATTCTCCAACCAAACAACATGGCATTAGAATAAATCGGCAAAACATATTGATGGTTGTCTGCAAACTTCCAGCTTGAAATGGTTTCCTTCATTTGACGTTTATCAATTAACTCATCAAAACCTTCAAATTCATCCAATGGCACAATCGCACGGCTCGCCGCTAGCTGAGCTGCAAAACCGCGGGAAATGTTTTCAGAGACCGCAGGCGCTTTCCCTGATGCAATCGCTGATTGAATCCCTGCTTCAGAAGTAGGGCTTTCCGGCATTGGCGTAACCTTAATTTTAACGTTTTTATTTTCTTTCATATAAGCCTCGGCCATCTTTTTCCAGAAAGCTTGTTGTGTAGGGTTTGGCGCAGCCCAGAACTCAAATTGAACAACTTTGCCAGCTTCATCATCTTTTGCGTTTTTCTCTTGATTCCCATTTTGCCCTTGACAGCCAGTAACAATAAGAACGGCTGCCAGCAATAAGGCGATGAGTTTCGCAAAACCTTTCTTTTTCATGTTTACTCCCTCCCACATTAATTTAATTTATAAATACTTTAATTTTGACATGATTTCCTGCAGACTAAGTTCCGCGCCGGCAATAGATTCATCAGCCGCGCCATAGTAGATTCTAACGGTATCTCCTTCTACAACTAAACCACAAGTAAAAACAACATTACCGAAGAAGCCGCTTTTTTCATAATCTTCCTCAGGTTCTAAAATAGGCTCTTCCGTTTTGGCCAGAATTTTGGCGGGGTTATTGAGATCCAAAAGAACGGCTCCTAAGCAGTAGCGATCATTTTTATCAGCGGCATGATAAATTTCTAACCAGCCTTTATCCGTTTTAAACGGAACAGCACCTCCGCCAATTCGCCCGCTTTCCCAACCCTTTTCACTAAGGCCTAACAAATATTGATGATTCCCCCAATAACGAAGGTTATCTGATTCTGCAATCCAAATTTCAGGCCTGCCAACTCCTTTTGGCACAGGTCGATGTAACGCATAGTATTTTCCATTAATTTTTTCAGGGAAAATTGCCACATCTTTATTTTCAGGAGGAAAAATTAAACCAAGGCGTTCGTAAGTCACAAAATCTTTTGTTGATATAAGTCCTACACCAATGCCTTCTGCTGATGCTGCACTATATTGAATATAATAAGTATCATCGATTTTAGTTACGCGAGGGTCTTCAACCCCCCATGCTTCACGTTTCGTTTCGGGATAAATAAAAGGTTTCTCATCAATGGTGAAGTTGCGTCCATCTTTGCTGCGTGCAATACGAATATAAGATATAGACGTAAGATACGCGACTCTTCGATTAGAATCGTTGTAAAAAATGACTCGCGGATCAGAAAAATCAAATCTCGAATCATCTTTATGTAAATCAATAATTTTCAGCTTTCCTTCTCCTCTTGAAAAATCAATAACAGACGTTCTGACAATATTCGGATCTTCACTAATGGGACGTTCAGCTACACGAAGCAATAACAAAATTTCACCATTGTATTGAGCGACACCAGCGTTAAAAACTCCTATCACTTCATGATCTTGATGGAATGGTTTTACATCGCCAGGAGTAATTAACGGATTTTCCGGAAACCGCTTGACTTTCACAGTAAATCTCCTCCAACTTCTAATATGTATTCCATAATAATTCCCTCTTTTTTCACTAGAATAATGGAACGAAAGCTAATTACCTCATCAGTTACTTAGAAAAGATTGCGGCTTTATCTTTTTAATGTATTTCCAATAATGTCAGAAAGCCCTGATTAGATGTACATCCCAGCGAAAACATTTTAAGATTATTTATGTAAAAACCAAATATATCTGTAACGTTACATATCATTTTTTAATTATCGATTTGTAATCTTTACAAGTAAATTATTCCATCTTTCATTTTTATAGTCAATAGATTTGTTAGGTTCATCATCACATTTATAATTTAGAAAAAAACACTTACGCCCCCCAGAAATAATGCTTGGATGTAATGCTTTGTAAGTGAAAGAAAAAATTCATCTGATGGGTATTTCCCTCCAGCTATCATAATCCTAGGATTGAATAGGAATCATAGAAAATAATGAAGAGGAATTTTTCATTAAAAGCTTTTTCTCATATGTAAAAAGCTTATGTTAACCAAAAATTACATACATTATTTAATTTTTGTAACATTAAAAAAAGACCTTGATTTTCTGTTTTTAAAATGAAAAAATAATGTAATGAAATTTGTGCTCTACTGAATAAAAAGAACTTTACCTAAAAAATTTAACAAGTCCATTATCATTCCAATTCTGTTCATTTCATATTACAATATTAATTGTCACTCTTCCCCAGATTTTATGGCATCATCAATCACAGTATTTCATTCATTAGATTTTATACAATTGTAATCATGCCAACTTATTCATATGACTTGTTTTTGTGATACAAATGTTTGATTTTAATGCTTTCCTAAAAATGAATAATGGGTGTGGAATATGAAAAAGAAAGTAACAATGCAAGATATTGCCGATCGATTAAATATATCAAAAAACTCGGTATCCCAAGCTTTAAGAGGAAAAGAAGGGGTGAGCGAAGAAACTCGCGAGCGAATTAAACGTGTGGCCGAAGAAATGGGGTATCAATATCCAGGAGCGCGCAAGAAAAAGAAACAAGGAAGAACGGGGAACATCGGATTAATCGCTTCGGATTTAACATTTTCCTTAAAAAATTTTTTTGGCGAAATTTACTTGAGCATCGAAAAAGAAGTCGTAAAACGAGGCATGAACTTACACATCCAATCGGTTAATCAAGAACAAAAAGAACAGCTTATTTTGCCTTCATTTATCGAAAATAAGATGGTAGACGGAATCTTAATTCTTTCTCACATCAGTACGGAATACATTAATAAAGTGATTTCAACCGGCATTCCAACCATTCTTGTTGACCATCATCATCCTAATATCCACGCGGATGCCGTATTAACGAATAATCGCTTTGGCGCTTACTTGGCCGTACAGCATTTAATTGAATTAAATCATCGCGACATTGCTTTTGTCGGCAATGTAGAATATTCTCCTAGCTATGAAGAACGCTATGAAGGATATTTGCTCGCATTGCGGGAATATGGCATTGAACCAAATGAAGAGTTTATTTTCAAAAATGCGGAAGAAAAAGAAGAATTGATACTTCAGTACATTAAGCAATTAGAGCGGCAACCGACTGCTTGGTTTTGTGTCAATGATGCATTAGGATTTTTAGTCAACTCATGCTTAAGACAGCAAGGCATTCAAGTTCCTGATCAAGCATCCATATGCAGCTACGGTAATGGTCAATTATCGAAAATCTCTACACCGAAAACGACGACGGTTGACATTGACTTGGAACTTTACGGGAGAAGAGCGGTCGAACTGCTTTTCTGGAGAATGGAAAACAAAAATGAACCATTCCAAGAAATCCTGCTCTCCTCTAAACTAATTAAAAGGGAATCAACCGCCTTCGCACCAAAGCGATCTTGAAGGTTTGCTCCTAACAATGATGAAGGGGCTGATCCCAAACTCTGGGATTCAGCCCCTCCTTCATTTTATCGGCAAAAGACAGGTTACATGCGCATCTTTCGGGGAATCGGCAATTTGGCAAACCGATTTGAAGGCAAAATCGGCAAGTGATAGAAAACTTGTTTAATACATTATTTTAAGTTGCCCGGAACAGATTTAGAAAGTCTTCCTGAGTTAGACGCTGCGACTGGAGATACAGCTGGACGTAAAATCCGCATATCATCACCTCCTCCCATTGTTGGCGTTGCACTGCTTCCGCCAATCGTCAAATTTGCTGCGCCAAGCTATCGCACCACCGTTACTTTGTTTTAGATTGTTGGGCATGAATTAAGCGCAACACTTGTTTAATTTTTCGTTTTTCATAAGGACAAGGACGCTTTCCTTTACGTATGCGATACAATGGACAATGATTCCCTTGACATGCGGGACGAAAAAAGCAAGCTTGGCAATGTTCGTCTTGTTCTTCTCCCGAAGTGACCCATAATGCTAATTTATCAAAATCAATTTCCATTGTTCCATCGGCATGAAGCCATCCAACATGGTTATATTCCTCATCAAAGAAACAAGTGCATTTGTACACTTGACCATTAGCGCCAATGACAAACGAATGCGGCTTAGCCGCATAACAAACCGCCCCGCTTGGCATTAACATCGACTCAATGATCGAACTCATATTTAGCCCGCGATGAATGCCAAATTCCGTAAACTCCCATATTTTCGTTTCTGCTGTACGATGGTCGCATATCGGTAAATTTTCATCGTTCGCTCCGCCCCATTTTCCAACAGGGCGGCAGAAAATTTGAAAGCGCGAGTCTCCCGCAAAATAACCAGCTAACTCTTCTAAAAAACGCGGAATGTGTGAAAGATTATCTTCATCGAAATTAATACGGATGTAAATTTCAAAAGAATCATCTAATGTTTGTATATCGAGCAAATGGTTTATGATCGTCTCGTATGTAGCTCCTCGATTCGTAAGAGCCCGGCGCGAATCGTGCACATCTTTGCTTCCGTCAAGTGTCACCATAAAGCGGTTCACTTTATATTTCAACAAATTTTGAAATGTTTGTTTAGATAAAAAATAGCCGTTCGTGGACATTTCTGCTTGATAGGTTACGCCATGACGATCGGCCCATTCTACGATCTCTTCGCTTAATTCTTCGATAATGTCATACGCTAATAACGGTTCTCCGCCAAACCAACTGACAGTAAGATGCTCCAGTTTAGGAATTTTATTTTTTAAAAAATGCTTTAACCCGTTGATAACATCGCGGCTCATGTTTCCTCGCAAAAAATCTTGATAACAGTATGTACAACGAAAATTACATGTCTCTGTAGGAAGTACGATAAGATGCATCGTATCCGTTCGATGCAAAGTTTGGTGCAAAAATTGGGCACGCTTTTCCTCGTTTGTTCGCTCTGAGACAAGAAACCCACACTCGGCAAGCGTTTTTTCGATAGGCGATAAATCACGATCAATGCCGCTCCGCTTTAATGCTTGCAGCACGTCTTTTTTCTCTTCCTCTGTCACAACACCGATCGCCCCTGTGTAACTATTGTAAAGAATGAGTTCACCGTTTTCTGTTTGTGAAATCGCATTAAATCGAGATGGAAACCATTTCATGTTGCTCATCGTCCTACACCCTTTTTGTAAAATCATATAAGGAAAGAAGCCTCTTGTCTGTTACGTATATCACATGACACACATCCTTTTGACCATTCTGGCCGTATACAACGCCACTAAACTATTGTAAGAAAATAAACGATTATGAACCCGTCATGTTCTTGAACGTTATATGAATATTTTTCAAAAAAAAATTGACAATGAACAAACGAAATGGAGCGCAAACAGCATTCTCCATTTCAGTTTAAAAAGACACCCTGCCCGTTTATCCGCAACTATTCTTCCCGTACTTTCTACCTAGATGCTCCATGTCCCTATACGTAATATAACAACATCTGCCCTCCTCTTTTATTTTCCCATTGTGATTATGTAAATTCTGAATAGAAAACGATAGCGCAGACAAAAATATCCTTATAATAGAAAAAGTGGGAGGTCTAATTATGCGTCTTACTAGGCTTTGGGCAAGCTTAACACTCGTGTTCGTCATTTCATTTGCCATTTTGGGATATTATGGGGGAGAGATTTACCAAACGATGCCCCCTATTCCTAAACGAGTGGTGACTAGTACGGGTACCGTACTGTTTACCGAAAAAGAGATTAAGGAAGGCCAAAACGTTTGGCAGTCAATGGGCGGACAGGAGGTTGGATCCATCTGGGGGCATGGTGCATATGTAGCTCCAGACTGGAACGCCGACTGGCTGCATCGGGAAGCTATGTGGATTCTCAACAAATATGCAGCGGATCAATTTGGAAAATCTTACGATGAGCTCGATGAGGAAAAAAAGCAATGCTGCGAACGAGATTGAAAAAAGAAATCAGAACCAATACTTATCAGCCAGACACGGGAGATTTGGTGGTTTCCCCTATACGCGCGCAGGCAATTAAAGCCATCAGCCAGCATTACTCTGCTTTATTTGGCAACGATCCAAAACTGGATGATTTGCGCGATAAATACGCGATCCCTCGCGGAACCATCAAAGATCCAGAGCGGATGAAATCCCTTAACGCCTTTTTGTTCTGGACAACTTGGGCCTGTGCGACCAATCGTCCAGGCAGCGACATCACGTACACAAACAACTGGCCGCATGAACCTTTAATCGATAATGTAGCGACCGGATCTATGGTCGTCTGGTCTGTGGTCAGCTTTGTTCTGCTATTGGCCGGTATTGGAGCTTTAGCTTGGTATTATGCCAAACAAAAACACGTCGAATTGGAGGAGACCTATCCTGAAAAAGACCCGTTGCTCGCCTTGTCACCCACACCTTCCATGAAGGCAACACTCAAATATTTCTGGGTGGTCGCCGCTTTGTGGGTGATTCAGGTTGGCCTAGGAGCAGTCACCGCTCATTATCAAGTGGAAGGAAGCGGTTTCTACGGAATACCACTTGCAGAATGGTTGCCTTATTCGATAACACGTACGTGGCATACTCAATTAGGGATCTTATGGATTGCTACTGCCTGGATTGCCACCGGGCTGTTTGTGGCTCCGGCAGTCTCCGGTCATGAACCGAAATACCAACGATTTCTCGTAAATGTTCTCTTTGTGTGTTTGCTGATTATCGTTGTCGGTTCCATGGCAGGCCAGTGGTTTGCCGTACAGCAACGTCTCGGATTGGACACAAACTTCTGGTTTGGGCACCAGGGGTATGAGTATACAGATCTCGGACGATTCTGGCAGTTGTTCCTGACTGTCGGGCTTTTCCTCTGGCTGTTCCTGATGGTACGAGGAATTTGGCCTGCGCTAAGGAAAGCAAAGGACGACAGACACTTGCTCATTCTGTTTTTGATCGCTTCTACCGCGATCCCGGTGTTTTATATTCCGGGACTATTGTGGGGGCAGCATACACATCTTGCCATTGCCGAGTACTGGCGTTGGTGGGTGGTGCACCTGTGGGTAGAAGGTTTCTTCGAAGTATTTGCGACTGTGGTGATCGCATTCCTGTTCACACGTATGGGATTGCTGCGAATATCAACGGCCACCACTTCGGTTCTTTTTTCGACCATTATCTTTCTGTTTGGCGGGATTATCGGCACGTTCCACCATTTATACTTCAGCGGAACTCCGATCGGGGTATTAGCCTTCGGCGCTACTTTCAGTGCACTTGAGGTCGTTCCGTTGGTACTAGTCGGATTCGAAGCGTACGAGAATTTGACCCTTTCCCGTGCCCGTCCTTGGGTAGCGGCTTACAAGTGGCCGATTTACTATTTTATAGCGGTTGCATTTTGGAACCTTGTAGGTGCTGGATTGTTCGGATTCTTTATCAATCCTCCGATTGCGCTTTACTACATGCAAGGGCTTAACACCACGCCAGTACATGGTCATACAGCGCTGTTCGGAGTATACGGCATGTTGGGAATTGGGCTCATGCTGTTTTGCTTGCGGGGGTTGACCAAACGGCGCAAGTGGAAAACAAAGGCTCTCTCATTCTCGTTTTGGGCGATCAATATCGGACTGGCATTAATGGTTCTGCTGAGCCTGCTTCCGATTGGCCTGATGCAGACATGGGCAAGCGTGAAGCACGGTATGTGGTATGCACGTTCGGCCGAGTTCATGTCGCAGGAGATCATTCACAACTTCGTATGGCTGCGGGTGATTGGCGACACTATTTTTGCGATTGGCGCGCTGGTGCTTGGCTGGTTTATCCTTGGCCTCAAAACCGGCTGGTCTCTCACTGATGAACCATTGCAATATGCCGAGGAAAACGAGACCCATGCAAAATAACCATCCGCAAACCAACCGTTAAGGAGAGAATTCAAATGAAGGTATATCCATTAAAATTCGAAGAACAATTCGTAAAGCCTATTTTAGATAACGGCGTGTCAAAAGTGGTCCAATTCTCCTTTCCTCCGGGCAAGGTATTGGAAAAACATAAGACATCTAGCGATATTCTCGTGTTTGTCCTGCAAGGTCGAATTCAGTTTTCCGCAAATGAAGAAGTGACATTGCAAGCGGGAGATATGGTAAGCCTAGAAAAAAACGTAGAGCACTCGCTCAAAGCCTTGGAGCAAAGCCTGGTTATACTGGTGCTTACTCCTAGTCCGACGGCCCATTCCATTTTTAAGCCGCAAAGCAGTCAATAGCTAGAGACGAAGATAAAGTATCCTGCCGAAGATAACCTTTGTCAAGAGTATGGGCTGGCCTAAAGTGAAATGACCGTAAAACGGGTGTGAGAAAAGATCTGTCCAAAAAATGAAATTTATTTACGGCAACACTAATCTACAGCTGAATACATTTTTAAACCGCCTATTTAAAGGCGGTTTTTTCTTTACTAAAACCGAATCGAGAGCGCCGCTGACTCTAACGCTTCCACTGCACTTCTGTCAAAATTAATACTTTTTTACTCATTTGCGACAACTTTTTCATCCCATCTCGGAATTTCCCGGAAATAAAAAATGCTTGGTTCTAGCGATTCATCTTTGTGCGGCGACAAACTATTCCTAGAATCAGTTTAATATGGAGGAGTTAGTAAGAAGTATTTATAAGTAGTGCATAATTTTTATTTGTCTGAATAAACTCGGTGATTTAACAGTTCTCATCCTTCAATCTCTCGTGCCGTATGTTCCCAATCTATTTTGAAAAGAGGGGTGAGAGGCATTTTGCATTTCACTTTCTTTTGCAACTTGTCTTATTGATTTTAATTTGGCGGACAGCTCCATAAACCAGCTTTCATCCTTAGTTAATAAAGCCAAATCAATTAATGCCTTAATCGGTTCCTCACCATCAAAGGTCGACATCGGCAGTTTTTTCACCCAGTGTTTTAATGTTTCAACGGTTTTTCCAATGATTTGCTCATTATCACAATCCATCACCTTTATTTTGACAGTTCCTTGTAATGAATTTACTGCTTCAATATAACCGTATATCAATTCTCCATTTTTTGTTTTCCCTTTTACCCAATCCCCTACTTCCACTGGCGAATTACTTATTCTATCCATTGAATTCACCACCACTTAAAGTGTTATAATATCTTTTAAAAAAGACACGCAATTGGGAACACGCCTTCTGTAACAAAAATTATTACATTTTATTTATAGAAAATCAAACAATTGAACTTATTTGAACACGACAGGCATGCGTTCTATGATGAAACACTGCCCCGATAAATAAAGAACAGAGCCGCCAACATAAGTCCTAGACCAAGCAAGCGGCTTGCATTCATCGGAATTTTTTCCACACCGAACAAACCAAAATGGTCAATGATAATGCTGATGACCATTTGGCCAACGATTGCCGCGAAAATCGTTAAGGCCACCCCTACATTTGGTACACAAAGAATGACAAACGTCACAAAAAGGGCCCCTAACAAGCCGCCAAGCAAATTCCATTTAGGCACTTGAAACAAATGAGCGATCTGCCCTTTTCCAAAAAACAAGACGAAAAATGTTAAAAACAGCGTTCCGATAAAAAAGGAAGTAAACGCTCCTTCAACGCTGCCAATTTTTTTGCCGAGACTTCCGTTTATAGGCGCCTGAATCCCCGCCATCATCCCGCCCAACAAGGCTAAAAGAATGTACAAAAACTTCATTTTGTTTCCCCCTAACAAGTGATTAATTATAACTTATCATATTGCGGTTATAAAAAACGATAAAAAACGCTCATAAAAACTTAATTATTATAATTTTATGACAATATATAAACAAAAACTATAGTACCGTCAAGAATTTTGTTTAAATGTAAGATAAATAGGGCTTCTCTGAAGGAAAGATCGGTGATCAACCAATGGTCGAGCCTTTTCAGCGGCGGTATTTCCTCTTTCCACGAAAAGTTTGACTGCATAAAATTTCCGTTCTTTATCAATACGTTTTCCCACGTTGGCGCTCCCTCCATGCAATTTGTTTTATAATAACGTTTCTTTTGGTGTGTCCACTTTTTTTAACTAAATTTCTGGTTACTCTCCTATTTATCAAAACAGGTGAAAGAAATAGTTATTCGTCCGAAACATTTTTCTATTTTTTTATTTAATTACAATAGGTGCGAAAGCATAAAACCATCTGAAAGGAAGAGATGCATAATGGCTTGCTTATGTAATGGAGGCTTATTTTCGCAATTGTTTTTTACACAATCATTAACCCCTCAAGCGCTAGCAGCTGCTACTAATCCAAATGTAGTGCTTACTCTTGGGCCAATCGTTACCCTTAGCGGAGAAAATTAGATTCGATCGTTGAATTAGCAATTACATCCGCTAACGCAGAAACAACTAACGTAACAGGTGCAACTTATATTCTACAGCGCTCTACAAACGGAGGAGCGTTCGTGGATTTGGCTCAGCTTGATATAGACACTCAAATAACTGGTGTTGCTACGGTTACTTTATATCCGAACCTTACTTGGGTGGACGTACCAGGCGTCGGAACACACACTTACCGTGTCGTTATAAACGTTGCCACTATAACTGGTGTCACTTATACTGCAGAAACTCGCGCATTAAACGCTCTTGTCGTTCGAGAAGCATAAATAAAAATAAACAATGGCTGACTCAAACAGGACAAAGTAGATATTGAGTCAGCCTTCCTTATCTAATGGAAAACATGTCATTTTCCATTCACTAACGTTGCTAGCAAATCCATTTCACTTCTCTCGTCTTCATTTTTCTATGAACATTCCAAATTCGGTCAAATCATTTTTGCTACGCATGAATGACAATATTGTTCAAAGCCCGAACGCCATTTGGAAGTTGTTTGCAATAAAAAAACCCTTCCACTTTATAAGTCGTTTGTTCTTCACCGATATCAAACTTTAGCTGGAAATTAGAAAAAGATAACTTATGTCCAGCTTCGATCTTTGAAATGTGGACAGGCTTTAACCAAAATTCTCCTTTTTCCTCCACGATTTTATTCGCCTCCTCATCAATATATTGCCACGGTTCCATCACTAATGGATTCAAATGGCGGTCATATTGGACATCCTCACCAAGCTTAGCGGACAATATGGCACGTTCTTTTGGCATCACTTTCAGACATATAATTGGGTTTTCGAGCGGAACCGAACCAGTATTGTAAATGACAAAGTTTCCGATGACAGTTCCCTTTTGCTCTTCCGTTTTCGGCAATAATAGCGAATACGTGAAATAGGGAATGATACTTATTTGATCAATCCCTTTCCCCTGTTCTTTTGCTTTTTTTATTTCGTTCAATGTTTGCTTGACTGCCTGAATGTCCCGTTCCAGCGCATGAACTTTTTTTTCCACGTCCAAAAGCTGATCGCTCATTTTCCTCCTCCTTGCGAAATAAAGATTTCTTTCCATGTTATATGTATGAAAAAAAGAGGAGGAAATCCCCTCTTTTTCCAAATAGTGAGGAGTTTGGAACTCTCCTCATTTGCAAAATTATTCGTGGTTAAGCGGAAAGATAGTTGGACATTGCGGTGGAAATACATCGACTGGACATTCGTCCTCACAAATAATTTGCGGACGAGGTTGGCAAAACTTCGCAAACACTTCTAAAATAACTTCAAATGTGACGACAATATTTTGACAAACTCTCGCAAAAATTGTCGCAGTAATCGTATCCACACCTGCTGCTGGCGGTGTAAATGAAATCACTCGGCAGCCGTTGAAAGTATCTGATGTAGATGTACAACATACGGTTGTGCCTTCTGGTGCGCAAAGAATCACTTCTTCAGTTATTGTAATCGTTACTGGGTTGCTGGTTACAGTCACTTGTGCGCCAGCTTCGTTTGTTCCTGTCACTTCTAAAGTAACGGAAATCGTTTTGGTTAATGTAACGGCTTGAAGTTCGACTGTTTCATCTCCTACCATGCATTCAATATCACGGCGACCCTCTTCCGTACATTCTAAAAGCGTCAGTGAACAATCAGCTGTAAGATTTGTTAAACCAGCGAGAGAACCTGTAGGGAAAGTAAATGGGATATCTCGTGTGATCGCCACAACGTTTGTTGTCCAGTCATATACTTTACATACTTGAATACACTCAGGGCGAAATTCTTGGGCAAACTGCTCTAAGTTAATTGCCATCGAGCAACCTTCCTTTCATGATTTTTTCAGGCTACTCTATACTATGTAATTCGCCATCATGAGTGACAGTATCAATGCCTAAATTTCCTAATATGCGCAAATGGTTTTCCATGTCAACCTTTATTAGGCTCTTGCATACAATTGTAAAGAAATGGGCATTTCCTATGTGAAAAATCGCCAAAAAAGGTGGTGAGGTCGTGAACGAAGAACATAAAAGCATCCAATTGGAACAAAAAATTATCCACCTCAAATCAGAACTGGAAAAATACAAAACCTTGCTTGCTTCGTTTCAATCTGATCAACAACGGAACCATCTCCAAGAACAAATGGAACAGTTAACAACCGAAAACGCCCAGCTTAAAGAGAAATGCCATGATTATGAAGAAACGATTTCCACTCAAAATCATGAGATTGACCGCTTATCCACAGAGTTGGAGGAAACAAAAAAAGAAAATCGCTTATTGCATAATGAGATTCAAGAATTAAAAAATGAAAATCTCGTTCTTCAGCAAAAAGTAGAAGCAAATGAAGAAAAAATCCAATCCTTATTAAGTGACTTATCTAACTATAAACAAAGGCAAGCTGAGCTGGAAAAAGAAAAAGAGATCATGGGGGAAAAAACACAGGCATTGGAGAGAGAACTCTCTTCCCACCGCGCTCTTATGAATGAGTATCTTTCATTCAAATCACAATTAGAATCATTTGCATCTTGGACAGAAAGGATCAAGACGATGGAAAAAAATAATGATTTTTTGAAAGAAAACATCAATAAGGTTTTAAGGGATTTTGAAGAGTTGAAAGACGTTTTCTTTACACAAAAACAAGAAACAGAAGATTTAAAAGAAGAAGTCCGCATCTTAACGAAAAAATTTCATACAATCGAAGAAATGTTATCAGAGTTAGACACGGGAAAACAAAAAGATATGGCGGTTTTACAAAAACATATTTTACATCAATATGTTGAAATTGAAACCCTTCTCGAAAAGACATCTCATTTTGCGACAGAGATAGAAAAAATATCAAAGCAGCTTTCCGAGTTAACAGAAATAGTGGAACAGAAAAACGAGGATTCTCCCAACTCAGAAACGAACGAAATGAAAGAAATGTTGTCACAATTAGTACAACTGTTAGCAACTCAACAAGAAGTTCCTCCTGTTAAAGAGAAACCAAAAGAAATAACTCCTTCGCAAAAAAGTCTTGTTATAAAGAAACAGACAGGAAACACGACATCACCACCTACCAATAGCTTTCTAAAATTACAGGAATTCATTGATGAAACACAGCAATCAATCGTTGTATCTCCGGTTAAAAAGAAAGGTCAAAACCAAATGAATCCGCAAACGTCCAATGTATATCCTCAGAAATCCAGCCAGATTAAAAATGTACGAGTTGAACAACCTTTCCAAAGCACTCACCAACCATTTCAACATAAGCAGTCGGGAGAGGATGATGATAAATCACCCAATCCAGTAACACCAACACTATTAGACACAGACCCTCAAGATGATCTTTCAGACATCCAAAGCCTTACCCATACATTAGTTAGTGACGATATACTTGAATCAACTACCAGACTGAAAGCAGCAACAGAGGAAGAGCCAATCACACATATAGAGGAAAAGGCGGCTGAGCAATGGACAACACATCCAGCTATGTCCAAACAGGCTGAAGAAAAAATTCATGATGATATAATTCTTATCGAACATGAAAATCCCACTGCTGTTCAAGAAGAAAAAAGCGAAAATATTGACGACCGCGAAATTTTTGAAGAGATAAAATCTGAAAATCCAGAAACAGAAAGCGAGGGTTTAGACGAAACAAACGTATCATCTCCAATAGAGAGCGCCGCTGTTTCCATAATGGTAGAGAATGTGCAAGAAACACTAGAGATAGAAACAAATGATTCTTCTAGCCAAGAAATTCAAGCAGCACCTCCACATCCGTCAGCAGAACCAACCTTTCATGACGAACCTCCAAAAACATCTTCCCAAACGCAGGATAAGGTTCTAAAAAATGAAACAACCTTTCTTAAAGCGGAAAATGAATCTGTCGAAGAAGATTTAGAAAACCATAAGCGAGGATTTTTCTCGTTATTAAAAAAGGCGAAAATATTCAAGTAATAAGCAGGAAGGGGGACTAATCCCCCATCCCCTTCTATATTGCATTGCAATTCTCTGCTCGGGATAGGGAGATTCAGCGAATCATGACTTCTTCCTGACTGTAAATTAGCGCATTATTGGATTTACTTTTTCAAATTATTTCGATTCATTATCTGAATTATTATAGAATATTTTACCCCTACACTCATCTCCACATAATTTATTCCTCTCAGAGAGAGTTTTTCTACATAAAAATATCAAGCCGAAGCATTAGTAGAGCTGTCGCTGAGAGAAGAAGCTTTTGGGCAGGCATGGAACATTCCTGGAGCCGGTACAATTTCCGGAAAGGAAATTGCCAAGATCGCTGGAGAATATTTAAAAAAAGAAATCCGCGTAAAGCCGATATATAAATGGATGATCCAATTAGTCGGCTTATTTGACCCCTTTATGAGAGAATATGCTGAAATGATGTATTTGAACGAAAAACCCGTTGTATTAGACGGCAGCAATACGAGAGATTAATCGGTCCCGTTCCGCGAACTCCCTATGAGATAGGAATCAGAGAAACATTGAAACAAATGAAATCGTAAAAAAGCTGTCACCTTCCCGAATGTCTTGAAATTTCAAGAACTCGGACAGTGATAGCATCCATACAAATCATGATCCAGATATTAGGTTATAAAATGTTATGAGCTATTCAGCAATTTAGTTGAAAAAGAACCATTTATTTGATGAATATTTTACATTCTAAGACTGCTTTCTTTCTCATTATATTTGTTTTATTCACCAGAAAAAGAATTAGATCAATAATTTAACAAATCCAGTAAAAAATAGTCGGACTTGTGAGAGAGCAAACACCCTCTCCCGTCCGACGCTCGCTCTTATCTCCATAGCTGAAAGATAAGGATTCTATCGCTCGCATTTTTATTTTTGGCTCAATTTTGTCTCCACTTTTTCAAGAACTTTTTCTAATTTTTCAAGCGGCACTTCTGTGCTTTCAGAAATATTTTTCAAATCTTGGTAGGAAAGTCCTTTTGAGCTGCGGAGAAGATTTCTTTGTTCATGATCATGCAGCAATAGTTGAACCGCATCTGGTCTCGAATAATGGCCCAATCCGTCAAATACCACTTTCGCCGCCTTGATCTCATTCGCATGGCAATCCGCGTAAACAATCGTATCCTCGTTATAAACTGGTCCGGCGATGTATTCACCAAATGGGTTGACGATTGCGGCGCCGCCTACCGCCCAGCTGAAATCCATTTCTGGGCTATCAATAAAATGCTTATATTGAGGTTCAAAGTCTTGTTCTCTTAACAAACCAGCCACGCTGATGACAAAGCTTCCTGATTCAAATGCGTATTCTCTGATGGCAAACTGTAAATCGCATGGATCTCCTGGTTCCGTCGTTGCGTGGAAAATTCGTCCTTTTCTCTTGCCATCGCCGGTCTTTTGCCCGAACGTCCAAGTTCCAGGCCAGTTAGCGATATGGAACTCTTCTCCCATCAACATTTGGGCTGCTCTAACCAAAATGGTATGGTGCTCCCAGCAAATAAGCATACCGATTCGTCCGATATCGGTTTGATACACTCTTAGATCGCTGCCATCCCCCAGACCGTGGTAAAGACGTTCATTAAAGGTAGGCATTAACTTACGGTGCCGTCCGAGTATGGAGCCGTCAGGACCAAAAAGAATTTGCGTATTATATAACGTGCGCGCTCCATCGGTATCATCGATCTCGTTGACCCCCATTACACAATAGACCCCTGCGTCTTTGCATGCTTTTCCAATGATTTCAGTATCTTCACTTGGAATGGCAATGGAGTTGCTTTGAAGCGCTACATTCCACTCATACCATTCATCGATTTGGCTCGCGTAACCGGCTTTATAGTATGCCGGAAAGACAGGTATGTAGGTTTCGGAGAACGCCACTAATTTCGCGCCGTTTGCTCCTGCTTCTTTGATTCTTTGGCAGGCGATTTCAATAGATTTTTCTTTGTTGAAAACAATTTGCGGTGCTTGCACTGCTGCTACGCGTACTGTCTCATGCCCTCCAAAAACGGATTTGTTCAACTTTTCATTTCGAATTTTAGCCATGACCGTTTCCCCCTTATATTATTTTGGATGGTATCCAATGAAATATATATATCGGTCTATTAACTTTTATGAATCAAAAATTAAATTAGAAATATGGAACAGCATTTAATCTTTCCTGTCGTATATGATGCCCATCTAGTGCTGTATTTCGGGAAAATGACGAGATCCATTCCCGGCTGCCTTAATTTCAAGATCGTGTTCGCAATCTTTTGCAGGCGTAGCATTGATAATTAACGGCCGCTACCTCATCGTATCATTGCTTCTAGAAATCACCAATTACTTGTTTTAATGGGCAACGACTTTTATTCCTTCACTTTTACAAAGAGATTGCTTTTTATAGCTATATCATCTCCAGGCGGTATTCCTTATTTAAAAGAGGGATTCTCTTTTCAACAGTCTGAAAGTTCGGATCAAATTAAATCCGAACTTTCTATTTTTTATAAGTATTAATGTGTTAACTATTGCTGAAAAAACAAAAAGGCTGACCCATCAGTGCCTGACCTCACGTGCATTTCACAATATATCGTTCATTGATCCAATATTTATGTCCTATAATTGCGCTGTGGAGTCTGACACTTGCTTTCGTTCAGCCTTTTATTAATCTTTCACTTAAACGTCTGATGTAAAAAAACATTTCTTGATGTTATGGACGGATGAAAACTTCTGTTCCGTTTGGCGCCATCGAAGCTAATTCCAGTACGTCTTTGTTGTGCATTCGGATGCATCCTTTTGACACATATTTTCCGATGGAAGATGGATTATTGGTGCCGTGAATGCCATAATGAATCTTCGATAAACTTAACCACATAGCGCCAAAAGGCCCGCCAGGATTCGGCTGGCGATTGACAATGACAAAGTCGCCAACAGGTGTTGCGGTCACCATTTTTCCAACACCAATCGGATACGTACGAACGATGCTCCCCTTCCTTTTTAACGTTAACTGCCGGCGGCTGACAGAAATATAGATTGTATATGGAATAGAACCTTTTGCAGGAAGATGAGGAATAATAATCGCCTGGCCGGGAACGAGGATAGAAGAGATGGTTAAACGATTGGCGCTTAACAACGCTTGCACGGAGGTGCGATAATCCATCGCAATGGAAGAGATGGTTTCTCCACGTTTGACAATATGTTTGTACATAAGCTCCCCCCTCTTTTCGGCTTTTGGAAGCATGAATAGTGGTTTAGTAAAGCGTATGATATAATAAAACAAAATTGACAATATTTTTATTACAGCATCCCATTTGGCGCAATTATCGTTAAAAAAACATTCATCGCAGGCAATATTCCTAAGTGAGATACTTCTTTACTTTGTCTATGGATGGCTTGATTATGGAATATATGTTCGTTTTTAGGAATCAAAAACTTCCCGATTCATCTCCCCCTTCACTCCGTTTAGGGAAAGGAAGATTTCTCGGGAAAAGTGTTAAAGTAAATCTGTTTCATAAAATACCAAAATCCTTCAATCCTTGAATAAATAAGAGTTACAGGCTTCTGTTACATTGATGTTCCGGTTGGACGAAGTGATCGGCCTCTCTCCTGTCAAGGTAGAAAGATAACTTCGATTATAACAACTTTAGTTTAAAATATTGATATAACAGGTGCCAGTTTCATCCGGATAGGATTTACCGCCAACTTTCCCCGTTTTAACAATGACAGTTGCCGCACCGCCCAAGCATGCAAGGGAGCGGCCTTCATTAACTGAAACCAGCCAGAGATTTCGCATATTCGAAAGGAGCGGTCACTACTTTTAAATACATTTGCCTATCTTTGATCGAATAGAGAGGCAATTGGTGGTCATACAGCGGATGGATTTCGATTAGCCACACTTTTAAGTTTTCATCGATGATCAGATCAATGCCCAAATCCGCATAATTCCCTCCACATTGATCAAAGGTTTTGCAAGCTGAGACGCAAAGATCAATCATTTCCTGTTCTTTTAAAAATACTTCTCTTTCGTTCATTTGAAAAACTTTCCTCAATGCTTCCTTTCCAGTTAAAAAGATTCCTGACCGGTCAAAGTTGGCGGTAATTTCAGTTCTGTTCCCCAAACGGGCAATAATGCCCGAACAGTTCCAATGTTTAGAACTGTTTTTTTTGCATAATGACTCGGAAATCAAGGCGGTGATCTCCATAGCTCTTGGCCGAAACTGCCTGCTGTATAAGATAGTCCTCATGCGTTATTAAGCTGTTAAGAAATTCCGCTGCTTCTTCTTTGGAATGAAAACATCTTTCTCCCGTAGATTCGTCAAGAAAACGATATCCGCCGCATGTTTGATCCACTTTGAAAAGTCTCTTTTCATTGGTTGTTTCTATCGGTTTTAAATAGACGGATCCATATAAGGATAACATATGATCCAAGCTTTGAACGTTTTCCAACTGCTGGGTATATGGCAAGTGTTCGCGCAAATAAGGATATGGGGAGAGCGATTGCCATAATTCCCATTTATTAAATAAATGGGAATTAAACATATTCTCACCAACTTTAGAGATAATTTGATCATATACTGGCTTTTTTACATCTATTTTCCGGTAGATGACATCCGGATACGGAAAGAAACCATACTTCCATGGAGTTTCATCTTCTTTCGCAGCTGGGTCATAGTAATAACCTTCAACCGTTTGGGCGGATGAATGGATTCTATTGGCTGCACAAATATAAATGAGTCCTCGTATGTCTGAGTAGCTGCTTAAGTAGTCCTTATATGCATTTAATGACTCAGGCGTGATATCCCGTTCTTCCTTGAAGGCCATAAAGGCAATCACCGGGCCGAGATGTAGTTTTCTTCCTTTCATTTCTATTTTATATGGAAGGTGTTCCGGCAATTGGAAAGGCAGTTTTATTGCGCTTGATAAGCCAATCGTATTTTCAGGTATGCCGCTATCAATCTCCACTTCGACTTCCTGTTTCCATATGCCAACTTGTAAGATCATCCGCCGAGGTATCACTTCCCTTTCTTCTATGATTGATTCGGGAAGAAAAATCGTGTTGGATTTTTTCTCTGGAATCCATTGAATATACCGCTTCATAATACCCCCTCCGGAAACCCGGCAAGTCTCTTGGCATAAAGCATATTCAGAAGCTTTATTCGATAAAACAGCGGACGATCATGAATATCAAGAGCAAACAACGGACTAGGGTTTAGATTGTTCATTTCAATGATCCACATCCTTCTTTGGGTGTCTATGCCGATATCAATGCCTAAATTTCCGCAATGTACCCCGCATTGTTCAATCCTTTGTGCGGCTTCATGTACGATACGCGATATTTCTTTTCGCCACTTAAAGACCTCTTCAGTGGAAAGGCCAAATATTTTTTGCAGCGTAATTTCTCCAATTTCGGCAGTGCCGCCCGCTAAAATATTTGTCACAATGCTGCCTTGCTGGCCATATTTGGCCACCATGCACATATCATTCCACACACCTGCCTGGTCTTTTACCATCACGATGCGGAAATCGATTTTCTTTTCTTCGAACGATATCAGGTCAAGAGCTTGCTGCAAAATATACTTTTTCCCCTTGAATTGGCTTTTGAAGAAATCAGCCAGGCTAAAGAGATTGGAAAAGGTTATCTCATAAGGGATGCCATCTTGATGATACTGCAATTTCAGGCCATGTTCCTCGCTTTTGGAAACCTTGAAAATTCTCTCACCCATGCTGCCATGAAGCGGTTTTACATAAATTTGCCGGTGAAGGTTCAAAAAAGATTCAAGATCCTCTGGCTTTTTGTAGAGAATCGTCTCAGGCAAATACTGCTTTAAGTGAGATGCTTGACTTAACCATTTATACATTTCCCACTTATTGAATACATAACTGTTAAATAGCCGGTTGCCGAAAATCGTTTGAAAATGATTTCTCCAGCTTTTGTTAAGATAAATCGTTTTAAACACGGCGGCTGGATACGAATAAACGCCTTGTTCCCATTCTTTCGTGTCCGGGTTAAACATATATCCCTCTATTGTATATTTGAAAGGATCCATGCCTTCTAGTGAAAAAGCAACAATCGCTCCGCCAATGCGGTCATAATCGTATAAGTAGTTGGATAAATATTGCACGCTATCGTCCAAACTGCTCTTCTTTGATGCGGTCAGAATACCTATATAAGGCCCGATTAGAATTTCATTTCCCTCCCGCCGGATTTCGTAACGGCCGCTGAGAGGAATCCTTAAGGACTCAATCACCCCAATCGATAATTTCATTTCGTTTTCGTTTAACCTAGAAGATATTTTCAGCTTAATTTCTAACGCTTGGATGCCAAAACGAAGAAACCATTTTTTTAGGGCGGAAATATTTTTTTGTTTCGCGGTGTTCGGATGGATCGTCAAACAGTCTTGAGCCTGCAGGTCCGGAATGATTTTATATTTCGGATTCATCGCTATCCTCCCAGCCAAAACCGGCAATAGAAGTTGAATAAAGAATGGGTTCGTAACATATCCGCCGGTAGATGTCATCATCCAATGTTTTAAATCCTTTAAAGGTTGGGCGAACATTAGCTTCTATAAACCAGTAATGTTTTTGTTGATCAAGAGCAAGATCCAATCCAAATTCAGCAAAATGGAATCCTGTTTGATCCATCATTTTGCAAAACTCCATCGAAATGGAGTGAATATCTTTTCTCACTTGTGTGGGATCCACTTCGGTACCAAAGGCTAATGTTAACGCTTCACTCAACTCAAGCGCTCTGCCTCCATTGGAAATGTTCGTAATCATCTTCCCCGTCCCTGCAAGTCTGCACTCTATTCCATTACAAACCCACTGCTTCCATCTGTTTTTTTGCATCACTACTCTTATATCCCAGGGACTGCCGTCGATTCGCGCTAAATCCAAAAAAGGCTGAATGATATAATCGCGTTTCAAATATTTTCCTTCGTGCAAATAATCCTCCAATTGTGATTCGGGAATCGTAAAATTGGTAAACTGTCGATAATCATGAACTTCGAGGGTCCCGTCAGGCTTGGATGTGATAATCGATATCCCTCTGCCTCTAGAAAGCTTATTCGGTTTCAGAATGACTTTTGAATATTTATGAAGAAACGCTGACAAGCTGTCAACACTTAATAATGCCGTTTCTGGCAAATATGGGTTCAGCCGATCATTTTTCTTTAACTGAGTATACAACTGCCATTTATCAAACCTTACAGCATTAAATACTTCCCAATTGGAAACGTCGCTGCATTCGTTAACGAAATTATTCCTGGAATTAAATCCTCTTCGATAAACGACTGACGGCAGAGGCAATTTGCCATATACCCACTTTTTGTTCTCGTAGTTGAAGTACAGGCCATAAATACACTTTTCTCGCCAGCTTATGGAGCAGTGCCTGAACGCGATGAAAAGCCCCCCTACTTTTTCATAAACTCCCATAGCATCCGTTAATTCCTTTAATCTGCGATGGTGATAATAATAATGCTGGTCGCCAAGCAAAAAGCCAATAACTGGACCGATATAAATGGTTGTGTTGGTATAGCGTATTTGATACGTGGCAGATTTCTGAATCAAAAGCTGATCAAACACATTTTGGGAAAGCCGGATCAGAGCAGGATCATGAAAATGATCTCCCGTACATTCATCAATGGAGGATGAAGCTTGCACTGTGATGGGGATTTCGTTTTGGCCAAATATCAGTTTAGTCTGAGTTTTCAATTTGTCTGCCAGATTTTTTGAAACATATATCGTATTTCCTGAATCTTCAATCCCCCCCATGTCCTCTCTCTCCACTTTGATCCACTTCATTTCGTTGCCCCCTTTCCGTTACGTGGTTATGCATAAGAAATAACAGATAATGAAAAGCATTATTCAGAAGGTTCGATTGTGCTTCCGAATCCATGTGACGATACAAGTATGGATCTTGTTCAAAACCAGCAACGTAAATGAGGTAGGGACAACCATTCTCATCAAATATATAATCAAGTGTACAACTCCCCATGAAGGGAATGTAAAAATCTAAAAATTCTCCTATTCGTAAAGAAACATCGGCTAATGTTTCCTCAACATTTTTGTTATGATAAGGATCGCAGAGTATATCACTTATTTTAGAAGAACAGAATGCATTTCTTGAAAATATGCCGTTCTTGGCCGCTATGGTTGTAACGGACCATCCTCCATTTGCGTCCTTTTGAAGATAGATTCTGGCTTCTAAGGGGCCGTTCTCCCACTGAAAGCATTCGATTCCCTTCATTAGAATATGTTTTTTGTTGTTCGTCATTTTTTGGATATAGTTAATAATATCGTTCTTTTCGCATATCTGTCCGTTTTGGCCGATACAAATCATGTAGTTGTCGTTCTGAGTTTTTTTGATAACGACAGCTTTTGGTGGATGGAATGTTTTTTCCGGCAGAAGAAATAGCGTATCGTACTTGTGAAGATACTCCGTTAAAGTGGCGGCATTTAATGTTACTGAGGGCAAGAGAAATTGTTCAGAGCCTGTTAAAGAGGCTAACATTTCGAAAATGATGCCCTGAACAAAACGACTAACAGGATTGATGACCATGATATTTTCCATTTTCCTTAAGTGCCTCATTTTCCCAATTTTATCTTCGGTCGAATGAAGGGCAAAATTATAAATAAGAGGGGGTAATTCGCAAAATCCTTGACTTACCCGATCTCCTTCTATGATCGTGCCGCTAATGGCCTGCTCCTCCAAATCCAGATTTTGTAATGTAAACAAGACGGTTCTTATGTTGTATTCTTCTGATAATTTGCTGAAATGGACAATCATTTTTGGAAAAATGTGCTGCTGTTTTTTTGCATTATATATAAAACCAAAGTCAACGGTTTCTGTTTGCACTAGTTTCACCTCTTTACTTCCGATCAGATAACAGCTTTCAATACTCTATCTTATGACTGCGTCATTTATTGGTGTATAAGTCCAAATAAATCATTTGGCATAAATAAAAAGCATTTAGGTCAAGCTCATTCAAGACGAAAGAGCAGAAAAGCGCGAACAGAAGCAGACTCGATGGAAGAAGTAAAAGGAACTATTTAAAAAAGCTTAACCCCCTATTGACATCACATGTTTAAGGAGAGCAAAAAGGTTTATTGCTCTTGGGAATTCTGGGTGTTAGGCATAACAATAGGCTTTTGCGGCGGGAGTACATATCGCTCTGGAATAACCGGTCCTCTGTCTTCATGGCCTGGAATCACTTTTCCTGGTGTCCATGATCCTTCCGGCAGAATTCGTTGAGCATTATAGAAATGCAGTCCAAACCAGCGTCTAAAACCGCTGATAATCCCAATGGCTGTAGGAGCTCCACTTGCTGTGCAGATTACCGCTGGGTTTCCGTCGAGTTGCCCCATGTAAATCCCAACATGGCCGATGTAAAAAGTACCGTCGGGCCGCTGTTTCCACCAAGTGAGTATATCTCCGGGACGAAGGTTTTCTAACCCTTCGAGGCTCCAATACCCATCGACGATTTTCGTATAGACGCCTTCCACTCTTGTACCGATATTGTCATATTTTTTAGCGACGCCAGTTAATTCAAAACCAAAGTCTCCATAGACTAATTTCGTAAACCCCGAACAATCGACAACTCCGTGGGAATGGTATGAGTTGAAGCCATGGCCGTATACCGTATAGCCATGCTCCATATACCATATCGCGCGTTCTACGATTTGATCAGCCAGACTTCCCTTGATATGTTTATATGCTTCTCTATACTGAGCCACTTTCACCAATTCATTATTGACATAGTCATCATAATTCTTTTTGTATTTAGCGATCGCTTCTTCTGTTGTCAAAGATACATAGGAAACAGGCATCATTCACCCTCCCTCAATTAGGATTCGATGAAAAAAGGGTGTTCTTCTTCATTCAAACATTTCAAAATTCTTTCTTTATATGTTTTCCACTTCACCTTCTGCAAGGCCTCATCGATGGTAAAATACCCCGCATCTAAAGCATCGTCTCCTCCCGCTAATTCACCGCTTACCGGCGTCCCGAGAAAAAGTACCGTACATCTGCTGTTTTTGATATCTTGAATGATTCCACAAAATTTGGTCAAACGGACTTCAATGCCTGCCTCTTCCCTGACTTCCCTGATAGCTGCCTCCTTGATGGATTCGCCGTTTTCTACATAGCCGCCAGGGAATTCCCACCCTCTTTTCCAATTCTTAACCAATAGAATTTTGTTCTCACTATTAACAACAGCTACGGAAGCCGCTAATCTATGTTTTGGAATCGCCATGAATCTCCTTCCTTTCCGTGCAGTAACCTATGCTTATTAGATACTGTTCAAGTAAATTCACAAATAATTCCATGTCCTTATAGGTAATATCCCCGATATTTGCTACCCTGAAGGTATTCTGTCCTTCGAGCTTGCCGGGGTAAATGGTGTATCCGTGGCGATAAAAATAATTATGCATCTCCTGAAAATCGTAGCTAGGGATATTCGGTTCCATAATGGCTGTTATGATCCGGGAATGATGCTCTTTCTTGACTAGATGGGTTAAACCCAAGCGAGTAATGCCATTGATCAGCACTTCCCATGATTTGGTATATCTCTCATACCTCTTCTCAATCCCTTCCAGACGTGTCTCAATGATAGCCTGCTTTAGTGCATAAAGTGTCTGCACCGGAGGGGTGAATCGCATCTGCTTCGTTTCTAAAAAATATTTGTACTGTGAATAAAGATGAAGATAAAAATTTCGCGGGCGAAGGTGTTTCGTCATTTCTAAATGATCCTTTTTAGCAACTACAAATGCAACACCGGCCATTCCTTGAAGATTTTTATTGGAAGACGCGGCAAGATAACTAATATTCATGGCTTCCATATCAATCGGGATCGCCCCGAAGGAACTCATGGCATCGACAATCATTTGGATTTGATATTTTTTGCATAGACGTCCAATGGATTCAATATCATTCAGGAGGCCTGTCGTTGTTTCATTATGGACGACGGCCAGATGGGAAATTTTACGTGCAGAGTTTTGAATCATCGCTTCTATCGCAGCAAGGTCCAAAGGTTCGTCTGGTCTGCTTCGATATTCGATATAATTTAACCCATAGGCTTTCGCAATCTGGCACATCCTCTTGCCATACGCGCCATTATTGACAATAAGCACAGCCTCCTCGCCAACAACCGAGCTCAAAATTGCCTCAACGGCCGCGGTGCCCGATCCCCCGAACAAAACAGTGGTATAATGCTCGGGGTCTGCAACAAATTTTGTAAGTTCATCGGAAATAAATTGCATGACATTGCCGAATTCTTCTTCTCTCGGACAGATGTCAGGGACTACTTGCGCGTATTTAACGGTATCCGTCGTTGTCGCAGGCCCCGGATTGAGCAAGATGTTTCTTTTTACTGGCGGAACATTCTTTTCTTTCGCTTTAATCATCGGATAGATATAACGCTCCGCGCGAAGCAAATGGTGTTCGTTGTCAATTTCGCACCAGGCAAGATCATCCAACTTGTGAACATATAGATTCACTTGATGGGAAATGCCGACAAGAGCGTGTTCATAATCGAGTTTAAGGTCATCATCAAAGCTCGCTTCCGCAAAGCTGCACATGGCTTGAAAGGTAGGATAGGAGATTTTCGTAATGCCTACTAACTCCGCATAGATATGGTTGAGTTCATTTTCTTTTTTTGCCATATTTCGCAAAAAACGATATTCATCGGCCTCGATAAATACTGCGTCATCCGAACCTGTCAACTCACTCGCCAAAATAACATCCGGCCTTTTATTGTTGATTAATATATCCAACGCTTTTTTTTCATAAATTAAGTCACTCTCAAGAAGAAGAAAGTCATCCGAAATATGATTCTTTAAATGGTAAAGGGTGTACATACTGCCTGTTTTTTCATATTCGTCATTGCGTACACATGCAATTTGCGGGTATCGCGTGGCCAGACGATCGTAAGCTTCCGCCAAATAGCCTGTTCCAATCACGATCTTTTCGATTCCTATCTCAAGCAATTTACAAATAGACTGTTCTACAATTGGCTTTTCATCAAGCATTAAAAAGCCTTTAGGCTGATTTTTCGTTCTTTCTCCCAGTCTGGTTCCCATTCCCGCCGCTAAAATGACTGCCGTTTTAATCATGAAGAAACACCTTCAATCTTTCTTTCACTTCATATGGCTTCATTTTCGGCCGCCCGAGACCTTCTTTGGATCCTTTAGCTATTTTCATGTATAGAAACGTAAGACTTTTCTCTCTCTTCCAATCTTTGATACACGATTCCAATTCTTCAAGGTTATGAACGTAAATAGATTTCGAGTAGCCGCAAGCTGCCGCTATATCCACGAAATTGACGTTGTGTGATGCAGTGCTCTGGCCGCCTGTCGAATCATGTGTGTTATTATCCAATAGAATATGCAGCATATTTTTTGGAGCGTAGTATCCATTTGTAGCCAGGCTTCCCATGCGCATCAGCAAAGCCCCGTCTCCTTCAATAATGACGATATCTTTATCTTTTTTGGCCAGTGCAAGCCCAAGCCCCAGAGAACTGACACAGCCCATGGAACCCACCATGTATAGATTATTCGGAGCATCTTCAATCTCGTAGAGCTCCCGTCCTGTTTTGCCGGTTGTAGCCAACTGAATGGTGTTGTTATCCTTTAATGAATTGATCCACTTTAATGTTTCGATTCGGGTTGGAAGTTGATCATCTTTCGTTTTCCCGACCTTTAACACGTTTAAGTTAGATCGTTGTTTTTGATCCTTTAACGGCTCTTTCTCAAACGTATTTTTTTTCACGACAAAAAAGAAGGTTTGGTCCCTTTCGATATATGAATGAGCTCGCACAAGTTGATTTTTTGCCTGCTCGAAGTCAGCCGATAAATATTCCCATTTAATTTCCATAAGATCGAGCATTTTCGTTGTGATACGTCCCATCAATTCATGCTGCGGTTCATCGGGAATGCCTGGCTCGCCTCTTAGGCTTACAAATCCAAGTACAGGAATTCGGAAAGGATAATTCAGGGAAACCAATGGCGATACGGCATTGGTTAACCCTGAATTTTGCATGAGAACGACCGGCTTCTCGCCTGCCAGATAAGCCCCCGCGGCAATCGCCACCGCTTCACCTTCATTCGTTGCCGCAACATAGTCGCAATCATTAATCGCATAATTGATTAAGTTCTTTAGAAAAGAACATGGTACTCCGCTGAAGAAATGAAAGCCCATCTTTTTTAATTCTTCACCGAACATTTTAGTGTTTATCAAATAAATCACCTGCCTTTTGTAAGTCGCGGATGGTATCGATATCAAGCCATGAACCTTTGATATATTTCACCGCAATAGGGTGGAACGAACTAATGTAATTAAAAAGGTCCGCCATTGTCAGCTGTTTGAAGTCTTCTCTTTTTGATAGTTCTTCTAAAGCTTTTTTTACAATTTTAGAACCGTTTTTTGTCACCTTCCAGAGACCGATAAATTCACCATGGATTTCTTCTTCTTTCAAGTCCCCTGACATTTTGATAAACCGGACAGTGCTGGAGTAAAGTTTTTTAGAATAAGGTGTATCGGTGGATACGAGGTCTTTATCATGACTGATCGTTTCTACATCAGCGTCAACAATGAGGGTAATGTCGTTCATATCGTTCAGAAGATCGTTGAGGATATAGTTTTTGAAAATAATATCTCCATAGCTGATCACAGTATTCTCTTTAATTTTGTCCTTGGCTAGATATAAGGAGTAAAGTTCTTTCGTTTCTGCAAACAAATCATTGTCAATAACCGAAAAATTCGCTGCGGCAACCTTATCTTTGGCAAAGCCTCTAACCACGCAAATATCTTTGATGCCAACCTTATTAAATTCATCAATTTGCGTCGCGAGCAGGGATTTTCCTCCTACCTCAAGCAGAGTCTTTGGAATCTCTGCAGTAAGCTCATCCATATCGCCTCTGCTCGCCGCCAATATAATGGCATTCACGTTCTTTCCGGAAGCCGGAAGATATCTTTTTTCGGCTTGTTTCAATTCATCTACTCCCTGAAGCCTGAACACTTCGTTCACGGAAACAACGTTAGGCTCTATATTCACAAGGCTTTGTTCTTGACGAATTTGCCGGCTCGTTTCCTGCATCGCCTTGATCGCTGCCCTTAGATTATGATTGGCCCAAATCACGAGGCTAACACCCAATTCTCTAAACTTCTGCGTTGGAACGGAATAATACTTTGTCGGTACAATCACGACTGGAAGTCTGTTGCCCCATTCTTTCATAAATGCTTCGATCTCCGCAGCATCGTTTCTCTTGCTGTGTATCAAAATCGCGTCGGCCCCCGCCTGACGATAAGCCTCGGCGCGGCGAAGCGCCTCTCTGAGCCCCCAGCCTGCGATAAAGGCTTCCACTCTCGCAACGACAACAAAGTCATCGTCAGTCTGGCTCTCCTTCATCGCTTTGATTTTCCCGCAAAACTCTTCGATATCCGCAAGCGGTTGTGCTTCTCCGCTGATAAAAGAATTGGTTTTCGGAAATAATTTGTCTTCTATACAGACACCGGCAATTTGCCTTGATTCTAATTTTTTTACAAGACGCCGGGCATTATTGAAGTTTCCGTAGCCGGTATCCCCGTCCAGCAAAATCGGTATGGACGTAGCATCGCTCATAAACTCCAAAACTTCCAGCACCTGTGTCCATGAAGCTTCGTTGTTGTCTCTTACTCCCATGGAAGCGGAAATAGATAGTCCACTCGCCCAAATTCCTTTAAATCCGGCCTCTTCCACAATTTTCGCCGACAATCCATTGTGAGCCTCCATGATAAATTCCAATGAATTAGAATTGATTAGATTTCTTAACTGAGTTGTCTTTTTCATCGCCGATCCCTTTCATTTATAAAATTTCATTTTTTGATATCGCATGAAATTTGAGTTAAGGCATTATTGCCCGTTTTAACTTTTGGAAGGAGTCCTGAACCATGACGCGATGAGGGATTTTAAGAAGCACGACAGAGTCCTGGTTTAAAAAAGGCTTAAGGATTTGATAGATTTCCGTTCCGCTGCTGCAAAAATAAACGTTGCTTGGATCCATTCCGAGTTCTAGAGCTTTTCTTCCGATTTCCTTCGCTTCATCCCCCACGACAAACAGGTAGTCAACCTGTGTTTCCACCACTTTTTCGCCTATCCTCGCGTATTGTTGCCTTGCAAATTCACTCTCCCCAAGCTGGGGCATATATCCCAAAATCGCGATCTTCGTTTTCGAGCCGGAGGTTTCTTGAAGTACTTCAAGTGCGGACGCCATGGAAAGAGGAGCTGCATTCCATGTATCGTCAATGATGGTGCATCCGCCTGCTCCGTGACGGAATTGCAGATGTTCTTTCATCTGTTCAAACGATGCCAATCGTTCGCAACATTCCTCTACACTCATGCCCGCGCTAGATGCGGCCGCGATAGAAGCAAGGGCGTTGTATACATTAGGCTTGCCGTAACCCGGTACAAAAACCTCGTAAGTTTGATCTTGGTGCTTAAGAGTGAACTGCATTCTGCCATCCACGTAGCGGACATCTTTGGCTTGAAAATGGCATCCGTCACTGAAGCCAAAATAGATGACCTGTTGAAATCCGCTAACATCGAGAACCTTTTTTATGTTACTGTCATCAGCGTTTAAGATGATAATCCCTGTCTTCGGATCTAATCCGTTTATGATTTCGGCTTTCGCCTTCATATAGGCTTCCGGTGTTTTGCAATCCTTTAAATGGTAGACATCAATGTTTAACAAGACTCTGATTTGGGGTTGGAAATATTGAATGGTGTTGGCCAAATAACCTGGGGAAGCAACAGGCATTTCAAAAACAGCTGCTTGTGTCTCATCATCAATACCGAGCAAATACTTTAAATTAAGGGATCTTTGATTATTGCTGAGAAAGGTGGATTGGACTTTATAATATTTTCTTAATATATGCTTTACCATTTCTTTGGTCGTTGTCTTGCCACAGGTACCAGTGATGCCGATAATCGGGATGTCAAAAAGATGGCGATAATAGTTAACAAACTTCCAATAGGCCTCCTCTATATTTGGTACTTTAATAATCATGACATCCTTACCTATATCTTGGAAATAATCAGGATTATCTGTAACAACGACGACCGATTTGTACTTTTGAAATAATTTCCTGTCAATTTTCATATCGTTGTAACGGTAAAACAGCATCGTTTGGTCTTTCATTTTTTTGGGTCGATAGACGACATTTTGTATCAAGGGATTGCCGGATCCTTGTATGACAGTACCGCCTATCACCGCAAGAATTTCCTGGAGATATAAACTTTTCATGCGCATTCTCCCCTTTATTCATGAAACGATGATTTTCGCCTTTAGTTCTTTAAATGAGTCCTGAACCATGACACGGTGAGGGATCTTGAGAAGCACGATCGCTTCCTCGTTTAAAAGAGGGTGAAGAATCTCATAGATTTCCGTCCCGCTGTTGGAAAAATAAACTTTACTTGGATCCATCCCGAGTTCTAGGGCTTTTCTTCCGATTTCTTTCGCTTCATCCCCCACCACAATGAGAAAATCCACTTGTGTTTCGATTACTTTCTCTCCCATCTTGGCATACTCTTGCCGTGCATACTCTCCATCCCCTAACTGGGGCATATATCCTAAAAGAGCGATTTTCGTTTTGGAACCGGCAATTTCTTTCATTACTTGAAGAGCGTTTGCCATAGAAAGAGGAGTTACATTCCATGTATCGTCAATGACGGTGCAACCACCGAGCCCGGAATGGAACTCCAAATGTTCGATTACTTGATTGAACGACGCCAATCGCTCGCACGCTTCCTTTATATCCACCCCTGCACTCCACACCGCTGCGATGGCGGCAAGCGCATTATACACGTTATGTTTGCCATACCCTGGCACAAAGACGGGATAGGTTTGATTTTGATGACGGAGCGTAAACCTCATACCTCCTCGGTCATAGGCAACATCCGTTGCTTGAAAATCGCATCCGTCGCTGAAGCCGAAATAGAGAATGATGTTGCGGAATTTACTCACATCAATTTTTTTGATGTTCTCGTCATCCGCATTTATGATGAGAGTTCCGTTCACCGGATCTAAATCATGCAGGATTTCCGCTTTCGCCTCCAGATAACGTTCCGGAGTTTTACATCCCACCAAATGATACACGTCAATGTTTAACAAAATCCTTATCTGTGGGCGAAAATATTTTATATAAAAAGTGATATCCCCTGGGGAGTCTACGCCCATTTCAATCACGGCTGCTCCTGTTGTCTCATCAATTCCAAGAAGATAACGATGATTTCGATGACCGCCGTTGAAACTCTTATAAGTAGCTTGGACTTTATAACGTTTTTCAAGAATATGTTTAATCATTTCTTTTGTTGTTGTTTTACCGCAGGTTCCTGTTACCCCTATAATGGGGATATCAAAAAGGCTGCGGTAATAATCAATGAACTTCCAATAGGCCTCATCTACATCTTCTACTTTTATGACAATCACATCATCGCCAAGATGGTTAAAGTCTTGTGGCTTTTCCGTTACAACAACAATAGGTTTATATTTTTGAAACAGCTTGGAGCGGATTTTTCTTTTTGTATATAAATCAATGAGCAGTGTATGATTATCTACCTTATAGCGTTTCGTTACCACATTCTTAATGAGAGGATTTCCCGTTCCTTGCACCAATGACCCGCCAATTTGAGCAACAATCTCGTTTAGATAAAGCCATTTCATATACGTTTCCTCTCTTCCTCATTTTCTCGGTGTGTAATATTGTATACATGCGATTGTGATGTGGTTACTGTATATTGGGCGGGAGCCTATTTATACGACCCGGCATTAAACAGATTTTAAGACATGATACGGCAATCAGATGTGAAAGGTTTGTGCCATTTCCCATCTGAAAATGAATGAAGCACAACATCTGCCGCAATGTTCTGAGCATTGTGCCTAAGTACGCTTATTTAAAACTAAATAAAAAATGGTCTACTGTATCTGCCAGTAGACCACCATCATAGATTGCTTGCCAAGAAAAAACGAGAATATAACCTAAAAAATCGGAATAAGACTTCTGTTTTGTAAGACCATGCATATTCATTGTTCAAATTGAACCTCATGTCCATCCCCAGGTTTTCGAGCCTAATTATTGATAAAAAGGCACCTTTCAGTAAAAAAACGTTTAATATATAGTAGCTTGGCTAAATGAAAAACATCAGAAA